>NZ_FMYB01000007.1 GCF_900104155.1 Butyrivibrio sp. INlla16
TAAAAGATTCCCAATCTGCCGGACTATAGATTTCCGGCAGAAGGGTTAGCGTCCTTTCTTGGACGACCACGTGGCCGCTTGGGTTTTATTTCAATCTGATTCTTTGGCTTCGGCTTTCGCCCGCGTTTCTTAGGCTCAGGCTTTGGAGCCGGCTTTGAAAGCCCAAGAGCTTCGAGCTCTTCCGTTGCGGTTTGTATTGTGTGTACCCAAAAACCGTCATCGGATGATGGCTCTGCTGGTGCATCTGCCCTACGCCATGCTGATGAAAGATCATCCATAAGTTCACCATAGGACATCTGTTTCAGAAGTCCAGCATTTTCGGCTTTGCGGATAATTCTGCAGGTTGCAACAGTTGAGATAAAGTTTACAAACTCGCTGCCTATTACAGCAAAGTCACCCTGCTCACCAGTATGGTCAAGGCACTCATCACTCTTATAGCGTTTAAAGACCATCTCCAGAAGCCAGCGGTCCTGATAACACTTGTATGCTACTTCAGGAGCAAGGTCCTGATCTGATTCGAGAACCATTACGCCGAACGTATTCCTTTTATCAGAGTACTTCTCAGGAGAAAAAGTGTTCTTACGCTTGGCGTTTGCAAGGTAAGTTGTTTCTTCCTTTGCAGCCTTCTTTGCATCTTTGAATGCGTAAAGGTAACGACCACCTTTAATTCTGGCTTTTTTATAAACCACATGGGCATCTATGCCCACAAGTACACCATCAAACGATAGCATGTCATTATCAGAAATGCGTTTGTCGTTTCGCTTGATAGGTGTAAGGAAATGAAGATCAGGTCTTTCCGAAAGCTCTTCTTTAATCTTGCTCGGAGGAAAGCCCTTATCTGCGACAATGATTCCTCTTCTAAGATCATTATCGCGTATAAATGCAGGATATGACTTTGAATCTATACTGTTGCCAGGGAATATCTCGGCACATATGGGTTCCATCAGTTCAATGTCGTAAGCATAGAGAACGGAGACCTCGCTGCATCCTCGTACTCTCGCTTTGTAGGAGTATGCCGACAGGTCATTGACTATGCTTGTGTCCTGCTTTAAGGTGCCATCAATTGCTACGTGATGGTCAGCAGATGTAGCTTTCATGCGTAGCTGATAAAACATACTGCGCCGCGCTCCGTCCATACCAATCTTGTTAAACAGCTTACTGACAGAGTTTTTCGATATGGCTGCACCAGGATAGTCCTTACAGACAAAACAACGGTTGTAGTGTTGCGAAAGCCTGCTGTCAGTGACCTGAGGCTTAATGACCCTGAGCGAAGCGATTGCCATAATCGCATAGACATCAGAAGGGTCGTAAACTGCCAGCAGATCTTTTTCAATGTCCCGGGTCACTGAGTGAACAAGGGCAGAGGTTCCATAGGACAGCATATCAGGAACCACCGGAACAGATGAAGCAGTTGCTGTAACAGGGACATACTCGTGATTGATGATATGTCCGACAACCTTGCCGTTGCGCGGCTGAGGATTTCCACCTGCAACATATTTCGTGGATGCCCTTTCTCGAACAGCGTATCTTTTAGGGCCGTCACGTCCGCTGTCATCTACGATGGTATTTACTGGTCTGGGAACTGCACGGATATCTGCTGGAACTGGCATAAGAAAGCCTCCTTTTATATAGTCCTATTATACCATATCAGGACTATATATTCAAGCTTTCTCTGTCCCATTTTACAAAAATCTGATGTCAAAGTGCAGTAAAAATCAAGGAAAATGATGCGGTTTACCAAGGATTTTTGCCTTTGGTGCACTCATTTTCTGACAAATGAAGTAACAAACCGCGGATTTATGGGCTTAACCTATAGTCCGGCGATTTGGGAAAGTTTTAATTAAATTGCATCAAAAGTATTTCTGATTTCTCTTATGAAATCCTCGGAATTAAGCTTTTTAGCATTGGGATTGGTAGTAATGAGAAGAAGATCTCCTGTCATCTTTCCATCCTCAATAGTCTTAAGTGTTGCTTTTTCCATCTTATCAGCCCAATCAATAAGTCCCTGTATTCCATCAAGTTCTCCGCGCTTTCTCATCGCGCCTGTCCATGCAAAGATAGTTGCCACAGGATTGGTAGAAGTCTCCTCACCCTTTAGGTATTTGTAATAGTGGCGCTGAACGGTTCCGTGTGCTGCCTCGTACTCATATATTCCTTCCGGAGAAACAAGAACTGAAGTCATCATTGCAAGAGATCCACATGCAGAGGAAACCATATCACTCATTACATCTCCGTCATAATTCTTGCATGCCCAGATGAATCCACCCTTTGACTTCATTACACGTGCAACAGCATCATCAATAAGTGTGTAGAAATATTCAATACCTGCTGCATCGAATCTGTGCTTATAGTCCTTCTCAAAAGTGGAATCAAAAATTTCTCTAAATCTTGCATCATAGGTCTTACTGATAGTATCCTTTGTTGCAAACCAAAGATCCTGCTTGGTTGAAAGAGCATATTCAAAACAAGCCTTTGCAAAGCTCTTTATTGAGGCATCCTTATTGTGGATTCCCTGAATGATACCGGGGCCGTCAAACTCCTGTATTGTCTGTCTTATCTCTTTGCCATCTTCCCCTGTAAATACAAGCTCTGCCTTGCCTGCTCCGGGAACAGCAATTTCAACATTTTTATATACATCGCCATAAGCATGTCTAGCGAGAGTTATGGGTTTTTCCCAGGTTTTTACATTTGGCTCGATACCCTTAACAAGGATCGGTGCGCGGAAAACTGTTCCATCAAGCATCGCTCTGATTGTACCGTTTGGACTCTTCCACATCTGTTTGAGATCATACTCCTCAACACGTGCTGCGTTTGGCGTAATGGTTGCACATTTTACTGCAACACCATACTTTTTTGTGGCATTGGCACTGTCTATAGTAACCTTATCATCTGTCTCGTCACGATACTTAAGACCAAGATCATAATAATCACTCTTAAGCTCGATATAGGGTTCAATAAGTTCTTCCTTGATCATCTTCCAGAGAATTCTGGTCATCTCATCCCCGTCCATCTCAACAATGGGTGTAGTCATTTTAATTCTGGACATATAAGCTCCTCTCCTTAGTTAAACATTTCAAGTAAACCATTTTTAACCATATTATCATAAGCACTGTGCATGTGCCTATTGGCAATTTCTTCGGCCCTGTCGGGATCTTTATCTCTTATTGCCTCCATTATACTGCGATGCTCATTATTGGAATCCTTACCTCGGCTACCGGTTAAAGTCTTCTGTCTTATGAGCCATACATATTGATGATAATCCTTTAAAAGATGCTCAAGCATCTTCGAATTGCATGATTCATAAAGAATTGTATGGAATCTGTTATCAAGCTCTGCAAGCTGATCAAAATGGCCCTTTTTCTCATGAAAATCAGCCAGATAAACTATCTCTTCAAGCTCTTCAAGCTGTTCCTTTGTTATATTCTCGCAGGCCCATCTTGCACAAAGTCCCTCAAGTCTTGAACGAATCATATAAATGTCTCTGACATCAGAAGCACTTATACCTACTACATACGCGCCTTTGTTCGGTATTATCTGAACCAGGCCTTCAAGCTCTAGTTGGCGCAGAGCTTCTCTCACCGGCGTCCTGCTTACTCCAAGCTCTTCGCCGATTGCTACTTCCTTTAATTCCTCATGATCTTCATATTTACCATTTAAAATATCCTCTCTTATCCTGTGAAAAACACGGCCCCGAAGAGAATACTTATCGGTAACTTCCTGTTTTAAATCTTTCTTTTCCATGATTTCACCTTTGCCCCTCATCCGCCCTTCGGGCACCTTCCCCCCAAGGGGAAGGCATTATTTGATTGAGCCATCCCGAACTTCGATACCAATTAGTTTTGATACTTCATCTATTTTTGCTGTTAGCTCCTCATCGTACATTACGGTTACACGGCCGTTCTCGTACTCACTGTCAACCCATTCCTTCAATATCTGAACAAGCTTGGAATCCTTACCAAGTGCTGCATCGTCCTTAAGGTGATAGTGAACGTTTATCCAATGTGCAATTCCCGCAAGACCCGAAGTGTTGGAAACTGCGCTTACCGGAGGTCTTCCGAGGAACTTATCCGTATCAAATATATTATAAATTTCCTCATTCTTGAGAAGTCCATCAGCATGTATACCGGCTCTTGTCACGTTAAAGTTCTTCCCTACAAAAGGTGTCTGAGGCGGAATCTTGTAACCAAGTTCCTTCTCGTAATATTGGGCAAGATCTGTTATAACATGTGTATTCATGCCGTTTAGTGTGCCCTTTAGCTGCGCATACTCGAAGATCATAGCTTCGAGAGGTGTATTTCCCGTTCTCTCTCCTATACCGAACAGAGAAGCATTGACTCCTGAACAACCATAGAGCCATGCAGTAGTTGAATTGGACACTGCTTTATAAAAATCATTGTGTCCATGCCACTCGATGAGCTCACTGGGAACACTTGCATTTGTGTTAAGAGCATATATAATACCTTGTACGCTTCTGGGAATAACAGCACCCGAGAAATTAACACCATATCCCATCGTATCGCAGGCACGAACTTTAATCGGAATACCATACTCCTCGCGAAGCTTCATAAGCTCAACACAGAAAGGAACAACAAATCCGTAAATATCAGCTCTTGTAATATCCTCAAGGTGGCATCTGCAGGCAATACCTTCTTCAAGACAATCTCTGATTACACTAAGATAGTGATCAAGTGCCTGTCTTCTTGTCATTTTAAGCTTCAGGAAAATATGATAATCAGAGCAGCTTACAAGAATTCCGGTTTCCTTCATTCCAATCTCTTTTACAAGCTTGAAATCCTCTTTGCTGGCTCTGATCCAGCTTGTTACTTCAGGGAACTTATATCCCCTCTCCATACATTTATAAACTGCATCTCTGTCCTTCTTGCTGTAAAGGAAAAACTCACTTGCCCTGATCATGCCGTTAGGACCGCCGAGCTCATGAAGCATATCATATATCTTTACAATCTGCTCTGTGGAATACGGAGCTCTTGACTGCTGACCGTCGCGGAAAGTAGTATCTGTAATCCAGATATCCTTTGGCATATTATGCGGAACAATTCTATCATTAAACGGAATCTTCGGAATCTCATCATAAGGGAACATGTTTCTGAAAACATTGGGCTTTTCAACATCGTCCAAAATATACATATGCTCTTCAATCTGTAAAAGATTGTTGTGCTCATTCATTGTCACCGGTCTGTTCTGGAAAGTCTGATCCTGCATTTCTGGTTCCTCCTAAAAACACCTAACTTAATAGAATTCATTAAAATGATTTTAAATAATTGTTTTGCATTATTGTATACAATAATACCATATATGTCAACGCGTTAATGCAATAAAGTGCAACTTATAAAAAATACCCACGGAATTTTTTCCGTGGGCTTTCTGTTTATCTGAGTTTGAATTGATTTATCAGTCTATTAAGGTCTTCCGATTGCTGGGTAAGCTCTTGGGAAACATTGCTGGATTCCTGGGCTGTTTCGGAGTTGCTTTGGACAACCGTTGAAATCTGATCAATACCGTCATTGATTTCCTCCATGCTGGCTGCCTGTTGCTGTGCCATCTCTCCCGTCTCTACTATCATACCTGTAATTTCTTCAACTGAGGACTGCATCTGCTGAAGAGCATCGGTGGTTTCTCCTACTACGTCATTTCCGTTTCGGATTTCTTCCATAGTATCCTGAATTAGCTGATGTGTATTCTTTGCAGCCTCACTACTCTGACTGGCAAGAGTACTGATCTCTTCTGCAACAACCGCAAAGCCCTTACCAGATTCGCCGGCTCTTGCTGCCTCAATTGAAGCATTAAGAGCAAGCAGCTGTGTCTGCTTTGCAATTGATTCAATAGTATTGGTTACCTGTTCGATTTCATTGGATGCCTCAGTAATCCTAATCATCGCATCCGTTACAAGATGCATCTTTCGTGCACTTGCATCAGCATCATCGCGAACTCTGTCCGCCATCTGCCTTGATCTCTCAGCTGTTTCTGCCATAGTCTTAGTCTGAGCTGTAACCGTAGCAACAGATGCCGTTAATTCTTCAACCGCTGCCGCCTGGTCCGTTGCACCTTCAGCAAGGTCAGTTGCTCCCCTGCTCATGCCGTTTGCACCTTCGGATACATGATTAGATGATTCCCGTACATGTGAAAGAGTATCTGACAGTGAATCTGTAATATTGTTAAGAGCTTCATTTATGGGTGCAAAGTCTTCTTTATAAAGTTCAGGATGAAGCGTTCCCTGAGTAAAGTCACCGTCGGCAACCATTTTCAAAGTTTCCCTGATATCGGAAACAATCTGAGCTGTTACAGCTGTTGAAGAATTCAGATCACTTGCCAGTTTACCAAGCTCATCCTCTGATGTGTAATCAATATTGATATCAAGATTACCTCTGGACATCTGATCAGCAGCCTTGGAAATCTCCTCAACAGGTGCCAGAATTGAATAGGACAGTTTCTTCTTAACATCCACAATATAGATAAGTACCATCGCAACTATGATAAATGTGATTATGGACATTATAGCTCCGATAATAAGCGAATTTCTGTAGGCAGCAGCTGCAGCTTCAGTAGTTGAACTCGAAACTGTCTTAAAGTCTTTTACAGCAACATCTATTGAGGGATAAAGGGTATCATTAAAATAGTAGAACAAATCATCTGAAGAGGATCCATCCGTAAACATATTCCCTAGTGTTTTCCCATTGTTTTCTACTGTTTTTAAATCATTAGAAACAGTATTTATGGCTTCGTCGTCATCGGAAATAGCAGCAAGCTTAGTTAGGTTGTCGCTGAACTCGCCAAACTTTTCCATAGCTTTACCAAGCTGTTCCTCTCTTATAGCATCATCAGGTGATGACAGCCCCCAAAGAAAAGCCTTTGACAGCGCCTGCATATCAATTCTGATATCTGCCTGAATAGTATTCATATTGTAATACTTACGATAGATAGTTCTTATGGAAACTACAGCAAATACCAGGGTTAATACAAGAATTGCTATAGCAACACAGAACATGATAATGATCTGCTTGAACGTGGAATTGAACTTCTCCTGCACGCTCATGTCATGCATCTTTTTTTCGTTGACTTTCACAAGATTTTTTATACCCATAATTGTCTCCGTTCATTTTCCGGCGCATACTCGAAATTATTGATATTTCCCGCCCCTCAAAACAAAAAACTGTTACACATACATTTTAGCAGACTAATCTAAATATGCATTGATTTGTATACGATTTTTCAAAAATTTAATATTTCGTTTATGATTTAATAAAATAGCCTGCAACAGAATAATCTGTTGCAGGCTATATAATGTTATTTTACTTTGACTTTATAGGTTTTTGTAAATTTACTGTAATACTTCTTGCCATCATACTTTTTGTAAGCTCTTACTTTTATGTAGTACTTCCCTTTGGCAAGTTTACTTAACGTATATGTCTTGTTTTTTGTATCAATGTCTTTCCATGAGCCGCCGCTCTTTTTGTAACGAATCTGATATCCTGTCGCATAAGAAACCGCTTTATATTTTATCTTAAGAGTTCCCTTTGCAGCCCTAAGAGAAGAAACAGTTACTTTTGAAGCCTTAACCTGCTTCATCTTTTCAAGGCCGCTCGGATTTCCGACAGTAACTTTGCAAACTGCTATAACATTTCCAACAGCGTTTTTGGCTTTAATTTGAGTCTTACCAACTTCCACAGCAGTAATATAAGCTTTATTGTAGGCACCCTCATCTCGATCTACGGTTGCCACAGTGATATCATCGCTCTCCCAGTAAATTGTCTTATCCTTAACAACAACCGGTGTAGCTATCCCTTCGACGGTCTCTACTTCTCCGGGATCAAGTTGTATCTCATTCATCGTAAGCGAAAGTTCAGAATATGCATCTCCTGCAGTTACAGCTAATACAGATCCGGCATATTCTACATCTTCCATACCGAAGCCCTTAGCAAAGATGAAAATGAAGAGTGCAAATACTATTCCTACTACTAACTGTCTAAAATGTTTACCCAAATGCATATATGTCCCTCCTTATAGTCACTTCATAACAATGTTGCAAATCTTTCCGGGTACATAGATCTCTTTGATAATATTGCCATCAAATTTTCCGGATATAGCCTCTCTTGCCTTGGCAAGAACCTCATCCTTAGGATCGTCCTTACCGATTGAAATTGTAGCTCTTACCTTACCGTTAACCTGTACAGCAATTTCTACAGTGTTTTCAACTGTAAGCGCCTCATCAAACTCAGGCCATGTCTGCTGATAGAGTCTGCCCTCTCCGCCGATTCTCTGCCATATTTCCTCAGTAATATGAGGTGCTACAGGATTAAGCATAGTGATAAGTGTCTTGTACTCAGCCTTAGTAACAGCATTTTTCTTATAAAAATCATTTATAAGTGACATCATTGCTGCAATAGCTGTGTTGTACTTAAGGTTTTCAAAGTCACTTGAAACCTTCTTGATTGTTCTGTGCATCTCACCCTTAAGTTCCTCTGAGTACTCATCGCCGTCTACCATAATATCCTGGAGCTTCCAAACTCTTTCAAGGAATCTGCGACAGCCCTTAACTCCATCTTCTGACCATGATGCAGCAAGATCGAATGCACCGATGAACATCTCATAGGTTCTGAGTGTATCAGCGCCGTAATCCTCAACGATATCATCGGGATTAACGACATTACCGCGGGATTTACTCATCTTCTCGCCATTCTCACCAAGGATCATACCGTGGCTGGTTCTCTTCTGATAAGGCTCTGATGTAGGTACTACGCCCTGATCATAGAGGAACTTATGCCAGAATCTGGAATACAGAAGGTGAAGTGTTGTATGCTCCATACCTCCGTTATACCAGTCTACGGGCAGCCAGTACTTAAGTGCTTCCTTACTTGCAAGTGCTTCCTTGTTTGTAGGATCTGTATATCTGAGGAAGTACCAGGATGAACCTGCCCACTGAGGCATAGTATCTGTCTCTCTCTTTGCAGGGCCTCCGCAGCAAGGACATGTGGTATTAACCCAGTCTGTCATAGCAGCAAGCGGTGACTCTCCGTTATCCGTAGGCTCATAGCTGTCTACTTCGGGAAGAAGCAACGGAAGCTCTGATTCATCAATCGGAACAAATCCGCACTTTTCGCATTCAACAATCGGAATAGGCTCGCCCCAGTATCTCTGGCGAGAGAATACCCAGTCACGAAGCTTATAATTTACCTGTGCATGTCCGATCTTCTTTTCCTCAAGAAATGAAATCATTTTTTCCTTGGCATCGTTTACGGAAAGACCGTTGATGAAGTCTGAATTGATAAGAACTCCTGTAGCAACATCCGTAAACGCAGCTTCGTTAACATCAACCTCTTCGCCATCCTTAGCCACAACCTGAATAATAGGAAGACCGAATTTCTTAGCAAACTCCCAGTCTCTGTCATCATGTGCAGGAACCGCCATGATAGCACCTGTACCATAGCTCATAAGTACATAATCGGAAACCCAGATCGGAATCTCTTTTCCGTTTACGGGATTTATAGCTTTAAGACCGTCAATCTCTACACCGGTCTTATCCTTTGCAAGCTCGGCACGCTCAAAGTCGGATTTCTTTGCTGCTTCTTCTCTATATGCAAGAATAGCATCAAAATTGTTTATTTTATCCTTGTACTTATCAAGATAAGGATGCTCAGGAGAAACTACCATGTAAGTTGCTCCGAATAGAGTATCACATCTTGTGGTATAAACAGTAAGCTTATCCTCAGTACCGGCAATCTCGAAATCAACCTCAGCACCGGTTGAACGTCCGATCCAGTTTTTCTGTGAAACCTTAACTCTCTCGATATAATCAACGCCGTCGAGACCATCAATAAGCTTGTCAGCATACTCTGTAATCTTCAGCATCCACTCACTCTTAACCTTGCGGACAACCTCTGATCCACAGCGCTCGCATACGCCGTTTACAACTTCCTCGTTGGCAAGACCAACCTTACAGGATGTACACCAGTTGATGGGCATCTCCTTTTTATAAGCAAGGCCCTCCTTGAAAAGCTTAAGGAAAATCCACTGTGTCCACTTGTAGTAATCAGGATCTGTTGTATTTATTTCTCTGTTCCAGTCAAAGGAATAACCCAAAGAATGAAGCTGATTCTTGAACTTCTTTACATTATTGGCTGTTACGATCTTAGGATGAATATGATTCTTGATCGCATAGTTCTCTGTAGGAAGACCGAAAGCGTCCCATCCCATGGGATAAAGAACATTATATCCCTGCATTCTGCGCTTACGCGCAACAATATCAAGCGCTGTATACGGTCTGGGATGACCTACATGGAGTCCCTGTCCTGAAGGATACGGAAACTCAACAAGCGCATAATACTTAGGCTTGGAATAATCATTACTTGCAGCAAATGCATTCTCATCATCCCAAACCTTTTGCCATTTCTGTTCGACTTCTTTGTGATTGTATAACTCTGACATTTATGATACCTCGGCTTTTATTGAAATTATAAACATAGTCAAGATTTTACCATACCGAAGTATCATAATTCAAGGATTCTGCAGATTATCGCAGATTACTTATGCTTAAAATATTTACTCAGACTTTCGATCGGGCCGGGCTTAGCATAGTGATAGCCCTGAATATAATCGAAACCACGATCAATACTGTACTTCTTTTGTGACTCATCCTCTACACCTTCAATAAGTGTGACAAAGCCGTTTTTCTTGAAAAACTCGATCATATAGGAAATGATATCATCAACCCTGTCATCCTTAATTGACTTGTATAACAGGGATTTATCAAACTTGATTGTCTGAACGGGCACGTCAACAACTCTCTCAAGATTGGAATAGCCGGTTCCGAAGTCGTCCATATAAAGATGAATTCCTTCACGATTAAGCATATCCATATTATGCTTAACTGCTTCATAGTTTTCTGCCATCATGGACTCGGTTAATTCAAGTCTGATCATCTTCTGATCAATATTGTAACCATGAATTATATCGAGAATTTCCTTATAAAAAGTCTTATCGGTAAAATCTGCAGTCGAGCAATTTATGGTTATAGCATCAAAATCGTATTCCATAGACAGATTTTCTACAGCCTTGCATACTTTATGTATCATTATGACCGTGAGCGCATGAATACAATTATTCCTCTCCGCAATCGGAATAAACATATCCGGAGGAATCATCTTTCCATCTATGTGCAATCTCATAAGTGCCTCTGCAGATCTGAACTCATCTTTGTCTACACTATAAATAGGCTGCGCATAGCAGATAATACGCTCATCTTCTGCATCCATCTTCATTCTGACATCAAGAAGAGTTTGTTCAATCTTATAAATCTCATCAAAATCTCTGAAATCCGAACCGTTTGCAAAATAATAAACATTCTCTCCATCAATATGCTTTGTCTCTTTGATATACATCATGAACAGTTGCGTCCATTTGTTGCCGACAGAAGAAAATCTCCTACTGTCTCCGCATACCCCAAGAAAATAGTGGAAATGATCCTCTGTTCTGTCATGAAATGCATCAAGAATATCCCGCATTTGTTCGGAATAATTCTGAGCATCTGAACGTTCTTTTGTCTCGATAAGAGCCATATAGGTTCCAAAACTAATTCTATACAGCTGTATTTTTCTTGAAATTCTTTCTATCTCCCTACATACTCTTGCCATTTCTATAGAGAGCATCTCATAATCCGGACTAAAGGATGTATCTGTAAGCTGCGGGAAATCTATATAAGCCAAATAAAAAAATCTATTTCTTCTTATATCTGTAATAAACCTGCTTTCCATAGCACTCACATTCTGACATCCGGTATCCTCATCATAAGGATTTGAATGGAATAGCAGATAGAAAGCAACCAAAGGGATGACGTAGGTCGACGCACTGAAAATAGCCTTTTTGTCGATAATCTGCAAAATGAGAACTATAATATCGAGAGGCACGACAATCAGAACTCCTCTTATTACAATTCGAGCTATGGTGCGTCTTCTGATCATGACTACAATAAAACATATGACTGCACACAACATGCCCATCATGCAATAAAAAGTTGTGAAATGTGTAATATCAATACCATCTGTCCTGACAAAATAAAGGCTTTTCATTGCAACCTGATAGACTACGCCTGAAAAATAAAAAAGCGCAATGGAAACATAGAGCATAATAATTACAGAACGTTTCTTTAATCTCTTTTCGCTCATGAGATTTATGTAATTAAAAATCAAGACAAGAATAGCCGCGTAAAGCACCAGGAAAAAGGTAAGAAGTGCAGTAAAAGTTGACCTGTTGTAGTAGACAGAAACGTTACTTGCCACTTCAACAATCATTATCTGCGTAGCCGTTGCCACTATGGCTGTCAAGACTCCAAGAACAAGGAATTTATAGCTTTTTGATTTTTTAGGCTTAGTCAGTGACATGAAAACCAGCAAAAGAATAGCAAGAAGAAGGCTGGCATACTCTCCAATAATGTCATATCTTAAGCCTATGTGCATACCAAAATGCGGCATATTTTAACCCCTCATAAGAAAACGATTTATAAAAACTCACAGTTATACATCTTCAGTTTTATGGTAACACAAAGATATAAGTACGATTTAAAGAAACTATAAAATAACAATAAAATAGCTGACATTCCGTATATAGAATGTCAGCTAATAAAATTCAAAATAGCAAATCCTTAAAGACTCTCTTTAAGAGATTAGTCTTCGATGCCATTCTCCTTAACCTTCTCAGCTCTAGCTGCTACTTCCTTAGCCTGAATATCCTGAGGAGCCTGTTCGTAGCGAGCGAAGCTATACTCATAGTCACCTGCGCCACCGGTCATGGAACGAAGCGTTGTGCAATATCCAAAGAGTTCCATCATGGGAACATCAGCCTCAATAACCTGCTTGCCGTCGCCGGTAGGATTCATACCGAGTACGCGTCCTCTTCTCTTATTGAGATCACCCATTACATCTCCGGTGAATGAATCCGGAACAGTAACCTTGAGTGAAGCGATAGGCTCAAGAAGGACGGGAGTTGCATCCATAAAGCCCTTCTTGAAGGCATTACTTGCAGCAACCTTGAAGGCCATTTCCGATGAATCTACCGGGTGATAGGAACCGTCATAAAGAGTAGCCTTAACACCAACAACGGGATATGCTGCAAGAGGTCCTCTCTGAGAAGCCTCAGCAATACCCTTCTCAACTGCCGGGAAGTAATTCTTCGGAACAGCTCCGCCTACTACAACCTGATCAAATATATAAGCCTTGCTGTCGTCACCTGAAGGCTCGAAGCGCATCTTAACGTGTCCGTACTGGCCGTGTCCACCGGTCTGCTTCTTATATTTGTATTCCACATCAGAATTCTTGCGGATAGTCTCTCTGAAAGCTACCTTCGGCTTATCGAGATCAACGGCTACCTTATACTCGTTGAGAAGCTTACTTACTGCGATTTCAAGGTGCATATCACCCATACCGTAGATAAGTGACTGATGATTCTCTGCATCGTTTACAACCTTAAGAGTAGCATCCTCAGCAGAAAGCTTAGCCAGAGACTGAGCAATCTTATCGATATCAGCCTTATTCTGAGCCTTATATCTCATGTATGTATAGGGCTGTGAAATATCCATAGGTGCATACTGTACAGGATTAGCCTTGGTTGAAAGTGTGTCACCTGTGGATACATCAAGTTTCTGAAGAGCACCGAAATCACCTGCATGAAGCTCGGGAACCTCGATAGTCTTATTACCCTGCATTACATATATCTTACCAATCTTAACTTCTGTATCCTTATTGGAATCGTACATTATGTCATCAGTCTTGATAACGCCTGAACGAACCTTGATCATGGAGTATTTTCCAATAAAAGGATCCATCATGGTCTTAAATACGAAAGCTGTCTTCGGCTTGGAGAAATCGAAGTTAGCTTCGAAAATCTCATTGGTCTTCATGTTAATACCGGCCATCTTACGGTTCTCGGGAGCCGGCATATACTTAACAATATCGTCAAGAAGTGTGTAAACACCCTGTGCAAGGATACTTGATCCCATCTCGATAGGAACAATGGATCCGTCACATACGTTGGTTCTAAGTGCTGATCTGATCTCCTGCTCTGAGAAAGTATCGCCGCTGAAGTATCTGTCCATGAATTCTTCACTGGTCTCAGCAACTGCTTCCATAAGAGTGTCACGATACTGCTGCATGTATTCCTTGTTATACTCGGGAACTTCACACTCTACCGCATCCTTGCCTTCCCAACGGAAGCCCTTTTCCTGAATTATATTTACATAGCCGACAAACTTCTCATTTTCACGAGAAGGCATGTTGAACGGTGCTATCTTCTTACCATACTTATCTGTAAGATCCTGAACAACCTGTCTGTAGGAAGCATCATCGATATCCATATCAGAAACGAAGAACATACGCGGAATACCATACTTTTCGCAAAGATCCCATGCTCTCTCTGTTCCGACTTCAACACCTGCCTTACCGGAAACAACGATAATAGCTGCATCTGCAACACTCATAGCTTCCTGAACTTCACCAACAAAGTCAAAGAATCCGGGCGCATCAAGGAGATTGATCTTATGATCATCCCACTCCAATGCAATTGTAGATGTGCTGATTGAAAACTGACGCTTTTGTTCCTCTTTATCAAAATCACTGACTGTATTTCCATCAGCAACCTTGCCCATACGGGAAGTAATTCCTGCGAGGTAAGCCATAGCTTCAGCGAGTGAAGTCTTTCCGGCTCCCCCGTGGCCTAAGAGTACGACATTGCGTATTTTGTCACTTGTGTAAACTTTCATCTCTTGCTCCTCCAAGTCTTAAATTATGTTGGGAAAATTTAATGAAGAATATTTAGATTTCCCCCAAACCCTATAGGAACATTTTACTAAAATTGTACAAACAATACAAGTAATTCCATCAAATTTGCACAACTTATAAGGGCATGAACTGTGTGGCGAGAAATATACGTTGTGTTTTAGCCCTTTATGTGGAATTGATAAATTTATGTTTTCGTCTACGTCGTGATTTGCTAACAAAACAAAAAAAGATGAATGTCGACTCTCTCTTTGTTCGAAACAGTCGTCATTCATCTTTTTCATTTTGCTGCAAATCATCTCCTCGTCCGAGAACTATAAATTTCTCACTTCCACATATTGGGCTAATAATATATCAAATAGATCTCGCCACACATTTCATATCTGTACATGTCACAAATCTGAACGCCAGCCCCTGCCCCAAAAGGGAAGGTTATGAGGAACTTTTGGGATTAGAATATTAAAGCAATTAATTAGTTAAGGTCTTTAAATCTTTAAAGAATTCCGGGTAGGATATTCCTACGCATTTGTCATCGAGGATTCGGGTGGTGCCTTCGGCAGCAAGGGCTGCAACGGCGAAGCTCATGGCTATGCGATGATCGGCATCGGAATCAATATCTGTACCGTGAAGCGGTTTTCCGCCATGGATTATCATGCCATCGTCGGTGGGCTCAACGTCAGCGCCCATAGCCTTTAAGTTATTGCAAACAGAATCAATACGGTTAGATTCCTTTACCTTTAGTTCTGCTGCATCCTTAATGATGGTTGTGCAATTAGCGGTCGCTGCTATAACAGCAAATATCGGAAGTTCGTCTATCATAGTGGGAATTAGTTTTCCACCAACTTCGAATCTTCCATTTTCATTGCCATGAAGTTCCGAATAACGAACATGAAGATCTGCTCTTGGTTCTATGGATTCATTCACATTCTCAAGCTGAATATCAGCGCCCATCTGAGTAAGGATGCTGAGTATTCCTGATCTTGTTTTATTGATTCCAACATTATGAATGACTACGTCAGAGCCGGGTACAAGAAGCGCTGCAGCGATAAAGTATGCCGCGGAGGATATGTCGCCCGGAACATTTATCTTGGTTCCGCGAAGCGGCATGCCGGGATGAAGGATTGTAGCAGAGCTTCCCCTGACGTCGACTTCGTTGTGTATGTCCGCACCAAAAGCACGAAGCATAAGCTCTGTATGATTTCTGCTAAGTGCAGGTTCATAAACCACTGTGTCACTGTCGGAATAAAGACCGGCAAGCACAATTGCTGATTTTACCTGGGCTGATGCTACAGGACTATGATAGGAAATACCATGAAGTTTCTTACCGCCTTTTATTATAAGCGGTGCGCAGTCATTCCCCATCGCAGAACTGATATCCGCTCCCATCTGCGAAAGTGGTTTGATAATTCTGTTCATGGGTCTCTTTTCGATTGAACTGTCGCCTGTGATCATAGAATCAAAAGGCTGCGCTGCAAGAATACCGGATAATAGTCTGGTAGTTGTACCACTATTACCTGTATAGAGTGTAGAATCAGGTTTCTTTAGGCCATGAAGTCCTTTTCCGTGAACTGTTATTGTAGGAACACCGTTCATCGGTCTTTGAGAATGCTCAATCAGAATGCCCAACTTTTTAAAACATTCTATTGTAGAAAGACAATCTCCGCTTTTGAGGAAGCCTGTTATTTCAGTGGTTCCCTCTGATAAAGCCCCAAACATAATACTTCTGTGTGAAATTGATTTGTCCCCGGGAACAAAAACATTACCCGTTAATGGTTTTGAACTTTTTTCAATACTGATCATTGTTAATTCCCTCTTTTTTCAAGCCTTAATATAGTGTCAAAAATGTATCAGTCAACTGACGGATATCCATGAGCTTCCAAAAGTGTTAGCGCCTTTTCCATAGCCTTATCATCGTGGAATTCTATGCTAAGAGTACCATGCTCGAACTCACGGTTATGAACGATTCCAATATTTTTGATATTGATACCGTTCACTGAAAGAAGTGTTGCAACAGAGGCGATGTTACCGGGTTCATCCGCAATATCAACTCTGATAACATAGGTCTTCTGAATGGGTCCTCTTCTAAGATCATTGAAGGAATCCCTGTACTCTCTGGCTGATGAGAAAAAGTCCATGAGGCCATCGCCATCAACCTTATCAATCACCTGCTTCATCCTGTTCAAATAATCAATATAAGTATCCAACAGCGTAGAAATATTCTTATGATTTGTAAGACAGATCTGCTGCAGCATCACCGGTGATGAGGATGAAATTCTGGTGATATCCTTAAAGCCGCCGGCCGCGATCATTTTCATAAGACCGTCTTCCGAGTCGCTGTCATGAACAAGATTAACAAGGCATCCACTTATTACATGAGGTACATGGCTTACTGCTGCTGTGATAAAGTCATGCTGCTCATAGGGAATAATAAGCGGTGTTGCCCCCATAAGCTCAACAAGCTCTCTGTAATTTTCAAGTCTCTCATCAGAAGTTTTTTCTGTCTTTGTAAGTATGTAAAAAGCATTTTCCAAAATGGAAGCCTTTGAGTTTATGTAACCAATCCTCTCAGTACCGGCCATCGGATGACCGCCGATAAACTGCTCTTCCAATCCCAGCTCTTTTACATGCTCATGTATACTTGTTTTAACCGAACCAATGTCGGTAAGAGTCGTTCTGGGATTGAGATATGGCTTTATCAATGCAAGATTATCATTATTTCTTTCAATCGGTGCGCATAAAAAGATGTAGTCACATTCGGAAAATCTCTCATCAACCTTGTCGCAGGCCACATCCACAATACCATCCTGTTTAGCTTTTAATGAAGTCTCCGGATGTGGTGTATATGAAATAATGCGTATTTCAGGTCGTTTAGCCTTGAGGGCTCTGGCCATTGAGCCACCGATAAGGCCAAGACCTATAAAACCGCAGGTCAGATTATCATTAGTCATTATTAAATTACTCTCCTGGAAGTACGAAATTTAATTGCAATAAATACTACGAACAGTAAACACTATACCACGTTAAAGCGCGAAATTCAATGGAATTAAAATAATACGCCCCCAATAAAATATATTCATTACCATCCTCGTTGCGCTACGCGAATAATCGGATGGTCCTGAATATATTTTATTAGGGGCTCATTTTTTTAATCCCGTTTAAATATGTCTCGTGTATATACTTTATCAATTACATCGTCAAGGCACGAATCATAACGGTTAGCTATGATGGCACCGCTTAGTTTTTTAAAGGTATCGAGGTTATTTACTACTTTACTTCCAAAAAAGGTTGATCCATCTTCCAAAGATGGCTCATAAATAATTACGGTTGCGCCTTTTGCCTTGATGCGTTTCATTACGCCTTGTATACTGCTCTGACGGAAGTTATCGGAATTGCTCTTCATAGTAAGTCTGTAAACTCCTATGATAACTTCATGCTCACGAGCTGCATCATAAGCTTCGCTGTTGCCATAGGCTCCTGCGATGTCGAGTACTCTGTCTGCAATGAAATCCTTACGGGTTCTGTTGGATTCAACAATAGCCTCAATGAGGTTTTCCGGAACATCCGAATAGTTTGCAAGAAGCTGTTTTGTATCCTTTGGCAGGCAGTATCCACCATAGCCAAAGGAGGGGTTATTATAGAAATCACCAATTCTGGGATCAAGACAAACTCCCTTGATGATCTTGTCTGTATCAAGTCCCTTCATCTCCGCATAGGTATCCAGTTCGTTGAAATACGAAACACGAAGTGCAAGATAGGTATTTGCAAAAAGCTTTACAGCTTCTGCCTCAGTAAAGCCCATAAAGAGAACATCAACATTTTCCTTGAGTGCTCCCTCATTCAAAAGCTCTGCAAATATATGAGCGGCATTTGTCAGATCTTCATCATCCATATCCGTTCCTACAATAATTCGGCTTGGATATAAATTGTCATAGAGCGCCTTGGATTCTCTGAGAAACTCCGGACTGAAAAGAATCTTGTCAGAGCCGGTCTTATTTCTGATCTTCTCAGTATATCCAACAGGGATGGTACTTTTTATAACCATATACGCATCAGGATTAACCTTCTGAACAAGATTGATAACAGCCTCTACCGCACTTGTATCAAAATAATTCTTCTTGCTGTCGTAGTTAGTCGGTGCTGCAATGACTACAAAATCTGCATCACGATAAGCAGCCTCACCGTCTGTTGTCGCATGCAGATCCAAATCTTTTTCTTTAAAATATTTTTCGATGTATTCGTCCTGAATCGGTGAAACCCTCTTTTCGAGCATATCCACCTTTTCCTGAATGACATCCACAACAGTCACTTTATGTTTTTGTGACAACAAAGTCGCGATTGAAAGTCCCACATAACCGGCACCTGCAACCGCGATCTGCAAATTCTTAAAATCACGCATGATTCTAACCCCTACATTTCATCGAGCGTATCCTGAACAGTCTCGTACACCGAGATTCTCTGTCTGTCATACTCGGGCATTCCGATGAAAATAGCCCCGTACTCATAGCTATCCTCAAGAGCTGTTCCTCGTACAATTTTAATAAAAACATGAAGAACCTCTTTGGTCCAGATGGTAAGATTACACTCGTAATTGTCTCCCATTGTTAGCTGGAGATCTGACTGAAACCCCATTCCTGCACGTGAACAGTTCATAACTGAAATCGCCACAGCCTCCGGTTCCTGAGTACTACCGATAGGGCTCATTAAAAGCTCTCCGTCCAGATCAAGTCTTTTGTATTTACGTCTCTCTTCCATAATATCCCCCTCGAATAAGATATAGTATTACTATAGCCTAAATCTCGTCATCCGTAAAGAAACAAGCATCACCAAAACTAAAGAATCTGTACCGTTTACTTATAGCTTCCTCATATGCATTCAGAACATTCTCTCTGCCTGCTAGTGCTGAAACAAGCATGACCAGAGTTGATTCCGGAAGATGGAAATTAGTAATAAGGCAATCTGTCACCTTAAAGTTATAACCGGGATAAATAAAAATAGAAGTATTGTCCGCACAGGGCTCAATATGTCCGTTCTCATCTGCTGCGCTTTCAATGGTTCTACAGCTGGTTGTACCAACGCAGATAACACGATGTCCGCTCTCTTTTGCCTTATTGATTTTCTCAGCTGCCTCTGCATTCACCTGATACCATTCGGTATGCATATGGTGCTCAAGAACGTTTGTAACCTTAACAGGCCTAAAGGTTCCGAGTCCAACATGGAGCGTTACGTAAGCAAGATCTATTCCCTTGTCCTGAATTTTCTTAAGAAGATCATTGGTAAAATGAAGTCCTGCTGTAGGCGCAGCTGCTGATCCCTCATATTTTGCATAAACCGTCTGGTACATATTTTTATCCTGAAGCTTATGCGTAATATAAGGAGGAAGCGGCATCTCTCCAAGCTTATCAAGGACCTCTTCAAAAATTCCTTCGTATGAAAACTGAACGAGTCTGTTACCTTCTTCAACAATATCAAGGATCTTTGCGTTTAAAAGTCCTTCTCCAAAAGTAACCTCCGCACCGGGGCGAAGCTTTTTACCGGGTTTAACGAGAGTCTCCCAGATATCGTTCTCTCTTCTCTTTAAAAGAAGAATCTCGACTGCAGCACCGGTATCCTTCTTTGTTCCAAGAAGTCTTGCCGGTATAACCTTTGTATCATTGAGAACAAGGCAGTCACCGGGCTTAAGATAATCGATAATATCATGGAATATCTTATGTTCGATATTGCCTGTCTTTTTATTCATCACAAGGAGCTTAGCATCATCACGCGCAGGAAGCGGATCCTGTGCTATCAGTTCCTCGGGAAGATCAAAATAATAATCGCTGGTGCGAAGACCCAGGTTAGGGTCGTTCGCACCTTTATTTGTTATGGTCACTATATTCTCCTGTTATTGATTCATCAGACTTGCTTTATTAAGGAATGTCTTGTAGGCGCGAAGCGCTTCATATATATCAGCCTTGGAGGTTGCCTCCCAAGGTGCATGCATATTGAGCACAGCTACGCCGGCATCAATTACGTTCATTCCGTAAAGAGCAAGGATATAAGCGATCGTTCCGCCACCGCCTACATCTACCTTACCAAGCTCGGCAGTCTGGAAAGTAATATCATCCTCTTCAAAAATGCTTCTGATATGTGCTAAAAACTCTGCGTTTGCATCATTTGATCCTGACTTTCCGCGGCTTCCGGTGAACTTACTAAGTACCGGGCCAAGGCTGAGGAAGGATGCATTCTTCTTCTCAAACTGGCCTGCGTACATAGGATCAAAGCCTGCATTAACATCAGAGGAAAGCATACAGGAATTTGCAAGACATCTTCTGAGCTTAAGATCATTGTAATCACCGCAGAGGTTCATGAGCTCTGCAACAGCATTCTCAAAGAAGCGTGACTGCATACCTGTAGCACCAACGCTGCCGATCTCTTCTTTATCAACCAGAATGCAGCAGCCTGTTCTCTTTAAGTTCTTTACTCCAAGGAGTGCTCTCATTGAAGGGAAAGCACATACTCTGTCATCCTGGCCATAGCCAAGGATCATTGAGCGGTCAAAGCCTGCATCTCTTGCCTTACCTGCAGGAACAATTTCAAGTTCTGCTGAGAGGAAATCCTCCTCCTCTATTCCGTAAAGGTCATTTAAGATTCCAAGGATTCCGCGCTTAACTGCACCTGAAACCTTGCCGCTCTCTTCCTTCTCTGCCTTCTCATAATCTACAGCATACTGCTGGCCCTCTGTAAGCTTAGAGTTTCTCTTCTCTGCCTTCTTCTTTTCATCACTCTCAACAACAAAAGGTCTGTTACCGATTACAAGATCAAGAGCCTCTCCCTCTACAACCTGAGCAGCCTTCTTGCTCATAAGATCACCTGAGAGGTGGATAAGTAGATCGCTTACAAAAAATACCGGATCATCCTCATCCTCACCGACATTAAGCTGAACAGTGGTACCGTCCTTCTTAACAACAACGCCGTGAAGTGAAAGCGGAATTGCTACATAAAGATACTTCTTGATTCCGCCGTAATAATGTGTATCAAGATAAGCAAAACCGCCATCCTCATAAAGCGGATTCTGCTTAACATCCATTCTGGGAGAATCGATATGCGCACCGAGAATATTCATACCGTTCTCCAACGGCTCTGAACCAATCTGGAACATTGCGATGGATTTGTTCATCCAAACGCTGTAAATCTTATCACCCTTCTTAAGCTTTGTCTTAGATCCAATCAGCGTGTTAAGCTCGCGGTAGCCCGCCTCCTCTATTTCATTAACAATGCAGTCGATTGCTTCGCGCTCTGTCTTTGCATTATCAAGGAAGTTTTTATAATCATCAGCAAAAGCCTCTACTTCCTTAAGCTGTTTTGCAGTGTACTTTGTCCATACATTTGCTCTTTTCATTTATTTATTCCTTTCTCTGTTTTCGTGTTTATTATTATAGAAAACAGTAAGATTTACATAAAAATCGTGCTTATATATGATAAATGAAATCAATAGTACTTTCAACAGTTCACCGGATATTTAAGCGTCTTTAAATCTTATTTTTTTATAAAAAACTGTTTGCAATTCAAATCTCCTTAAGGGTAAAAATTATCCTCCCTGCCAGGTAGAAGAAGAAACTTGTTTCTACCTGAAGGGAGGAATATTTACTATAAGAAATAGTTCTTATACTTATTTAGTTTACAACAGTATCAAGATCCCACTTTTCATAGATCTTCGGCACATCGCTGATAAGTCTCTTGGTGTAATCAGCCTGAGGATTGATAATTACATCCTCTGCTGTACCGGACTCAACAAACTTACCATGCTCCATGATGTAAACCTTATCGGAGATGTAATATGCAAGACCGATATCGTGTGTGATGAAGATTATGGTCATATTGATCTCATCACGAAGCTTTAAGAGCATATCAAGGATTGTTGCTCTTGAGCAGGCATCGATCATGGATGTAGGCTCATCTGCCATAAGGATCTTCGGCTTGAGAAGGAAGATTCGTGCGATCATAAGTCTCTGCATCTGTCCGCCTGAAAGCTCGAAAGGATACTTATTTGTGAGCTCTGCATACTTCAGGTTAACGAAGCTGCAGGCCTCTGTCTTCATCTGTATCTTCTGCTCCTCGGGAAGATTCTTGAAGCCTCTCATATTGAGGCAGTCATCAAGAACCGCATCGATCTTGTAGAAGATGTTGTAGGATGAAAACGGATCCTGGAAAATCGGCTGAATATTTTTCCAGTACTCCTTCTTTTTAGCATTTGTACTGATATCACGGGGTTTTCCCTGATATTCAATGGTGCCCTCTGTAGTACTGATAAGTCCGAGAAGCATCTTTGAAAGAGTTGTCTTTCCGCTTCCTGACTCTCCAACGATTGAGATGATCTCACCCTCGTTGAAGTCAAAGTCTACATGGTCAACTGCTACGGTCTGTACCTTACCTACACCGAATACCTTGGTAAGTCCTCTACCTGAGAGGCAAGGCTTCGGAGCGGGCTTATTGGTATCAGTCGAAGTCTGTTTCTGGTTCTGGTTTGCTGTCGCTTCCATTTGCATATACCTCCCTTAGTTTTCTTACTGACATCAGGCAGCGATAACATCTGCCATTCTCAAATTCTTTCTCATCCGGTGCCATAGCGGTACAGGTAGGAACCGCATATTTACATCTGGGTGCAAATCTGCAGCCCTTAGGCGGATTTTTCAAGTTCGGAGGAGTTCCGGGAAGAGCTGTAAGGTTGTGAGCTTTCATACCCTCCTCAGGAACGATGATGGAACCCATAAGGCCCTTAGCGTACGGATGAATAGGATCAAATACCATCTGCTTTGCTGTTCCAAGCTCAACAAACTGGCCGGCATACATAACAGCGATATCATCTGTAACGTTATAAAGAAGCGGCAACTCGTGCGTGATGAAAATCATGGATTTGATAAAGCCCTTTTCCATGAGCTGTCTCATCATACGGATAACCATCTTCTGAGATGTAACGTCAAGCGCTGATGAAGGCTCATCGGCGATAAGTACCTTAGGTGAAAGGATTGTAGAAATAGCTATAACAGTACGCTGTTTCATACCACCTGAAAGTTCTACCGCATGTTTCTCAAGAACCTCTTCGGGAAGTCCGAGTTCAGCAAAACGCTCTCTTGCCATGTCATAGATATCCTTCTTGGACATCTTGATTCCATGTGCATGTATAACATCCTCGATAAAACGAATAATCTTCTGAGTAGGGTTCAGAGCATTCATAGCTGCCTGAGGGATGTAAGCGATCTCGTTACCGAGAATCTTACGGCGAACATCGTCGGGCTTCATATTAGAAATTGTCTGACCGTCTACGATTATGTCACCACTTATATAATGAAGCGGTGCGAAATAATAACCCATAAGTGACAATGCAAGTGTGGATTTACCACATCCGGACTCACCGGCAATACCGAGTGATTTTCCCTCTTCTACTTTAAGAGAAACACCGTCAACCGCATATACGTCCTCATGGAATCTGGTTATATATTTTGTTTTGAGGTCTTTAACCTCAAGCATTACTTTTCCCATTATTAACCTTTTCCTTTTCTTTTAAGTGAGATTCACAGTTACCTTTTGTTCCGGATTACGATCAGTCACGCAGCTGCGGGTTGAATACCTGATCCATTCCTGTATTCATAAGGTTCAGTGAGAACGAAATAAGTGCGATGAGTATTACTACCGGGAAGTATGCCCACCAAGAACCATTGAGGTGTGCAGAGTACTGCATTGCCCACTGCATCATAAGTCCCAGAGTTGCTGTCTTTGTTGTTGCAGGACCAAGTCCGATCATTGACAGCTGTGCTTCTGCAAGGATTCCTGAAGAAATCTGCAGGATCATAGCCATAACAACGTAGGATGCGATGTAAGGAAGGATATCTGTGAAGATGATCCTGAACATGCTGTGTCCTGACAGTTTTGACAAATTAACGTGATCTCGGTTTCTGAGTGATATAACCTGTGAACGAACTGAACGTGTCGTCCAGGGCCATGATGTCAGACCGATAATGATACCTACCATTGCAATACCTCTTGCCTTATCTCCTACTGAATAAGAAATGAGGATAAGGATTACGAAGGAAGGAATAACTGTAAACAGGTTTGTGATGAAAATGATGATATTATCAGCAAGTCCGCCCATGTAACCTGCAAGAAGTCCAAGTAAAAGACCAATAGCTGTTGCGATAAGTCCTGCAAGAAGACCAATCTTCAAGGAAGATTTTGTAGCTGCTACAAGCTCTGTAAGGACATCACGTCCAAAGTTATCTGTTCCAAGGAGGAAAGTCTTCTTAGATACATCCTTGATGTTTACATAATCTGTATCCTTGATGACCTTGCTCTGCTGAAGATTACCCTCTTCGTCCTTTTCTGCAACGATAACACCGGAATCCTTCATAGCAGCTGTAATCTGAGAATCAAGTCTCTTGAGCGCTTTTCTCTTGGCAGTTGTGTATCCCTTATACTTAGTATTGGGATCATAATTTGCTTTCCAGAGTGCTACAAGACCCTCAGCATCAGTTACATCTATATCAGCTTCTGCAACGCCCTGCTTAAGAAGGAAATCCTGAATTTTTGCTCTTGTTTCTACATCGAGTACCATCTCAAGCTTTGAAAACTGCTTGGGAATCTGTAAGGTATAAGATTTTTCAAGTGTTGACTCCTCCACAGATACATATGTACCGGGTTTGAAGAAGTTACCCTGTCCTATCATCTGCAGCGGGTCAGCCGTTACAAATAAAGGATAGATGAGGACTGTAAGCAGTATAAACATAAAGATTACAAATCCAAACAGGAATTTTCCGGAATGGAAAACTTGTTTTATTGTATTTTTCATTTTTCATTCCCTCCTTAATCCTGCTGATTAGCCTTAACTCGAGGATCAATAACACCATAAAGGAGTTCGACCGCAAGGTTGGCGATAAGTACCATGATTGTAATGATGAGTGTACAAGCTGAAAGAAGTGGATAATCCTGACCGTTTACAGCTGAAAGAAGTGTCATTCCAAGTCCGGGATAAGAGAAAACCATCTCTGCAACGAGGGCACCACCCATCATAGTTCCGAGTGAAAGTGCAAGACCTGTGATCTGAGGAAGCATAGCATTTCTGAACACATATCCTACGATCTTGCTATCCTTGATACCAAGGAATCTTGAGTATTTTACATAATCTGCATTCAACTCATATATTGACATTGATCGCATACCGATTGCCTGACCGCCGATCGTAATAAGAACGATTGACCAGAAAGGAAGCTGGTAATGCGCGATAATCGATTTCATGAAAGTCCAGCTCATATTAGGTATAAGATCATAACCATATCCACCTGATGAAGGAGCTATTTTAAGTCTGATTGCAAACAGATAAAGAAGAACTGTTGCCATACCAAATGCCGGGATATTTCCAATAAAGAGGAAAATGGGAAGGATTACCTTATCAAAAGCACCTTTAATATAAGCGGCAATCGCACCTAAGATATTACCGAGAATCCATCCAACTATAATTGCAGGAAGCTGCAGGCATACTGTCCACCATACCGCATTGGCAATAATGTCGGAAACAGGTCTCGGATACTGGCTGAAGGAAACACCAAAGTCACCCTTTAATGCATTTCCAAGCCACATAAAGAACTGTTTGTACATCGGCTCATTGATACCGAATTTTGTAGCATAGTCATTTAAGACCTTCTGAATAGCCGTTGAATCCGTCATACCGCTGACTGCCTTTGATGCTATAGCGGAAACAGGATTTCCGGGCATCAGGCGCGGCAGAATAAAGTTGAGGATTACGGCGAAAATGAGTGTCAGAAAATACCAGAATAATTTCTGACCATAGTATTTTTTATAGCCTTTCAATTTAGAAATACCTCCCTTCTTCTAACATACGCCGAATTTTTGCGTAATTTAAGGGACTGCCGCGTGGTTTTGTCGCCGCGTTGGCGATCATGCCCCACGGCAGCCCCCAATTTACTTAACTAAAACTATTTTGTTACAAATTACTCAACAAGCTCGAGCTCGTAAAGTGCTGCAATACCATAACCGTCTGTGCAGTCTGTCGGAGGAATATTTCTTCCGTCATCAGCTGCAGGATAGTTTGTCCATACAGACTCGTTTACAGCGTAGAACAATGTAGGACGATACATAAGAGCAACTGCAGGGCACTCATCAAGAAGGATTCTTGAAAGCTCTGTGTAGTACTCTTTAAGCTTAGCTTCATCTGTCTCTGAAGGAAGAGCCTCAAGGATCTTCTCAGCATCATCGTTCATGTAGTGACCGAAGTTACCACTCCAGTTAGATGCAAGCTTTGCATACTCTTCTGAGAAGTAGAACATTCCCTTTGAGTAAGGGTTCATAACGCCTGCGCCGGGTGTTGACCACATGCAGATATCGAAGTTACATGTTGTCATGTCATCGTAGAAGGAAGAAGCCTCAGGGAAGTATGTCTGGATATCAATACCAATCTTCTCGCCGGCTGCTGCTACGATTTCCATAGAAGCGTTCCAGTCTGACCATCCTGTAGGACACTCAGCCTTGAAGGAAAGGTTCTTGCCGTTGTACTCACGGATTCCATCGCCGTCACTATCAACGATTCCTGCATCGTCAAGGAGCTTGTTAGCGCCGTCAACGTCTGCGTTATCCCACTGAAGATCTGCGATAGCGTCGAAGTCTACATACTTTCTCTCGCCGTCTGTAGGTCCAACAACTGATCTCGGATACTCAGCAAATGTAGGTGACTGGCCTGACATAGCGGATGCAATGATCTGCTCATAATCAACTGCCATAGCGATTGCACGACGAACTTCCTTCTGATCAAGTCCTTCTCTCTCTGTGTTGAAGAACATTGAAGGCATTACTTCGCATGCGCCGTAAGGTGCATCATCGAGCCATGTGGAAATCGGAAGATCATCTTCGAGCCACAGGTTCTGTACATCTGTAATGAACTGCTGGCAGACATCAACTTCGCCCTGAGAAAGAGCAACCTGACCTGCTGCATTGTCCTTATAGATTGTGTGAGCGATGTACTTCGGAACGGGAAGCTTACCCCACATGGAACTTGCCTGTCCCCAATAGTTGTCATCTCTCTGAAGAACTGCCTTCTGGTCGTTAGAAATGTAAGGAGCATAAGGGCCTGTGTGAACAAGATCTTCCATAGTATCCTGCTTAACCTTGTCAGCATCCTCACCGTTTCTCTCCTCTACAGTCTGCAGATAAGCCTTCTGCATCATGTACATTGTGTTGAGGATTGAAGTAACCTTAAGAGGGTTAACAGCAACGCCGTTTTCAACCTTAGCCTTAATGAGAACTGTTGAATCATCAACTGCTTCTACAGAATCAACATAGGTTGAGAAATCAGCACCCTGTGAAGATTGATACTTAACATGTGTGTCGTAAGTATAAGCTACGTCTTCAGCTGTGAAAGCTGAGCCATCACTCCACTTAGCATCGCTGTTAAGAGTTACAGTAAGCTCTGTCTGATCATCGTTCCAGCTGTACTCTGATCCAAGAAGAGGATAGAGCTTGCCATCAAGAGCGTTGAACATGAACAATGTCTCATAAACAAGTTCACGTGCTGACTCATTAGCTGAAAGTGCAAGACCATTGTTTGAGTTAGCTGACATCGGGTTCCAGTCATTGATTGTTCCCCACTGCTGACCAGCCTCATACAGAGTCTCGTTTCTGGGTGTTGACTCGCCGTCAGCTGCTGCTGTATCTTCAGTAGCTTCCTCTGTAGTCTCTTCCTCAGCTGTCTCTTCGGTTGTCTCTTCTGCGGTCTCCTCTGTGGTCTCCTCAGCTGCTGTGGTCTCTTCAACAGAAGTTTCCTCTGTAGCTGCAGGAGTCTCAGTTGTAGTTGTGCCACCGTTGTTACCGCCGCCGCATCCAGCTATCATCGAAAGTGACATAGCTGATACGCACAGAAGTGACATAACCTTCTGTAAGTTCTTCTTCATAACTTACCTCCCTTTCTAAAAGTGTTTTTTCGGGTTTTATAACCCACAACATATTAATATTTTACTTATCAAAAATTGCTTTATATATAAAAATATCCACATGTATATAAAAATTTCCGCATTTATACAATTTGTACACTTTTACTCTCTTTTTTCTATTTTGATTGTCCTTTATTGCCAAATCCGCATGTTTTCAGTTGTCTTTTTGCATAATAAGTTTGAACTTTCTATGAATTTAATGTAAAATTTTCGTGTAGGCAATATTTGATAATTGTAAGGAAAATGATATGCAAACTAATCTTAAAGTCATTGCATGGCGATTTGAAGAGTATTACAAGAAAACGCGAATTCCTGTATGGGTTTTCGACCAGAATAACAGCCTTGTTTTTACCAACTTCACCACTTCCGCTATCCTTAATATCATGGAGGAAATGTTGCAGAAGGCAAGGAATTTCCGTATATCTCATTCTATAGAGGGATCCTACCTCGATCTGGATAATCCTTATGAGATGTACTATTCCTTTAATTCCGACGGTGGAAAGCATCAGTTCTATACAGTTGTCATAGGTCCCGTCATGACTGTTAAGCCAAGCGGAAACGTCTGGCCTAATCTTACTTTCGGCGAGAATCTGTTCGTTGAGCAAAAGAGAATTCTTTCCAATGCTCTTCCGGTTATTAACAAAGAAGAATTCCTTTTACATATAACGAACTTCTTTAATGAAGTTCTTGAAGAAACGCCTCCGGATTTCAGTGCTCATTCCGAGAAGTTTCTTAATACAGCAAAAAAGAAATCCCAGTCTTCGGATATCGCAGCATTCGACGCGGAGTTATCTGCAGAGGATGCCCGTGCCTATGAAGAGATCAGCAGAATCGAGGAATTATTCAATGTTTTTGTTGTAAACGGAAGTGTTTACAAGCTCTTCTCTCTTTTTGATGATGAAAAAATCATGGATGTTCTGTTCCCTGACAAGGCTTCATACAGAGACTGCGGCATCCGCTCAATTGAGCTGTTAACTATTGCAAAAATCGCCTCTATAGAGAGCGGGACCGACAAGAAGGTCTGCCAGGCAAGGTTCGAGAAGTTTGTGCAGGAGCTTAAGGTCTGCAAGAGCTATGAAAAAATCGTATCGGTACTTAGAAACGGAACACTTGAGTTTGCCAAGAGTTCGCATGAGGTTAACGCACATACAAGCGAGAACTACTCTCCTATGACCAACAAGTGCATTAAACGCATCATTGAGAAGCTTCCTGATAAGATTACTCTTGATGATCTTGCATCCGAACTTCATATTTCAGCAAAATACTTATCTGCTCTCTTCAATAAAGAGACAGGAACTTCAATATCTGACTTTATGCAGAATATCAGGATCAATGAAGCTAAGCGCCTTCTTAGAAATACGGATCTTAGTTATTCGGAGATCAGTAATATGCTGAACTTCTGCTCCCAGAGTTACTTCAATAACCTGTTTAAGAAAAAAGAAGGCATGACGCCTAAAGAATACAGAGAAAAACAGGATGAGCTCGTTATGAGTTCACAATAAGACACAAAAAAGAACCGCTTCGCGCGGTTCTTTTTTATACAACTTCCCTCGTAAGGTCCTTCACCCACTTATACTTCTGAAAATGGTACATCACCCACGGTATCTTCCCGACTTCATCCAGACAGGTGCAGGCATATACTGCCACTACCGGCCAGTGGAATACAAAAGCGCCGAGGAGTGCTGTCGGAATAGCAAGACACCACATACAAACAGCAAGGCTGTAGACATCGAAAAGTGTATCTCCACCTGCTCCGAAAATGCCGTTGATGATAATTGTGTTTACGCATCTCCCTATCATATAAATCGCCATGACAACCATCATCCCCATCAGATGGCTTCGTGCAATATCCGTAAGCTTCATAAAATTCACCACCGGTACTGTTACGGCAAGTACCAGTGCTGTGCAAAGAAATCCGATAACGTAAGAAATCTTTGCAAGGCGTATTCCATACTGCTTTCCTTTTTGAAGTTTTCCTGCACCAAGTTCGTTACCAACCATGATGCCGCCGGCACTGCTGATACCGTTACACATACAGCAGAACAGATCACGCACCACCGCTGCAACAGAATTGGCAGCTGCCGCATCGCTTCCAAGGTGGCCCATAATCGCGGTGTAAGAAGTAAATCCTACTCCCCAGAAAAGACCACCGCCGAGTAATGGAAGCGACACTTTAATAAAATCGGTTCTAAGTCCCGGAAAGCTTTTCAAAAGATAACTGAACCGCGGACGAAGAAATCCTTTCTGGTAACTTGAGCTAACTGCCCATATAACTTCGATGATTCTGGAAAGCAGCGTTGCAAGTGCTGCTCCGTTTGCTCCCATAGCAGGGATTCCGAATAAGCCAAAGATAAAAATACTATTCAGAATAATGTTTATAACAACCGTACCGGAACTGATCAGGGCTCCTCTCTTTACATGATCCGTTATCTTCATAATCGTAAGATAACATTCGGATATTCCTGTAAGAAGATATGACCAGCCTGCAATTCTAAGGTAAGACGCGCCAATTCTTATAAGTTCCGGATCATGAGCAAATATCATCATAAGAAGTTCCGGAACAAGAAGACATGCACCTGCAAATATTATGGAAACAATGCCGACACAGCGCATCATCATCGCAAAAATTTTATTTATGGTATCGGTATCCTGTTTACCATAGTACTGAGCTCCAAGAATCGAACCCGCCGCTGTAGCAGCACTCAGAACCATGTTCTGAATAAACTGCACTTGCGTAGCAAGCGAAACCGCAGCCATCTGGTTCTGCTCTATTCTTCCAAGCATTACGGCATCCGCAGCTGCAACCGCAGCAAGCATCAGACTCTGAAATGCAATTGGAAGAGTGAGCCTCACCAGTTTGTTATAAAATTCTTTATCTGCAAATAGATTTTTCATAATCACCTTTTATGAATCAAATTCATGAAAGTTCATTTGCCATTCTGTATACTCTTGTAGCATTCTGCTCAATCTGTTTTCTTGAGATTGCACCGGACTTAATGTCTGCAAGGATTCTATCGAAATCACCCTGAGTTCCGGGCATGAACAGATCTCCGCCAGCCTTTACAACTTCATTTGCAAGAGCACCTCTGTGCTTATTTTTGCTTGATACTGTGAGCATCTCAACAACCCAGTCAGTCATTACGATACCCTTAAAGCCATACTCACAGCGAAGGATATCTTCGATAAGTCCTCTGTGCTCTGAGGTGTGCTGGCCATTAAGAAGGTTATAAGATGTCATAACTGCTTTAGGCTGTGACTTTCTTACACAGATTCCGAAACCGCGGAGATAAATCTCTCTCATTGCTCTCTCGGAAACATGGCTGTTGTTATTGTATCTGTTTGTCTCAGCATTGTTTGCTGCATAGTGCTTAATTGTTGTACCGCATCCCTTATGCTTCTGAACACCGTTTGTTATAGCAGCTGCAAAAAGTCCTGCTACTAACGGATCCTCTGAATAATACTCAAAGTTTCTTCCGCAGAGAATGCTTCTGTGAATATTAAGAGCAGGTGCAAGCCAGAGCTGTACATGGAATCTCTCCATCTCTTTTCCTACAATATCACCGTAAGAATAAGCAAGATCATAGTTGAAAGACTGTGCAATAGCAGTTCCAATCGGAATTGCTGTAGCATACTGCTCTTTAATCTCTGTTCCGGGCTTAGGCGCATTAGCCTTGGCAAGCTCTGCGATTGCTGCCTTCTCCTCATCGCTCATAAGCTCCATCATGCTGCCAAGTGCTGAACCGATACCGTGAACACCGGTCTCGTCCTCAAAATATTCCTTTGTAAGACGAAGACCTGCAGGGCCATCAGCCATAACCATGCTCTTAATGCCTTTATCCTTATATCTTGTTGTGGTCTCACCTGCGGCACCTGCAACAGCAAAGGATGCATTACCGATAACCTGAAGACCTGAGTTCTTGGGATCAAAAGCACCGGTGTTGATATAAGCAAGTTCTTCATCAGAAAGGCCTGCAATAATATCGTCAACAGGATAATCAACATCATATGTTACTGTCTCTGTATCAAAATCGGAAGCAGAAAGCTCTATTGTGGTAAGACCCTCTACTGACTCTTCCTTTGCGGATGCGGGAACAAAATCCTTAAATCCGGGAGTTCCGAGGCAGTTTCTTGTCTTCATGGTTGTAACTGTATCAGCAAGAACAACAGCTCCTGACTTTTTAACATCTCTTGAGCAGTTACCTACATAGATCACATAATTGCCCTTATCAAGGATGTAAGCCTGTCCCTCTTCATCATAGGATGCGATATCTGAAAGCTTGAAAGTAGCTTTTACTGTCTCGCTCTGTCCTGCTCCGAGTTCTGAAGTCTTTACAAATGCAACAAGGTCCTTTGCAGGCTTATCCAGTTTTCCGAAAGGACATGATACATAAACCTGAACAACCTCTTTTCCTGCTACCTTACCGGTGTTTGTAACCTTAGCTGAAACAGTGATTTCCTCTTTACTGTTAGAAACAGCTTCAGGTTCAACAGTGAATTCTGTGTATGACTTACCGAATCCAAACGGGAACAGCGGAGTTACATTCTGAGTATCAAAATATCTGTAACCTACATAAATTCCCTCATTGTAGTGAACATCATCATTGTCACCGAAATCTCCGAGAGTGCTGTAGTCTTCCCACTTAGCCCAGGTTGTAGCAAGTTTTCCTGAAGGATTAGCCTTACCAAGAAGGATATCCGCAAGTACATTACCTGTAACAACACCAAGCTGTGAAAGAAGAAGAATGTTTCTTACTTCCATAACGGGTGATAAATCAACAGGGCCGCCTACATTAAGAACAAGCATGAATTTATCAAACTTTTTGTTGAGCGCGAGGATATCTCTTACCTCTGTATCCGTAAGAAGAACGTCACCCTTTTCAGGCTTTCTGTCATTTCCTTCTCCTGAATTTCTTGAAAGAACGTAAATCGCAGCATCGCCATCACCTGTAAGTTCAAGGTCATGCTCGGGTTCAGGCTGAACCATACCAAACGCAAACATAACAGGATTTGCTCCTACAGCTTCTGCATCCTTTCTGATCTTTGCAAGGAATTTCTCATGTGTCTGTGCAAGAACGTCGTCAAAAGCATCAAGCCACTCACCTGATGTAATAGTGAAACCCGCATCCTTAAGACCTTCTTCAACGTTAACAGAAAATCTGCTGTTAACTTCACCGGAACCTGTACCGCCCTTAATTGTGTGACGAATTCCGTTTCCGAATGCCGCTATTTTGCAGGGACCTGCAAGCGGGAAGGACTCATCCTTTTTAAGAAAAAGTGTGCCCTCAGCGGCTGTATTTCTTACGAGTTCCAAGTGTTCCTGTTCGTATTTTTCCATTGTAATCTCTCCTATAAATAATGTAGTTTTTGCTAACCCTTAAAGCTTCCTTACCCTAAAAAAGAATCTTTAAGTTTTTATCTCATTGAATTCAGAATAGCATTTTTGTAGAATGGATGTATATGAAATCGATTTATTTTATATGATATATATTATTAATTCCCCCTAAGGAGAATCCTTATGAAAAAGACTACCACCTCCCAAGATCTATACCGTCTCCTTCTCGATGACGAGCTCGCACCGGAAGTAAAGAGTTTCACACCGGACAAGTCTGTTTCAAAAATAAGAAACACCATCCTCAAGGGCTTCAAGGAGCAGGTATTTTTCGAAACTGAAGGCGAGGGAGATCCTATCTCCTACAAGAGAGCCACGGAAAAAACAATCATGTACTATATCTCAACAGGGAATCTCACCAAGATTCTTGCTCTAATCGAGAGCTTTGATCCCTCCGAGAATCATTACAGTCCCGGAGCCTTCAACGATATCGGAGAAGTCTCGGAAAATCCTCTTTCCCAGGCAATCAGTATGTTTGTCAGCGGAATAACACTCTATACCAGAGCTGCACTTGATGGCGGACTCCCGGATCATATCGCCTACTCCCTTAGCGACAACTATATTAAATACAGCCTCATGGAGACGGATATCTCAAAACTCAATCATCTTCAAAACTGTGCGCTCTACGATTTTACCTATCAGGTGAGCGCCTACAAATACAGAAGCTGCGGTCTGTATGTGAAGAAATGCTGCGAGTATATCTCAAGACATCTCCATGAAAAAATCACTCTTTCCGACCTTTCTTCCATAACAGGAAAAAGTGAAGGCTACATCTCAAAAATATTTGAGGAGGAATTATCTGAGAGGCCTTCTGTTTTCATAAGAAATCAGAAGCTTGAATATGCAGCGCATGCACTTGAGATTACTGACATATCCATATCTTCGCTCTCGGATCTTCTGGCATTCCCGAGTACCAGCGCTTTCATAACATACTTCAGGCAGAAATATGGAGTTACACCGCATGAATATAAAACAACATTTTCTCGTTTGTAGAGCAAATTTTCTGGTATACTATATATAGTGTTTCTACACGAATCTTTTCAGGGGAAAATGTTGTAAATGGTTGAAAACATTGAAGTGCTTACTCACAGTAGCATTAGAATCAATTCCGACAAAGGAGTAATCTATGTTGATCCTTTTGAGATAAAGGGCGCTCCGCATGATGCGGATTATATCTTCATCACACATGATCACTATGATCACTTCTCTCCGGATGATATAAAGAAAATCATTAAAAGTGATACTCGTATTGTTGCTCCGGAAAAAATCGCAAGTAAAGCAGAAGTTCTTCTTTTGGAGAACGGAAAAGTTCTTGGGGTAAAGCCTAAAATTTACAAAGAATTTGATGGTCTTGAATTTGAGACAGTACCCGCCTATAACAACCTTAAACCCTTCCATCCGAAGGCAGCAGGCTATGTAGGCTACATTTTCAGAATTGATCACAAAAGAATATATGTGGCCGGTGATACCAGCCTCACCAAGGACGCACAACAGGTCAGATGTGATATCGCTCTTGTTCCCATCGGAGGGAAGTATACCATGAATGCCCAGAAGGCAGCAGAGCTTGTAAATATCATCAGACCCGAAGTGGCTATTCCCACTCATTATGGAAACATTGTTGGCAGCCCTTCCGATGCGAAGGTATTTAAGGCAAATGTAGATTCACATATCAAGGTGGAAATAAAAATCCAATAAGACAGCCATATAATCCAAATAAAAATAAGCGTAGCAGTAAACCATCTACTGCTACGCTTTTTATATCACTTATTTATAATACGGTGATAGCTTCCTTCGAAGAACATAACGTTTAAAATTCTCGTCTCTTACCACCCCACCGATGAAACATTCTCCATCTGAATATTCCATGCGCTGTATAAGAGCACAGGCCTGTACAACATCCGTCTTTGCCTTTTTACCTTCCAGATAGGTATCAACAAACTGGAAAGTAATCATTTTACTGTCCTCAATCTTCTTTTTCAGTTCATCGGAAATACGGCATTTTAAACCAATATTCTCTTCGCTGAGATTGGTGACAATACCTTCTATTTCAGCGTCATAGCCCTCAATATAAACAAGGGCACTACTGTACATTTGAATTCTCTCGTTATTTCTTCTATCACTCATGCCGCATCATCCATCATTTCTTCGTATTCCTGATCATAGATATCAAGACCTACATTAGGATTCTTTTTAACGCCTTCTTTATAAATTGTAGTCCAGTCATTTTTCATGGAAACCGGAATAAATCCCTGCTCTGCGCAGTCATCGTCTTAAGATTCTTAACCACAAACTCGCCGCCGGTAATAACCTTATCATCAGCTGTAAACTGGTATTTAAGGCCATCCTCGTCTCCCTGTCCGCTGGCTTCGATAGTTTCATCAGAACCGATAATCTGATTCATTGGAACCTTTAAGTTATTTCTAACTCCGCCCCTGACTATGAATCTGTCTGTTCCACTGACAACATAGACTGTAAAGTCATTTTCATTAAGAAAATCAATAACCTCCATCATCGGCTGATAGAAGGATTCTCCTCTTGTCATACCGTCGTATCCGGGAGCCGGCTGATTGCTGAATTCCTCAACATAATCCTGGAATTCATCCACAGTCATTCCGGCAAAAGCAGTTGAAATTGCTGTTCCGTGGTCAATATCCATTGTCTTAGGATATTCACCGTCCTGAATCCACTGAAGAATCTGTGCAGCAACATCTTTTTCAAAATCGGATGCCTTATCCTTATAATCGGGATCTTCAAGTACTCTGTGAAGAAGAAAGGCTGTGATCAAAATAGATCGGATTTGTCTCGGAAAAGAGTGTTCCATCCAGATCAAATACGGCAATTCGTCTCTCAACAGGAATATAATCCGCACTGTTTTCATCAGTGATTGCACTCATATAATTTATAAGTGCTTCCTTCGCAGGTGCGGTATCTGTCCAGGATGCAAGGGCGTTGCCGGAAGAAGTATTCGTCTTAACCGCTCCGTTACTACCCTTTATAATACAGAAAGCTGCGATCAGAAAAATTACCGCAATTACAATTACTACTTTTAGATAGTTAACCTCTGCATTTTTGTTTTCCATCAATATCTCCCCTTCATAAGTACTCAGATTTGTGTATTCATATACACTTTACATTATGCATTAATGAAATAAAAACCTGATAAACTACACATAAATATATGATTAAAACTATCCTCTGTATTCGAGGCACATCATTGTGAGGTCATCAAATTGCTCCGCATCCCTGACAAAGGATCCAATATCCGTGCGAACATTTTTCAGTAGTTCTTCCAAAGGAGCTTCCTGTTCTTTATTAAGTGCACCTATCATGCGTTTGATACCATACATATCTTCCACGTTATTCGTTGCTTCGGGCACCCCGTCTGTATAAAGGAAAATCCTGTCTCCCGGATTCATCTGAATAGTGTACTCTTTGTATTTCACGCCTTCCATTCCGCCAAGAACGAAGCCGTGTTTATCTTTGAAAATCTCAAAACTGCCACCCTTTCTCATAATCGCAGGATACTCATTACCGGCATTTCCGCAGGTAAGTATTCCGGTTGATATCTCCAGAATACCTAACCAGATAGTCACAAACATACCGGTGTTATTTTCCTTAGTAAGTCCATCATTGGTGAGGGTCAAAATCTCAGATACGGATTTTCCCAGAATCGCAGTATTTTTCAAAATCACCTTGGATATTGTAATATTGATAGTATCAATATTACTATCACAAATTTATCACACCACATGAAAAGACTCTCAAAGGTAGATAAACGCTATACCCTTGGGAGCCTTCAATCATTTGCTCATTTTATGGCCGGTATTCCATCACACTTTGAAATAGTGTCTATGGAACCGTCTTCGTTATACTTAAATTCCGCTACGCATACACTTCTGTGGAAAAGACTTCCCCCCAGTAGCTCTCCTGTGTGATAAAACAGGTACGAATGTCCCTTAAAGTCAGCAATTCCGGGATGATTTGTAAACACTCCGCCCTCTTCTGTCATCAGAACTCCGCCATATTTCCAGGGACCTGTCGGAGAATCCGAAGTCGAATATGCCAGGTGCTCATTTTGCTGTCCCACACCGAAAGCAGCGTAAACCATGTAATAGAGGCCGTCTTTTTTATAAAACCAGGGGCCCTCACCATAGGAGGTTCCGGTATCATGACTGCCCTTTGCAAAGGCTTCCTCTGTCATGGGTATCTTCACAACTCCAACTTCCTTGTCGTAAGATATCATATCCTCATTAAGAAGAACATATCTAAGTTCAGGGTTGCCAAAATAAAGGTAGGCTTGTCCGTCATCATCGATGAAAACCGTAGGATCTATGTCGTTCCAATCTCCCTCATCAACAAGCGGATGGCCCAAATCCTTGAAAGGGCCTGCCGGATTGTCTGAAATTCCTACAGCTATTGCCATACTGCCGTTTCTCTTATGAACAGGACAATACAGATAGAATTTACCGTTTCTCTCAATCGCCTGCGGAGCCCATGCCCTGTCGTCCGCCCAGGAGATATCCTCCAGAGAGAAAATGCATCCATGGTCCTCCCAGTTCACCATATCCTTGGTGGAAAAGCATCTCCAATCCCTCATAGTATAAAAATCATTTATCAGCTCATCCTCATCATGTGTCGTGTAGAGATAAAGAGTATCCCCATACACCATCGGAGCCGGATCGGCTGTATAAATATCCGTTATAATAGGATTTTTCCTGAAAGTAACTTCTTCACTCATTGCGTCATTCTCCTTACTTGCTTTTGTCCCAATATGATTGCTGAAAATGATTGCGCTTAGAAAAACAGCAGACGCTATTATTACAGCAACACATACAGTTTTCCTGTATACTGCATCCATAATTCCTTATGCTCCCTCTTTTTCCAAATGATTTATATGAATTATACAAATAAAAAGAGCAGCGCTCTATTCACTAATGAATATGTGCTGCTCAGATAGTGCGATTTTCTCAGGTTCAATCTTTATTGTCAGAACTGGAAAGCTTTCTTCCAATCCAGATGCAGATACATGCACCGATTGTTGAAATGATAAGGTTTCCTATAAGTCCGCTTGCTGATAAGCCTGCAAGACCGAACACAAAACCACCAACGCATCCACCAACGATACCAAGAACAATATTCTTCACCATTCCTGATTTCTCATTCATGATGCTGCTTGCTATACAACCTTCTATTGCACCAAGTATAAGTCCTCTTAATAATCCCATTTTGGTTCTCCTCTCAAAATACTTTTTACATGCTAAACAATAATACCACACTTTTACTTTGATTCTTCATTTTTCTCACGGATCCTGCAGGATATTCCATTCACAACCTGAATTATCACAAGTCCGAATGCCATGAGGTACAGCCATCTGCTCTTTCCAGCCACACACCAACTAATGCCCAGGATCAACTGAATTGCAGCAAGAAAAAATGAATATGTACTCTGTTTCCAAGTGATTGTCATAAAATTTCGCCTCCTTTTTAATAAAACGAATGACAAACTTAGTTTTTCTTTGTTGATACTATTTTATTTGTAGTTTGGAGGAGAATACATATCCATCATTGCGACATTATTGTTGTTATTTTTCGTTTATGGGGATTTATGAAAAAAAGTGGTGTTTGGCTTATAAAATTTCAGAGAGGCTGCCACACACAATAGTGCAACAGCCTCTCTGAAGAGATATGATACATAGATACTATCATTAGTTGTAACAAATTATTTTACTGTAGTTCCGCTTGAAGCCTGTTTTTTTACTTGCTTAGAGAGTTTCTTCTTTGCATTCCCTTTGCATCCTGTAATCTTGACTGTTGTTTTCTTAGTCTTAAGCTTCTTGAAAGCGCCTTTTCCAATTGAAACTTTACCCTTTGCATCAGTCTTAAGAATAATCGTCTTTGCTGATGAACCTTCAAAAGCTTTAGCAGCAATCTTTTTTACAGTTTTAGGAATAGTGATTTGTTTCGCACTACAATCCTTAAATGCTTTAGAGCCAATCTGTGTTACTTTTGCAGTTGATCCATCCGGAAGTGTTACATTCTCAGGAATAGTATACTTCTTTGCTTTTTTATTCGTAGGCTTAACGAATGTTGCTTCAGCTGTTCCATCATTTGCAATTGTAAATGTATATTCAGCAGCTGCCTGCGCATCCTGTACTGCTTCATTGGTTACCGGCAATTTAGGTATAACTTCGGTCTTCGTCTCACCACATACTGTGCATTTGTAGGTTTTTACGCCATCCTCAGTGTAGGTTGCTTTCTTTGTCTCTGTGCCCTCATCCCAGGTGTGGGTGTGTGGTTTGAATGCGATATAAAAATGAGCTGAAAATTGTATATTACCACCAGACTCTCTTCCTAATAAAAAAGTATTAAAGCTTATTGTTTTATCGGTAACTGAAGAAGGCTGAATAACTTCGTAATGCTCTTCTTCCATGTCAAAATTACAAATAATTCTTGCATCATAAGCTTCTTCTTTTTTATTTAATGAGGGAATTGGTATTGTGAGTGTACCGTTGCATCTGCCCGGTGTGAAATCAGTGTTATAAAGATATATATTGGGAGCATACATATACAAATCATCATATCCTTCCGGCATACGTTGCTTTATTTCAGGCCATTCTTGTGGGGATAAATCGTCCCCATCTATTACAAGTTGCTGGAAACCGCAAGTACATTGTTCAATTTGTTGATAGGTTATCGCAGTATCTGTCGAAAAATCAACCTTGAATTTTGTCCCTGTAGGTTCTTCTGCATCCATAGTAAATGTTGTTGCTGCCTTAGCAGTCAATGCTGGCATCAGAAATACACATGCAACAATCATCAATATAGCAAGACTAATAGACTCTATTCTTTTAATTGACTTCATATAAGTATTTTCCTTTCTTTAAACATGAATTTTTAAGGCTAAATTTCAAAAACATGCTATAAAATTGAGGAATATAATATATTATCAGAAAAAATTAAAAGTTTTATTTTACTGTTGTTCCGCTCGAAGCCTGTTTTTGGATGTTCTTTTTAAGATTTTGCTTAGGCTTTCCACTGCATCCTTTAATCTGTATTGTTGTGTTCTTAGCCTTCATCTTCTTAAATGCACCTTTACCAATTGAAACTTTAGCCTTTTTATCAGTCTTAATGATGATTTTCTTTGCTGATGATCCTTCAAAAGCCTTGGCACTAATCTTCTTTACAGATTTAGGAATAGTAATCTGAGTCGCATTGGAATCTTTAAAGGCTTTTGATCCAATTTGTGTAACTTTTGCTGTTGACCCGTCAGGAAGTGTTACGGTCTCAGGAACTTTAATCTTCTTTGCCTTTTTATTTGTAGTCGTCTTGTAAGTCGCAACTGTTGTTCCGTCAGCATTTGTTGTTACTTCATAACTTGCGCCTGTTTTTTCGTCCTTTACTTCTTCCTGCTTATATTCTTTCTTGTTAATAGTATATTCAAGTGTAAATGATCCTGTATATGCGCCTATTCCTGTTATAGTAACAGTTGCTGTACCTGGTTCAATATTGTTCGTATAAGCAACAGTAAAATCCACATCCTTTGTAAGACCTGTAATTTTAACCTCAGGAGTAATGGCTGCACCAGTATAATCAGCAGTTGGAGGTGATAGTGTTGCTTTATCTTTTAGAGTTGCGATATCAATTGCCTTGCGTTCAAATGTATATTTTGCAAGTATTCCACCTGTAACAGGTGTCTCTGTTTTATTTTTTGTAACACCATCTCCCACTGTTAATTTATCATATAGATCATCTTCTGCTCCATTCCACCAACTTGCATAAAAAGTAAAAGAAGCACCGGGATCCAAGTCAATAAGAAAGGTATTGGTGTAACCATTCAGGCATGGAAAAGCTACATATACATCCTCATCAAATACATTTTTTCCTTTTGCCTTTAAGCCTTTAATATTCGTAAAGTTAGGCATCTGTGAATAAATATATGTTCCATCGTCATAGTTCTTAATTGTAACATTGTTTAATGTAATACTATCTGACGCTGAATCATACCCGATATTATTAAGGTCATTTTCATTTGTATGATGAAAATAAAACGCTGTATTGGGATCTGCTGCATATGTGCTTGCTGTTGCCGGGTCATCATAGAAATTGATCTTAACCCTCGCTCCCGTTTTCATTATAAAAACTTGCCATGGCGACGGCGACGCGTCTGCATGAGCAATTATCTTTTCTGCCGACACTCCACCCAAAAATATTACGGATGCCATAAACATTGGCATTATTGCTTTATATAGTTTCTTCATTGTCATAATATAATCCCTCCTATAAAAACACGCCAGTTATCTTTGCAAATCTAAGGAACCCTATTTTACCTTTGTTCCCTTTGATGATTGCTTTTGTACATTTTTAATTAACTTAGCTTTTTCCTTCCCTTTACATCCTTTAATCTGAATTGTTATATTCTTAGCCTTCATGTTCTTGAATGCGCCTTTCCCAATAGAAACATTTGGTTTTTTGTCTGTCTTAAGAATAATCTTTTTAGCTGATGATCCGGCAAAAGCTTTGGCATCAATCTTCTTTACTGTCGACGGAATAGTAATCTGCTCAGCCTTTGAACCTTTGAATGCCTTAGCTCCAATTCTAGTCACCTTTGCAGTTGTTCCGTTTGGAAGCTTGATTTCAGAAGGAATACTTATTTTCTTAGCCTTCTTATCTGTTGATTTTTTATAGGTAGCAATGGTAGTTCCATCGGCTTCTGTATTAACCTCATAATCTGCACCCGATTCCTGATCAGACACTTCCTCATCTTTATATTGTTTTTGTTTTATTGTAAAGGTCAGATCAATTGTCCCTTTATAAGATCCAATACCGGTGATGGTAACTGTAGCTGTTCCGGGTTCAATATTATTTTTATATGTCACAGTGTAATCACGATCTTTTACCAGACCTTCTATAGTAACATCAGGTGTTATAGGACTTCCTGTGTAATCAAATTCTGTTGCCGAAAGTGTGGCTTTCTTTCCGCTGATATCTTCAGTCTTTTTAATCTGGAAGAAAATCTCACCAGTAAGGTAATATCCTGCATTGCCTCTTGCCGCTAATACAACGTCTATCGTTGAACTATTTTTAGTAGAGCTTACTGCTTTCACTCTGTCTGCGTTTTCATAAGCAGGTGGTTCAATGTAATCAAAAACGCGAGTCAATGAAGCAGAATCATAGCCATCAGGAATCGGAAATGTTATTCTGACAGTCATGTATCTTTCAGTCCATTTTTGAGATGTAAAAGTCTCTAAATTACACCCAAGCGCAAACAAATCATATCCCTCATCCGCATGCTCCTTTGCTTCCTGATACCACATACCATCTTCCTCAGACAGTTTCCAAAATCTGAATTCTATGGTATCAAGCTCGTTATAAGTATCAAATGCATCTGCCTCACTAAATACAAGTTTTGCTTTATCATTTGTCTTTTCGGAGTTCTTATCTCTGACAACTACCTCAACCTCAGTCGCAGCACGCGCAACCACCCCAGGCATTAAGCAAGCCACCATCGCAGCGCATAAAATTAAGCTTCCTACTCTTCTCATAAACCTCATAAACGCACCTCTCTTTCAATTAAACACCCTATTTAAATCAACATTTAAGTTATTTTCTTTATCAAAAATCCATAGCTTTTTTCACAGATGAATTCATAATTTTATTTTGACATTTACTATAGCCTAATCAATACAAGAAGGTAAATTGTCAATGACTTCAGTCTTGTCACGAAACGTGCCAAACCATTTTATAAAAATATTATTATTAAATTACCGTCAATTAAGAATAATCAATTTTTAAATCACTAAGACTGTTTCCACTTATAGAAAAGAACAAGCAGGCACATGCCTGCTTGTTCCAATAATTGATTATTTAACCTTCGTACCCTTAGGTGCCTGTTTCTTAATCTTCTTTACTAGCTTATCTTTTGCTTTACCTTTGCATCCTTTTATAACAATCTGTACATTCTTGGCTTTCATATTCTTGAAAGCACCTTTTCCAATTGATATATTTCCCTTCTTATCGGTCTTAATTATAATCTTCTTTGCCTCAGATCCTGCAAAAGCTTTACTACTGATCTTAGTTACTGTGCTTGGTATTGTAATCTGTTTAGCTTTGGAACCTTTAAATGCGTTTGCATCTATTTGGGTAACTTTAGCTGTTGTTCCGTCAGGAAGAGTTATACTTGAAGGAATTGTAATCTTTTTCGATTTCTTATTTGTTGGTCCTGTATAAATTGCGGTTGTATTACCATTTGCATCTGTATTAAGGATGTAGTTTGCTCCACCCGTTTCATCGACATATTCTGAATTACTGTATTCCTTAGCTTTTATCTTAAATGTTTTTGTTATTTTACCTTTATAAGCTCCTATTCCGGTAATAGTAACCGTGCCTTCACCAACCTCTATATTGTTTGAATATTCAACTTTGAAATCAACATCCTTAGTCAGTCCTTCAATTTTAACCTCAGGAGTAATGGGACTACCTGTGTAGGTGAACTCTTCAGCTGAAAGAACAGCTGTCTTTTGACTAATATCTTGAGTCTTCTTCATCTCAAGAAGTAACTCGTCCTTAAGTCCCCATACCTTAGGATCTGCATTAGTATTTTGCCCTTGTACACCCAAATCTGCTGATATTGTGACAGTTGTATCTGTATAACTTATACAATTAACCTTTTGTATACTTTCTTCATCTAAATTGTGCTGATATATTCTTTTAACTGTTGCAGGACTATATCCCTCGGGAACCTTAAATGTTATATCTGCCTGAATAACATCACTTTGGTTCCAACTTGCTGCAGTAAAATTTATAAACCACATATTACACTCAAATGTATCATATCCCTCGTCAACAACTACTCCTGCTAAACTATATACATCTCCTTCAGCCACGGTGCAATTTTGTATTACAATTCCATCCTCAGGAGTATATGTATCATAGGGCTTATTGTTATTTTTTAACACAACATTTGCTTCACCAAACGACCCTTCAGAAATAATATTTCCATTATCATCAAACAGAATAAGAGTTACCGCAGCTTTAAAATCTGTAGCTGCTTTCGCTGATCCCATAGGCAACAAGCATGAACATAGTGCCATACATATCAGAATGGATAAAACTTTCTTTATTTTTCTCATTAAACCCACCTCCTAAGTAACATTAGTATCAACCTTATTCCCATTATAAAACACGCCCAGCATCAGATGAGCGTGTTAATCGTTTTTTAAGCAAAAGGTTATATATAGTTTTTTATTTAAAATAATGTGCCAACACTAACACAGTATATATTCCGCAGCATTCAAGTTCTCTGCGACTAATCAGCTACTAAATATATTTGGTTTTATCAAGAACTTCTTCAAGTTAGTGACAACAAATTTCATATGCAATAAATAAACAAGAAATACCGATTTTTATTGTACCTGAGGAAAGGCTCAAACAACAATTCAAGTAGCATTATCAAAATTTATTGTGCTTAGAAAAAGGTCAAACAACAAACCAGGATGATATAGTCACATTTGTTGTTCCCAGAAAAAAGCCAAACAACAAATCAGAAGGAAATTACATTTTTATTGTTCTTGGAGAAATGCCTAACAACAAATCAGAAGGAAATACTCACTTTTATTGTGCCTGGCGAAAGGTCGAACAACAAATCAAGAATTAGTGTTAGAACTTGTTGTTTCCATAAAAAATCCAAAGCCCACATTTACCTTTTTCCAACAAAGCAGGCACTTAAAGGTAATCAGAAAAACATGAGAAAGCTCATCCGAAATGATAGATATTCACTAACACAATTCCTCCAAGAATGCCGCAGAGAAGGCCTGTGAAATGGCCGATGGAATCAATTTTCTTGGAAGTGGTCATAAGAGCAAGAATAACAATTGTTGGAATCATGGAGGTTAAGGCGGAAAATCCCCAGACAGAAAATGCAATTACCATGTAAATCCCGATGAGGCCGCAGATAACGCCGGAGGCTCCGATGCTGAGAGTAAAGGGCGAGCCCTTTTTGTGAAGTCTTGCGGAAATCGCGCCGCCCACGATCATGATAGTGAAATAGCATATAGCAAAGACATCGGACTTCAGTGCATCTTCCAGCACACGTCCGATGTTATAAAGAGAATACATATTGCAGGCAAGGTGCAGGAATTCCTTCTGAGTAAAGGCGCTTGTAGCAATCCTGTAGAACTCCTTCTCCTGGAGCGTCTGAATATAGGATGAGCCAAGCTGCCCTACGCTTAATACCTTACGATTTATTAAAATGAAAATGATTATGTTAATTGCGATTAACCCGTAAGTCACGGGATATGTCATTAGATTAAAAGTGTTCATAAGATGAAGTCAGACTTTATGCTCTTCCTTACTTTCAAGACTTTCCTTGAGCGTAGGTTGCAAAGCCTTCTCCTCGTTTTTAATTTCCCAATGGATAAGGAAGGTCAGCGTTGCCCTGAGCGCAATGATAGCGCCGAGAATGCCGAGTTCTGCCCATTCCCTGACAACAACTGTTCTCAGAACCTCGCCGCCAAGCTTAAATTCAAGCGCAAGTGCAATTCCCTGTGCTAGCTCCAGTCTAATTGAGCCATCCTTTTTTATCCAGAGATAAAAGCTTTTTAAGCCGGTATATACAAGAATGCATATGCCAAAGAATTCCAATAATAAGGTTGAAAATTCAACTATGTAACGAAGCAGGTTTTCAGCGCTAAGGTATAATTCTTCCATACAGATTATTCTCCCCTAAAATGCCGACATCTTCTGCTAAAATTATAACATCACATATGAATAATAGTTGACAAAAAAATAATAAATTATCAAAAAATCCTATTGTTTCACTTTTCGGTCAAAGCCCTCCACAAGGAGTGCCCTATACTCATCAAAGCTGATCATCTCCCCACCCATGCTCTTTAGATGCTCTGTCTCAAACTGGCAATCAATCATTACATAGTCATTTTCTTCAAGTACCTTTGAGAACAGTATAAGTGCAATTTTTGACCCGTTTTCCATCTCAGAAAACATACTCTCACCGAAAAAGCATCTGCCAAGACTTACTCCATACAGACCGCCTGCAAGTTCTCCATCAATAAAAGATTCCACGCTCAGCGCAAAGCCATTGTCAAAGAGCCTCTTATAAGCTGTCTCCATGTCATCGGTTATCCATGTTCCCTCTTCCGTGAACTCCCTCTTGATTCTGCATCTATGCATCGTATCAGCAAAATCGCGGTTTATCCGTATTGATATCTCATGCTTTCTGAAAAACTTTCTCATTGAATGAGACACATGAATGTTAGCAGGCCTGATAATAAAGCGTTCCTTGGGAGCCCACCACAATATCGGTTCACCCTCCGTATACCACGGAAAGATTCCATTGCTGTAGGCCAGAATAAGCCTGTCCATAGAAAGATCCCCGCCTATTGCAAGAAGACCGTCATCTTCTGCAAGCCGGGGATCCGGAAACATGATTTTTTTACTATCAAGTCTGTATACAGTCATAGAGGCCTCTTTCATAAAAAGCCGAAAGGTCGCATATAAAGCACATTTACATATGGTGCACCTTATGTTATCATATAATAGTCGTGGGTCAAGCGAGAAAGGAGCGAAATATCATGGAGAATGAAGAAATGACTAACTATATGTTCATCGGCATCATCAAAATGATTATCAAGCTAATTGAAGAAGATACGCCAAAAGAAAAAATTTTGGCGTATCTTCAAGAACTAATCACAGAACCTGAAAAAAAGTAATTCTTAATTAAGGCGACGAGTGGGGCGAGCCCAAAACTTCTCGCATCGCTCCACTCAGATTAGTTTTATTATAACAATTATAGGAGGTTATTACAATATGCCTGTAGGTAACCCAAAAAATCAAACAATATGGTCTCAGCGCTATCAGGAGAAGGTCGGCTATATTACAAAAGGTTATAAGTTAAAAAAAGATCTTACCGACAACTTTAAAGAAGCTTGCTCAAAATCCGGCATATCTCAAGCCGCTGCACTAACACAATTCATGGAAGCCTTCATAGACACTTCAAACAATAGTGCTTCTACAAATACCGAACCCTCTTCCGCTCCTGAATATATGATTAACTCTGAGGATCCAAAGCTTTCGTTTATTATAGAAACATACGATAATCTCTCAGATGATCATAAAAATTCCATCTATAAATATGTCAAAAAATATTATTCTAAAAAACAAAGTAAGCGCAATGATGAATAATCATTCGCTTACTTTGTCTTTGTCTTTTATATTGCGTCTCGCTGATATCTCATCTCATTATTATAACGTGTAAATAATATAACTGTTAGTACAATCATTATGAAAGCCACAACGAATGCAACACTTCCAACTCTAAGAAGTACCTTTCCCCACTTCATAGCTGTATCGATTGATTCCTGTCCCTGCAAAAGTCTTCCGTTTATTTGTATTCGTGCCCCGCTCGGATTTTTTGTAAATACAGCACCGAGAATGGATGTAATCGCTCCCAAAAATGCAAATACAGCTGCATAAATACCAGAAATAATTGGTCCTATCGGAAACTTACCATAGTTTATGGATCTAATCTGTTCGTTCATATATTTTCTTGAGAACATATTATAGACTTGATCATTCTGATAATTTTGATAGTTCTGCTTTTCCTGCTTTATCTTGGATATTTTCTTTCTTAAAATTGTTATAAATACTGTTATAAATCCAAATATCGCGGAAACAGCCAGGAGCACAAATCCGTATATAACATGCTTCTCTTTACTAACAATTTCCACATTTTTCATATATACAGGATCAAGCCATGCCCTATCAAGATTCTCGTTAGGAGCCATTCTACTTACCTTTTCGACTTCATACTCCTGCCCTTCATAACTATAATGAAGTGTATAGTAATATTTCACATTATAATGACGTATGTGCGAATGTCTGAAGCTTACATCAGTTATGTAAGCCGGAACCTCAACATATCTTTCCATCATTTTTGAAGTGACAATATTTGCTATTCCAAGTGCTGCTCTGAGAGATGTAGGCGATATCATGTAGTTCTTGTTTTCGTACCCATTCTCTTCTATAAACTCAACAAGCTTCTTATCAAATTCTTTTTTATCCGTTGCCCCGTAGGAATTGCTATTTTCACTGTATTTTAGCTCTGTTTCGCTTTCTTGAGCCATAGGCTCAGCAGGTACCAGTCTACGAGAATAAGCAATATATTTTCCGGCACCTACGAACAAACCGGATGCAAGTATAAGTCCTAATACAACTGCGATAATATTCTTTTTCATAATAAATCCTCCGAATAAATCTGCGTTTTTGAGGTTCTATACTATATACAGATTTGGAGGCAAATATGTTGCATCCGGTATCAAAAAAATTACTGAAAATAGATTATGGGCATAAAGAAGCCTTCCACCCATTTATCTGAGGGAAGGCTTCCATCATTTTTTAGAAAATAATATTAGCTTCTAAGTGAGATGTTAAGGCTTTCAAGGCCATTAAGAATCTTCTTCATAGCTGCGTTTATTTCATCGTCTGCAAGGGTCTTTTCCTTGTCTCTGAAGGCAAGTGAGTAAGCCATAGACTTGAAGCCCTTCTCAATCTGTGAACCTTCATAGATGTCGAAAAGTTCGAGTTTCTCAAGCTTCTTACCACCGCGCTGCTTGATCATCTTCTCGATGTCACCGGCTGTTACAGCTGTAGGAACAACCATACTGATATCACGGGTTACAGCAGGGAATTTTGCAATGCCTGTGTATACGCGCATGTAGCTTGCATGCGGAACAACTGAAGGAAGGTCAAGAACTGCGATATATGCTCTTGTTCCGATTCCGTAGTTGTCAAGTACCTCAGGATGAACCTCTCCGAGATATCCGATAGTCTCGCCCTTGAAGTTTATAAGAGCCTGACGTCCGGGATGAAGGAAAGGCTTACCTGCCTTAGCATCATATTCGAGGTCATCTGCCATGCCGATCTGGCCAAGGAACTCTTCAACAGCGCCCTTCATTGTAAAGAAGTCGCCATCTCCATAGAATCCGAGAACAAACTGTGATCTCTCATCAGGAAGTTCCTTGAGCGGAAGCTCTTTTGCAATATAGATATTAGCTATCTCATAGAGCTTAACATCCTTGTTTCTGCGCTTGTAATTTGTAGCAAGGCTTGTAAGGATAACGTTAAGCGGGATTGTTCTCATGATTGAGAAATCCTCACCAAGCGGGTTGGAAATCTTAATCGCATTTCTCTCAGGAGCATTCTCAGGTAAAAGAAGCTTATCAAATACCTTGGGGCTCTCGAAGGAATAGCCGTATGCCTGTGAGAATCCGCAAAACTGAGCAACTTCGCGTGCTGTCTTCTCAACTGTCATCTTGAAAGTAAGCTTACCTGTTGTAGGTGCGTTCTTAGGAAGAGTTGAAGGAATCTTGTCATAGCCATAGAATCTTGCAACTTCCTCTGCAATATCACACATACCGATGAGATCCTGTCTGAAGCTGGGAACAACGATCTCATTTGTTTTTTCATCATATACGAGTTCTTCTCTTGCGAAGATATCAAGCATTGTCTGTCTGTCGATATCTGTTCCGAGAAGTGCATTTATTCTGTCGGGCTCAAACTTGATTCTGTTAAGCTCCTTGATAGGTGACTTAGCCTCAACAATTCCGGCTGTAACCTTACCGCAGCCAAGAATATTTACAAGCTGGCATGCGCGGTTGATTGCGTCCTCAGCATTGTTGGGATCAAGACCTTTTTCAAAGAAGCCTGATGCATCTGTACGAAGTCCGATTCTCTTTGCACTCTTACGGATGTTGGGTCCGTTAAATGTAGCAGCCTCGAAGAGAACTGTCTTAGCGTCCTCTGTGATCATAGAGTTCTCGCCACCCATGATACCGCCGATTGCAACTTCCTTCTCGCCATCGCAGATCATGACAACTTCGCTGTCGAGATTTCTCTCCTGTCCGTCAAGTGTTATGAACTTCTCGCCGTCCTTAGCGCGCTTTACTACGATCTTGTTTCCTGCAATTGTTGAAAGATCAAATGCGTGCATGGGCTGACCATACTCGAGCATTACATAGTTTGTGATATCAACGATGTTGTTGATAGGTCTTACACCATTTGCAGCAAGTCTTCTCTGCATCCATTCGGGTGAAGGACCAACCTTGATGTCTGTACAAACTCTTGCGCAGTAACGTGAGCAAAGGTCTGCATCCTTAATTTCTACTGAAATGTAATCAGAAGCCTTCTCAGATGTCTCCTCAACCTTAACAACAGGAGCCTTGAAAGGAAGCTTAAATGTAGCAGCTGCCTCTCTTGCAATACCGAGGATGCTGTAGCAGTCTACACGGTTACTTGTTACTTCGAACTCGAATACTGTGTCGTGAAGTCCGAGAACTTCCACAGCATCTGCTCCAACCTCTGTGTCCTCGGGAAGGATATAAAGTCCGTCCTCGGGAGCGTTAGGATAATAATCCTTGCTTGAACCAAGCTCTTCAATTGAGCACATCATGCCCGCACTGGGAACTCCGCGAAGCTTACCTGCTTTTATCTTGATACCTTCCTCGGGATTCGGGCTTCCGTCATGTCCTCCGGCAACTCTTCCGCCATCAAGAACTACGGGAACCTTGTCCCCTTCCTTCATGTTCTTTGCGCCGGTAACGATCTGAATCTCCTCGGATCCGATATTAACCTGGCAGATTACAAGCTTGTCAGCATCAGGGTGCTGCTCGATCTTGTCGATCTGACCAACTACGATTTTCTCTAAGTTTTTATCAAGGCGATGGAATCCCTCGCCCTTTGTTCCGGAAAGTGTAAGTGCATCGAGGATCTCCTGATCACTTGCGTTTAAATCCGGTACGTATGCTTTAATCCATGATAAATTTGCGTCCATTGCGCAACCTCACTTTCTATTTAAGTTAAAACTGTTCTAAGAATCGAATGTCGTTCTCGTACAGAAGACGCATGTCGTCTATCTCATATTTAAGAACTGCGATACGCTCAAGTCCGAGTCCGAATGCGAAGCCTGTGTACTCGTTAGGGTCGATTCCGCTCATCTCAAGAACGTGAGGATGAACCATACCGCAACCGAGGATCTCGATCCAGCCTTCACCCTTACAGAAACGGCAGCCCTTACCGCCGCACTTGAAGCAGCTTACGTCCATCTCTGCAGAGGGCTCTGTGAACGGGAAGTGATGAGGTCTGAACTTAACCTTAACATCCTCGCCGAAAATCTCCTTTGCAAACTCAGCAAGTGTTCCCTTGAGGTCAGCAAATGTGATGTCCTTATCAATAACAAGTCCCTCGATCTGGTGGAAGCTGGGACTGTGTGTAGCGTCTACTTCGTCTGCTCTGAAAACACGGCCGGGGGCAATCATCTTAATAGGAAGTTTGCCCTTCTCCATCTCATGTACCTGTGTAGATGAGGTCTGTGTACGAAGAAGCAGATCTCCGCTGATATAGAAAGTATCCTGCTCATCCTTTGCGGGGTGATCTGCAGGAATATTGAGTGCCTCAAAGTTGTAGTAGTCCTTCTCAACCTCGGGACCTTCAGCAACTTCGTAGCCCATTCCGATAAATACGTTCTCAACATCCTCAAGTGTAATTGCGTTGGGATGACGATGTCCTACGTTATTCTTCTTGGCAGGAAGAGTTACATCGATGGTTTCGCTGGCAAGCTTAGCTTCACGAACAGCTGCTTCCATCTTCTTCTTGGTAGCTTCAAGGCTCTTCTCAATCTCCTCACGAACCTCGTTAACCATCTGACCAACCTTAGGTCTGTCCTCGGGAGCAACATCCTTCATGCTCTTAAGGATGCTTGTAAGCTCACCCTTTTTTCCAAGGAAATTAACACGAATATCATTAAGCATGTCGAGACCATCTGTCTCGCCGATCTGCTTAAGCGCGCTCTCCCTGATTTTTTCCAATTGTTCTTTTATCATGTGAATCCTCCTTAAAAAATGAAGTTCTGATATCGTTTTATCTAAGGAACTTTTTCTAAATACCAATAAAAAAATCCCTTACATCAAAAACGATGTAAGGGACGAATATAATCCGCGGTACCACCCTGATTCCTGTCATCAAATGACAGACGCTTAATTCTTAATGAAATTGTAGCTCCGATGCGAAAATTCCGAACTGTCTTTACCAAACTGGCTCTCAGCCGCCGACCAGTTTCTCTGTTATGGAAAACAGAACATCTTGGGGCATGCCCCACATCTTCAACGCTCTGCAAACTAGTTTAACTATCATGTAATGAAAAGTCAAGAAACAGTTGCATTTGTTTGCTTCTTTATTGCCTTAACAAGCTTCTTCTTAGCATGGCCTTTGATTCCTTTGACATGAATCACAGCCCTCTTGGGAAGTTTTTTGAAAGCACCTTTTCCAACCTTAAGATTCTTATTGGCTTTAATTGTTACTTTCTTGAGTTTTTTGCAGCCCTTGAATGAGTTTTTACCAATAGATGTCACTTTTGAACCAATGGTAAGGGACTTAATCTTTTTATTTCCCTTTGCTGCATTATCTGCAATTTTTGTTACAGGGTGCTTAGCTCCGAAAGCTTTTACTTCGTCTATTTTTACTTTTCCTTTAGCTGCGATCTTAGTTACCGTAGCAGTTCCGTCAGGATGAATTATGTAGGTATTGCTGCCCACTTTTACACTCTTATCGACAGGCTTGGATTCTACAACCGGATCATTTTGGTATTCCTGAGATCCGCTGTAATCTCCCGTCTGCTTCTCATCAGATATCCTGATATATCTGTGGCTTGTCTTGGATATAGGAAATACTTTGTATTTTTCAGCAGTATCCGGCTTGCCATCTTTATTATCATCAAGAGCAAAGGTCGCCTTAAGCGGTATAGCCTTGGTGACATTTTTAGGTGATGTAAGTACTTTTAAATTATCGCACCCTAAAATCAAATCAGCATAATAAGTTTTACTGCAAACCGTAGAAAAGTCCAAATCTTTTAAATCCAGTGATTCCAAGGAGCTGCAGCCGCAAAACATTTCAGCAACCGATTCATCTTTCCTTATATCAAGGCCGCTTAAATTGACTGTTTTCAAGCCTGTGCAGCCCTTAAACATGTGTCCCATATCGGTAACATTTGATGTATTAAAAGTATGAAGATCAGCAGATTCAAGGCTTGTACAACCTGCAAACATCCATGACATATCTTTCACCTTGCTCGTATTAAGCTTTGACAGGGTGATCGACTTTAAGGATGTACAACCTTCAAACATCTGCTGCATATTGGTTACTTTTGCTGCGGTCATTTTTCCGAAATCAACAGACACAAGACTTAAGCAGCCATCAAAACAGAACATCATATCTGTTACATTTGGCATCGTAAACCAATCAGGAAAGACTATGGTTTTAATCGACTTACAGCCGCGATATACGCCTTTCATCGTTGTAACTTTAGATGTATCAAATTTTTTCCAGCTTATATATTCAAGATTGCTGCAACCATCAAAGATGTAGGATAAGTCTGTTACAGAACTCAAATCAATCCCGCTAAGATCAATACTTTTTAAAGACTGACATCCTGCAAACATTCCATATACATTTGTCGCTTTGATTCCCTTGAACATCTTTGCGTCAAAATAGGTCAGCTTTTTGCAGAAGTCAAACATATTCTTCATTCTTGAAACCTTAGTTACATTAACGCTTGAAAGCTTATCGTATGTAATAGTTTCCAGATTATCAAAGCCGGTGAACATGTTACTGCAGTCGGTGTCAAAAATCATTTGATTTGCTGAGTAAACATAAACAGTACCTTCCGCTGCATCATAATAAGCAGTAGCGCCGCTTCCAACTGTTTCCTTAGGTAAAGCTACTGTTCTATTTTTTAATGCCTGATACGTTTTACTATCTCTTGTAAAAATAATTTTCTTAACACCACTGGCAATATAGCTGCTATCCTCTTCGCCAACCGTAATCTTCTTGATTTTTTTATTAAAGGTTGTCCCATTATAAAGCTGTCCTGCAGTTTTACTTGCCGCTAAAGCTGTCTTTGGCGTAAGAACAAGTGCAAATAAAACAACAAAGACAAACATCATATATCTAAATATCTTTTTCATACATTATTTCCCCGTATTTCCTTCATAAAGGTCATCTTACCTTAGCATTCGTATTCTTTTTAATCGTCTTTACAAGCTGTTTCTTTGCCTTTCCCTTGATGCCCTTTACTTGTATCACGGTCTTTCTGCTCATTTTTTTAAATGCATTAGAGCCCACATGCAAATGATTATTCGCATTTATAGTTACCTTCTTAAGGTTTTTGCATCCGTAGAATGCACTGTTACCGATAGACTTAACTGAAGAACCTATTTCTATAGTCTGAATATTTTTGTTTCCTTTGCATGCGCCATCCGCTATCTCTGTTACGGGGTATCTCACACCCTTTGCTTTAACAGTATCTATAGCTACATTTTCCAGGACACTTATCTTTGTTACGACTACTCTTCCATCCGGATGTATATCATAGTCGATACCAAATGAGTGTACCTTGGTTATAGTCGGAGTCTTTTTAGGCGCTACAACGGGCTTTTCTACCCAGAATATGTATCTGTTGCTTTTATTTGTAACCGCCATTTTAGAATATTTTGTCTTTGTATCAGGATTTCCATCTTTATTATTGTCAATATAATATTCGATTGGAAGATCAATCTCTTTTGCAACCTTCTTCGGTGCATCAAGAATAGTAATTGCTTTACAGCCCTTCAGGAATCCCGCACCTGTAATTGTATTCTGCGAAAGCTCAAAAGAGCTCAGGTTCAGATACTTAAGGCTGCGACATCCGTAGAACATCGCATTAAGATAAGTCGCACTGCTCACATCAAAGGAAGACAGATCCAATGACCCAAGATTCTCACAGCCTTCAAACATTGATCCCATGTTTAATACTGCCTTGGTATCGAAGGAGCTGAGATTCAAAGCTGTAAGACCGTTACACTGTCCAAACATATAACCCATATACATTACTGCGGAAGTATCGAATGTTGAAACATCCAGTTCTTTAAGGTTTCTGCATTTTCCAAACATTCCTCTCATGTCACTGGCGTTTGATGTATCAAAGCTTCGAAGCGTCAGGTTCTCCAATCTCTCACATCCGTAGAACATTCGTCTGAAAGATGTAACCTTTGACGTTTTGAAGTTGCCAAGCTTCACACTCTTTAATTTTTCACAGCCTTCAAACATTGAAGTCATATCGGTTACATTCGACGTATCGCAGGTACTAAGATCAACGAATTTAAGATTTCTGCAGTTATAAAACATGTTTTTTGTGGAATCAACATCTTTATAAAAGCAAACATTGGCACCTGAGAAATCAATCTCTTCCAGTGCTCTGTATTCAGAGAAAACCGCCTGCGCCGAATCAAAAATAAGTTTAGACGCGGTTGTGCATATATATACTATTCCGTTTTTTGAGTCATAGTATGCAGTCACGCCATTTCCAACAGAGGTACTTGGCATACCGTTATACGGAGATACATCAGCATTTGTAATGAATTTCATTTTTTTAACAGTATTATTCATCCCGGTTAGATACTGATAGTTTCCCGGTGCAAAATATGAAATACTTCCGGCCAATCGATTCTTTACATTGCTAAAATTATTAATCGTTCCGACTTCGTTTGAATATGTTCTTGCCTCACTTTTTAGCGATGACATACAGATTATCAGAATAAATCCTGCAACAATCAAAAATGCATTCTTATATTTTTTCATACTTACGCCCCTATCTGTTTCTTCAAAGTCTTTACAAGCTTGGCTTTTTTCTTACCTTTTATACCCTTTACAGAAACTGTTGCCTTCTTTGCAATTTTCTTAAACGCATTTTTTTCAATCTTCAATGATTTATTTGCATCAAATTTAATCTTCTTAAGTTTTTTACAGCCTTTAAACGCGTCCTTTCCAATTATAGTTACGTTTTTTCCTATACTTAACGATTTTATTTTTTTATTTCCTTTGCAAGCACCTGCTTCAATTTTTCTTACCGGATGTGTCATCTTCTCATAAGTAACCTTATTTACAGATACATTTCCTTTCGCGGTAATCTTCGTTACAACTGCGCTGCCATCACTGTTAAACCGGTAAGTTATGCCTTTTATCGTAATCTCCTTGGCGCCATAAACATTCTCGCTTACAGGATCATCCTTAGGAGTATCCAAGGCAGGTGCATATGTCATAGTGTTTTCATCAAAAGGGATCATTCTGTTTATAGAATTTGATACAGGATTTTTATGGTAAGTTCCTGCCACGTCCGGCTTTCCGTCTATGTTATTATCAATAACCATTAAAGTGGGAAAATCCATAAATCCTTTTGTAGCCTTAGGTGTCATAACCGCTTTTAAGTTGTAGCAGCCAAAGAGCATTGCATCAGTATTTGCTGCACCTGACAGATCAAGGCAACTCATATCCAAATATTCAAGGCTCGGACAATTTGCAAACATTCTGTCTGCAATATAAATATTGTAAGCGCTGAAATTTGATAGATTAATATTCTTTAATGAATCACAGGAATTAAACATATCAGCTACAGTAACAGCGCTGGAAGATCCAAAACAGCTCAAATCAATGGACTCAAGGCTTTTACAATTGCTGAACATAAAATCCATAGTTGATACACTCTTAACGCTGAAATTTTTTAAAGTCACCTTGGTAAGCTTCTCGCAGCCACTAAACATGGCTTCTGTTGTATATAATTTATCTGATGTAAAACTGCTTAAATCCAGATCTTTAAGACTTGTACATACACCGAACATGCGACTCATATTCGATGTATTTGCTGTATTAAAACTGTTGAAATTCACTTTCTCCAGGCTATTGCAATAGCAAAACATAGAATTCATATTCTGAGTCTTTGAAGTATTAACTCTGCCATTTCCAAAATCAACCTGAATTAGTTTCTCAAAATCATAGAACATCCTTGATGCATCTTCAGGGAAGATGATTTTGTCTGCCGAACTATAAATGGAAATTATGCCTTTCCCATCATAATATGCAGTAACACCGGTACCGACAGATTTGTTGCTCTTTTGACCGGTAGGTGTTTTTGATACAAAAACTATCTTCGTAACCTTCTTATCTGCAGTATCATATTTCATCCAGGTTGTGCCGTTAGCAAGATTCTTAACTGCAGCACAGAAAGACTCTCCTTCCAAAAGAGTTCCGTTCACTGTTGCAGTTTTCGTTTCAGCTGCTTTTGATAGTATGGAAGAATTTCCGGATAATACAAAAAAACACAGCAGAGCTGTGATGACGAATAACAGATTCCCCAATTTCCTCTTCATTTAAAATGTCCCCTTTTAACTTTCTTCATGCCAACAGAAGGCACTCCTTAGTTCTTTATTTTACCAATTCCTGACTGCCTTTATCAATATGAAAATTGTTTAGTATTATTTTTTCATCATTTAATCATCTTCCATTGTCACATATTCAAAAGTTACAATTATTCTGAGCGTTGTAAAAAGAATATTGCTAAGTTAAAATTATATTAAGTAGGTAAATACCTATTTTAAATTTTACACTTTTCTTACCAGGGGTATAAAAATGGACAAAACAGAATTGGAAAGACGCCTTCGAAAATATAACAATGGTCTTGTTGTAAGTGGTGTAGGCATTATTATTTTCGGTATCTGGACTATTATAAAGGCTATTGAAGAAATTGCTTTCGGAGACATTGATTTCTTTGAATTTGTTACCGGCGGTAATACTGAAATTCCTTTTATGAAAGGAATAGTAACAGGTATCTTAGTCCTTGTTATTATCCTGATTCTTTTATGGCACCTTTATGTTGGAGGCTGTGCCATTCTTGTAGGTCGTGGAAAAAAGGACAAGAAAGCTTTCCTTTTTTGGGCTTTTTTTGCACTGATTCTGACCTTTTCCGGTTTTAATAGATTTTTTATCGAAACCAGCTCAGACCCGAATGATACTACCATTGCTTCATTCTTAACTGATGTTGCTTTTTGCTTCGCTATTCTCGATATGTTCGTATCATATTTCCTTTCGGCAAAAACAAAAAAACAACTGGGGAGGATGTGATATGCAGCTTGATTTTCATTATTACGCAACCTACTGTGCCGCATTTCTTGCGGGTTACACCCATGAAGAATGTATGGATATCTGTTACAGTGCCCAGTTTGTAGATGAATGCACGGCAGCTTTCCTATCAAGGATAATGGTGCCTGATAAGTATGCCACCACCCAGCTTAATCTTGAGCTCATGGATATGCCCACCGATATACTGGGGTTACAGAAAATCACAGGCATTTGGACCGCTTTTCATTTTTTGCCCTATGATCTGTATGCAGAAAAAAAGTGGGCTTCAAAAAGGTATAAAAACAAATACAGACTAATCTGCGGCCCCAACGGAGAACTGGTTTCCAAGACTATAGACCTTGCAAAGGACAAACCTCTCCAGGCGGTGGGCATTGCCATGCACATCCTTGCCGATACCTGGGCTCACAGATATTTTGCAGGCACTCCTTCCCTTGTAATAAACAATACAAACTATGATTTTTATGAGCTTATTCCTGATGGAAACGGTTTTACTGAGCGTCAGATCAGTTTCAGGCACAATGCTACTCTCCCTGACGATATTGAAAAAGGTCTATACACCAATTCCCTTTATCAGGGAAACGAAAACTCCATAATGAATCTAGGACACGGAAGGGCCGGTCATTTTCCGGATTACAGCTTTGCGCGTTACAAATATACGCCAATGTGGGGAAATTATTCGGAAATACTTAAAGACAATCCTTCCGATTATATGAATGCTTTTTGCCAGATGATATATGCAATGAAGTATCTCCGCGGAAGTAATGATGTTTTCGAGCTTGAAAAATATGATACGGAAGCCATCGCCGATTACAAAGAAAGGATTCGCGGTATTCTCGAAAAGCGCCAGCTTAACGCCAACGCGGACTGGAAAGCTTTCGGAGAGGAACTCTCAGGCATGGAGATTGAGGACTTCAACATAAATAAATATCTGGATGAATACCGGGGCGCTCTTATTGAGCAAAAGAAACATACATTTCTCGGAAAATTTCTGAACGCTGCTTTAGATCAAAAAATAATGGTAAAAAGTGAGATTCAAAAATCAGGAAATATCCTGGTGGGTTTTCCCTCTAAGAAACTAAAAGGAAATAATATATGACAAGAATTCAAAAAATCAAAAGCTTCATATTTTCCATATTCATGATCATTGCTGCGGTAGCACTTATTTTATATCCCGAGCATGCATATTCTTACATTATCCTTATTCTTGGCGTCGGTCTTTTGATTTACGGAATAAATACCCTAATATATTTTTTTACCATGGCACGTCATATGATAGGCGGCAAGTATATGCTGTACAAGGGTGTAATTTTCACTGATTTCGGATATCTGACTTGTACGCTGAACAATATTCCACGCATCTATGTTATTCTGTATCTTGTTATATTGCACAGCTTTACCGGTCTCGTGGAAATACTTCGTGCCCTTGAAAACAGAAGCCATGGCGGATCTTTTAAGCTTAAACTGGCACACGGAATATTTGATATGATCCTTGCAATCTGCTGTATTGTTTTCATAAAGGATACTCATATAGTTGTAATTGTATATTCCTTCGGACTGATATATTCGGCACTCTTCAATATTGTCGGGGCACTACGAAAAAATGTATAAAAAAAGTACTGTCTTCTCGTAAATCGAGTCTGACAGTACTTTTTATTTATTGTGCAAAATAATTATCTATACCGTTTGCAATACCAAGCATCATCTTCTGCTGATACTCAGGTGATGCCATATTGGTATCGTCTGTAGGATTGGACATATAGCCCATCTCGATAATGGTTGATGGAACAGTCGCCCAGTTGATACCTGTCATGGTATCCGTCTCCCAAACATACTGCTTCTTAAATCCTGTCGCAGCAATATATGCATCCAGTACACAATCCGAAAGCTTTCTTGACTGAGAATACATATTCGCATTATACGGATTTGAAGGAGTTTGGCAGATAGTCATTGCTCCGTTTACAGAAGTATCGTCGGAACCGTTTGCATGTATTCTTACAAATGCTTCTGCGCCAGCATTATTTGCTATCTGTGCTCTTTCAATATTGGTTATCCTTACATCATTGGATTCTCTTGTCATAATAACAGTATAACCGCGTCTTGTGAGCTCATCCTTAAGCATAAGTCCGATAGTAAGAGCTAGCTGATATTCTGCAAGGCCTGTGGTTTTTCCTGCCGTACCGCCGGTAACCTTCATTTTCATTGTGCTTGAACCGGGTCCGTTGGGCTCCTTATCCGTCATTGCACCATTCTGATGTCCGGGATCGATACATACGATGTGACCACCTGTGTGAGGTGTTTCAGCAGGAGCTGCCACAGTTTCAGTCTGTACTTCCTCGGCATTTGCCTGCTCCTCGCCTGCAACCTGAGCATCTTCGGAAGATGACTCTACCTGAGCTGCATCCTTAGCATCATCTGAATTTTGAGCATCTGCTTCATTCGTCTGTTCCTCATTTACATTTTGAGGTTCTTCAGCTGTTGCCTGATCTTCTGTTTCGCTCTGAACTTCTTCTGCGCTTGTCTGCTCCTGCGCCTTGTCTGCCTCAGAATTTTCTGTATTTACGCCTTCACCCTGCACTTCGGCAGATTCCTCTGTTACTGTCTGATTATCAGTTGAACTCTCGGGATCCTCCGCTGCATTTTCAGCGGCATCTACAGTCTCTGTCTGTGCTACAACCTGATCGGCCCCATCACCTGAGTTTTCTCTTACCTCTACGGGATCCCGAAGCAAAACCGCAACGACTACAGTTAATAACACCACAAAGCTTACCCCTAAAGCTATAAAGGGAATTGCTCTTTTTGCTTTCTTACTCATTAAACATCCTCTATCTTGATAAGGTTCGTGTTACCTGATTCGCCGTTTGTAACACCACCTGTAATAACTATCTTGTCGCCTTCCTTAAGGTCAAAGGTTTCAATCGCAACCTTCTTTGCGCTGTAGAAAAGTACATCTGTTGACGGGAACACATCACACATCTTGGGTGTAACTGCCCAGGAAAGTGAGAGCCATCTCCAAGTCTTCTCATTAGTAGTAAGGCCGATTATATCAACAGGTGAACGGAATCTTGAAACCATTCTTGCGGTACGGCCTGAAAGCGTGCAGGCAACGATTGCCTTGGCGTCAAGGTCTATAGCCATTCCGCAGGTCGCATGAGAAATTGCATCCACATCACTTTTTATAATGAAATCATAGTTGTAGAAGCGCTTGTTGTAATGTATATTCTGCTCGGTTGTCTCTGCAATCTTAGCCATGGTTTCAACCGCCTGAACAGGATAAGCACCTGCCGCTGTCTCGCCTGAAAGCATGATTGCACTTGTTCCGTCATATACAGCATTTGCAACGTCAGAAGTCTCAGCTCTTGTGGGACGCGGATTGTGGATCATAGACTCAAGCATTTCCGTAGCAGTAATTACACGCTTTCCGAGCATACGGCACTTAGTGATAAGATCCTTCTGGATTGCAGGAAGCTGCTCAAACGGAACCTCAACACCCATGTCGCCTCGCGCAACCATGATACCGTCACATTCCTTGCAGATATCTTCAATGTTGTCATAACCTGACTGGTTCTCAATTTTCGCAATAAGCTGAACCTTGTCATCCCCGCCGTTAGCCTTGAGGAAATTATGAACATCCACAAGATCCTGCTTTACAGAAACGAAAGAACATGCGATGAAATCAACATCATTCTCAACACCGAAAAGGATATCTGATTTATCCTGCTCTGAGAGGTAAACCTGCTTGATGTGTTTTCCGGGGAAGCTCATACTCTTCTTATCCGAGAGCTCACCGCCTGTTACAACCTCTGTCTCAATCCTTGTGCCGTCTGTACTAAGAACCTTAAACTCCAAAAGTGCATTATTTAAAAGGATTCTGTCGCCCTTGTAAAGCTCCTTCGCAAGGTTTTTATAGCTAACTGAAACGATGGTGTCGTCTCCCTTTATATCCTCGGTTGTAAAGGTGAACTTTTTACCTTCTTCAAGATTAACCTTGCCATCCTTAAAGGTTCCGATTCTGTACTCCGGTCCCTTTGTATCAAGAAGAATAGCGATGGGGAGTCCAAGCTCCTGTCTTACTTTCTTGATTCTCTTTATTCTTGTGAGCTGCTCTTTATGATCTCCGTGTGAAAAATTGAGACGCGCAACATTCATGCCTGCCCTGCAGAGAGCTGCAATCATCTCCTCTGATTCACTTGCCGGACCGATAGTACATACAATTTTGGTTTTTCTCATTAAAATCTCCTATATTAAATATATTTTCAAAACGCATGCCCTAAATATAATACATCTTATATTTTTTATCTACCCATTATAATAAAGAAATTAAATTACAAAACTTCTTATTTTTTATGAGATTTTCCCTAACGTCAATTTTATTACTGCCTACCAAGATTATTTATTAAATAGGGTTATCTTGGTATACATGCGCTTGGCCAATGCCAATATATCGAGTAATTCACAATTTTATTGGTATGATGAAATCGTTGTATTACCAAGAAATATCATATTTACCCATTTTCTGGGTATAAACAGGATTGATAATAGCCAATATTTTTCATATATTTCAAATATCTTGGTTCGGTAATAACTTTTTTATACCAAGATTTTTATATAATTCCATATTTCTTGGTACGATATCGATTTTTCATCACCCAAATTTCACGAATTCCATGTATTTCTTGGTACTGTAACCCATTTTCAATACCAAGATATTTTAATATTTAATTTTTATGGGTACAGGTGCAATTAAGCATTACCAAGATAATGCTAATTTATAAAATATTCAGGCTCATAAAGCGGTCCTTATCCCAGAAGACTTGAGATCAATAATGTACCTGAGTCCAATGATATACTTCAGACAATTGTCCCCAAGATACACTACTCCTCTTATCTGATAAATAATAATCAAAATATTGATATTCAACTAATCATAGTTATCCAAAGCTGTGTTATCATAGATGAATAGAAAAACGATGGGGGAAATAAAAAAATGCAGACCAAAAATCGGCTTGAATCAATAGATACGATAAGAGGCATAACAGTAATCAGTATGATTCTGTATCATTTTTGCTGGGACCTTAAGTTTATAAAAGGATTCAGCATGCCATGGTACGGAACCATTGGAACATATATGTGGCAACAGAGCATATGCTGGAGTTTTATATTGATATCAGGCTTTTGTCTGCACTTTGCAAGACAGCCAATCAGAAATGGGCTGATCGTATCATTATGCGGGTTCATCGTTACAGGAGTTACCCTGATAGTACTGCCGGAGGATCCGGTTTATATTGGTGTGCTTACTCTCCTTGGCTCATCCATGCTTATTCTTGGACTGGTTATTTTTCTGTTAAAAAAGCTTGGAATTCTCGATAATACTGATAATGCAAAAGAAAAAAAGTATCCGCTTGATCCGCTATGGGGATTCCTTATTTCTGCCATATTATTTGCAATCACAAAGAAAATCAACGTCGGATTGTTGAATTTTGGTATATTTAAACTGGCTCTTCCTGATGCATTATACGGAAGAGGACTTAACGACGGAATGTCCAATATGCACCTGACATATCTCGGATTTATGCAAGAAGGGTTTATTTCATCCGATTATTTTTCAATTATGCCCTGGTTTTTCCTTTTCCTTACAGGATATTTCCTCTATGGGATCCTTGAAAAGAGGTTTAGCAAGAGCTATTTCCAGATAAAAATACAGCCTTTTTCCTGGATTGGAAAACATTCACTTTTAATATATATGATACATCAGCCAATTTTATATGGAATTACGATGCTATTATGATAGAATAAGCATATATTTTTTAGAGGGGATTATTGCATCATTAGGAGGAGACATAAGGTATGAAGAAAGAAAAAACTAAAGGTATGGGGTTTGCGATAGGTTTTACCGTTGCTTTTGTGGGAGCTATTGCATTGATCGCAGTTATTCTTATAATGTCAAACAAGCTCCGCAAATTCAAAGTAGATATGTTTGTCCTTTTCAATGAGGCAGATATATGCGTTGGTGAAGGCGTTGACGGACAGTACAGGATAAGTCGCGACAACCTTACAGCACTAAGCGCTATTCTCCAATCAACTAGAGGCTATTTTACTTTTGATAAGCCCGAGACGAGTGAAGAAATCAATCTTAAAATAACTCACGACGGTGAAGACTGGAATCTGTCCATTGCAAGAGCCGGTGATAATAAGTTAAAACTTGTTCTTACAGGAGAACGAAACTATGAGGTTTATGTAAAGGATAATAAGAAATTTGAAGATATACAAAAATGTGTATCCGGCAACGGCTATATAGCCGCGAACAAACCATTTAATGGTAAAAAATGATAATTATTTTAGGCATGGTTAAAAGTGAGAATAAGCACAGCTTTTACTATAAAGTATAAGCTTGTGCTTATTTTATTTGCATCTATCATAATATGCATGCAAAATTCTGCTTTAGCACTAACCATTATCATTTTTCTTGACATGCTGGCAAAAATATGATTATATATGATTCATTATCAATCCGATAATTGATATGCGTTCAGCATATTTTTTTCACAACTATGACATGTTGATATGTGAAACTAAATACACCCATAGGCCATGGGAGAAAGGAATAAATCAAGCAAAATTATTTTATTTTTTGCAATATAAAAAATGAAAAAAAGTAATAATATAGTACCGGAGTATGAATTCATACCATTTCTTAAAAAAAGAGCTGAATTTTTGAAAAAGGAAATTGCAACTCGTAAGAAACGTCTGAAAAGTGCTCCCGCCGGTAGTCTTCGAATAGTAAAGAAAAAGAACTATAGCCAATATTATCTTGGCGGTAAGAATAACATAAAAGGAACCTATATTTCTAAGTCAGAGATGCCATTAATTAGGGCGTTGGCTCAGAAAAAATACGACAAGAAATATGTAAGCGCCGCAGAAGCAGAACTTAAAGGCATTCAGAAATTCATCAATAGCAATCCCGGCAAAACAGCCACAATTGTCTCTTCTTTTCCTGGTGAATTAAGAGATACATTGGATTATGCTGAAATGACTGTAAAGGACTATTATGAAACCTGGCAAGCCTTGCCTTTTACTGCAAAGAAAAATCATGAAAATATAACATTACATCTGACAAGAAGAGGTGAACATGTTAGATCTAAATCCGAGGAACTTATAGCAAATGCTTTATTCAGGCATGGAATTCCCTATAAATATGAGTGTCCCGTTTCGTTATTTAATGGCGAGATCCGGCATCCCGATTTTACAATACTGCATCCTCATACCGGAAATGTTGTGTATTGGGAGCATTTGGGCATGTTGGATAAACCTCAATATGTTGAAGACAACATTCTAAAATTCAGAGATTATGAGAAATCCGGAATTAATTTAGGCAAAAACCTATTGGTAACATATGAGACTTCCAAATCACCATTAAACTCAATGATAGTTGAAAACTTCATAAAGGTTCACTTTTCCTGATTCATTGTTTCGTATTATCTTGGTTGTCGTAAATTACACTTGTACCTATATATTTTTTATATTTATTGTTTCTTGGTCGTGAAAATGGGTTATCGTACCAAGATATATAGGTTTTTCAGAAAATCTTGGTTATTAAAAATCAGTATCAAACCAAGATTATGCGAATTCTTAAGATATCTTGGTAATAATATTTCGTTACCAAACCAAAATATTTGAGATTTGTGAAATATATTGGCAATTAACAATTATGTTTATACCAATATATTGGTATATCTAGCTTTTTCTTGGTAATACATCAATTTCATCATACCAATATATCAGTGAATCACTCGATATATTGGTAATGGTCCCATTTAAGCGCACCTATATATTTCGGAAACATCAGTTATCTTGGTATAGACTGTATTATCTTGAACTATCTTATATCCAATTTCTTGTACCAAAATGAATAGATAGAAAAATAGCCATAAAAACTGGGCATGCCTTTAATGGCATGCCCATATGTAATAAAAAAATAATCTAAAAAGTACCAATACAGCAAGATATTCTTCTAAGAATTTATTCAGGAAATAACCTCTATTGCCTTCTTCGGGCACTTCTGTGCGCAGAGGCCGCAATGTGTACACTTGTCCTGATCGATGGAGGCAACGTTGTTCTCTACGGTAATTGCACCTGCGGGACAGTTTTTCTCGCAGATATGGCAAGCGATACACCCGACCTTACAGTACTTGTTAACTGCCTGACCGGGATCATTTGACTTACAACGAACCGACTCTGTTGCATCGTAGGGAACAAGGTCAATAAGGTGTCTGGGACAGATGTTGATACACTGGCCACAAGCCTTACAAGCTTCCTTATCTACTACTGCTATTCCGTTTACCACATGAATAGCATCAAACTGACACACATTCACACAGCTTCCGCCGCCTAAACATCCGAAGGTACAAGTCTTGGGACCGGCACCGGGAACCTGATTGATAACTCGGCAGTCTTCTGCTCCGTAATATTCATATCTCTGAGTTGCCTGCTCGCAGTCACCGCCGCAGTGGACATAAGCCACCATACGCTTTGCTTCGCCCGCATCAACTCCCATAATTCCTGATATAACAGCAGCTACCGGAGGTCCTCCAACCGGACACTGTGAAGCCGGAGCTTCACCTTTGGCGATAGCTGCAGCGCATCCCGAACATCCGGGGAATCCGCATCCACCACAGTTATTTCCGGGAAGTGCTTCCAAAATAGCCTGTTCTTTCTCATCTACATCTACATGCAGCTTCATGTCGGCAACGCCAAGGATTATTCCGATAAGAATACCAACACCGGCAACCACTGCAGTAGCAATGAGTACACCACTAATCATAATTTTCTCCTTTTTCCCCTCATCCGTCAGACTTCGTCTGACACCTTCCCCCCAAGGGGAAGGCAGAGGATTTATTCAGAATCGCTATCTCATCTCAATGCTGAGAATCCTGTAAACGCTATCGCCATAAGTGCAGATGCAAGAAGTACAGTGGGCATTCCTCTGAAAGGCTTCGGAATGTCATTAAACTGAATCTTCTCACGAATGCCTGCAAGAATTACGATGGCAATTGTAAAACCAACTGCTGTAGCAAAGCCGCAGATTGTACTCTCAAGAAGGCTATAGCCGTCTGTTACATTGTTGAGCGCAACACCGAGAACCGCACAGTTTGTAGTAATAAGTGGAAGGTATACACCCAGTGACTGATAAAGAGATACCACAAACTTTTTGAGGAACATCTCAACAAACTGAACCAGCATCGCTATAACCATGATGAAAACGATGGTCTGCAGGAATGATAAATCGAGTGGTGAAAGTATAAATTTGTAAATCGCATTGGTAACAAGGGATGCAAGCGAAATAACGAAAACGCACGCCATACCCATACCGAAAGCCGTCTCTGTTTTTCTTGAAACTCCAAGGAAAGGACAAAGTCCGAGGAACTGACTAAGTACTACGTTGTTAACAAGAGAGGCTGTAATCATAATGGACAAAAGTCCTATAATCGTATCTGTCATTTCTTATCCTCCTCTCCCGGAACAATTACTTCTTTGATCTGTGGCTCCGATACATTACCAACTACTACAGGCTCTTTCTCGGGAACCTTGATATCGGAAGGCTTTACCACATCTGCCTTAGCTTCTATTGGCTTAACAACCTCAGCCTTTGCCTCTGCCTTTTCTTTTGCAAGAAGCTCTTCCTTAACCTTCTTGGGATCCTTGATCTCCACATCACTGCAGCAACCGCCGACACCAAACTTGGAAGTATCCTTGCCCTTCTTCTCCAGATTGAACTTAACCTGATTCATTATTGCAATCAGAACTGCAAGAACAATGAATGCACCTGCCTGCTGAATAAAAATACGAATCGGCTGATACTGACTGAAGAAATATCCTACAGGTCCGGGAACAACACTGCCCTCACCAAATACCTGTACATCAAACATTGTGCCGCCACCGATAAACTCACGGAAAAGACCGATAACTGTGATAGCGCAGGTAAAGCCAAGTCCCATTCCTATTCCATCGAAAAACGAAGGAACAACATTGTGTTTGGAAGCATAAGCCTCTGCTCTACCGAAAATAATACAGTTAACAACGATAAGCGGAATGTATACGCCCAGTGCCTGATACATAACCGGAACATAAGCCTGCATAACAAGCTGAACCAGAGTAACGAACGAAGCAATTACAACGATGAATGCAGGGATACGAACGGTATCCGGAATCACTTTTCTAAGGAGTGATATAACCGCATTACTGAGTGCTAAAACGAATGTTGTTGCAAGTCCCATGGTTACGCCGTTTATAGCGGAAGTCGTAACTGCAAGCGTGGGACACATTCCGATCATGAGAACCAGTGTAGGATTCTCAACTATAAGTCCATTCAGGAAGCGCTCGATAGGAGTGTCCTGTGTAAAGCCCAAGGCTCCTTTTTTCTCTTCACTCATACGAACCTCCTTAACCGTTAAGAGCAGCCTGGAAATATGCAACAGCTGCATTTACGCCGTAAGTAACCGCTTTAGATGTGATTGTTGCACCTGAAATAGCTGCTATCTCACTATCTGAAGAAGCTGCATTTTTAGTAACAGAAAACTGAGTTGCCGGTTTTCCCGGGAACTGAGGTACAAGTACCTTCTCAGCATTCATTCCAAGACCCGGAGTCTCATTTATGGAAATAAGTGAAATGCCGTTAACCACGGATTCATTTGTTATACCAACCGTGAAGACAATCTTATCTCCGTATCCACCGCTTGTAACCTGAACGACATATCCAAGACCGTTACCGGAACCGTCAACTGCTTTTTTTACACTGTTGATCTCTATCTTGCTGTAATCGGGACCGCTGAGTACCGAAGTAGCTGTAGCTTCATCAAGATCAACATCCTCGAAATTAGCTGCATCAGGGAAAACTGCCTGATTAGCTTTAATCTGTGCAAGCTCATTCTGATATGCTATCGGATCCTTCGTAATCTGATAAACAAATCCGAGAGAAACACCTGCAACAAGAGTGATTATGAAAAGAATGAGTGCATTTTTCAGCATAGTTTTTACATCTGTCATGCTTTTTTCTCCTCCTTCTTTTCTACGGGTCTGATACCGAAGGCTCTCGGAATTGTGTACTTCTCGATGAGCGGAACGATCAGATTACCGATGATGATTGCATATGAAACACCCTCTGCGGAAGCTCCGAATACACGGAAAATTCCGGTAAGTACTCCGAGGAACACTCCATAAATATATTTTCCTTTTGTAGTTATGGGACTCGTTACATAGTCGGTAGCCATGAAAAACGCACCAAGCATAAGTCCGCCACCTGCAAGCTGTGCGGAAATATATGTGCCGTTTAATCCATGTCCTCCGAAAATGATAACGAACAGTACAAAGGAAGCAATGTATGTTCCGGGAATCTTTAAATCAATGATTCCAAGCATAATAAGAATACATGCACCTATCACTATCGCAATCATTGATGTCTCACCGATTGTACCGGGGATTTTACCAATGATCATATCGATAACGGTAACCTCTTCTCCTGCCTTAAGAGCAGCAAGAGGTGTGGGTGATGTATAAGTATCCGTTGCAAAATTGGTCATAAGTGCCGGGAATGATATAAGCAAAAAGCATCTTGCAGCAAGGGCAGGATTCATGAAGTTCTGTCCAAGACCTCCAAAGAGCATCTTTACAACAAGAATCGCAAACACGCCACCGACGATGGGAAGCCACCAGGGAGCTGTGCAAGGCAGGTTCATTCCAAGGAGCAGACCTGTAACAACTGCAGAAAAATCACCTATAGTGATTTTCTTATTCATTATCTTTTCATAGCAGAACTCGGTAGCGACAGTGGAGAATACCGAAATCAAAAGTATTATCAGGGCGTCGATACCGAAATTATAAATGCCAAAACCGGCAGCCGGAAGAAGTGCGATGACAACCCACATCATTATGTTTGAAGTTGTCACACCGGACCGAACATGCGGATTTGACGAAACTTTCATCATATCGCTCATTGTTTTTTCCTTTCTGTTACTTCTTCCTCTTTCCAAGTTGAATCTTACGCATACCCTTGATCAGCTGTGTGAGCTGTCTTCTTGCGGGGCAGATATAACTGCAGCATCCGCATTCGCAGCATTCCATGCCATACTCGGCAAGGAATTTTTCTTCCTGACCATTCTCAACATCATCCGCAAGATTCTTGGGGATGAGTCTCTCGGGACATACATCCACACATTTAGCACAGTTAATGCAGGCACTGGGCTCAATTGCGGAAACAGCATCCTCAGTAAGACAGGTAAGCGCTGAAGCAGTCTTGGTTGTGGGAACATCAAGGTCAAACAGTGCAAATCCCATCATGGGTCCGCCTGAAATGATCTTAGCCGGAGTTCTTACAAATCCGCCTGCATCATCCAGAAGTTCTCTGTAGTTTGTTCCGATTCTGACCTTATAGTTGCGGGGATCAGCTACTGCATCTCCCGTGATGGTAACTATTCTCTCCATCAGAGGTCGTCCCTCGGTAACAGCTCTGCTTACCGCACACAGAGTATCAACATTATCTACAATACATCCGGCATCTGCGGGAAGCATTGAAGAATTGATTTCTCTCTTTGTGCAAGCATATATGAGCATACGTTCAGCACCTTCAGGGTATTTTGTCTGAAGGGCTTTTACCATGATCTTATCGTCATCTTTGGTAAGCTCACGGAATTTTGCTATACAATCCGGCTTGTTATCCTCGATTGCAAGAATACCTCGCGCATTCGGGAAAAGCGAAACCGCAATTCTAAGACCGCTGAGAAGGAGCTCGGGTTCCTCAACCATACGACGATAGTCACTGGTAAGGTACGGCTCACATTCAGAGCAGTTTGCAATTACATACTCGATTTTTTCAGGTTCTTTTGGAGATAATTTGACAGCAGTAGGGAATCCGGCACCACCCATTCCGACAACACCGGCCTCTCTTATGAGGTCAATCTTTTCCTGCGTGGTAAGTTCCTCCAAGGGTTTGGTAGGAAGCATCTCGCCTTCCTCGTAGAGACCGTCATTTTCAACGATAATGCTGTCGCACATACCGCCGGTAGCCAGTCTTCTCTTCTCAATTCCCTTGACTGTTCCTGATACAGTTGCATAGATTGGTGCTGAGACGAAGCCTCCTGCTTCAGCAATCTTCTGTCCCACCAGTACATGATCGCCCTTCTCAACGATAGGCTTAGCAGGTGCCCCGATATGCTGAGATACCGGATAGACAAGATCACCCTTTGGCAGGACTTCCTTGATGGGCTTATCCTTAGAAAGCTCTTTGCCTTCGTAAGGATGAACTCCCCCCACAAAAGTTAATTTAGCCATTTCCTACCCTTTCTTTTATTGCCATATAAGGCTAATTTTTGCCCAGAAAAATATTACTTAAAAATGGAAAAATAAATAGAAAAACGCCCCCACCCCAAATAATGTTATTCTGAACGAATAAAATACTGAATTTATTATACTACAATTATTTGGAATTAGTCAGATTTTAATAAGAAATATACTCATTTATTTTCACTATTTGTGTGCTACAATGAAAATGTTTATAGTTTTTCTAAAATTTACGGAGTATTGGTATGAAAATAGTTAATGAAAAAATAGAAAATACTGCAGATAGATACCCGCTTGGCAGGATTTGTGATAATCCTGCAGATATTCTTTTTTTAGATATAGAGACCACAGGTCTTTCTCCGAAAAACAGTGTCATTTATCTCATAGGTTGTGCTTACTACAAAGAAGGAACCTGGCAGCTCCGTCAGTTCTTCGCCGATAAGCGCGGTGAGGAAGACGAACTTTTAAAAGCGTTTCTCGCATTTGCAAAGGGCTTTAAGGTTCTGTTACATTTCAACGGTGACAGATTTGATCTGCGTTTTATCAAGTTCAAATGCGAAAGGTTCCATCTCGAGGACACTCTCGAAACCGCAAAATCCATTGATATTTATAAGAGAGTTGCTCCATATAAAAACATTCTCGGAGTACCTGACTGCAAGCAGAAAACAATCGAGTTATTCCTGGGTATCGACAGAACCGATGTCTATACCGGCGGCGAACTTATAAGTGTATACAAGGATTATCTTATTTCACAGAGCGAGCGCTCCTATGAACTTTTGCTGCTTCATAACGCAGATGATGTCCGCGGTATGTTTGCGCTACTGCCTGCTCTTTACTATCACGATCTTTTCCAAAAGCTGATAAACCAGAAGGTTATTCTGTTCAATACAGATGCTCCGGTATTTCCTGAGGTACGCACAGGGTTCCTGGTTGATGAAGGTTCGGAGAATGAAAATCCCGATGCTGTGATAGACCTGCCTATTCGCGCAATGAAAGTCCAGGCAAACTATTATAAGGACATTGACGGAACAAAAAAGGAAGAGATACTTATGAAAATATCTCTTCCCGATACTCTTCCTTCTTCTGTAGGAGCATCCTATAAAGGCTGCTACTTCAAGGCTGAAGGCGACACTGCCACTCTTCGTATTCCGCTCCTTGAAGCTGAGCTAAAATTCTTCTACAACAATTACAAGGATTATTATTATCTTCCCGCTGAAGATCAGGCACTGCATAAGTCTGTCGCACAGTTTGTTGATAAGACTCACAGGGTTCAGGCAACCGCAGCTAACTGCTATACCAGAAAACCCGGGCAGTATCTGAAGGAATGGGATGCCATTTTCTCGCCTGTATTCAAATGGGACTACAATGATAAGACCATGTATTTCGAATTGACCGATGCACTAAAACAGAGCCGCGCCGCTATGAGCTTATATGCGGTGCATGTGCTGGGGCATATAATTGCGAATGCGTAGCCCCTCATCCGTCAGCTTCGCTGACACCTTCCCCCAAAGGGGGAAGGCTTTTTTGTTTTTATGCCTTCCCCTTGGGGGGAAGGTGCCCAAAGGGCGGATGAGGGGAAGGCTTTTTATTGAAGTGCCTGCTCGATGTCTGCGATAAGGTCTTCCTTATCTTCAAGTCCGCAGCTGATTCTAATAAGTCCTGCAGGGATTCCGGCTGCTTCGAGCTGCTCATCTGTAAGCTGTCTGTGTGTTGAAGTTGCCGGATTGAGACAGCAGGTTCTCGCATCTGCAACATGCGTCTCAATAGCACAAAGCTTTAATTTGCCCATGAATGCTTCGGCTGCAGTTCTTCCGCCTTCAATTTCGAAGGATACAACTCCGCATCCGCCGTTACCCATGTACTTCATAGCTCTGTCATAATAAGGATCAGATTTAAGTCCGGGGTAGTTTACTTTAACTACCTTGGGGTGTTTTTCAAGGAACTCTGCAACAGCTGTTCCATTCTCAACGTGACGAGGCATACGAACATGAAGTGACTCGAGTCCGAGATTCAAGTAGAATGCATGCTGAGGAGACTGGATACTTCCGAGATCTCTCATAAGCTGTGTTGTAGCTTTAGTAATGAAAGCACCTTCTTTACCAAACTTCTCTGCATAAATAATACCGTGATAAGATTCGTCGGGAGTTGTAAGTCCGGGGAACTTGTCTGCATGTGCCATCCAATCAAATTTTCCGGAATCAATAATAGCTCCGCCGACCGCAGCTCCATGACCATCCATATACTTGGTTGTGGAATGTGTAACGATATCAGCACCCCACTCAATAGGTCTGCAGTTAACAGGTGTAGGGAATGTATTGTCTACAATAAGCGGAACGCCATGCTCATGTGCTGCCTTCGCGAATTTCTCAATATCCAAAACGGTGAGCGCAGGATTAGCTATTGTCTCACCGAATACAACCTTGGTATTGTCCTGAAAAGCAGCGTTCAGCTCTTCCTCAGTACAATCAGGGTCAACAAAGGTAACCGTGATTCCCATCTTTGCCATTGTTACAGCGATGAGATTAAAAGTGCCGCCGTAAATTGAAGCAGAGGATACAATGTGATCTCCCGCTTCACAGATGTTGAACAGTGCGAAAAAGTTTGCTGCCTGTCCGGAGGAAGTGAGCATTGCTGCTGTTCCGCCCTCAAGCTCAGCAATTTTTGCTGCTACATAATCATTTGTAGGGTTCTGAAGTCTTGTGTAAAAATAGCCGGAAGCCTCGAGATCAAACAGTTTTCCCATATCACTGCTGGTGTCATACTTAAAAGTAGTAGACTGAACAATCGGAATCTGTCTGGGCTCTCCGTTAGTCGGAGTATATCCTCCCTGAACACATTTAGTGTTTAACTTGTAATTTTTCATAACTCCTCCTTATGTATAAAATTCATTTATTCACATATCAAAGTGTTCTGCCGCCCTTAAACCAGAAAATTATGGAAAGAATAGCAAGAACCAATGTAGCCACAACAAGAAGCGCCTCAATAAGAAGCGGGATCTTCCACTTAAGTTTTAACTCTTTTATTTTAATCTCCTGATTATCCGGCCAGGAAATTACAAGAATCGCACCGAGAATACCACTCAGTGTCAGAGTTGTAGCCCCGATTATAATGAATTTATCCAGCATATTTTCACACCCGAAATTATACTACTTCAATAAGCTCTATCTTGAAATTGAGTTCTTTTCCCGCCATCTCATGGTTGGCATCAAAAGTGACAGTCTTCTCATCCTTAGCTGTTACCTTAACCGGGATCGGCCTTCCATACATATCCTGTAGGTAAACCTGCTGATCTACGGTAAGTTCCTCTGAGCCCGGCATCTCTGCGATTTCCACAGTGAAAACAGCCTCAGGGTCAAACTCGCCATAAGCTTCTTCAGGCATAAGATGTACATCAACAGTCTCGCCTACTTCCATATTTGCAACAGCTTCGTCAAAGCCACGGATCATCATGCCTGAACCACAGATAAACTGGAGCGGCTCACCTCTGTCATAGGAAGAATCAAACTGTGTGCCGTCATTAAATGTGCCCTTGTAATGTGTGCGGCAAATCTTACCGACATTTTTACCCTCTATCGGAGGCTGAGAGCTGCATCCGCTGCAGCCGCCGCAGCCGCCTTCGTGTCCGCACATAGACTCCTCTTCTTCGCCGCAGTCATGGCTACCGCAGTGGCCACCTTCTTCGTGAGAACCACAGGAGTGTTCCTCACCGTGATGATCTCCGCAAGTATGTCCTTCGCCGTGATGGTCACAGTTTACACCTGTGCTTTCAAGTTCTCCTCTAAGATAAGCCTCTACCGCTTCATCAGCATTTCCCTGTGCCCCTGCGCAAAGCTCAATTCCGCATTCATCAAGAGCAGCCTTAGCGCCACCACCGATACCTCCACAGATGAGTACGTCAATGTCGTTGTTGCCAAGAAGTCCAGCAAGGGCACCATGTCCCTGTCCGTTTGAACCGATTACTTCTGAGGACTTAATTTTTCCATCCTCTACTTCATAGATTTTGAACTCTTCTGTATGTCCAAAGTGCTGAAACACTTCACCATTGTCATAAGTTACTGCAATTCTCATTGTATTACCTCCTAAAACTATGTTACGCCAAGCGTGTATATTCCCGGCAGAACGTCGAACAATAATCACGTTCGACACTTACTCAAAACTTTCTACATTATAGCAGTAAAAGCACATTATTTCTATGAGAAAAAGCAGTTATTGCAATTTTGCATCAGTTCACTGTTTGATAAAGAATCCTTTATGGCAATTCTGTAAAATCCTTCCTCAAGGCCTTTGAAGTTTGAACAATCTCTAATAAGGAGACCTTTTGATAATAATTTTTCATATAAATTGTTATTACTTTTGATAAGAAGATAATTTGTATCGGAAGGATATACTCTAATTCCTTTTTCAGAAAAAAACTTTATGAGTTTTTCTCTCTCTTCTTTAATCAGCGCTTTGGATTCTTCTTCGAAGTTTGTATCAAGCAAACTGTTTGCGCAGGCTATCCCTGCCTTCTGTGCGAGTATAGACATATTCCACTCAGGCAAACACTGTTTTAGTCTTGAAATGTTTTGTTCGCTCGAAATAGCATATCCGATACGCACTCCGGGAATTGAGAACAGCTTGGTATAAGCGCTAATAATATATAGGTCATGTGATCTATCAAGATATTTTACAGCGCTCGCCGCTCCTGTTGAAAGGTGCAAAAAACATTCATCAACTATAATGCTTGTGTGAGTTTCATTACATTTGTTGATAATGCCTTCCAGTACGTCATCTCTAATGCATCTGCCTGTTGGATTATTCGGATTTGCCAGAATTACAGCATCTGTATCATTTGTAATATTCTTTATAAAATCATCCTTGAGCTCAAATTGTTCTTCCGGCTTTAAAAGATATTCGTCTACAATTATCCTACCCGTAGCCTGTCCAGTATTATCATCTTTGCTATTCACGATATTCTCTGAATTATTCTCTGTGCTATTAAGTGCCTTCAAGGCATGTCTGTATCCGTAAAAGCTTGGAATAGGAAGAAGAACTTTCTTAGGCTGCAGCATCTTAATAATTGCAAGTATAAGTTCTGATGCCCCGTTACCACCAATGATCATATCAGGAGAAATATTCAAGTTCTTCGATTCATTATTTGCATTATTCTTTGTGCGGGTTAGGCTGGCTTCCTCTGCAAGATATTTATTCTCTGCTTCTGCCACCTTCTCCCTAAATTCTCTTTGCGTTATATCAGGGTATTGATCCACCTCTCTTATAGCATCTTGCAATGCCTGTCTAACAGAATCCGGGCATGGATTGGGATTCAAATTTACCGAGAAGTCATATTCTATTTCTTTGTCGTATATTTCTCCGCCGTGAAGCACTTATTTCTCCTGTTTCATTTTTCAACTATATATAACGGCCATAAATAAAATCAGCATGACTGCACACAAAACTTCAGTAATATACATCAGTTTACATGCGCGTCTGATATCCCTTCGTTCAATTTCACGAATGGGATCACCAATGAAAGGCTTTTTTACAAGCTTCCCAAAATAATAGGCATCACCGGCGAGCTGTACTCCCAGTGCACCGGCGCAGACACTTTCTGCCTGAGCTGAATTGGGACTCTTGTGATTGTATCTGTCTCTTCTGAAAATTCTAAATGCTCGCTTTCCTGAATAGATACCGGGCTCGATGAAAACCGAAGCAATAAATGTTGAAGCTATCATTAGAACAGCGCAAATTCTTGCAGGAATGAAATTCAAAACATCATCTGTTTTGGCTGCTGCTTTCCCAAAGTACTCATATTTGTCGTTATGGTAACCCACCATTGAGTCCATTGTGTTAACAGCTTTATAGAAAAAACCAAGGACAGGTCCGCCAATAAAGGTATAGATTAGCGGCGCAATGACTCCATCCGAAGCATTCTCTGCAACAGTCTCAACGGCAGCTCTGATAATTCCGGGTTCATCAAGGTTCTTGGTATCTCTTCCAACTATCATTGAAACTGCATATCGCGCATCCTCTATGGTTCCGTCCTGTAATGCTTCAGCTACCTTGAGGCTTTCGACCTTAAGGCTTTTTGCCGCAAGAATATAACAGGTGAGTATGGCTTCTATTATCAAGCCAAGATATATGCTGATAAAATAAGACGCAAATATAATTATTCCTGTAGTCAGAACTGTAGTTGCCGTAACGCATATTACAAGAAGTATACCTCCCCTAAATTCCGCACTATGCTTTCTCTTCTCAACATTTCTAAGTTGAGCTTTGCTTTCTAAACTGCTATGTTCTTGATTTCTTTGCGCAAGATTAAGTTTTCGATCAAGAAAGCTTATAAAACTACCAATTAGTCTGATCGGATGAGGAAAATTCATGGGATCACCGATTATCCTATCGAGTATTACACCAAGGCCAAAAGCGATGATGTGCGCAAGTATTATGCTTTTTATATCCAATGAAAAATTCATTAATCAATCAGCTCCAAATCGAAAAAATTGCCAGTGCTACTGTAAGCAGACACTCCCCTGTTACTACAAAATATCCGGAAGTATCACCGGTGATTCCTCCAAAAGTTTTATCGCAAAATCTTTTGTAATAAAAAGTATAGAGTAAAATTATTGCAGCACAAATCGGTGCTGCTATTGTCTTTTTGACCCCCATCAAGAGAATTGCTGCCAAAGTCTCAAATATAAGGAAGATGAAATCTCCATTTCCTGCTCTCCCTGATTCCATGTTTAACATACTATCCTTTTTTGCATTTTGAATTTTTACACAGGTAATTCCGCAAATACCGCGAACCAGCGAAAAAACTATCGCATAAATATAAATCATTTTGAAGTTATCTGTCTGCAGAGCTCTGTAAACAACATAATAAAGTGAACATATCCAGATGAGTCCAAGTCCTACAAGACTGATAACAGCGAAGGCTCCAATATGAGGGTCCTTCATTATCTCAAGTTTCTTTTCCTTCGACTGATATGACTTTATTGCATCCTGGACATCCATGAATCCGTCCAGGTGAAAACCGCCGGTAACAAAAATTGGGATCAAAGTCAAAATAAGAGTAATGACCATACATGGCAATTCAAATAATATGCTGAGTCTTACAGCTGCGTAGCATATTCCACCAATCACCGCTCCGACAAGCGGCAGAAATGTTATCACATGCTCCATGTCCTTTTCATTCCAGGTAAACATAGGCATAGGAATTCTGGAATACATTGAAAATGCAATTATTATACTTTTTAAAATGCTCAATTATGTGTCCACCTTTCGTCTACAAATTCGTAGACTTCATCCGCATATTTTTTCAGGTCATTGTTAACCAAATATATTAGGCGCGTATACCTCTTTGTATCTTCATCATAGCCTTCGCCTTCAAGAGGAAAACTGTTGGATACGATGACCAGATTCTTTACACTTTTCCCAAAAGCTTTTACGGACTGCGTTATGTATTTTACAAACTCATCATCTGAAAGCTTACTATTATCATCTGAGTGCATCTCATTTCCAACAAGGTTTGACATGCATTCAAGCAGGCAGGTGTCCTGCGATTGAGGATGGATGCCACTCATGTTTTCAGTTTTGGTGCTGTTATCAGAATACACAGAAAAATCCTCTATCAGGCTTTGAATTTTCACCGGGCATTCAATGGTTTCAAAGCCCTTTCCTGCACGGAGTTTTCTGTGCTTTTCAACACGCTTTTTCCCTTCTTCTCCAAATGGAATCATGGTCGCTATATAAATTTTTCGCCCATCACCGGCTAGTCTGACAGTAATTTCTTCAGCTTTAGCAGATTTGCCGCTGTCGGGAATTCCTAAAACAAATACAATCATATTCAAAACCTTTTATATTCGTCTATCTCATAATCGCTGAATTTGGCAGCGTATTTATAAAAATCAAAAACCATATCGATAAGCGGAAACAGCATAAGTGCACCGGTGCCTTCACCGAGGGCCATATTTCCTTCGATGTAGGGCCTTAGTCCAAGTTCCTGAAGAGCCAGTAAGCATCCTGATTCTCTTCCGGCATGTGATGCAATCATGTAATCTTTCACACCGGGAATCAGTCTCTTGGCAATAAGAGCTGCGGTCGCACTGATTAGTCCATCAATAACAATAGGTATATGGTAGATAGCGCCTCCGATAAAAGTTCCTGTCAAAGCCGCTATATCAAGCCCCCCAAGATTTCTCAATATTTCCAAAGTTCTATTCTTATCTTTATAGTTCTTCGAATCTATATTACTAATACTTTTGTGATCATTCGAATATTCCAAATCATTATTCAAAATAATCCCATTGAAATATTTATCTATAGCTGTTTTTATTACCTGCCTTTTTCTGGAGAGTCCATCATCATCAAGCCCTGCTCCTCTGCCGGTAATGATGTCACTATCAATATTTAAAAGGCATGCCAAAACTGCAGCTGAGGTTGTAGTATTTCCGATTCCCATTTCTCCGGTGGAGATAATCCCATAACCCTGCTCCGAAAGTTCCTTCACAAGGTTGATTCCGCAGTCTATCGCCCTTAAAGTCTCATCCAAAGTCATCGCAGGTTCTTTAAAAAAATTACGAGTACCTTTTGAAATCTTCATGTCCCGGACTCCGGATATCTTTTCTTCACAGTCAATTCCGATATCCACAGGGATGATATCTACACCCGCGTGTCCCGCAAGTGTACATGCGGAACTGATTCCGCTTCCAAGCGCCTTTGCTACAGATAATGTTATATCCTTTGAACTCTGGGATATTCCTTCCTCAACTATACCGTTATCTGCACAGAAAATTACTGCAGCCCGCTTTGATATCACAGGTGTTTCCGTCGCCTGTATCGCAGCAATGCGGCATATCAGTTCTTCGAAGTCACCCAGGCCATCAAGAGGTTTTGAAATGTGGTCCCAGGAGGACTTGACAGAGTTGTAGATTGTGGCGGATGGCTTATTTATTTTTATATTTATAATATCTTCTTGCATTCTCATTAAGATCCCCTCATCCGTCTGCTGCGCAGACACCTTCCCCCAGTGGGGGAAGGCTATATGTCCTCCAAGGGGGATAGTTTTTAATATAGGAATTTCCTTATAAAGTCTTTGCAGGAAGGATAGTAAAGGTGTGCGAATCCTGCAAAAACGTTGTTCATTGTCTGGTAGCCTTTCCATGAACGGGTTCCGGAAGGCTTTACGATGTCGCAGATATCTCCGTTATCAGTCGTATCATAATAATGATATTCATGGCCGCGAACTGTACTTCCCACTTCAAGATAGGGATTGGCGCTTACAGCAGATACGTTCACATATCCAAAATGCGTTAGCTTACCTGTCATGTATGCTTCTCCGGGAAGGACATCTGCCATTTCAAAATTGTTACCATCAAGGTCTCTTAGACTGCTTTTCAGGTACAAAAACCCGCCGCATTCAGCAAGTATAGGCATTCCGGAAATTGCAGCTTTTTTTATACTCTCTTTAATGGTTCTGTTTTCTGAGAGTTCCTTTGCATACAATTCAGGATAGCCTCCTCCAAGGATCAATCTTGAAACCTCAGGGAGTTCCTTACCATGAATAGGTGAAAAGGACACAATCTCAGCTCCCATCTCGCGGAGGAGATCAAAGTTGTCTTCATAGTAAAAACAGAAGGCTTCATCCATTGCGACGCCGACTCTGATAGGTGTATTTGGTTTAGTCCCATAATTCTCCTCAGGACTAATTTTCAAAGCTTCAGCTTCCCGCGCTATTTTCATAAAAGCATCAAAATCAAACCGCTCTTCAAGCGCATCACATACACGATATATCTGAGAGAGTATTCCAGGAATCTCTGAAGGCATCACAAGTCCAAGATATCTGCTTCCTATTTCTATATCCTTAAGATCCGGAAGGTGTCCTATAACAGGTACACCGGTTTCCCGCAGAATCAACTCGGAAATCTCATCGCATAAATGATCAGAAATATTGTTAAGAAAAAAGCCTTTTATATTATTTGAGCTAATTCCAATATTGCTATCTCCGGCTACATCATTTAAACAATAATCACAAAATCCCTTAACCATCGGAAGAATCGATCTGCTCATACCCTTGCAGTCTACCACCAGAATCGCAGGAGTATCGGTAATTCTGCTGATGTCGTAAGATGATCCCTTCGCCGAGGTTGCACTCATTCCATCAAAATAGCCCATTACCCCTTCGATAATACTGATGTCATGTCCTTCCGAACCTTTGCAAAGTGCTCTGATTATCCCTTCTTCCTCCATGAGAAAAAGATCTATATTTCTGGAAGGAATACCAAGCACGGTTTTATGAAACATGGGATCGATATAGTCCGGACCACATTTAAAGGATGCGGGTTTATAACCTTTTCTTTCAAGCAGCCTTAAAATCGCACAGGTAATCAGAGTCTTACCGCTTCCGCTTTTAGGCGCACTTATAAGAATTCTTGGAAGATCTAAGTCATGGCTCATCAGCTTCTCTCCTTTTGGAGCGTAATAATATACACAGGATTAAGTGCATCAGACAGATGATAGTTCCCTGCCTTCTTAAACCTTGTAACTTGTACCTGAATAATGTCCGCACTTATATCCCGGACACGCCCCTTTAACTCCTCAAGTATTTGAATTACTTCCGAAAAGGTTTCCAGAGTTACACAGTTTATTACAATTCTGGCATACTCATTTTTCTCAAAAACAGCATCCAGAATCTCCCTCATGTTGCCGCTGCTTCCGCCTATAAATGCATGCGTCGGAGCATGAAGCTCTGTTAATGCCAAAGGCGCTTCACCCTTTACTATTTCCATATTTGAAAGCGCAAATTTCTCTTTATTTTCTTTTAAAAGAGAAACCGCCTCATCCTTTTTCTCTATGGAATAAACTTTTATCCCCGGTGCTGTCAAAGCTGCTTCAAGCGATATCGAACCTGTCCCTGCCCCGACATCATAAAGGATTGCTTTTTTTGTAAGTGCCAGCTTTCTCATCGAAAGAGCTCTTATCTCTTCCTTCGTCATCGGTACTTTCCCCCGAATAATCTCATCATCGGAAAGTCCTTTTATGACCGAAGAATCGGCTGCTTTTTTATCTCGTATATAGAGGAGGCACTTACCCTTTTCAAGTCCTTCCAAAGAGTCCAAATCAGCCTCATCTAAAATCTCAATTATCTGCTCGTTCTCTGACCCAAGCTTATAGCCTATCTTTATGACATATCTGTTCCGGCTATTATCTCCCCAAAGAAAAGCCTCATTAAGGATTCCTCTGCATATTTCAGCTGCATGTTCTACTCCGGAAGGCAAAATAATAAGTTCCTCTTCCCCTCGAATTGTTCCAAGGACATTGCACTCGCGGCCATGAGCGCTGACTATTCTGACATTCTCAAGGTGCAGTCCAAGCTTCTTAGCAAAAAGAGTTACAGAAGATATTCCCACTATGCGATGAAGATCATAGCCATGTTCAGCAAAAAATTCAGTCGATGAAGAAGCTCCGCTGCAAAGACTTATGTCACCTGAATAAGCCACGACCGGACATTTGAATTCAGGATGAGCCTTAAGATATTCGTGTATTTCCTCCCCTCTGTAAACAGGGACTTTAGGGCAATCATTTTTCTCAAGCCTTGAAATTACTGTCTTTGCGCCAAAAATGATGTCTGCCCTTTCAAGTGCATCATTTAATTCAAGCGTAAAATACTCAGGATCACCGGGTCCTACTCCGGCAAGAACTATTGTATTTTTATTTAACGAACTACTTTCAGTCAAAGCATACTGAGCTTTTAAATCAGGATTTTCTATCCCTATAATCCGGCTTATTTCACCGATAATACCCTCAAGATCGTAGCAATCTTCCGCTTCATTCTTACTTTCAGGATTCTTTATTACAACAGCTTTTATATTGCACTCCACTGCAGCTTCAAGCTTTTCGTCAAGGCCGCCTGTCTTCCCACTTTCCTTCGTAAGTATTACCGAGGCATGTACTTCTTCAAAAAGAGCTTTGTTCATAGTTTTTGAAAAAGGTCCCTGCATCGCAATTATCTGTTTGCCCGAAAGTCCGGCTGCCGTACACTTGGAGATACTATCCTCATTTGGAAGGACTCTCGCATATATTCGTGAAATATCGTCTATGCTTTCGCAGATCTTATTTAATTCCTTACTACCGGTCAAAAGAAGTATATTGCCATTTTCCTCTCGCAGTACTTCAAGTGCTTTATCAAGAGAATCCACATATAAAATATATGCCGATCCGGATGCATTTGTTCCGGTATTTCTCGAAAGTCTCAAATATGTAACCCCTGCATTTTCGCAGGCTTTTTTAATCTCTCCTGAAGCAATCGTAGCAAAGGGATGTGTCGCATCCACAACAATATTATAGGAATCTTTCGCAATGAGCTTCTCAATATCCTCTGCATTTTTCCTTCCCACAATAAGACTGTCCTCACCGTTTTCACGCAGTATCTCTTCTCCATACTGGGTTGCAACGCTGACGGCATGAGGGATATCCTCGCTTCGCAAATAATTCGACAGCTCTCTTCCTTCTGTAGTTCCGCCAAATAAAAGTATCTTATCCTTCACTCTTATATCCTCTTGAAGTTACCATCAAATCTTCAATCTTCTTCGTCGTTGAGTTGCCGATAAAAACTGTTGAAAACATATCCGCATCTGCAGATTTAAGTTCTGATATCGTCATTACTTTTTTCACTTCACCATCACGGCCAATATTTTTCACTATGCCGCAAATCCTGTCATGGGCCACAGTCTCAAGCAAAATATCGCAGGCATGAGATAAATATCCGCTCCGGCTCTTACTCTCCGGATTGTATAAAACAATTACCATATCGGCCTGAGCAGCAGATCTTAGCCTTTTTTCTATAAGTTCCATAGGTGTTAGCCTATCACTTAAACTGATAAGGCAAAAGTCGTGGATAAGCGGTGCTCCAAGGAGCGCAGCACCGCTAAGAGCTGCCGTTACTCCGGGAATAACCTCAAGTGATACATCGCTAAACTCCAAAGCCATGGAAACCGCAAGTCCTGCCATACCGTAGACGCCTGCATCTCCGCTGCATATAAGTGCAACCTTGCCACCCTCATTCGCCTTTTCAATAGCCATCCTCACGCGCTTTTCTTCAGTCATCATTGGCGTGCTTATGTATTCTTTGTCAGGGAAATGAGGTTGCACGAGATCGCAATATACCGTATAGCCGATTATGCAGTCACACTCCGTCAAAGCCCGCGTAGCCCTTATCGTCATATCTTCATAACTTCCGGGGCCAATCCCGACAATCTTTAATTCCTTAGTCATTCAGGTAATTCTCCCATAAAATTCAAATTCACTAATTCGTATAATTCAAAAATGTATCCATTATGCCGAGGGCAAGTGTCATACCGTCTCTGGCAGTCTTTTTAAGAATCAGCCTCTTACATCCGTAGGCCATAACCGCGCGCTCGCAGACATTATCAGCCCCGGTCACTTCAAGTGCAAACTCAGATGATGAAAAATCTCCTTGTTGTTCCATCAATTCAGTCGAAGAATACGTTATGAAAGGTATCGCAAGATTTTTCGATAGTTCCACCAGCCCCGGTTCATCCTTCTTTATATCTATTGAACATATCGCTTTTATAGCTCTGATATCTATGTTTTCCGTTTCAAGCATGCTCATTAAAAACGCGCTAAGTTCATCGGAAGATTTTCCTTTCCTGCATCCAATCCCCGCAGCGATGCATTTGGGAATCAATATGAGTGGTTCTTTATTATCACCGGAATTTTCTGATGCTTTTTGAGGAGATATGAAAAACTGTGGGCTTTCTGTTTTCCTTGTAAATTTGATATTCTCAGGAATTCCGTTCACATGTATTTCATCTTCGAACCTTTCATCAATGCTGTAAAAAGCTTTTCCTAATCTAAGAAAATCTGCTGTAAACTCCTTTGCCATCTTTATATCACTTATGGCCATGCCGTTCTTAGTAGCAAAGACGTCCACGGAAAATTCTCCCCTAAGGTCAGAGGCTGTGGTTATAACCGCCTTCGCTCCGATAAGCTCCGCAAGCCTTCTTGACGCATCAACTGCCCCTCCGATATGTCCTGATAATATCGGAATTACATACTTGCCCTGTTCATCAATCACGATGACTCCTGGGTCCTTAGTTTTATCATCTACGAATGGCGCAATAGCTCTCACAGCAATGCCGACTGCCCCGATGTATATCAGAATATTACCCTTTTGAAAAACACTCTCTGTCCATTCACCAAGGCTTAATTCCTTGTTAATCTGCCTTTCTCTTGTTTCAGCGCCCGAAAGCTTTTCTGCAATTTCCTGCATGATTCTTTTTCCGGCATCGGTAAAACATATGAATTTATATTCAGAAACCTCAATGCTTTCCATACATTTTTTCCTTGAGTTTTTTTATTACAGCGCCGTAGTTTTCTCTCTTATGAGGAAACGTACAATTTTTACAGTTCTTAGCGCCCTTATCGGTATAGGTGAATTCTCCGCCGCAATCCTCCATGTCATATAAAGGGCAATAGCAAAACATACAGTTGAAATCTTTTTCATCAAGATCATGACATGGATAATACTCGCACTCTTTGTTTATGAAATAACTCGAATGACGTACAGTATTATCTTCAGTCTCATTGCCCGGCAATGTACATTCGAGCTGCATTTTTACTGACTTATACATCTCATCCGTAAGTCCGTAAAGCTCCTTTAAAGCCCCTCTTTCAAGCACCTCTGTCGGCGAAGAACACTCCCCACGCCCATCGCTTTTAACCATAAGGATTCTGTCTGATATCTGCAGTGCAAGCTGCGGTTCATGGAGTGACATTATTATTGTTGTGCCTTGATCCGAAAGTCCTTCAAGTACATTCATCAGCTCCATCTTATGCTTTATATCAAGATAAGAAGTCGGTTCATCCATGATGAGATACTCCGGCTCCTGACATATTGCTCTTGCTATAAGTGCCCTTTGTTTCTGACCGTCGCTTAATGCGTTGTAATACTTTTCTTTAAGGCCATCAATTTTCATTAACGTCATTGATTTATCAGCAGCCGAATAATCCGTATCACTATATAGACCGAAACTGTCGCTGTAGGGAAGTCTTCCGGATAAAACCACATCTCTGCAGGTCATATGTTCCGGCTTTATTCTATCGGTGGTTACAATAGACATTTTCCTCGAAAGTTCTTTTAAAGGAATCCTGTCAATTGCATCCTCACCAATAAAAACACTTCCACCGAGGAGCTTTATCTGGCCCGAGATACTCTTTAACAGAGTTGACTTTCCGCCTCCGTTAGGACCTATCAGCGAAATGATCTCTCCTTTTTCAACCCCGATATTAAGGTCTTTCACTATTATATTTTTATGATATCCCGCTTTCAGGTTTTCAATTTTCATGATTTCTATGTCTCCTGATTATCATAAAAATAACTATTGGCGCTCCGAAAAGTGAAGTAACCGCAGAAATGTTGAGCTCTGTTGGCGCGAATATTCTTCTTGCCAATAAGTCACTTAATAGGCAAAAGATCGATCCCGACAAGAACGATGCAGGTATCAGAACTATTGGTTTTGACGACTTCAAGGACTCTCTCATCAAAAACGGAACAGCGATTCCGATAAACGAAACGGGCCCCGCAAAAGCTGTAACGCATGCCGACAATATGCTTGATAAGAGGATTATCACCACCCTGCAAAGTCTTACATTGACTCCCACACTTCTTGCATAATTCTCGCCAAGCCTGAAGGCATCAAGACTTTTCGAAAGCAGCATTACAAAAAACATGGATATACCAACTATTACAAGGCAGTATATTGCACCATTCATGTTTGCTCCGGAAAAGCTTCCCTGCGACCAGCTGTGAAGATTTACGATATCCGAATCATCCGCAAAGGCAATGAGAAAATCTGTAATCGCGCTGCAGATATATCCGATCATTATGCCGGCAGCAAGTAGCGATGCCATGTTCTTTACATTTCTCGATATCAGAATAATAAAACCGGTAGCTATGAGAGCCCCGGCAAATGCCGCAATTACAAGAAGCAGTGAGGATGTCTTTCCTGTGTTTCCTACTACAAAAATAAGAAACAGTGCAACCGTCATCTTGGCGCCTGAGGAGATTCCGAGAATATAAGGGCCCGCAATCGGATTTGAAAAATAAGTCTGCAAAAGGAAACCCGAAACAGCCAGACCGCCTCCCAGAATCATCGTCATAAGTGCTCTTGGAAGTCTGATATCCATTATTATGTTTTTGCTTTTTTCATCACCGCCTCCGGTAAAAATAATTTGTGCGATAGTTCGTAAGTCTACGTGAACATTTCCCACACAAAGATTTACCAGAAAAGCTGCAAGTACAAGAATAAATAAAATCACAAATACTGCAGCAATACGGCTGTTTGTCCTTTTATGCATCTATACCCTTTCGATACTCTGTCGAAAAATCCGCAGCATATAATCTGGACTTTTCGTAGCCCGACTGCGCAACTGATTTTCCTACAATAATAAGTGCTGTCTTTCTTATTCCATGTTCGTTCATCTTATCCGGCAGTTCCTTAAGCGAACATGTGAATTTATCTTCATCCTCCCAGGTTGCCTTATAGACGACGCCGCAGGGAGTGTCATTTGAAACTCCGCTTTTTATAAGTCTTTCCTGCAGTCTTCCTGCATCACCTGAGGATAGGAAAAATACCATTGTTGCACCGTGCTTTGAGAGTTCCTCAATAGATTCCTTCTCAGGTACCGGTGTCCTGCCATCCATCCTCGTTATGATCACACTCTGGGTAATTCCGGGAAGTGTGTATTCCATATTAAGGGCTGCTGCAGCACCGCAAAAAGAGCTGACACCCGGAGTAACATCATAATCAATATGAAGCTTTTCAAGTTCATCCATCTGTTCTCTGATTGCGCCGTAAATTGATGGGTCGCCGGTATGTAGCCTAACGACATCCAGCGAATTATTTTCAGCATTCTTGAAAATATCTATTACTTCTTCGAGATTCAATTTGCTGCTGTCATGTATCTCGCAGCCTTTCTTCGCATAGTTTAAAAGCTGCGGGTTTACAAGTGATCCGGCATAAATAATTACATCGGCTTCCTCTATAAATTTTTTACCCCGTAGGGTTATAAGATCCGGTGCTCCCGGGCCTGCGCCTACAAAATGAACCATGTTACCTCCATGCTTATTTATAAATCCACTCATCCGGCACTTCGTGCCACCTGTCTTCGCTCCGCTTCGGTCCGCGCTGAACCGACGTCCCCCGGACGTCGAGCGCCCCCAGAGGGGGAAGGCATTATATATTCCCAAAGGGGAAGGCGTTTAATAAATCTTTAAAATTGTCTGTTTGGACAAGCTCCGTGTTTTTGTTTGAAAAAACGATCACCTCGACCTGGATTCTGTTATCAGCCCAGGCTTCCATGTTCTCTTTTATTCTTCCAGCCATCTCGGGAAATACTTTGTCTGCTATACCGGCCTGAGTAATGATCCTTACTGCTTCATCGGTCATGACACACTCTGAAAGTTCTTTATCGAGGTTCATGTATTTCCTTGAAATATCAGCAAGTATCTCCATCCTGTGGTCGCCGTACTTGGAATGAGTATTTTTAATTCCTCCTGCGACCTTTACAAGTTTACCGATATGGCCTGCAAATATAAGCTTTTCAAAGCCTTCATCAAGAACGATGCGAACTGTATCATAAACAAAGTTGGAACTCATTACGGGAAGAGACTTATCAATTCCGTACTTTTCTTCAAGAAACGATAGTCCGTAATTTCCCGGGGCTGCAAGCAGTATAGGATATCCTTCTGCTTTTCTTACTCTGGTTTCAACCTTGATGGTTTCTATAATTGCATCATCACTCATAGGCTCCACTATTCCCGTGGTGCCAAGAATTGATATTCCGCCGGTTATTCCCAGTTTAGGATTGAAGGTTTTCTGAGCGAGCTCAGCACCTTTAGGAACCCTTATTATTACAGATAGTCCTGTATCTTTAAGTCCGTATTCTTCCAGGGTACTTTCCAGATTTTCTCTAATCATTTTCCTTGGTACGGAATTTATTGCAGCCTCGCCGATTTTTTGATCAAGCCCTGGTTTTGTAACTCTTCCTACTCCTTCGCCGCCGTCGATAGTTATTCCTGCTTCGCCTGTAAGAGTCACTTTTGAATAAATAAGCGCTCCCGTTGTAACATCAGGGTCATCGCCACCATCCTTTACAACGGCGCAGGATACGCTTTTTTCAGATCTTTCTATATCAAGTATTTCTGCGGTATAGACCGGGCCCTTAGGTGTCCTTATACTTACATTATTTATTTCTTTGTTTGTGAGAAGCATAATGAGGGCTGCCTTAGAGGCCGCGGCAGCGCAGCTTCCGGTGGTGAATCCGCATCTTAAATTTTTTCCGGCTTTTTCAATATATAGGTCAGGCATGGTCCCCTCATCCGGCACTTCGTGCCACCTTGTCTACGCTCCGCTTCGGTCCGCGCTGAACCGACGTCCCCCGGACGTCGAGCGCCCCCAAAGGGAAAGGCTTTAATTTATGTTATATAAGATAGAGTTGCAGATTGCGGCGGCGACGCCGCTGCCGCCCTTCCTTCCTCTGTTAACAATAAATGGAACATTGGAGTTTATAATAAGTTCCTTGGCTTCAACAACATTAACAAAGCCTACGGGAACGCCTATTATCAGTTCCGGTCTGAAATTTGCTGTTTCAGCATTCATTAGCTCCCACAGCTTAACAAGGGCCGTTGGAGCGTTGCCAATCGCAAATATCAAAGGCGCGTCTATCTTCGCTGCCTTTTCCATACTTACATAGGCTCTGGTAACCTGTCTTTGTTTTGCTTCAATAGCCACCTCTTCGTCAGCCATAAAACAGTGTAATTCACCGCCATACTTTGCAAGAGTCTTCTTACTTATTCCGGACAGCGCCATGTTTGTATCTGTGACAATATGCGCACCTCTCCTTATGGCGTCCTTTGCTTTTTCAATAACATTATATGAAAACATAAGGGTTTCAGCATACTCAAAATCTGCGGTAGTATGAATCACCCGAATTATTGTAGGTTCCAGCTCTTCGGGAAGTTTTCTCCCTGTTTCTTCCAGTTCACTTTTTATTATTCTAAAACTCTCCTTCTCAATGTCAGAAGGAAGTATATGTTTAATATTCATTATCTGTTTATCCCGATTGCATTATATATAAGCTTCCAGTCAAGGCTTTCTCTCAAAGCATCAGCAAGCCTGTTTAGTTCCCTATTCTGTCTGACATCAGCGGGTTCAATATTCGGAACTTTAGCAGTAATTCCTTTTTTCTCATATAGAATTTCAAGTATTTTTTCACCAAATTCAGGAGTATCAAAAATACCGTGGATGTAGGTTCCAAGCGCATTTTTACCTGTTGTAACCGGAGTATGCTCATCTATGACGGCTTTATTTTCATCCGCGGAATTTGGAGATAAATCATCTATAAAACTTTCACCCATGTGAATCTCATATCCGGAAATATCTGTTCCTGAAAGTCTTTCAAATATTCCGCTTAGTTTTCCTATTTTAGATTTAGTCTGCCTTAAAGTTTTGTCTTTTTTGAATTCAGTGAAAATCGGAAGAAGTCCAAGTCCTTCCTCATCGCCTCCTCCTTCTTCACCTGAGATGTCCCTGACGCATTTTCCAAGCATCTGAAATCCACCGCAAATTCCGATTATCGGAGCGCCATCGTTATGCTTTTCAATAATCTTATTTGCAAGACCTGACTCTTTTAACCATCTAAGATCAGCCAATGTATTTTTCGTTCCGGGTATGATCACAAGGTCACAGTCATCAATATCCTCCGGAGAATTTGCATATATAAGACTTACTTCCGGCAGGTCTTCAAACACTGAGAAATCTGTGTAATTACTTATAAAAGGAAGCCTTATCACGTAGATACATATCTTGCTCTCATCATCACTCTTTCTTTTCGAAATCTTAAGTCTCTCCGAGACGCTGTCTTCCTCATCGAGGTCAAGCGGGACAAACGGAACTATTCCTGCAAACGGAATGTCGCAGTATTTAGAAAACATGGTTAACCCCGGCTCCAGTAATGAAACATCCCCTCTGAATTTGTTTATTATCAGCCCTTTAATTCTGCTCTGTTCCTCGGGCGGCATAAGCTGAACTGTGCCAAGGAGCTGTGCAAAAACGCCTCCGGGATCAATATTTCCCGCAAGTAAAACCGGAGCATCAAGAATCTGCGCAAGTCCCATATTAACGATGTCGTTTTCTCTAAGATTTATCTCAACAGGACTTCCCGCTCCTTCAATAACTATTATGTCATTTTCAGAGGATAGTTTCTCGTATGCCGCCTTTATATCAGGAATAAACTGCGTCTTTTTCCGAAAATACTCAGCGGCCTTCATGTTCCCATAGGGAACTCCGTTCACAATTATCTGAGAGGTTGTATCCCCCATGGGTTTAAGTAATATGGGATTCATATCCGCAGAAGGACTTTTGCAAGACGCAGCAGCCTGAAGAGCCTGGGCTCTTCCAATTTCCTTACCATCTATTGTGACGAAGGAATTTAGCGCCATATTCTGGGATTTAAAAGGCGCAACACTAAAGCCGTCCTGATATAAAACTCTCAGGATTCCTGCTGTAAGTATGCTTTTTCCTGCTCCGGACATAGTGCCCTGGATCATTAGGTTCTTGGCCATGCTACCCCTCGTTTAGTTTAGTTTATGGAAGAATTCCGTGTCGGTTTCTTGATTCGTTATAATTTTATTTAAGTTGTCGATTATAGTGCCGGTTTTGTCGGCATATTGGTACAAGGATTTATCTGTGTAGAATACAGTTCCATCATTAAAAGCTTTGAAACTTGCAAAGGTTGGATCTGTATCCATGAGGCTTTGCAGTGACTGCGGAACCTCTTCTATGGAGGTGTTATAAATAAGAATGTCAGCGTTTTCAGCATAAGCATAAAAGCTTTCAGTACTTATTGTCACCTGGGAATTTGCCTTTTCGTCATCCTCGGTACTTGGAGCCAGGTACTTTCCTCCGGCTATCTCTACCATTTTTGAAAAATAGTCATTCTTTTTCCTTGTGACAATCTGATGGTTGGAATTAACCGAAAAGATTACCACCGTTTTTTCGGTGTTCTCAAATTCGTTTAAGGCCTCTACAAGTTTTTTCTGCTCTTCAAAAGCATCCAATGCTTCCTTCTCTTTTCCCGCGATTAGTCCGTAAACCTTCACCCACTCGCACCGTCCGAGAGGATCATTCTCATAGCTCGACCTGTCTATGAAAACCGGTATGCCAAGCTGTTCTATCTTTTCCTGAACCTTTGGAACATGAAGTATCATTGTATTCTCAATAGCAAGATTAATGTCATCCGCAACCATTCGTTCATAATCCGGTGCGCTGTATTTGCCGCCATAGATAAGCGTTCCTTCGTCCATGGCTTTCCTGGCAGATTCAATGTACCAGTCATCCTTATCTATACCGGAAAGGTAGATATCCTGCACGGATGATATTGCATCAAACTGGCACATAACTCCTGATGCCGCAAGATATATTCTGTCCATCGGTTTTTTTAAGATGATTACATCATCACCTGAATCATCTGAATATTCCTTATTCTCCGGAACTATAAGATAGTTCCTGCCATCATCGACACTTATTACAGCGAAGTCATCACTGTATCTGTGAATTGTAAAATTCTTCGCAAAGCTGTTTTCATCAGTAGATATGTAATCCGGTCCGTTCAATTCAGGAGCCTTACTGATATTATTGCCACCAACGCTCCCGTTTGATGCTTCGATTTCGTTCTTCACATCTGAAGCATTATACAATGACTCATTCTGCTTCGTAATAGAGAATCTGATTATATAATCTATAAGATGGGGCTTGCTCATTGCCACGGTATCCGCCTGAATCTGCATGTCCTTTTCAAGAACCACGGGAATTATAAACTCAGAATTCCCTTCAGTATTAACCGGATAATAAGTCTTGCCATTCACTATCATGTAATCATAATTGCTACTACTCCAGGTGATATCCGCGGTCGCTTTTCCTCCGTTAACTGTAATCCTACACGGACTATCAATGTGCGCCTTTCCGCTGCCTCCCGATAAAGTAACGGATGCGGTATATTCCCCATCGGAAATACTACCGCATCCTGCCATAATTACCGCGATCAGCAGGAACAGCATTGTATATTTAACTAATGAAATAAATTCCCGCTGCTTTTTCATAAAAGATTATTTAATCACCGCTCCTGTATGCTCGACGTAAATACTCTGAACATCTGCAATACCACCAAGTCCTGCAATCTGACAATCAATGCTCTCAAAAGAGCCGTCTGCTTCGAAGCCGCTCTTCCATGAATCCTCGTCGTCACCTGCCATGTCATTATTTGCATGATCACCTGCAACAACCATAAGAGGACGAAGAATTACCTTCTTGTAACCATTTTCCTTAACCTTATTAATAACTTCTGTTAATGCAGTCTCTTCAGGCTCACCTTCAACAGTTCCGATGAAAACGTTCTCATAGCCAAGTTTATCCATCTGTGTCTGCATCTGGCTATAGGTAACCTTAGCTGTATGTGATGTGCCATGTCCCATAAATACAAAGGCTGTGCCATCTTCTTTTGCTGCATCAAGGCTGTCAAAGCCGGCTGTCTTCACAGCTTCTGAAGTAATAGCCTTAGCTACGGCTTCTTTATCTTCATTTATCTCGGTTGCATCTTTTCCTACTTCGCCAAGAAGAGGCTCAGCAATAGCAGCCGATTCGAATTTATCCTTATAGGATTCAACCACCTCGGTGAGCTCATCATACTCGGCGCCATGCATAAGATGTGTAGGCTGTACTACGAGATTTTTAACTCCGTTGTCTACAGCTCTCTGCATAGCCTGTTCCATGTTATCAATCTTTTCGCCGTCCCTTGCGTTAACGTGGTTGATGATGATCTGTGCTGTGAAGGCACGTCTTACTGACCAGTCGGGATATGCCTTTGCCAGTGCTTTTTCTATACCACCGATATCCTCGGCTCTGCTGTCATTGAAGGAGGTACCAAAGCTGACTACCAAGAGCTCATTATCGCCGATATCATCACCATTGAGTGGATCGTCCTTGGAAGCATCGCCTGTATCTCTTCCGAAGTAATCGGGATCAGCGTCTTCACCCTCTACCATTTCCTTCTGCTCATCAGTAAGGGCATCCCACGCTTTCTTAGCTTCCTCGCAAAGAGAGTCTGTCTCCTCACTCCAAGTCTGTACATATATTGAATCAATAAGCTCTGCTACTTTGTCTGCCGCCACTTTGTCGTCTCCTGCTTCTGCATCTTCACTCTGAACATCAGATACTGTTACCTCATGGTCATACCACTTACCCTTTGTTCCGATGAGTGCAAGCTGGAAGGGCTCATCAATTGCAGGAACGGGTACGTCAAAACCGTAAACCTCTTCTGTTGTTCCATCTTCGTAGGTAACGCTGTCTGTTGTGGGCTCAAGAAGAACTGCTCCATCCTTTTGTGCATCCTCAGCTGTTCCGGGGAACAGATTAACAATGTTCTGAGAAGGAAGTGTAATATGAATTGTCATCTCACCGTTTTCTACCTTGAGTGTCCCTCTATCATCAAGTGCTTCATTAATATGGAACATAGAACCGTCCGTTGTAAACTTAGCGCTGTAAGTTCCATCTTCAAGAGCACTGTCAGAAGACTCTCCTACTTCCTCTTTTACTTCTTCAAGTACTTCCTCTGCTGCTTCCTGCACTTCTTCAGCAGCTTCTGTAGCCGCTTCCTGTACTTCATCTGAAGCTTCTGCAGCTGCCTCATTTACAGCTTCCTCACCTGCACTTGCAACTTCGTTTACTGCTTCCTCCGTTTCCTTGGAATCGCAGCCTGCCATAGCAGATGCGACCATCATTGCAGCCAGAATGACTGCGAGTGTTCTTTTTTTCATAATTGTTCTCCTTTACAATTAAAAAGTCCTCACCGAAGCGAGGACTAATTTGCGCACAAAATATAAGCAAATGCATTGCATTTACCTACAGGCTTCGTACGGTCAATTCCTCGTGACCTGATATGAAATAATATCTTTCATATCCTTGTACGACGACAGGCAGGTCTCCCGGCTGATTGATTCCGCAGTTGTTATCTATTAACTGATAAGATTTTCGCTGCTGCGCTTTTTCTGCCTTCCCGGATCACTCCAGTGACATATTAGAAAAAGCTCTCAAAACACGGTGACGAGATCGTGCGGGATTCACACCCGCTTCCCTTTTCACTTGCGCAGCCTAACGCCCGCAAGCACCTTCCGTCTTATTCAATTTACATTCACATATAATAGCACACTTATATGATCTGCTCAAACTCTAATAAAATGGGGGACCGCCAAAATTTGTGCCAGGTCCCCCCGTTTATAATAAATCCCTCTATTCTGCTATTTTTATTAGCTTTCTCTTACATCTTGTCACAGACTATCAGTTTTCCTTGAAGTAGCTTATTGTCTTTGTAAGATCATCTGCAAGAGACTGAAGCTGTTCAGCTGATTCATTAATAACCGTAAATGTAGCATTCAGTTCCTGCATGGAAGCATTGGTTTCCTGCGTTGATGCTGCATTTTCTTCTGATATAGCTGACAGATCCGCAATTATCTCAATCAGCTGATCCTTTGCAGAAGTAAGCTGCTTAGCAAGTTCTGCTATGTTGTCTGCGCTGGTTGAAACATTAACAACATTGGAAGCCATGGTCTGCATGTTTTCCTTGGTTGTTTCAAGCTGCTCAGACTGTTGTCCGAAATTCTCATTCAGCTTCTGCATTACAAGAACTGATGCTTCTGAATCCGCAACGAGCTGATCAACAATCTTCTTGATCTCATCAGCACTCTTACTGGACTGCTCAGCAAGCTGTCCGATCTCTGTTGCAACAACCGCGAAGCCTTTTCCTGCCTCACCCGCTCTAGCTGCTTCAATTGAAGCATTAAGTGAAAGAAGGTTGGTCTGTGAAGCAATACTTGTAATAGCTTCGGAGAAAGTAGATATTGATTTAGCCGATTCATTTGTGGAATCGATTGTCTCACCGATCTCCTTAACTGATGTCTGCACCTCTGAGCTTGATCTGATCAGATTATCGAGAGCCTCCATCGCCTGGTCGCAGGCACCCTTCATCTCGGTTGCATAGCCGTCAAGCTGCTCAACGTTATTTGCAATATTCTCAATATCGTTTCCGATATGCTGAGTATTGTTTGCTGCATTTTCAATGCTGTCTGCCTGGCTTACAGCGCCCTTCGCAATCTCGTCAACCGCTGTACTTACAAGTCCTGAAGCTTCGGTAGCCTGACCTGCTGAAGTTGAAAGCTCGCTTCCTTCACGTTTCAGCTCATTAGACATTTTCACAGTAGTTCTGATGACGTCTCCGAGCTTAGTACTGAGTGTCTGAGCTCCATCTGCAAGAATACCAAGTTCATCCTTCCTGGCAATAGATTCCTTGTCAATATCAAGATTAATTTGTCCCTGTGAGAGTTTATCAAGTTCTGCCGCAATCCCCTGCATCTTTGCAGATATTTTGTTTGCAATAACAAATCCTGTAATTGCAAGAATTAATACTATAAGAACAGTAATGATAGAAAGAAGAAGTATTACATTTGTTATAGCAGATGTAATATCATCACTTTCTCTCCCGGAAAAGACCATACCGATAATAGAACCATCAGTATTTTTCATGGCTACGTAATAGCCCATATATTTCTTACCCTCAATAGTGAGGTTATCAGCATAGTAGTCACTCCCACCTTTAAGCGTAGTACTAATAACAGCATCCGAAGCCTTCGTGCCTACAAGACGTTCACTGGTTCCGGACTTCATTATTGTAGTTATTACACGGGTATCACCATAGAAAATGGTATAGTCTATACCTGTTATTCCATGAAGTTCATCCATCAAATCCTGGTATTCATCAAACACCTCTGTCCCGCCTTTTGTCAAAACTTCATTATCATAGGCCCAATCGCCGTCCCAAACACTGTTCATCTCACTTGCAAGATGCGCAGTAGTTGCCTTTAATTCTTCTTCTGCAAGTGTTTTATAAGCTTTATTTATCTCAAAACCACTGATAAGGTTCAGTAAAAGACCAATGCCAATAAATGAACCGACAGCAATATAAATAAGCTTATAGATTAATTTCTTTTTACGGGTAACGGGTGCTTGATTTGCATTTGACATAGAAAAAATCCCCCTCTCCAGACAAACGAAAAACCAAAAGAAAATTCTCTTATTAAATATTATAATAGCGTACAAATTTATACAATATTATGTAAGCCCATATTGTGCGGTTTAATAATGTTTTAAGAATTTGAAAATAAGTTTTTTATAATAAAAAATGCGCCGAAAATTTTTTCCGACGCATTCTGTCATAATCACTTATTTCAAATAATTATTTACCAATCTTCTTAAGCTTTACTGAAGACATTCCAGACTTCTTCATAAGCTTCTTATACTTCTTATAGTTAGCCTTGTAAACCTTTACTACAATCTTCTTATCATTCTTGCTGAATGCTTTCTTACCGATTGAAGTAAGTGAAGCAGACTTAATTGTAACGGTCTTAAGCTTTTTGCTCTTTGCAAATGCTGATGCTCCGATAGTCTTCACGTTTGCACCAACTGTAACGCTCTTAAGCTTAGAGCAGTTATAAAGAGCCTTATCAGCTACTGAAGTTACCTTATACTCAACATTCTGGTGTGTTACGCTGTCAGGAATATTTACTGACTTAACCTTCTTATCTGTAACTGTTACAAATGAAACCTCACCATCAGCAGTTACCTTATATGAATAGCCATCCTCTTCAAATTCTGTATCAAGAGCAACTGTCTCTACTGTTTCAGCCTTCTTCTCGGTCTCAGGAGCCTTCTGCTCTGTCTCAGTCGTCTTCTGCTGATCTTCCTTCTTCTCTGTTGAAGGAGTAGTTGTTTCTTCCTTAGTTGTCTTCTCTTCCTCTTTTACAGGTGTGGGAGCAGGTGTCTCTTCCTCGTCAGCAGGCTTTTCCTCTGCTTTACCAAAATCAATTTTAAGGTTAAAGCAATACTTACCACTATTTATTCCGGCATCAATACCGAACATTGCCTCTGCGCCGTAAAAAGGCATCAAAACGTCAGAAGCATGGTCTTTTCCCTGTGGAGTTGTCTGGTCAAGTAATTCACGTGTAATACGTCTCTCATAAACACCTGTAGATGAACCTACATCGAAAATTGTTTTATTCTCATCCATTTCAAAATGAATGGTCTGTCCGGCTTCTTTATCAATAATAATATTACCTGCTGCTCTAACAACTTTACCATCCTTCCATTCAGGATTTACGGTAAAAATAGTGTTCTTACCAAAAAGCTCATTGTAATAATTCAGCACACTAATAAAAGCAATATTTTTTGCTTCCTGAGAAAGCTGGCTCATAGTTTCACCCTTATCAAGATCTTCGGAAGAAGGTTGTGTGCCCTTAAATACTTGAACTTTTTCTTTGGAAAAATCGATTACGACTGTATCAATAGATTCCTTGACTGTATCAATAGATTCTTCGGCTGCGCTAGCCTGTGTCCCCACGAATGAGAGCATACTTGTTGCTACTGCAAACGCCATAAGCGTGTTGCAAATTCTCTTAACTACTTTTTTCATTATTCCCTCCATTGAATATTTATAGTTGTCCCCTCTAGCCTTAAACATAATACGATATTACGTTTTTCTAAGCAATGCATTTTTTTACTAAAAAAGCGCCGGTATTATCCGACGCTTTTGTATTACTTTATCTTCTTAAGCTTTACAGAAATTTTTACCTTCTTAAGCATCTTCTTATATGATTTGTAACTTGTTTTAGGAACTTTAACTACAAGCTTCTTAGAATTCTTGAAGAATGCTTTCTTGCCGATTGTCTTAACTGAAGCAGATTTAATTGTTACGTTCTTAAGCTTTTTGCATTTAGCGAAAGCGGAAGCACCGATTGAAGTAATATTTTCACCAACAGTTACGCTTGTAAGCTTCTTGCAACCGCAAAGTGCCTTATCAGCAACAGCAGTTACTTTAAAGGTATTGTTCTGATAAACAACTGTATCCGGAATAGTTACTGACTTAGCTGTCTTATCCGTGATTCCAACAAATGCAACCTCATCAGCTGATGTTACCTTATATGAATAACCATTGTCCTCAAACTCTGTATCAACAGCAGGTGTTTCTACTGTCTCATTCTTCTTTTCTTTTGCAGGCTCTGTCGCTGTAGCAGGTGTCTTCTCCTCTGCTTTATTTTCTGCAGCCTGGTTCTCTTCATTATTAAGAGGTTCCTCTTTAACAGGTGTAGGAACTTCTGAGTTTTTCTCCTCTGAAGGTTTCTCCTCTGTTGCAGGCTCTTCCTTCTTCTCTTCCTCTACAGCAGGAGTATCTTCCTCAGTCTTAGGCTCATCTTTCTTCTCTTCCAAAGCCTTAGGATCGGGCTCACCAAATACTATCTGAAGCTTGAAGCTCTTCTCGCCGTTTTCATCTTCTATTGTATCCACTCCGTAATAGCCCTTTGCTGCCATGAAAGCACCTTCAGGATCATTTCCGGCTACATTATTTTTCAGAAGACTCTCTGTAATAACAATTTCATATGTTCCCGATGCAGCGCCTGCATAATAGGTTGTACCGTTCTCGTCAGATTTGATGTTGATGATCTGATTAGCATTACGGTCAAGTACTAAACGACCAACTCCTGTACTCATGCTATCTGTTGAGTCATACTCAGCAGTAAATAGATTGTAGTAGAAAAGCATTGCTGACATAAACACAACATTCTTTTCTTCATCTGTCTTAGCAAGTTGTGCAATCTCATTGAAATCACCACTTGTTATAGGCTGGTTGAGACACTGTGTCTTATCCTTAGAGAAATCAATTACTACAGTGTTGTTAACTTCTTTCTTCTCATCCTCAACTACAGGAACCTCTTCTGAAGGCTTTTCCTCTTCCTTCTTCTCTTCCTCAACTACAGGAGTCTCTTCCTCAGTCTTAGGCTCGTCTTTCTTTTCTTCTTCTACAGCAGGAGCATCCTCCTCTGTCTTAGGCTCATCCTTCTTTTCTTCCTCGACAGGTGCCGGATCCTCCGTAGGTGTTTCTAATGAAGGCTCTTCGTTCTTGTTATCTTCTGTAGAATCATCTTCTGCTTTCTGCGCATCACCGAAATTGATTATAAGATTGAATTCAGGATTGAATTCGTTTATTGCATCAGGGTTATAATTATCATTAAAGAAAAATGAATTAACACCATAAAAAACACAAGCACCAAACAAAGCCATCTGTGCATCATCTTCAGCAGAACCGGTTGCACTTCCGGATGTTTCCAACAAATCTTTATATTTAATAACCGTCTCATAAGTACCTGAGCTTTCGGAAGCATCAAACACTGTTCCTTCAGTGCTTGCCTTAAATTTTATATACTGGCCAGCAGCCTCATCAATAATAAGACGTCCCTCAGCAGTTGCTGCTCCATCATAAAAATCCAACTCTTCTTTGAATAAATGGTTATAATTATGAAGTGAATTTATATACACAACGTTCTTTGCTTCGTCTGTAAGGTCTAGATCTGTAATATTATCAAGATCATTTGTATATAAAGGTTTTCCATCATACCTCTGAATCTTATTCTGTGAGAAATCAATAACGACTGTATCAACTCGATTACTCCAGTCGATACTAGTCATTAATTTTGCTAATTTTTCGGAAAAACCACCCTGTCCAGCCTGACCATTCTCATCATTAGCCCCGGACTCGCTATTTGCTTCATTTTCATATAAAGCTCCTGACTCATCCTCAGCTGCCTGCGCCCCAATGCAGGCATTAGAAAACATGCTAACTGCAACGGAAAGCGCAATTAGCATGTTACCCATACTACGTACTACCTTCTTCATTTCTGACTTCCTCCAACAAAAACTTTTTTCAATATATAGCTCCCCTCAAAGCACTTGATAGAATACTTCAAATAAAAAGAAATCTCAATGCAATTTTTTACTAAAAAAGCGCCGGATTTTCCCAGCGCTTTTAACAGTTATTTCATTAACTTTCAATTATTTTTGACAACAACATATCAGTTTGTGATTATTTTCAAAAAAATGAAATTGCGTCAATAATTATCTTTTTACTCGAGCACCGGCACCACCCATAATAGCTTCAACTTCTGAAACGGTTGCCATTGTTGTATCTCCGGGTGTTGTCATTGCAAGTGCGCCATGAGCAGTACCGTAGTTTACAGCTTTCTCAGCATCCCCGGTAGTCATCAAGCCGTAAATTAGTCCTGAAGCAAAGGAGTCACCACCACCAACTCTGTCCAAAATCTCAAGGCCGTTATAATCCTTAGCCTTATAAATCTGCCCATCTGCCCAGCATAATGCAGACCAGTCATTTACTGTTGCTGTCCTTACTGTTCTTAGGGTAGTCGCAACCACCTTGAAGTTCGGATAAACCTTGGCTGCTTCATCTATCATCTTCTTATAGCCATCAAGATTTAATTCCTTAAGATTTGCATCATTGCCTTCAATCTCAAAGCCAAGGCAGGCTGTAAAGTCTTCCTCGTTGCCGATCATGACATCAACATACTTAGCGATTTCCTTGTTAACCTCCTGCGCCTTCTTCTGGCCACCGATTGCTGACCACATCGAAGCTCTGTAGTTAAGGTCGTAAGAAACAACAGTTCCATATTTTTTTGCTGTCTTTATTGCTTTAACAACTGTATCAGCAGACTGCTCAGAAAGTGCAGCATAGATACCGCCTGTGTGGAACCATCTTACTCCCAGCTCGCCAAAGATATAGTCAAAATCGAAGTCTTTATCTGTAGCCTGAGAAATCGCTGTATTAGCTCTGTCTGAGCAGGAAAGTGCTCCTCTTATGCCGAAGCCTCGCTCAACAAAGTTGAGTCCATTTCTGCATTCACGTCCGATTCCGTCTGTCTTTTTCCAATTAATAAGTGAAGTATCAACACCGCCCTGAAGAATAAAATCCTCTACCAGATGGCCTACTTCATTATCAGCAAAAGCGGTGATAACACCTGTAGTCATACCAAAGCATCTGCGAAGTCCGCGGATTACATTGTACTCTCCGCCTCCTTCCCATACTTTAAATTCCCTGGCGGTACGGATTCTTCCTTCGCCGGGATCAAAACGGAGCATGATTTCTCCGAGTGAAACAGCGTCGTATTTGCAGTCGTTTTTTGATTTTAAGTTTAAGTTCATGGCTTCCTCCAAAACCACCTCATCAGTCAGCTACGCTGACAGCTTCCCCTCAAGGGGAAGCCAGAGGTTTATAAGTTCAAATATTTTTTTGCATTTCTGCCACAGATATCCTTTACCATCTCGCAAAGGTATTCTTTGTCCCACGGGTATTCGCCGTTCTCTACCCATGTTCCGATTTTGTTGCAGAGAATTCTTCTATAGAGTTCGTGCCTTGGGAATGATAAGAAGCTTCTGGAATCAGTAAGCATTCCGATGGAGGTAGATATAAGAGAAACGTCCGCCATCGCATCAATCTGTCTTTCCATTCCATTTTTGTGGTCGCAGAACCACCAGGCTGCTCCGAGTTGCACCTTTCCTTTGATGCCGCTTTCATTGCCGCAGAAATTGCCGGCCATTGAAGCAAGCATTTCTGTATCCTTAGGATTAAGGCAATACACAACTGCCTTCGGAAGTTCTTCCGTTAAATCCATAGCATTAAAAAGTGCAGAAAGCTGCGGAGCATAATTAAAATCATTTAGTGAATCAAAACCGGTGTCTGCACCTATAAGTTTCAAACACCTCTTGGAGTTACTCCTGAAAGCTCCTATGTGAAGCTGCATCACCACATCTTTACGGGCATACATCTTCCCGAGCTTTGTGAGCATATATCCCTTGTACTTACCACACTCCTCTTCGGTAAGTTCGGATCCTGCAAACTTCTTATCAAAAATCCATTCAACTTCTTCCTTCGTCGTATCAACAAAGAAAGTACTCTCAAGACTGTGATCCGAAACTCTGCAGCCATTTTCCAAAAAGAAATCAAGTCGCTTTTCCAGAGCTTCGAGTACAGAATCTACATCTCTGAGTATAACTCCCGCTGATTTGCATAGTCTCCCAAGATATTCCTGAAAATCAGCCTTCTCAATTCCCAGAGCCTTATCAGGTCTGAAGGACGGAAGTACCTGTATTTCAAAGTTGTCTTCTCGTAGCTTTGTATGCCACTCGAGAGTATCAGCCGGATCATCAGTAGTGCACAGAACTGATACTTTCTGCATCCTAAGGAGATTTCGAACAGAGTACTCCTTAGTGCGAAGCTTCTCATTGCAGGCATCCCAAATCTCTTTGGCAGTATCTGCCGAGAGCGTCTTTGCAATTCCGAAATATCTCTGAAGTTCCATATGTGTCCATTGATATAAAGGATTACCTATAAGTCTCTGCACTGTGTCAGCCCAGGCAACAAATTTATCATAGTAATCGCCGTTCCCGGTTATAAGCTTCTCCGGTATGCCATTTGCTCTCATAGCGCGCCACTTATAGTGATCTCCTGCAAGCCAGGCCTCGCCTATGTTGTCAAAACACTTATCCCCGTATATCTCCTTGGGACTTAAATGGTTGTGATAATCTATTATGGGTTCATCTTTTGCCGCTTCATGAAAAAGGGTTACCGCAGTCTCATTTCCCAGCAAAAAATTCTCATCCATGAATTTCTTCATCGTATTCATTCCTTCCGATTTATTAGCCTCTAACCTCTTTTACAATCTCAGCGGCCTGCCTTGTAAGCTCTTCAACTTTTGCAAAGTCTCCTGCTTTAATCAAATCATTTTTCACCATCCAGGTGCCACCGCAGGCTACTATCTTCTTAAATGCCAGATAATCTCTTACGTTATCCTTGTTGATACCGCCTGTGGGCATAAAGGTCAGATTAGTATAGGGTGCAGCAACTGCCTTGATCATCGGAAGACCACCTGCCGGTTCTGCCGGGAAAAACTTAACAAAATCAAGGCCAAGTTCCATAGCCTGTTCCATCTCGGAAGGTGTCTGAGTTCCGGGCGTTATAGGATATCCCTTTTCAAGGCAATGCTTAACTACAGTGGGATTGAATCCCGGTGCCACAATAAATTTTGCGCCTGCAGCCATTGCTCTGTCTGCCTGCTCGGGAGTAAGTACTGTGCCTGCTCCGACAAGCATATCAGGGAAATCTTTTGAAAGAATTTTAATTACTTCCTCTGCCGCAGCAGTTCTGAATGTCACCTCCGCAGCCGGAAGTCCGCCATTCATCAGCGCCTCTCCGAGTGCATGTGCATCCTTCGCATCTTCTAAAACAACGACAGGAATGATTCCAATCTTTTCAAATTTTGCTTTTAATTCTTCGTACATTTTAAGTGCTCCTTGTGTATGTCATTAAAACTCATACACAATACTAGATTTTCCCATGTACTTTTCACATTGTTGCATTTGTTCTTTACATTGCAATTCTTGCTGTATTGCAATAATCACTTTTGGGACTGAGCGCCTTTGCGGTTATATCTTCTGACTTTGTTAATATGCCTCTCAAAATCGCCGCTTTCTATAAGCTCAGCGATTACCAGCTGATCCAGTGTTGGAACCGGGCATTCGTAAAATCCGATTTTCTCTGAAAACGCACTTATGAGGTTCATCGGAAGAACCATATATGCGCATCTTGCATAGCTTCCGATTGTTCTCGTAAACGTATTTACATATATAACTCTCCCCTCTTCATCAAGAGAGAAAATCGTCTCTTCAGGTTTTCTGCTGGGTGTAAACTCGGATTCAAAATCATCCTCGATGATATATCCGTCCTTCTTTCTGCTCCACTTGAGGTACTCTCTCTTCTTGGCCGCCGAAGCAGTAACGCCACTCGGGAAGCTTCTGTATGGAGTTATATGAAGAAGCTTCATTTTTCCGTTCCATAGTTCATCACTTTCAACGCCGTCGCTCCCGAGCTTTAGCATAAGAAGCTCCGCACCTCCCGCCTCATAGACCTTTGCGATTTTTTGATATGACGGACTCTCGACGCCATATATAATGTCTCGTCCGAAGGTCTGCACTATAAGTCCGTACAAATACTCTGCGCCTGCGCCAATTATTATCTGTTCCGGGGACACCTCCAGCCTTCTTGAGCGACCGAGATAATTTGCAATTGCGCTTCTCAGTTCGTTCATACCGGTTTTGGGTGACTTTTCCATCACACGGCTGTCATATTCGCTAAGAACTCTCCTGACGGTCTTTGCATAGATCGAATAAGAAAAAGCAGCCTCTCCAATATTTTTTGCAACACTAATCTTATTACCCCGCATTACTGTTTTTTTCTCTGCCGAGCCCTTTCCTATATAAATCTCACTGTCATCAAAGGACACAAAATATCCGCTCTTTTCTTTGGGAATGATATATCCCTCCTCCGCAAGGAGTTCGTAGGCATGCTCAATTGTTATGACACTGACTCCCATTGCCTCTGCCATAACACGCTTGGATGGGAGCTTACTTCCTGTCTCATACCTGCCTCCTATTATGTCTTCACGAACGTCTTCGTATACCTTTAAATACCTCTTTTGCTTATCCATTTTCATATTCTCCGGTTGCGAATCTGGTTATATTAAAATATTGTGTTTCGATTATTTTTATGCTATCAGTTTGATGATATATCATCCCTTCTTCATACGTCAATCAAGATTCCAAAACAGCTAAAAAGCTAGTATAATTAAGCATTATGAAAATACATGGCTTACAAAAAATGACATTACTTGATTATCCGTCAAAAGTTGCCGCAACCGTCTTTTTAGGCAGTTGCGATTTTCGCTGTCCTTTTTGTCATAATTTTGAACTGGTGGATGGAACGGCCGCTCCGATAATGGATGATGCTGAATTGTTTTCTTTTCTTGATAAAAGAAAAGGACTCCTTGACGGAGTCGTAATAACAGGCGGTGAACCCTGCCTCAATTCATCATTAAAAGATCTGATTATAAGAATAAAAGATATGGGATATCTCGTTAAACTTGATACTAACGGGAATCATCCCGATGTTCTTAAAGATTTACTTAGTGAAAACCTGGTTGATTACATCGCTATGGATGTTAAGAATTCACCGGAAAAATACAGTGATACCTGTGGGGTAAAAATCGATACAGAAGTGATCACTGAGAGCATCAATCTTATTATGAACTCCGGTGTAGATTATGAATTCAGAACTACAGCTATTAAAGAGTTTCATACTACAGAAGATTTTGCCAAAATCGGCGAATGGATTTGTGGTGCAAAGGCGTATTATTTACAGCAGTTTACAGAGCGTGATACTGTTCCGGATAAGAGGCTCAGTTCGCCGAGTGCGGAAGATATGGAGGCATATCGGCAGGCGGCGGAGAGATATATAAAAAATGTAATATTGAGAGGGCTTTAAGATTCCCCCTCATCCGTCAGCTTCGCTGACACCTTCCCCCAGAGGGGGAAGGTTTTTAGACTTCCACTTCATCCTCTTCAGGGAGGTGCACTCTTGAAATTACAATTATTGTATCGCCCTTTTGAAGTTTTACGCCGCCCTTGGGAATGACGGTTCTGAAGCCGCGTTTAATGGATAAAAGAATAGTCTGTCTGGGGAAATCAAGATCCCTGATAAAATGATCGCACCAGGGGTGAGTTTCTCCCAGTGTGACTTCTTTAAGATGCATCGGTACATCGTTTTTTATAGCCTCTGCCCCGATTACCACTTTATCTCCTGCTTCCAGTATTACATTTCCGTTTGGAATTATGGTATTACCATGTCTCTGTATCATGGCAATAAGCGCGCCGTGAGGAAGGTCAATATCTCTTATCTTCTTATCAACCCACTTATCCTTCATTCCAAGCTGCACTTTAATAAAATGCATATCAATAGACTTTGCATAGTCTCCCATGTGCTTTAACTTTGTGTACTGTTCAACGAAACCTGCGGAAATAATACCTGTTGGAATGGCAACAATACCTACACCAAGGAATGCAAGCAGAATTCCGAAAACTTTTCCCAGAATTGTCTTAGGATAAATATCACCGTATCCGACTGTCAGTAGAGTAGATGCAGCCCACCAGATACCTGAAAAAGCATTCTCAAAAACATCAGGCTGAGCTTCATGCTCCAGAGAATACATGCAGAGACTGGATGCCAGCATCATAACAGCGATGATGAAAACCGAGGACAAAAGCTGCTGCGACTTATTCTTTATAACTTCTGTAATTACATTCAGTGAATCATAATAAGCATTGATTCTGAAGAGTCTGAATATCCTTGCAACTCTGAACATTCTGAAAGCTGCCGCTCCTGCAGGAAAGAAGAAGGGCATATAATACGGAAGAAAACTCAAAAGATCAATAATTCCGGAAAATGAGAAGAAATACAGAATAAGTGCCATGAAGTCCGATCTGTCCGGATACATGCACTTTGAACAAATAGCGCGTAAGATATAATCAATCGCAAAGAATAAAACAGTCCATTTTTCAATACTGTTAAACACACCACCGAGAGGACCATTTATGTTATCGAACGTAGAAAGGAAGGCTGCACCAAGATTCAATACCAGTGCAACCGTCCCAATAACATCATATGCAATACTTATGGTATCCCCAAGGTATCCGACGGATACCATCTTAAAGAGCTTTTCCCTAAGCTCCTCCCACTTTTCCTTTTCCACAACAATCTCCCGTTTATTTAATCTTCTTTAAATTCATACAGAATCGCTTCATCAGGCATAACAGGTCTGCAGAAATAATATCCCTGAATTATGTCAGCGCTGAAAAGACGAAGCTTCTCAAACTGCCACTTTTCCTCAACACCTTCAACTATTACCTGCTTATCGATATCATGTACAAGCTGAATGACATCCTTTATGAAGGCTTCCTTACCTTCTACAAGATAACTGTCCACAAGTGATTTATCCAGTTTTACGTAGTCTACCGGAATATATGTAAGGTATCCAAGAGAAGAATAGCCTGTTCCAAAATCATCCATCAGAAGTTTTATCCCCAGTTCTCTAAACTGCTGGAACAATTTATCAGCCTGTTCTGTTCTCTCAAGGAAAAGCCCCTCAGTTATTTCAATCTCAACGTACTTTCCGGGTATATTATACCGCGAAAGGAGGTCTCTGATAAAGTCCACATATCCGGTATCGCCAATCTGATTACTGGAAAAGTTTATGGAGACGGGATGAAGTTTATAGCCATCCTCTTTCCAGGCTGCAAGCTGCTTGATAACAAGTTCCGTAGTTACTCTTCCGAGTCTTCCTACCCAGCCGCTTGACTCTACTATCGGTATAAACACATTGGGATAAAGGCCGGGTTCCTTCATTCTTACCAGGGCTTCAAATCCTGTAACTTCCTTAGTCATGGAATTAACCTGGGGCTGATAAACCATGTAAAATCCGTCGTTATCAAAGGCATCCAGGATCTTTGCCTTGATCTTGTTTTCCTCACGGATCTTTTTCTTCATCTCCTCGGAATATCTGAAGGCCTTGTTTCTTCCGCGCTGCTTAGCTTCATACATAGCTATCTCGGCATTTATAATATGCTGATCCGGAAGCGTGGAACCATCGGAAACAGATATACCGATACTGCAGGATAGAATAATTGTCTCATCTCCTACAGGAATCGGTGTTCTGAACAGTTCAAGAATCTCATTTATTGCATCTGAATTCTCATCAAGCTGTTCCTTGGGTACCATGATAAGGAACTCATCGCCGCCGTATCTGGAGATCATCCAACTTCTCTCCTCAGCAATCTTCTCAAGAGAAAGCGATAGGTACTTAAGTATCTCATCGGCGAGCTGGTGACCGTAGGTTTCATTGACATCCTTAAAATTGTCGATATCTATCATAAGAATCGAATAGACATGCTTAATTGTCAGATGTTCTCTAAGATAGTCAACCGCACTTCTTCTGTTAAGAATATCAAGAAAATCATCGTGCTCAGCCTGATACTTGATCTTCTCCTGTGTTTTTTCAAGTTCCTCCTTAGACTCTCTGAGTTCAAGATTGGTGGCTCTGCCGACAAGAACAGTAACATATGCCGACATGAGAAGGAATGCCATAGACAGGAAAATCATTCCAACAGCCGGGAATATCTTTCCATACATATCGAAGAAGGTCAGAGGTCTGTTGAATACTTCAGCATCCTTGGGAAGAAGCTTTTCATCTATACCGAATTTCTTCATGAGCTGATAGTCGAACTCTGAGGTATAGGGTGTTTCAATTGAAAGGAACTGCTCATCAGCATGTCTGTTAGCAAGAAGGTCAGCCATCAATGCTCCCACATAACTTGCCTGGGCAGTAAAATCCATGCCGACACTACCAAGAACACCATCACTCATGCCGCTTGAATAATTGCGCATAATCGGAACCTTGGTAGTTGCAGTTATAATATTGGTCATCTCATTTGTGGAATGAACCACTCCGTATGAATCCTTAAAGCAGGTCATATAAATGAGCACAGCATCATTGGGAATTGCCTTTAATTCTTCATGCAATTTCTCAAAAGGAATTTTAGCTATGTTTATCTCATTAAAGGTATAGTCTGGATGCTTACTTTTCTCACGGTTATAAAGAACCATGTCTGCAAGGCCGGCAGGTGAATTATCATGTATGCCATAGTATACTTTTCTATCAGGCATCATCTTCATTGAAAGCTCTATTGTATTTGTAAGGTAATCATTTTCATAAAAGCCATACATTTCATAGCGCTCAACAGCCATCTGTGCCAGTGTCATGTTGTTGACACCAAAGAACACAACCGGAATATCCGTAAAGAGTTCTTCCTTATATTTCATGGCAAATTTAACAGCCTCATCGTCTGCCAGAATAACGCCATCATAATCATTTTTTAAATTAACTCTTTGAATAAAGTAATTGTGAAAAGTCTCGACATCCTCATTGGATGCATGCTTCTTGGCATCCATGAACATAACATCAAATTCTATACCGTTAGGATCGAGGCTCTGTTTAAGTCCCTCTATCTGCGGCTCAAATGTGTAATACTGGGAAGTATAAGAAGACAGCAAAAGAACTCGATGCTGGACCTCTCCTTTGTAAACAGGACCATCCATCGAGGTATTATCATCAGTCGTCACAAACTGCCGAAGGAACATGATGGCAACCAGCAGACAAATGACGCTAAGCAATATAAATACCGTACGTATTTTTTGCAGTACCGACTGTTTCGTCATAAAAACACCGACCCTTAGTGATATAGATAATTCTACCACTTTAGGGGCCGGTGCATTATTAACTAAGCCTTATGTATGTTTAAATATTGTTAAAGAATACATAAACAATTTATAAATCAATAACAATCTCTTATCCTTCGATCATTATTGTCTTCTTCTCAGGAACCTTCGCCTGTTCTTTCTTAGGTACATTGAGACTAAGTACGCCATGTCTGAAGGTTGCCTTGATATCTTCCTCAGTAAGGTTATCTCCTACATAGAAGCTTCTCTGCATTGAGCCCTGATAGCGCTCCTGTCTGATGATCTTACCCTTATGGTTCTTCTCATCCTTATCAAGTCCCTTGGTGGCACTTATGGTAAGGTAACCATTGTCGAGTTCAAGGCTGATATCTTCCTTCTTAAAGCCGGGCAGATCAATATCTACTTCATAATGATCCTCATTGTCATGGACATCTGTCTTCATAAGCCTGTCGGCATGCCTGCCAAAGAGCTTCCTCTCGGTGTTGTCAAACTCATTAAACATCGGGAAATCGAACCAGTTATCAAACAAATTCTCCTCAAAAATACTAGGCATCAACATAATAATTACCTCCTTATATATGAATGAAATTATAAACTTTGAGCAGCGGAACCGGAGTCATTACAATTATTATTGCTCCCTTTATTTCTGTTCCCTTGTTCTATAACTGTTATAACACTTGTTAGCACTCTTGTCAAGTGAGTGCTAATTATTTTTTAAAAATAATCCGCATACCAGAAAATATGCGGATTCCGGCGACTCGTCACTTTGAAATATTTATAATCGTACCACCGACATCATCACTAATACGCCCCCTTATTTATCGCACGAATTGCTTCCGACTGAATATCACGATTATATGATAGCATAGGTGCAACATCTTTTCCCCTTACTCTCCTGTCCGCATAATTGCGTGTAAGCTTTACGACAAGCGGTGATAAAACAAGAACGCCTATAAGATTAGGTATCATCATAAGTCCATTGAAGGTATCGGAAATATCCCAGACAAGAGATGATTCCATTACAGCTCCAAAGACCATAAGAATAATAAATATAAATCGGTATATTTTCGCCCACGTAACACCGATCAGATATTCCACAACTTTCGCTCCGTAATATGACCATCCCATAACAGTTGTAAATGCAAATAACGTTATTATAATAACCACAAATATTTCTCCGGGGCGACCAAGTACCTGGTTAAAAGCATGTGCAACCAAAGTTGCATCATCAGTACCTACTACAGTCAGACCTGCCTCAGCATCTGAAGCACCTGCGGTCCATCCACAACCGGCATTTCATAATCCAGAAGAATAAGATCAACGGGTTTCTTCAAAAGGAATGTGATTGCCTGCATTCCGGCAGTCACTACATCTGTTTTATATTTATCCTTAATCCAGGACTTTACCATCCCCGCATAGGAAGGGTCATCATCAACTATAAGGATTTTCTTTCTGGCATCCTGTTCTGCCTCATTTAGCATCATAACGGAGTCTCTGTCATCCCCCAGTACAGCCTCTTCCTCTTCACCGTTTTTCGCTCTTTCCTCGGCAGCCTGCTGTTCCTCGACTCTTTTTTCAAGCCTTTTCATAAAGGATGCCATCTCTTCTTCAACTGCAAGAACAAAAGCTTCCGGTTCTACAGGACGAATCATCCATCTGTATGAAATAAGATCAGGAAACTCACGAAGCATTTTCTCCTTATCGCCGGCTTCTGCTATAAAGATCATATTGCAATCGTGATCCTTGACCTGATCCTTAACAAGAATCATGTTTTTCTTACCATTTTTGGCATCAAGAATATCCTGCGGATTATACACAACAAAAACAGCTGCATCCCTGACGCAGTTATCTATTTTATCAAAATCTTCAACTATAGAAATTGTTTCGAAACGTTCCGCTTTGATTTTCTTTTCCAGCCCGCTTATAACAATGCTGGATTTTTCCATCAGAAAAACAACACTCTTTTCCATCTTGCTCATTTATATCCCTCCGCCCAAAAATCATCTCATACTACTTTCAGGTCTTGGTCATATACTTACTCCATAATAAAATTATATAGTAACCCACGTTTCTATAAGCATGACATTTTTGTATAGTTGATAAAATTTTATAAAATTTCATAAACAAAGAAAGTGCCGGTTCACGAGAAACCGGCACTTTGTGCTTAAAACATTATTTCTTTTCTTTAGTAATCTTCTGTAGTTTACCGTTCTTGGCAAAATGATAGGTTTTCTTTCCTATTTTGACTTTTCCGGTCTGCATCACTCCATCCTTGTCAAAGTAGTACTTTGCACCGCCAATCTTCTTAAAACCGGTATAAACCTTACCCTTTGCATCAGTGTAGTACTTCTTACCATCAACCTTGTGGAAGCCTTTATTTGCAAGTCCCTTCTTATCAAAGAAGTATTTCTTGCCCTTGAAGGTTACAAGTCCCTTTGCTACACCGCCTTCCTTAAGAACAAGCTGGTACTTACCCTTATTCTTGCCCTTCTTGATCTTTTTGATTTTTCCTGATACTGAAGGGATTGTCTCCTCTGAGGAATTATCTGCTATTGCAGTATCTTCTGTCCCCTCAACCTTAGGAGTTGTTGTTTCAGTCTGAGTTGTCTGTCCGCTCTCAGATGTTTCGGGCTTGGTTGCAGGCTTGGTTTCAGGCTCTGACTCAGTTTTTGTCTCCGGCCTATCAGCAGGTGTTCCCTCTGAAGGCTTTTCTTCGGAAGGCTTCTCTTCAGAAGGCTTTTCTTCGCCTGAAGGATCCTCTTCTCCTGAAGGATTCTCGTTTTCATTTGAACCTTCCAGGTTTGCTGTTCCTTCATATAAAGCCTTTACTTCCTCTGCGGAAACAGGTCTGTTAAACAGGCTGAAATCATCAACCATGGCAGTTGTGTATTCTCCGCCTCCCCAGTTGGCCTTACCAATCTGTGTTACAGCGTTCTTTCCGAGAATCTGATCAGCTCTTGCCGTTGCAGCTACTGTACTTACGAGTTCACCGTTGACATAGAGTTCCGTGTATTTTTTGTAGAATACTATGGTTACCATCTTCCATTCGTTGTTAAATGCACTGATATCAGCAATATTTGCCTCACTTCTTACACCTCTGTTTTTATATCTCTCAACATGAAGCTTACTATCATTCGACAGCGGGTCTATAACACCTATGTATTTCTCATAATTATTCTTTGGTTCATCCGCTGTTTCTGCCGCATAGAAGAGCCATTGTGTCTCTTTCTTAACCTCAGAATTACTCCAATAGTTTACGCTAAAGGACTTAAGGCCTGAAAGAAGTGATGATCCATCCTCTTTTGTAAGAGTAAGATACTGTTTATCTGCCTTGTTAAGCTTAACAGCCTTTCCATCACCGTGCTCTACCACATCATAGCCATTATTCACTGTGGCTACAGCACCTTTTCCTGCAAAGCCTTTTTCTTCATCATCAAAGGTGAAGTGTGCAATAGCAGCATCTGAAAGCGTTGTATCAAAGGTATCCTCTTCCTCTACTGTATCGATTCCCCATTTTTCAACAGCGGCTCTGTATTCTGCATCAGTAATGCCGATAACTGTTCCATGTCTCATGGTTGAAGGGAAGGAATACTCGGCCTCTGTAAGCTTTGTAAACTCGCCGCTTCCAATATCGTCAGTTACGCTCGGATAATATCCGCCGTGACCATAGTCATCAAGTAGCATGCACCATTTATTCTGATCATTGAACTTGAAAATAGTTCCGCCTTCAACACCGAGTTCATTATTGAGGTAAGGTGATTTAACTCTGATCCACTCTCCTGTAAGAGAAGTAGCTCTTTCAAGGATCTCATATTTTCCCTTTTCAGGATCACCTTCTTCAATAGCAGCGTCGCCTGACTCAGACTTGGAAAGTCTGTAATATACTTTCTGTCCGTTTTCCTCTACTGCTATTACGGATGTATCAATAATACTCTTGTCGACTCCGTTCTTATCCTTTACATGAATCCATACCTCTGGTTCCGAGAAGGTGTAGAAGTCTCTTGTTGTTGCGTACCAAATTTTATGGAAGCCATCAATCATAGACGCCCAGAATACAATGTATTCGCCGGTCTCATCATCATAGAAGGCCTCGGGAGCCCAAGTGCATCCAGCATTATCGGCAGCAACCTCTACCATTCTCTGCTCGCCCCAGTTCACCAGGTCTGTGGACTCCCAGATCATTATGCACTTACTTCCTTCATTCTGTGCTCTGCCCCAGTCACCATTTTTATTGATATTGAGGTCGGTAGCAATCATGTAAAACTTATCGCCCTCAGGTGATCTGATAATGAAAGGATCACGAAGGCCTTTTTCACCCATAGTTGATGTAACAACCGGGTATCCGTCATTCATTGCGCTCCAGTTAAGACCATCATCGCTTCCTGCAAAGTAAATCTGCTCTCCGTCTGCTGTGCCCTCACCTGTGAAGTATGCAAACAGATAATGGGTAAGCTTGTTTTCACCGGCTTTAGCCTTAACAGTAAGCTCAAATGTCTTATTAAAGCTCTCATCCCCAAGGGTAAACGTTGCTGTAAGAGTGACTTTCTCATCCTTATCTGTTCTGTTTACAACACCTTTTTTGATATTTCCGCTATCTTCAGTGGTTACGATTTCAGGAGCAGATGATTTCCAGGTTATTTCGGAACCATTCTTTCCTGTCTCCGGAAGAGTAATATTTCCTCTTACATCCGAAGTATTAGGAATAGTTACATTTGCAGCATCTTCCTTAAGCTGCTCCATAGAAGAACCTACAACCACAGTCATATTAAAGGTCTTCTGATCGTCAGCAAGATCCTGCATTTCAACATCCTCGGTACTTGTGAAAACAGGCTTTCCTTCAGCGTTAAATCTGAGAATTGCCATGTTTGCATTTCTGCAGGGATCATACAAAGGATCTATACCTGCCCAAGCACATTTCTTGTTGTAGCACTCCTCATCACGTGCATGGTAAACAATTACAATGTCACCTGTGTTGTTATCAAAGGTAAAGCTGTTATGTCCGGGCCCGTACTGTCCCTCGAGGTCAGTAGTCTTCAGAACAGCCTTCCTGTTCTTTGTCCAGCTGTCAGGGTTCATAAGATCAGAATCCTCATCTGCTGTAAGAAGTCCCACGCAATATTCAGGTCCTGTTGTAGAGCCTGAAAAAGCAACATATATTTTACCGTCTCTCTTAAGAACTGCAGGTCCCTCATTTATCTTCTGCGCACCATTCATCTCCCAAGGATATTCGGGAGTAGAAATAATAATCGGATCAGATGCAAGCTTCCAGGGCTCATCTGTATTAAGCTCTGCCATAGCAAGCTTTGATACATCGGTCTTATATGCCCAGATAACATAGCTCTTTTCACCTGCAGTGAACATTGTCATATCAAGTGAAAATGTATCAAACGCTCCTTCAAATCCACCATCCTTATTAACAAATCTTCCTTTTTCCTCCCACTTTGCAGGATTAAGCAGATCAGCTGAATCTGTACAGTGAAGTACATAAGGTCTGATTGACCAGTAATCATTGTCACAGCAACCTGAGAAATATACATACCAGTCTGAACCGATCTTATGAAGTTCGGGAGCCCATATATGGTGGCTTAATTCACCGCTCTCATGAGCCTTCCATACCGTAACATCCTCTGCCTCGGAAAGACCTGCAAGAGTTTTACTTCTGCGAAGAGCCACTCTGTCGTAGCCATTTACAGCGTTATAATATGCCGGCCATGAGGAAGTCATATAATAATATCCGTCATCTTCATTATAGATCACATAAGGATCAGCCTTTTCATCTACAACAGGATTGCCATAGTATGAGAGTTTTCCTGTAAGCTTATAGGTTCCTGCCTTGAAGTCCTTGGTATTAAGAACTCTGTTTCCATCCTCGTCATACCATGTAATTACTGCATCATCCTTAACTTCATTGTTATTAAAAGTAAGTGTTGCACCTGTATTTTGAAGAAGTGAATAGTCTTTTCCAAGTTCAACAGATACTTTCTCGGAATATCTGGGTTCTACGGAAGTAACTCTGATTCCAAGATCTTTTTCTTCCTGAACTTCAGCCCTTTCCTTATAGGCAACCTTCTCAACATCTCTGTTCTCATAGAGATCTTCAATTTCTTCTGATGTAAGAGCTCTGTCAAATACTGCAAGATCATCCATGATCATGTCAGAGTACTCGCCGCCGCCCCAGTTAGCCTTACCGATCTGAAGAATACCCTTATTTCCGCCAAAGATATCTTCAAGATCCGCATCGGAAGCCACTTTGCTCTTAAGCTCACCATCAATATAAAGGAGCGTATCGTTTTTATCAGCAACTACAGTCACCATCTTCCAGTCATTAACCTTAGGTGTCTCATTAGTTGCAGGTCTTCCCTGGTTTTCAAGATAGAAACGTTCAACTCTGATTTTGCCATTATTTAACGGATCAGCAATTCCAAGATATTTTTCCTTCTTGGAAACTTGAGTGTCGGAATTAGGTGCCGCATAAAATGCCCAGCTTGTGCCACTTGTAGTCACATCGCTGAAATAATTGATCGTTACGCTGTCAAGTCCCGCAAGAACATTCTTCTTGCCATCAGAACTCTTTACATCAAGCCACTGATTATTACCAAGCTTAATAGCTTTTTTACCTACAGCTGCATCACGAACGAGTTCGTAGCCGCCATTGGAAGTAGCCTTTGCACCTCTTCCGGAGAAGCCCTTCTCCTCACTGTCAAAGGTAAAGTGAAGCACAAGGTTACTGTCGCCCTCTTCAGTAACACCGGGATCCTCTTCGTCTTCGGGTTCTGCAGGCATCTTTTCAAGATAATAATCATAAAGATCTGCTACCTTATCACCTGTCAGAGCGCCATCGTAAACTGAAAGTTCATCGATAAGAATATCGTTATATTCTCCACTACCCCAGTTTGCTTTACCAATCTGAAGAATACCATTCTCAGTGAAAAGATTACTTAATGCTACTTTACTGTCAGTAGTGTTCTTAAGCTCACCGTTGATATACAGGAAAGTATTGTCACTGTCAGCCACAACTGTTACCATCTTCCACTCATTATCGATATTGGGTGTATTGGTGGTAGCAGGTCTTCCTCCGTTGTTGAAATACCTCTCTACATCTACAAGGTTATTATCCTTAGTATCCATTACCGCAAAATATTTTTCATTCGGATACTGCGGTGCATCAGCATTTGGAGCTGCATAGAATACCCAGTGTGTTCCTGTATTATTTCTTGTCTTACTAAAGAAATTAACTGTGATTGTATCGTTACCGGCAAGTACATTTTTGCCGTCAGCACCCTTAACGTTTATCCATTGCTGCTTTGTGCCATCTAGCTTAAGGGCTCCTTCACCGATAAGCTTATCCCCAGTTGATACTGCAAATTCCTCAGTTTCCGTATTAGCTTCATAATAGGTAAGTGTGGCATTTGAAGCTGCATCGCTTATGTTCTCATCAAAGGAGAAATCAAGAATCTTCTTTGCGCTCATATCAGATTCAGGATTAATGTTACCATTTCTTACGCTTACACCATCAATGATATAAGTTGTGATGGAGTTACCTTTAGCTGTTGCTGTGAAGAATTTACCGCTCTTATCAACGCTAATATCATCACTTTCGGAAACGTCAGCCCAGTTCTCACCGTTAGCAAGAGATCCGCTTGTACGGATGGCTGTAACATTTTCTCCTATCGATCTGAACTCAGAGAGATCGAACTTCCATTTCTTATCTGATGCCTTATCATTTGTAGCAACAATTACAAGCTTGTGTCCCTTTGAATCATAAGCAGCAACTGTATTCTTTCCGGAGTCCATAAGTGTATACCCGGGTCTGATATATCTGGAATACTGTCCGAAGGAGTAATATTTCTTTGTAAGAACAACCTTCTGATTGCTGTGATCTGCGATAGCAACACCCCAAAGGCTCTTGCCTGCACTCTCATCATTATTCTCAAGCCACTCTTCAAGGCTCTCTGAATTATCATACTTATTGTAAGCTTCATCATATTTGGAAGCTGTCTCATTAGCAGCAATGTCTTCTTTATCGGAAATATGAGTATCAATAATATCCCATATTATCCATGCTGAAGGCATAAGACCGTTGAGGTCTGTGATAAGCCTCTCGGAGAATCCAAGTGAACTTGACATCTCACCTGCACCGTTTACGGTAAATGCTCCGTCAACCTCACTCATCCATAGATTCTCTCCGCTTTCTTCGGCGAGAGTTCTGAGTCCTTTGCGATTACTTCCGCTATATGTATGTGTATCAATTCTTGTAACAACATTCTTTGCCTCATCAGAGAGTGCCTTATAAGAAGAAATAGCTGTATCGATGCTTGTCTCATCTGATGCTGAAAGGACAATATCAGTAATTCCTTTCTTTTTAAGCTCATTAGCAAAAGCTGTGATAATGCGTGACTGTGACTCGCCAAGGTCAAAGTGACAGCCTTCCTGCTTATCACTGTTCTTCCCCCAGTAATTTGTGTAGGGCTCGTTCATGGGAGTTGCACTCTGGAAAATGATTCCCTCATCTTTCCAATGCTCAACTACGTCTGCCATATATGCAGCAAATGCATTAACACTATCGCTTCGAAGGTTATCCTTATTTGAGTCCTCATTACCTGAAGAGCATCCGCTAACCGTCATGAAATACGGAGGTGAATTCGAAAATGCTTCCGCAATAAATTCATCTGCACCCACCTTAGCAATTGCCGCTTTTAACACATTTATCTGATTTTTATCTGCATCCCAGTCATAATTCCAGGCAAAGCCGCATTCCTCGTCATATCTGGTAAAAGCTGCAGGATCCTCAACATCTTCAATTCTTGTTACATCCTTGCAGTATCCGGGAACAACGGAATCTGATCTCACGATATGATTTGCATGAGCAAAAGGTGTATCAGGATTTGATGACTCATCTATCTTTTCCTCATACTTATCAGCTCCTTCGGGAACTACACCCTCATCTCCGCTTTTAACAATAAGAAGCTTAACAAAATCAAGTGTCCAGTCATTGTTTATTCCACCGATTGTAAGCTTGTTAGAGCCTTCTGTCAGCTTTACATTTTTCATTGTTACTCTGTAAAGCTTTTGATCTCCGCCTGTTGCAATTACATCTTTATTAATCTCGTCCTTGGATACGCTGTAGTACTCAGTAACTACGCCATCCTGCTGTGAATTAAGGGCGGAAATAGTCTCCACTTCCTCCTGCACATCTATGTTTTCCGAAAGTGAATCGGTTTCAGCTTCAGGAATTACATCAGTATCTTCAGCACTTCCGTTATCCCCTGCCGTTTCAACTTCAGCGCCCTCAGAATCCTGTACTGTATCATTTTCTGTTACAGTTGTTTCTTCTACCTGTGCCTTTTCTTCATTTGCCTCAGGAGCTAGCTCTGAAGCTTTATCATTGCCGGGAGCAGTAGTCTCCTCTAAGGAGGTATTCTCTACTTCTTCGGTAGCAGTTTCATTATTACCTGTATTTTCCTCAGCACTATTTTCCGGGGTAACTGAACCTGTTTCAGTACCTGTTTCTTCGGTAGTGTTTGTTATTTCTTCAGCGTTTTCTTTTGAAGGAGAAACTGCTTCTTCGCCAGTCTCCTCAGATATAACTACTGTAGAAACTTCAGCTGTTTCAGCCTCCGCATCGTTATTCTCAGCGGGCACTTCAACCGTCTCGGTGCTTACTGACGCTCTGTCAACTCTGAGCCCTACGCCCCTTCCATTATCACCACTAAGAGTAAACAGCATCTTAACGGTATATTCACCGGTATCAGCAGCATTAAAATTAAATACAAGATTTCCACCCTGCCCCGGCTGCGCATCAAGCTCATTAATCCAGCCTATTCCATTGAATTTGCCAACCTTATCTCCTTTTGCAAATCCAAAATCAGCATCGGAAATCAAATACTTAGAGTTTGCGAATTTACCGTTCTCTTCGCATTTCATGTTGGATCCTGTATAGGGAATCTCTGCTCTGTCTGCGGTCAGAATCTTAGCTTTTTTATTTCTCGGCACTTCCACCTTCTGTCCAAGGTCCTTGGGATCATAGGTATTGTCACCACCGCCCACGTTATAGCGGCCAATGTTAAGTCCAAGTCCCTCATTCTCATCAAAGAAATATGTGGCAGCCTGCTGTGTTAGTTCATCGCTGTAACCGATACGATTCGCCCACCAGCAAAGCGAAGTTCCAAATCCCTGGAACTCACCCAGTCCGTCACCATCAGTATCATTGAAGGTTGATACATCCTTCGTGTCGATTCTGATGGTTTTGTCCACAGAACCCCCGGCTGCTTTTGCCGTAAGACTAGCATCCATTCCCGGCAAAGAACCGAACAGCGTCGCTACCGAAACCGATGCCGATAACAGGGCACTGGCTCCCCTCTTGTAGAAACTCCTTCTCTTCATTTTTATCCTCCCTTTTACTTCCGGACATTTGCCTGTGTCCGGCTATATTTTGCAGCTCCCTACAACTGCTTTGGTTCATAGTAAAGTGTATAGGTAAAATTTTATTTCATTTTTTACTTGTGAACAATGCGTGATTTTTACTGAATTTTTACTTTAAATTTTATCTATAATTCCAATAACGTTTAAGTGCGCAAAAAAACAGCATGTCAAGCAAAAAAATTGCCCACATGCCGTTATTGTTATTACAAAAATATCAAATTTTCCTTACACTCTCCCGCTCTGAAAGCCCTGTAGGTACCAAAACCCTTATAGGCATCATAGTTTCATCAAGAAACAGTTGTTTAAGTGTATTTATTGCAACCTTAGCCATCTCATCCATATAGATATGAATGCCGGAAAGCTGCGGCTGAGTATAAGTAGCAAGTACAGTATCATTAAAGCCAAGTACGCTGGCATCCTCCGGGACCTGAATACCTGACTGTATAAGTCCTCTCATAGCATTAAGAGCCGCTGTCTCATTAAAGGCAAAATAAGCCGTAGGTCTTTTGTCTTTCTTGCCAGCCTTCTTATCGGCTACAAATTCCCTGATTTTATCCGCAGCATCCTTACCGGAAGAATTTGTCTCGATATAGATTGCTTCAAAAGCATCACCATATCTTTTTGCAAAATCCTTAAAGATTCTTCTCCTCATCTCTGGCGCTGCATTCCCTGTAGAATCCGGCGTCTGGCTCGGCCCAACAAAAGCAATCTTTCTATGCCCCATCTTAAGCAGATATTTTAATCCCTGAACTACGCCAGTCTCATAATTAGCCTGAACGGAACAGAATCTGACTGCATCCGGTGAAGAATCCAGGAATACTACACGTTTTGTCAGCTTAGCCATGGCATCCACTTTTCTCTTGGAAAACTGGCCGATAGCCACAATACCGTCAACGTCCTGTCCAACATTCTTGTAGGATTCAGTTTCTTCATCAAACTGCATGGTTACAGTCTCAAAGCCATTATCCATGCACATTCTCTCGACATTGCTCTTCAAATACATGTAATATGTATCATCTAGCAATTCTCCGATACTATGCATCTCAACTATGCCGATTCTCTTGGTTCCAAGATCCGTCGATCGTCTTCTGTAAACTCCGTTATCAACAGATATACCGGTCTGCTTCTTGGCATTTTTTGTTTTATAATTGAGTTTTTCGGCAGTGTCGAATATTATTTCTCTGGTACTTTGCGGAACATTTAATGTCTCATCCCTATTGAGCACTCTGGAAATAGTGGCAACCGAAAAGCCGCATTCATTTGCAATTTCTTTTAATGTGGACATAGCAATTTCCTTTTCCGTGAATAAGCAAACTTTTTACTAAATTTTACCATTTTTACTATCTCGCGTCACGCAAAAATATGTATTTTGGTTTTATGCATATTTTACAATATTATACATGCAAAAAGGCCCTTCTCCTTTTTGGGAGAAAGGCCTTCTCTTGATATATTTCCTTTAGGGAGGGAAACATATATCCGTTTTCTTAGTTCTGTATGCTGTAGCGGATGGAATCACCAATCTGACCATCACCAAGAATACCGAACTCTGTGCTCTGTCCGCTTGAAAGATATGCATTCCAGCCAACAGGTGTGATTACATAATAATCACCATCTTCATCGATATTAACATTCCATGCATTACCGATATTGATATCATTCTTGTTGAGCTTAAGTGTCCAAGAATTAACATCGCTGGATGAATTATTGGTAACCTTAAAGCTTACCTGATATCCGCTTCCCCAGCTGTTGATTGAATACTGAAGGTCAAGACCATCTGCTGCAGGTGCCGGAGCAGGCTCTTCCTGTGTAGGTTCTTCCTGTGTGGGCTCCTCTACCGGTTCAGGATCGGGCTGTGCAGGTGTTGGCTGCGGCTCTACTGTCTGAGGATCTTCATTTGGCTGTTCCTCTTCAGTACTGCCCTGCTGACTCTGTCCGTTTCCGCCAACCTTCTCAAACTGCCAAAGCTGGTTTGTTCCGCCGTTATAAGACCACTGACATACATTTGTTCCGTCATCTGTCTTTTTCTTGTAAACATCAAGAACCTTTGTCTCATCAGAGCTCTTTGTGGCAATTGTATAATAGCCATCATTGTCTGTCTGCTTTACAACAAACTTCTGAGCATTTCCGCCGTAGCCCTGATAAATACCAACGTTTGTTCCATCCTCGTTCTCGCCGTTAGCAACATCGAGCATAACACTGCCAAGTGCGCTTGTGAGGTTGATGTATCCGTCATTTGTATTGGTTACATACCACTTCTGACCGTCCACACCGGTGCCGTTGCTTATGCATACATTTACCCATCCGTCAGCTGAATTACCCTCAACTGTAAGATACTTCTGAGACAGATAGTTCTTTACATAATACCAGCCATCTTCGATGTAAGCATCGTCATGAGTATCGCCCTGAGGCTCTTCTACCTGAGGTTCTTCCTGTGCAGGTTCTTCATTCTGAGTATCATCATTCTGAGGGTCATCATTCTGAGGATCATCTGAAGGCTGAGGTGTCGGCAAAGGCTCAGGTATATAGCCTGATGTAGGTGTGCCGAAGGTCTCTGTATAAGCCTGGATTACCTTATCATAAGCGGGCTTCTTGGATGTAGGTGTGCTGAACAGAAGCGGCTTAGCATTATTAATCCATGTAACCTGGTCTGAGAGTCCCCACCATGTAATACTTGTGATCTTACCGCCATTCTTTTTAAGAGAGTTAATATTCTTATAAAGATTGTATACGTAGTTTGAAAGATCATTGTCACCGTTGTTAGTAATATCCATCTCAGTGATCTGTACTTCAAATCCTGCATTAAGGAATGATTTAAGTGCTGAGATATAGAAATCTACAGACGGATAATTTGTGCCAAGGTGAGACTGCATACCTACACCTGAGCACATCTTCTGATCTGAATTGATGTAGTTTACAAGTGTTATGATCTTATCAACTTCCTGATATGTATTGTAATCATTGTAGAACAAGCTTACAGAATCAGTGAGGTTGAAGTAATCAAGTGTCTGATATGCATATGTGAATGCCTTCTTTACATAAGAAGCATTTGTTCTGTTGTTTCCGTAAACAGCTTCCCATCCGGAATTCTGTGCATGCATTACTTCGTTTGCAATATCCCATGCATAAACAACACTACCGTACTCACTAAGATATACATGGTTCATCACAGTCTTCACATACATCTCAAGACGAGCATCCATTGTGGACTGATTCACAAAGCCGGCATTTCCTGAGAAGTTGCTTCTGAAGAACCATGAAGGAGTCTGTGAATGCCATACAAGAGTATGTGCTCTCATTCTAAGACCGTTCTGGTAACAAATCTTCATAACTTCATCAACTGTACTGAAGTTAATCTGCGGTACATAAGATTCTCTGTAATTATCAGGAATGTAATAACCGAGATTCTTAGCGTCAGCAACAGAGATAAGTCGTGCAGATCCGCCAAGAAGCGCATCAGGCTTCATCTCGTTTTCAAGAGTTATGCTGTTGTAATTCTTCTTAATAAGCTCGAGTGTATTAGCATCTCTAAGCTGATAGAGATTGATGCAGGTTCCTGAATAACCGAAGGTCTGACCGTAGGTGTTAAGAAGAGTCAGATCTGAAGGATTCAGAGCCTGTCCCTGATTGCCGCCCTGGTTTCCACCTTGGCTGCCACCCTGGTTACCGCCCTGAGACTGACCTGAACCGGTATCCCATGTAAGGTAATCAAGATAAGCATCCCATGTGCCATCATCTGATGTAATTGTAAGTTCTACAGTAGTAGCTCCTGTAGCATGAGTTACATTCTCAATAGTGTACTCTGCAGGATACTCATCACCATAGTAGAAGGTTCCCTTGGTCTCTCCGCCGATCTTAAGAACAACCTTAGCCATGTTGCTGTTGTTTGAACAGCCGCGAAGTGTAAAGTTATGTGTATCATATGCAAAATACTGATCAAAGCTTACGGTATCGTTGTTGCCATAAAGTGCAACACCGCTGAACGGACTGCTGATAGTGCCTGTATACTGACCGCTCTTAGTCATGTTCTCGCACTCATACTTATTATTGTTTGTCTGAGCAGTCTCATTACCGCCCTGGTTAACGGGCTCTTCTGCACCCTGATTACCGCCCTGGTTTCCACCTGCGGTCTCGCCTGTGCCTGCAGCTCTCCAGTAATCGAATTCAAAGCTTCCGTTGAATACGAAGCAGATGTTCTTTACACCTGATACATTCTTCATTGTACCTGTGAATTCTGTATTTTTGTTGTTTGTATTGGAAAGGTTAATTGTTCCAAGAAGATTGCCGCTGGGGCTGTTCTCTCTAACCTGGATTGTACCGTTTCCTCTGCTGTTAACGCTAACTGTGATGGAGCTAAGTCCCTTAGAGAAATTAACTCCCTTTATCTTTGTGTAATCGCCGTTAGAGATATTATCAACCCATGCAGCGCCCTCTCCGTTTCCGGAAACGCCAACACCACACTGAGTAAAGATTGTCTCAGCCTGTACTGCTGAATAAGGATCAACATATGAAGTCTGAGATACACCGCTCATTGTAGGTGTAAGTGAGCTTATCTTACCATTTTTAACACTGAGCTTATCAATCTGTGTTGTTCTGTAGCCAAGGCTCTTTCCGATAACCTTAGACTCAACAGATCTTGTGTGATAAGCAAGATAATACTGACCGCCAAACTCAAAAATCTGGTGGTGATTATTACCTGTAGAACCATTGAAGAATACGCCGGGATTCTTCATTACTTCGCCCTGATAGGTAAAAGGTCCCATAGGGCTGTTACTTGTCATATACTCAATAGCTGCATTGTTGAAGCCGCCTGAGCAGTTCCAGTTTGAGCAGTATGAGTAGTAATATGTATTTCCGATCTTATTAATTCCTGAATCCTCAAAGAGGTAAGGCGCATCAATTGTTGCAGCTGAGCCTGAAACGCTGGTCATGTCTGCACCAAGCTTGATTACCCTTGCTGTCTTGGGATGTGCATACTGATTGTTCGGTATGCCGCCACCAAAATAAAGGTAACCTGTTCCGTCGGAATCAACTAAAACAGCAGGATCAAACATCCATGTAACGCCGCTGCAGCCGGGTGTAGCACCTGTAATAAGTGCCTTTCCGATAGGATCCTTCCAGGGTCCTGTCGGGCTGTCAGCAGTCAATACGCCGATGCCGCTTCCATTATTTGCAAAATAAAGGAAGAATTTGTCTTTACCGTTAATTTTCTTACATGCAATACAAGGAGCCCATGAGTTTTTAGCCCACTTTGCTGCTCCGCTTGAACCGGCAATCTTGAAACTGCCGTGATCTGTCCAGTTAACCAGATCCTTTGATGAATAACAATTTAAAGTATCAATCTTAGCATAGGTATTCTCGTTGTTGCCAGCGAGTTCCTGTGAGTCATTGGTTGCATAGATGAAAACTTCATCATTGTAAACCAACACTCCGGGATCTGCGCCGTAGTTCTGAGTAACTACAGGGTTATTCTCATTATCCCCTTTAACATAAGTTACTCCCACTACTTCGGCAGCTAACGAATTTGTTGCATTTCCTATGATAAGCCCCCCAACCATCATAAGAGACAATAAAAACGTTAAGTGCTTTTTCATTGCTTCCCCTTTCTTATGTGTTTTTTATGCTCGAGCAAAATCATTTTAGCAATAATTGATAGTAGTCACTTATCAATTATTGCACTTTGGTAAGCACTTATTGCGAGAACGCAAGATTTTTTTGTACATTTTTAATAAATAATTCCTGTTTGTATTTTTATTATGTAGTCAATAATCACAATCTAAAAATATGCACAAAAACAGCTCCGGGATATTATTCCCAGAGCTGCCAGTTTCCTTTGTCTATTTCAGTTTTCAATATTTGCTATAAAGCAGATTTAACATTTTATACCTGAACAAACGCAGGTGTATCAGCCGGAGCATCAAGAAGCTTCTTGAGTTCATCATCAACCTTGAGAAGAGTGATCGAGAAGCCTTCCATATCAAGAGAAGTCATGTAGTTTCCTACAAGAGTCTTGTGAATCTTGATTCCTTTTCCATCAAGCACTTCACTAACATGCTTGTTCGCAACAAAGAGCTCCATAAGTGGAGTTCCGCCCATTCCGTTAACCATAACAGCAACTTCATCACCCGAATTATAGATTCCTTCAGCAAAAATCTTATCAAGAAGCTTGTCTGCTATCTCATTAACAGTGCTTATCTTCTCACGGTTTACGCCGGGTTCACCGTGAATTCCGATTCCGATCTCAATCTCATCCTCTGCAAGATCAAAGCTGGGCTTCCCTGCTGCAGGAACTGTGCAGGCATCAATAGCCATACCCATTGATCTTACATTCTCTATTACCTTCTCAGCTATGCGCTTAACCTCTGCAAGATCTCCGCCTGCCTCAGCACATGCGCCCGCAATCTTATGTACAAAAATTGTTCCTGCTATTCCGCGTCTTCCTGTTGTCCATGTACTGTTTTCAACAGCTACGTCATCTGCGGTAATAACCTGATCAACTTCAATACCTTCGTCGCGAGCCATATCTGCAGCCATCTCGAAGTTCATAACGTCGCCGGTATAATTCTTTATTACAAGAAGAACACCCTTTCCGCCATCGGCTGCCTTGATAGCTTCAAATACCTGGTCAGGTGTGGGAGATGTGAAAACAGCACCGGCAATTGCCCCATCGAGCATTCCTTTTCCGACATAACCGCCGTGTGCAGGCTCATGTCCGCTTCCTCCTCCGGACACAAGTGCAACCTTACCCTTGGATCCGCCTGCTCTTACTAGAACATCGAATCCGTCAAGACGCTTAACATAGTTTGGGTATGCCGCAACCATACCTTCGAGCATCTCGTCAACAATATTGTCGACCCCATTAATAAGTTTTTTCATTGCTACCCTCCTTTTTATTTTAAGGCCAATGCCTTATCAATCTCCCAATACCTTGTTTACCTCGCGGGTTTGCTCCGCTGCGGCAACAACCTGCTCCATTGTGCTTCCAATTGCTGCGGTTACCGCTGCCGCAATCGCACCCTCCACAATGGGAGCATCAGCGAGCTTCACTTTTATATCTTCATCCTCAAGAAGCTCAATTGCCGTCTCTGCGCTCATAACCCCGCTTCCGAGATCGGCAAGCAAAACTACACCATCACCGTCATTAGCCTGCTTTACAGCCTCTGAGATACGAACCGCATCGGTTCCGATACTTTTGTCCTCAAGACCACCCGCGCATATAATCCCCTTGTGCGTAGGTGCAACCTGATCTGTGAGATCCTTAATGCCTTCCGCTATTTTCCAGCTGTGTGATACCAATACGAGTCCTACCATGTTTTTTACCTCCATCCCCCTCATCCGTCTGCTTCGCAGACACCTGTCTTCGCTCCGCTTCGGTCCGCGCTGAACCGACGTCCCCTGGACGTCGAGCGCCCCCAAGGGGAAGGCATAATTATTTACATCAAATAAAATCACGAATCACTTCAAGTGTCATGGTGGCAGAGGTAGCGCCGGGATCCTGGTGTCCTATGCTTCTGTCACCAAGGTAGCTGGCTCTTCCTTTGGTCGCAGCGATTGTCTTGGTAAATTCGATTCCTTCATTTGCAGCCTTGCATGCAGCATCGAGGGCTGATTTTATATCCGCTCCGCCCTCAAGAGCACTCGCGTATGCATCTCTTGCAGGAATAAGCGCATCAAGCATAGTCTTTTCACCCTTTTCTGCCTTACCTCTCTTTTGAATGCCCGCAATAGCGGCATCAAGTCCCGCAAGAAAATCTTCTGCGGTAACTTCATTCTTACCCGCAAATACCTTTGCGGCCTCCATATAAGCTGTGCCATAAAGAGGACCGGATGCTCCGCCTACTGTTGAAAGCAGCGTCATTCCGGTCTTTTTCAGGACTGCACCTATGTCAGGATCATCCTGAGCGACCTTCTCTATTACTCCCTGAAAGCCTCTCGCCATGTTCACACCATGGTCAGCATCTCCGATTTCTCTGTCGAGATCTGTAAGGAAATCCTTATTTTCGATTATCTTTTCCCCAATACTTTTAAGACATTCGTACACTCTTGTTGCCATATCCAATTCCCCTCCCATGCATTAATTTATGTAACCCTTATGTAGTATATTATAACAAACTGTTTTTATTTTTCCATACATTTATTGTTGATTTTACACAAATTAAAAGAGAGCCGGGAAAGGCTCTCTTCTATTTCTGTTTTCTGTAAACCGGTCTCATATCCTTGAGTTCGTCGTAAATTATCCTGTAATTGTCGTAGCGAACTTTTGAGATTTTCCCTTCTTCAAGGGCCTTTTTCACACCGCAGTCGGGTTCTGCAATATGGCTGCAGCCGCCGAATCTGCACTCGGGTTCATAGGGTTCAAATTCCGGATAGTACGCCTGAAGTTCCTCAGCAGTGATATCTTTTAATGTAAGGGATGTGAATCCCGGTGTGTCAAAAATGTAGGTTTTTTCATTTTCATCAGAAAGAGCTGATATAAAAAACATTTCTGAATGTCTGGTCGTATTTCTTCCGCGCTCTATCTTGCGGCTAAGCTCACCCGTCTCCATATCAGCATCCGGATGAAGTCTGTTTAAAAGTGAGGATTTTCCTACACCGCTTGGTCCTGCCACCACAGAGGTTTTTCCTCTCAGCTTTTCACATAGCGCGTCAATTCCTTTACCCTCATGAACGCTTATAAACAAAACCTCATAACCGCACTTTTCATAGGTATCACGAAGTTCCTGTTGTTCCTCTTCTGAAGCTATATCCTGCTTATTAAAACAAATTACTACAGGTAAGTCGTTCCTACGCATTTGGATAAGGAATTTGTCAAGAATGTTATAGTTCGGATCCGGCTTTACAATTGCAAACAGAACAACCGCCTGGTCGACATTGGCAACCGGCGGTCTTATAAGCTCATTTCTTCGAGGCAATATCTTAGCGATATTGCCAACAAAGTTTTCCTCATCTATTATTTCTATTTCAACATCATCTCCGACGAGAGGCTTTACACCGTCTTTTCTGAAAATACCTTTTGCTTTGCATTCATAGACAAAATCGCTTCCGATATTGACATAATAAAATCCGGCTATTCCCTTAACAATCCTTCCCTTCATCAATTCTCCTGTGTAAATGTAACAGCTCTTGTTACTGTGCACTCCTCTGTACGTCCTTCGATAACATTGCCGTTCTCATCGGTAGTTGCGGGACTTGTAGCTGTATAAGTAAAGGTAATTACACCGGTAGCAGATGTCAATCCCGTGCGAACCACTCCGGTGATAGGGAACGAAGCTGTCGTAGTATCAAGAAGTGATGTTCCGTCTGCAGTCACAAAAGATACATGAACAAAAACTCCGTCTGTATAATTCTGTCCCTCTGTAGGAGCCGCAATATCTCCCGAATAGCTATAGGAAATACTGGTAGGCCCTATAGATTTCTCAATGTCGATAGAAGTTCCAGGATCAACCATTGTTCCAACCGGCTTACTCTGGGCAGTTACAACATCAACTCCGTAAGTATCATTATTCACATCAACGACTCTTCCCTGTGCAAGACCTGCTTCCGAAAGTGTCGCAATTGCTTCGTCGATAGATAATCCCACAAGATTGGGAACAGCAATCTGAGATGTAGAAGCTTCTGTCGAAGCAACATCTGATGCGTTTGAAGCGCTGTCCTCTGTCTGCGACTGTGACGCCTGATTGGATGCCTCAGCACCCTTTCCGGTACTTACTGTTATTTTCACAACAGAACCGCTCTCAGCATAGGAATTTGCTTCAGGTGACTGCGATACAACAGTATTTTTTGCAAGCGCGCTTGTATCATCATCAACCTTTTCATATTTAAAATTCTTATCTTTCAATGTTGTTATAGCTTCAACATAGGATAGCCCTGTAACGTTCGGAATCTGTATTCCATCGCCGGTATTGGATTCTCCGCTTATGGCCTCAGTTTGAAGTCCTCCAGACTCTTCTCCACCGAGAATACCCATACTCCTTCCAACCAGGATTATTACAATTATTCCAACAAGAACCGCACCTATAATAGCAAGGGCAATTGTAAGTTTCTCGATTCTCTCACTGTCACCATAGCCTCTTCTGCCGTAAAGTTCCTCATCATCGTCATAGTCACTGTCACGGCGTCCGGAATAGTCCTGATCGCGTCTCTTTTGATTCTCATATTCACGCATAACGTCGGCATTGAGTCTCATCTGCTCGGTATCTGTCATACCGTTTATACTCTTTGCTTCGGCTTCTGTCGCAACTCTTGTAGCACTCTCCTCATCAGGGTCTACAAGATTAACAAAATCTTCATCCGGAGTGATAAGTGATCTCTTGAGATCAGTAATAAGCTCTGCTGCGCTCTGATATCTCCTGTCAGGGCTCTTCTGGCAGCACTTCATTACAATCTTCTCAACGCTTATCGGAATCTCATCACTAAACTCAGCAGGTGAAGGCAAATCCTCCTGTATATGCTTAATCGCAATGGCAACAGTTGTGTCTCCGTTAAAAGGGAGTCTGCCTGTGAGCATCTCAAATAAGGTTATACCGAGTGAATAAACATCACTCTTGGCATCTGAATAGCCGCCCCTTGCCTGCTCGGGAGAAGTATAGTGAACAGATCCCATAACATTAGAGGTAATAGTGTTACTCGTTGCTGCCTTCGCAATTCCAAAGTCAGTTACCTTAACCTTACCTTCCTTGGAAATGATAATGTTCTGAGGCTTAATATCACGGTGAATAATATGATTGTTGTGCGCAGCCTCAAGTCCCATTGCAACCTGGATTGCAATACTTACCGCCTCTTTTACAGACAGCCTGGATTTTTTCTCAATATATCTCTTGAGTGTGATGCCATCCACAAGTTCCATAACTATATAGTGGATGCCATTCTCATCACCAACATCATAAACATTTACAATGTTGGGATGCATCAATCCGGCTGCAGCCTGAGCCTCAACACGGAATTTTGAAACAAAATTATCATTCTCCGAAAATTCCTGCTTAAGGACCTTAACAGCCACAGGTCTGTTTAATTTATGATCTTTTGCTCTGTAAACATCGGACATGCCGCCGGTCCCGATTTTTTCAAGGATCTCGTACCTGTCTCCGATCATCATTCCTATCTTAATCATTCAGCTCCTCCGTCAGCAAAAGGCTCAATCAGAATAACAGCGATATTGTCCTTACCGCCATGCTGGTTTGCCATATCCACTAACTTCTGTGCCTTCTCTATAATATCTCTCTGACCGCTCACGATCATGCGGATTTCCTGATCCTCGAGCATATTTGTCAGCCCGTCGGAACACATGAGCACGATATCCCCTTTCTCGAGCTCAACATTAAAAAAGTCCACATCAACAGTATCATCAGCCCCAATAGCACGGGTGATGATATTCTTCTCTTTGTGTGTGCGCGCCTCTTCGGGATCAAGTCCGCCTGCGCGTACCATCTCCTGAACAAGTGAATGATCTCTGGTTATCTGTCTGATGTCGTCTCCGATAACATACAGTCTGCTGTCCCCCACATTAGCAACCTGCAGATATCTGCCCATGACAGTTGCAGCCACAACGGTTGTCCCCATCCCATAGAGCTGCTCGTCTTCTGCGGCTTTAGCCCGAAGCTTTTGATTTGCTTTTTTAATGGCATTTTCCAGAATACGCACAGGGTTCTGCTCAAAGGATTTCTCGATCTCCTCAACCATGGTATTAACCGTGAACTTTGATGCGTAATCTCCCGCGTTATGTCCGCCCATTCCATCGGCAACAATAAACACATTTGACAGATTTCCAATACGTCTGTCGGAGGAAAATACATAATCCTGATTCAGTTTTCGTTTCTGACCTACGTCAGTTATGGAAAAAGTTTTAAGCAAGGATGCCTCCGATTTTTCAATAATTTGAGTAATTATTCTTTAGTAATTTTTGGCATAAGTATTCTCACAATTCCGTAAAAAAACGCCCTATGCCAATATAGAAATATACCACAAAACAGCTATTTTGACAATATTCCCCAACAATACGAAGGACAATGTATATCATTCCACGGCCTCGTTGCTTACGCATAATCGGCCGTGGTCTGACACACATTGTCCTTCTTATGTTTTGAAAAACCTTGAAACTGCTTTTTGTATTTATCACCAACTCAAGGATGAAGTGATGCTTTAAATACCCTTAAAACGGAAGGTGAAGGTGAGTTTTTTGCCTTCAGGGAGGCGGTACTCAGGGTGCGGACGAGCGCCCCAACTGTCGTCTCCTGCGATTCCCATCTGCTGCAATGCACATCTTACAACTGTGTAATGTACCTGAGGAAGCTCATAGTCATGCATAGCATTCTCAAGTTCATGAGGAGTGTAAGGAAGTGCACTAAAAGAAATATTATCTCCTGTAAACTCAATACCTCTGCCCTTGAAATCTGTAACTCTTGCCCATCTGACATCACACTTGTTTCCGCATTCCTGTGGAACAAGATACTTTGCCATGTTGTCGGCAACCTTGTTGGAATAGATTCCAATCTTACCTCCGCGCTTTCTGTCCTCGTAGGTCTCCTGCTCTCCTAGGCCATACCAGGTCAGATGGTCATAATCGGCATTGAATTTGAAAATCATACCAAATTCAGGCATATCCGGAAGTCCTTTGACTGCATCATATTTCATCGTTGTCTCAATAGTTCCGTCACCAAATACCTCATACGTTACGCTGCACTCTGAAGCAGGCATTGTAGGAAGGTAATATCTGTAATCAATCTTAACGCTGTTCTTTCCTTCAGTAACCTTGGCAAACCACATCTCGCTGTCAGGCTTACCTGTGATGCAGGGATACATACTTGCTATCTTCCACTGTGCATAACGCTGCTGCATCTTGCTTCCGGTATCGTTATCATTAGGCGCTCTCCAGAAGTTCGGAGCCGGAGCTTTTTCTATCATCTCTCTGCCGCAATATACATAGGACAACAGTCCGGGTGCCATGACACTGAAAAGAGCGGAAAACTCATCACCACGAACACCTATGTTATTCTTTCCTCTGATAACCGTGAGTTTATCAGAGCATTTATACGGCTTCACCATCTTCTTAAGAACAGTCTGCCCAAAGGCAACCTCATGGCCTTTTTCTGCCCACAAAGTACTCTCTTTAAGGGTGAAGGAAACTATCAGTACAAATTCAAGTGCCCCGCTTGTGAGATTGTATCCCGTCTCATAATCCCTGATAGCCAGAGTAACCTCTCCGGGAATTGTAAACGCCTTGGATGTAAGAGGCTTTACATCGCATTCTATAGCTTTGCTATATATCTCTTTTCCGTTTGCAAGAAGCTGGAGCCTTGCATCAAACTCCGATGTATTTACAAAGAGATTCTTATTAATAACCTTGAACTTATTCTTATCAAATTCGACAGAAATATTCTGGTAATTGAACTTCACCTCCTGCATTTTGGGAGATGGTGTTCTGTCACCGTAGGCAATGCCATTGCCACTGAAGTTTGAGTCATTAGGCCTATCGTAAAAATCTCCGCCATAGGCTTCGAAGTAATTGCCATATCTGTCCTTCTTCAGAATACTCTGGTCGATATAATCCCAGATAAAGCCGCCCTGATATCTGGGCTCAGTATCCGTAAGATCCGTATAATAATGCATTCCACCGCAGGAATTGCCCATCGCATGTGTGTATTCGCAGCATATAAAGGGCTTCTTCTTTTCCTTCTTAAGGAATTCCTTTATAGCAGAAACCGGCGGATACATCTGGCTCTCCATGTCCGAAGTATCATTATATCTTCTGTCGTGGAAAAGTCCCTCGTAGTGCACAAGTCTGGTATTATCATGCTCCTTAAATCGTCTGCTCATAGCATAAGGAACTTCACCTCCGAAGGCCTCATTGCCGATTGACCAGATTAGGATTGCGGGATGATTCTTATTTCTGTGATAAATGGAGTCAATCCTGTCGAGCATCATAGCCTTCCATTCAGGCTTATCCTTTGGCACTATGAAATCCTCTGTCTCAACTCCTCTCTCGAAAGGTTCCCAGGTTCCATGTGTTTCAAGATTGTTCTCTGCGATCATGTACAGACCATAGATATCACAGAGCTCATAGATAGCGGAATCATCAGGATAATGACTGGTTCTGATGGCATTGATGTTGTGCCTCTTCATTGTAACAATATCCTGAATCAGCTCTTCCCTATCAGGAACACGGCCGTTTCTGTGACTGAACTCATGACGGTTAACGCCCTTAAATACGATTCTCTTGCCATTAAGAAGCATGAGTCCGTTTTTCATCTCGAATCTTCTAAGACCGACATTCTGTTTTATCACTTCACAAACGACACCGCGAGAATCTGTAATAGTCAGATAAAGTTCGTAAAGATTCGGGGTCTCTGCGCTCCACAGATATACCTTCTCAAAATCACATTTTCCTGTTGTAAGACCGGATGCAGAAAGCGGAATCTTTCCTTCAAGAATCTTCTCTCCTTTATAAAAAAGGCCAAGTTCCATTGTTCCGCTGCCGGTTGTCGCTGCCTTTATTTCGATGCTTGCAGTCTTGTAGTCATCCGAAAGTCCTGTCTCGATTGTGATGTCAGAGACATGAACCTTAGGTACAGCAAACAGAAATACGCTTCTGAAAATACCGGAAAATCTAAAGAAATCCTGATCCTCACACCAGCTGCTGGATGTCCATTTGAACACTCTTACCGCAAGCTTATTTTCCCCCTTCACAAGAGAATCTGTAAGATCAAACTCTGAGGGGTCAAAGGAATCCTCACTGTAGCCAATATATTTTCCATTAAGCCAAAGTGCAAAGCCGCTCTCAACTCCCTGAAATGAGATACAGATCTTTTCACCCTTAAAATCCTTGGGCAAAGTGAAAAGCTTCACATAATCAGCAACAGGATTAAATCTCTCCGGAATCTCCCCCGGGCGAATATCTTCCGATCCATCCCAGGGATACTGAACATTTACATACTGCGGTTTGTCGTAACCTTCCATCTGAATATGTGCAGGTACATTTATTCTGTCCCAGTCAGTTGTATCATACTCATTTTTCCAGAAGCCTTCCGGAGCATCCTTGACATTCCTGGAATAATGAAAATGCCATACACCATCCAGAGAAAGCCTATAGCTTGTCTTTCCTGTTGTCATCTCAGAAAGTGACTTATATGCTACATGATCAGAATGAGCCGGCATCCTGTTTTCATGGAAAATCTCAGGATTTTTTACTATTTCATAGTTAAACTCGTTCATAACATCTTCCCCATATTTAGAATTATCGAAGCAGGTGATTACTTAACCGCACCTGTGATTCCTTCTGCAAACTGCTTCTGCAATACGAAGAATATTATCATTGTAGGCAGTGAACAGAATAATACGCCCATCATAAGCATTCCGTAATCAACAGTATATCCATTAGACATGTTTGCAATAAGAATCGGCATAGTCTGAGCCTTGTTCTCAGTAAGTACGACTCTGGGCCACAGATATGCGTTCCATGCATTCATAAAGGTAATTACGGCTGCTGCAGCATATGTTGACTTCATAACAGGCATATACATGCGGAAGAAAATTGCAAACTCGGAAAGTCCGTCAATTCTTGCAGCTTCCATAATATCAACCGGGAAGTTACGGCTGTTTTGTCTGAACATCATTATCATAAAAGGTGTGGATATTGCAGGTAAAACGAAGCCCCATACCTGGTTAAGAAAATGAAGTTTACTCATCATCCTAAACATAGGGATCATTGTAGCAACACCAGGAATCATCATAGCCATAAGCAAGATAGCGAACAAGAAATCCTTGCCCTTGTCATGATAAAGCTCAAAGCCATAACCTGCGAGTGAACAGATAAAGATACACAATATTGTCTGAACAGCTGCATAGGTAAATGAATTCCCCATGAATCTCCAAAGAGATGCTCCTGCACCCTGCGCTTTCGCAGTAACAAGGAGATTTTTAAAGTTCTCAGCTGCCTGAGTACCAAACCAGATTTTTCCTCTTGCAACATCTACTGTGGCATTCGTAGCTGCAGTAACCATCCAAAACAGCGGAAATACTGAAAAAAGTGAAAACAGCGTAAGGAAGATATAGCTCGGTATAAGCCTTCTTTGTATATTGGATCTATTCTTTTTATTAGTCACGTGTATCACCTACTTTCAGATTTATAAAGGCAAGGATAGCAACCAGAATGAAAATAAAGAATGACATTGCAGATGCATATCCGAAGTTAGCAACACCTGTACCAAATGCGTTGTTATATACATAATGTGACATAGTGATTGTGGTATTTGCAGGTCCACCGTTTGTCAGGTTTACGGACTCATCAAAGAGCTGCAATGTACCGTTTATTGACATGATGAAGGTCATGATTATAACAGGGCGAAGAAGCGGCACCGTGATATGCCAGAAAGTCTTCCAGCCTGACGCACCGTCTATCTTAGCTGCCTCATATACTGAATATTCAATATTCTGAAGACCTGCCAGGAAGAATACCATGTTATAACCTGTCCATCTCCAGATAAGAGCAAAGATAATAACAAATCTGGCTGTATTTGTCTGTCCGAGCCAGTTTATATTCTCACTTATAAGCCCCATATTCATAAGAGTCATATTTACAAGACCCTGTGTGGCAAAAAGTGTTCTGAATATCAATGCATAGGATACCAGAGAAATTGCGCACGGAAGGAATACCATTGTGCGGAAAAGTCCTCTGAACTTAAGATCTTTATTATTAAGGAGCTGCGCAAGAAGTATTGCCAGCACCAACATTATCGGTACTTGAATTATCAGATACAAAAATGTGTTAAAGACAGACTTCATAAAAGTCTTGTCCTGGAACATACGAGTATAGTTAAAGGTAATGGGATTAGCCCATTTCATAGCAGCCGCAGATCCTGTCTTGAAAGACATGATGAGAGCTGAAATCATCGGATAAAAGCTGAATATAAAAATCATTATGGATGCTATTGCAAGAAACATCCAACCGGCTGTTTTCTGTTTTCCAGTAACGGATTTTCCTTTTTTCATCGGAGCCGCTCCTTTTCTTCATTTTACAAAACCGGGGATCGGAAAATCCCGATTCCCCGGTTTAAATACTTACAATACTAAATTAGTTCTGTGAACCTGCGATCTCAAATTCAATCTGCTCCTGAGCAGCCTGAATCTCAGAATCAATGTCGTTACCGTTCTGTACGTTTGTAATAAGAGTGTTTACAAGAGTACGAAGGTTGTAGTGGAAATCACTCTGCTGAATTACAGGTACGTGAGATCCCATCTCAACGATGTCAGCGTAGATAGCCTGGCCATTGAAGAAATCAACACCCTTAGCATATACATCAGACTTACCTGCTGAGATGCATGTTGTGATAACACCGCCATCTGTAAGTGCTGCATCATAGGTCTCGATAGCTCCTTCTCCACCACCAAATGTGTAAGCAAGGAATGACTTTGCAAGATCAGGCTTTGAGCAGTTGGCAGTTACATAAAGAGATGAACCACCGTTTGCAGCATAACCATCTTTTCCGCCATCAATTGTAGGAAGTGTTGTAATAGCCCACTTACCACTGTTGTCAGCAACCTGCTCGATTGTAGGAATGATCCAATTACCGTTCATAACACCTGCAACCTGATCGCCCTGGATTGTCTGGTCTGTGTACTCACTCCAGCTGTTTGCAAGGATGATAGAACCATCATTTGCACCCTGTACGATAACTTCGATGATCTTCTTGAACTTATCATTGCCTACAAGGTTAGGAGTTGTGTTATCTGTCCACTGTGAAACGCCTTCAGCCTGAAGCATCATGTAAGGAAGATCATCACCTGAATGATCCATTGAAAGGAGTGCCATGCCTGTCTTGTCATGTACATCCTTTGCGATCTCAAGCCATCTGTCCCAAGAAATACCTGTTACATCATCGATTGAATAGCCACACTGATCAAGGATGTCTGTACGATATGCAAAGATTGCTGTACCGTTATCTACAGGTGCGCCGTAGTGCTTACCACCGATTGTGCTGTAGGAAATCTTCTCAGCTCCGAGGTTTGACCAGTCAATACCTGCATCATCGATATCCTGCCAAGCATCCGGATAATCTGCAACGAACTTCTGGATGTAATGATCCTGGAAAAGAACGATGTCAGGAAGTGTGCTGTAGTCGCCTGCTGCTGCAGCAAGTGTAACTGCCTGCTCAACATCCTGTGAACCGGACTGTGTGATGATGTTCAGAGTGAATTCTGAATCAACTGCCTGGTAAGCTTTCTCAGCTGCTTTAAGAGCAGGAATGTTGAAGTTCTCATCCCAAGCGTAAACTGAAAGCTCGTGCTCACCTTCTGATGCAACGTCAGCTGTAGGTGCCTCAGTAGCCTCTTCAGCTGCTCCAGCGTCCTCTGTGCTCTCTGTTGCTTCTGTTGTCTCGTTAGCTGTTGTATCTGCTGATCCGCTTCCGCCGCAACCTGCGATCATGGAAAGTGTCATAGCAGATGCAAGAACCATTGATAATGCTTTTCTTTTCATTATTATGTCCTCCCTAATGAAACTAAAATAATGTTCTAACCTGATTCATTTATTAAGATTATGTCAGATGAGTTTTGGGCAATTTGACTGAAATAATCTGTTTCCGAATCAAATATATGTATATTATACCAATGAGCTTAAAAAATAATGCACATTTTAAAGGCTAAAATGTGCATTATCGACCAATTATGAATAAATTTTGAACAGAATATTAATAAACTTAAACAATTAAGTTGCCCATTTTAAGCCTTACCAGCCTTTCAGGGCGTGGATATTGTAGTCTAGGAGCTTGTTTGCGTAATTGTCCCTGTTCTTTTTCCACTGATATGGCGATGTTCCGAGGAATTTCTTAAAATTCCTGTTAAAAGTAGACACATTGCCAAAACCACATTCGACGGCAACAATTTCCATGGAATGTTCCGTCTTTTTCATCGTATCGCATGCCTTCTGTACTCTCACAAGGTTCAGATAGTCCATCGGAGGCATATTTATTATATCCACGAAGCTGCGCCGGAAGTGTGTCTCACTCATGTTACATACATTTGCAAGATCAAGAGCCCTTATGTCATCAGCATAATTCTGCTCAATATACTCAATTGCAGGCTTTATGCTTACAAGATCGCCGCTGGTGTCCTGCTCTATAAGCGAGGATTGCTCCGCATCCATAGACTTATGAATCCTCATAAGCAAGAAAACTAAAGTCTTGATGAGGTTCTGAGTAGTTTCCTTGTAGTAGGAATCTTTATCTCTCATCTCCTCCATAATCCGTTTAATGGTCTCTGCAATCTCCTGATGCTCTGCAGCATTCATTAAATCAGCCCTTTTATTTATCAATGTTATGGCTTCGCGCTGTTTGAGAACATTATCCGGATAGATCTCGGCAACCACCGCTTCCGGGTCAAAGAAAAAATACTCCCAGAAATTCTCTTCCTCGCTCGTGGTGGTATGCGGATAGTTCGGTGGAATAGCTGAAAACATGTCAGTTTCGTAATGGCAATCCTTCTCATCGAGGACCAGTTTACCATCACCGTACCTACAATATCCCACCTCAAAAAGGTTATGGAAATGAAGAACATTATCCTCCTCTCCATAAACCCTGATCCACTTCTCACCTAAAAGAGCAAGGCAGCTCTGTCCCTGGGGTATCTCATAAAATCTGAATTCAATTGTTTGTTTCTTTTTTCTGCCCATAGATTTTTGTTGGGACTAAATCCCCTCATCCGGCACTTCGTGCCACCTTCCCCCAGAGGGGGAAGGCACTTTATTTCTTCACCACCCAGGGGAAGGCATATTAAATGTTATTAATACGCTCCACATTCAGGATTGCATCAATGTACAGTCTGACGCTGGCACCTGTAACCTTGTTCCAGTCGAATCTCTCGTAACAGTAGTCCATTATTTCATCAAATTTGTGGAAGCTGCCGGGATTTGCGATGCTCTCCTCAAGCTTCTTCTTAAGATCCTCTACATCAGACTTCTTGAAATATTTAGCATATTCGCGGCACGCCTCGGTATTCTCCGGAATATCGCTGGCAAGACATCTTCTGCCAAAACTCATAGCCTCAAGAAGGCTTATCGGCATACCCTCGATATCACTTGGAAGGACATACATGTAACAATTGCTGAAAAGCTCTGTAAGTGTATTACCCTGTACAAAGCCGGTCATAACAACCCTGCTGTCCTTTTTTGCCATATCCATAACTTCCTGCATGAAATCACCGGAATGACTTCCGCCACCGGCTATAACAAGCTTCATGTCTGTATCGATCTTGGAAAAAGCCTCAAGAAGATATGTTATTCCCTTCTCAGGAACGATTCTTCCAAGATAAAGAATATATTTTTCTTTCTCAAGTCCGAACTTCTTAACAATTCTGTCGGGCTCCAGGAATTCGGTCCTGTTTACGCCATTCGGTATGTAAATAGTCTGTCTTCCGTAAGTATCAAGAAAGTACTGCTGAACATTACGGGAAAGTACGATAACCTCATCTGCATTTCTTGCAGCAATTTTCTCGCCAAATTTAAGATATTTTGTGGCGAAACCGCCCCATTTAGCTCTCTGCCAGTCAAGACCATGTATGGTCGCAATAGTTCTGATTCCAAAAAAATGAGGAATCACAAGCATCGCACAGGGGCCCTCCGCATGGTAATGAATTACATCATAATTGCCAAGAAGTGCAAAAATTGTAGCAAGAAAAGAATAAACTACCGCATTTAACGCCTTCAGGTCAGGTGTAGGTACATGAACTATACGTATTCCTTTGTAGTTTTTGAGCTTATGAGCCTCTTTATCAGCGTTCTTGTCGGCAACATTTTTTCCCTTACGATTGTATGCCGTGACCGCATGCCCCATAAGCACAAGACGTGTAGAGAGTTCCTCTACGACTATCTCCACTCCTCCCTCTCTGGACGGTATTCTCTTGTGCCCAATCATTGCAATTTTCATCTTATAGCTCCCAAATAATTCTAGTAAGACCCGTTGCGTTTAAATATCTCAAGTACAGTCTTAAATATAATCTTCAAGTCCATCATCAGGTTCCAGTTGTCGATATAGTCGACATCCAGATTAACAACCTGATCAAAGTCAGTAATATTACTCCTGCCGCTGGTCTGCCATCTACCCGTTATACCGGGCTTGATGCTGATTCTCCTCCACTGATCGGCAGTATATTTCTCGACTTCATCAAGCGTCGGCGGTCTTGTTCCAACAAAACTCATTGATCCGAAAAGCACGTTAAAGAACTGCGGAAGCTCATCAATACTGGTCTTTCTAATGAACTTACCAACTCTGGTAATTCGCGGATCATCCTTAATCTTGAACATCATGCCATCCTGAACCTCATTGAGTTCCATGAGTTCAGCTTTACGCTCCTCAGCATCAGCATACATGCTTCTAAACTTCCATATCTTGAAGTGTCTGCCGTTTTTACCAACTCTGACCTGTTTAAATATAGCGGGACCTTTTGAATCAAACTTAATCGCAAGCGCAGTAATAATCATTATCGATGATGTCAGAATAATGCCAATCAAAGCAAAAATGATATCGAACAGGCGCTTCATCAGCGATTCCCATGTATTCATACTAATTGTATGGTAGGTCATAACGGGATAAGTTCCGATACTGCTATTATATGAAAAGGCCTTTCTTCTTCTGTAAATATCAACAATAACTCTGCAGGTAACACCCATTTCGATGCAAAGATCGATATACTTCTGAATATAAGCAATATCCATCTCACGCTTCTGCATGATATAAACCTGATCAATATTATACTTTCTGATAATCTCCTCAAGATCTGACAAGCATCCTATATATTCCAAAGAATCATCGTCATCATCAAAGCTCACATAACCTATCTCATTTAATGTAAGCGGAGTTTTATTAAGGAAATATCTGAATTTATTATAAGAATCCTTGCTTCCCACATATACACATCTCGGTATATGCTTTCTGTTTATCAATCTGTCAACAAGTCTTAAAAAGAACAGACTCTCAACTAAAACTATAAGATAAGACAGAGTCAGAAATGCCATCAAAAAATCAGCATCAATAACATGATCAAGGCAAAACCAATAAACAAGAAAACAACTAAGAGTTGCCCATAAAAAAGAGGCTGTCTTACGACGTATTATTCTGTCAACATAGAAAAACAGGGTATTATTATAGATATTTGCTGCTCTGTTACAAACAACATAAATAACAATAAAAACAAACAGCATAGCGAAAATGCTGTCACGCTGTTCGGCCTTCACCAAGTGCCCCCAAACCAAATATACAATTGTCATCGAAAGACATTGAAAAACTACATCCAGTATTGCGTGAACAACATCAAAAGACGCAGAAACATTAGAACGATTCATAAACTCTCCAAACAATTAAACTCTTTTTTATTATAGTTCCTCCCCACAAGAACCAGCGAATCGTTAATAAAACTAGTACGCCATTCGGTTCACAAGTATACATTATTATAAGTAGTTATGTCTAGTAAAAAGCATAAAACTAATAGTATTTTGTATACAATTCAATGATATATCAATTATTTACGCAGTATCGTCTTGATATTATCTTTAATACGTATAATACAATCAAAAACTCTCTTCCCTTTTTCCTCCCCGAAAATCCTATTGAGTTTCCGCATCAGGTTCGTGTAAAAGCCGCTGTTGCCGCTTTTCCAGCTACCATCAAAATGATGAATACTGAAAGTATTTTCCGTAATTTCGATGCGTCCCGTAGCATAATTCAGAGGGCAAAAAAAATCTGTTGGGAATATTTCCACATCCCCTACTGTCTGTCTTGAACCATCGAGTCTAAGTCCATGTCTCTTAAGTACCAACGTGCGAAGTTTTGGGCTCTCAACATTATGTTTTTCTCCGCCCCAAAAATCATAGGCTTCATCGCTGCCGTATAGATCAAGCATTTCTTTGAAAATGGGGAGGCCTGCTACGCATCCAAAGCCCTGCCCGTCATTTACCAGTTCGCTGTTTTCAAAGCCAAAAAACGCCTTGTTTTCACATAACGGCGACAAGTCTTTTATTATCTCTACATCAGTATCCAGATATATCCCGCCACGATTATAGAGAACATCCATTCTTGCGTAATCCGAAACAAACGCCCACTTTTTTTCATCAAAGGCTTTTTCCATATATGGATGCTTATGAATGTCGTAATTTGTCTCATTCCACTCTTTTATCTCAAAATCCGGGCAGTTTCTACGCCAGCTATCGATGTATTTTTGCACCGATTCAGGCTTTTTTCCGCCGCCAAACCAGAAATAGTGGATTGTATGGGGTATTTTTTTGTCTATACTAAAATCCATATTTATAAACCGCCATCAATAACATTATTGTTTTCATCAAGAATAAATCTCATGACCATATCATTTCCATTCTCATCTGTAATGCGTCGAATTAATCCTCTCACCTACTGAAGGTTTACTGCGGATTAATTTCTCGTTCTCCTATATATTGTCTATCTGAACGTGCTGTTTTTTACCGCACGTTTTTTTCGTGTCTATATTGACTGACTATCCCCTTCGGATCTATATTCATACAGTTGCATAAAAAATGAGGAAAGACAGCCCCTACCACAGTTCGTCCTTCCTCATTCACACCCTTAAGAGCTGCACACAGGTCCTGCGCAGGGTCAATGCCCTAATTATGGTTGCCTGTTCATAAGCAGTCATCTTAAGCCCCCTTTCATACCTGTCCAGAAAGGATCAGGGG
>NZ_FMYB01000122.1 GCF_900104155.1 Butyrivibrio sp. INlla16
CCCTATGCAGCTACTATGTGTAAATTTCTTTTAATCATTGAGGACAAAGCAAGATAATTGCCCTATGAAAAAAATGAAATATAAATGTCAGATAAAATAAAAAAATTTGAAAGGAATAGAAAAGATTATGGAAACAAAAGAACTAATTAAACAAGCAAGAGAAAAAGGAATAACAATAAAATCTCTTGCAGAAATGACAGATATCAATGCAAGAACTCTTTATAACTATTCTTGTGGTTATCGCAATTTATCAAAAGAGAAAGAAGAAAAGATAAGGAATATACTTTCTTGTCTATTAGAATGATATGTTTGCAGCATTACAAGAAAATATGAGTCCTGAGAACTATACAGCATTTATAAATGATTATCAGCTTTTATATAATAACAAGCTCTGCGGACAATGGAAGCAGCTGCACAAGTTTAAAAAGGACGGAAATATATTTGCTAAAGATATCTTTAAAGAATTGCACGATAAATATAATTATCTAGCCTATAAACAGATAGCAAAGAACAATAAACAAGTACACGCTTTACTACAAGCTCTATTAAATACTAAAGGTATCTATGCAGCTTTTATAGTTGAATTACATTATCTGACAGAAATATATATATCATTTATGATTGAATATGTATTTAAACAAGAGTTACAAAAGCAATCAAATATAAAGATAGTATCAAATGATTATTTAGATATAGTTAAAAAGATAGATATTGTTATGAATGATAAACCAATTCAAATAAAGAATTATAGCTTTATTTCATGCAATGAAACGACAACAGATAGACTAAAAGAATATAAGAATATAAAAGAATTATCATTTATTTTTTACACATTAGAGAAAGATAATATCTGCTTTATGGAAATAGATAATAAAGTCCTGCTGCCGATTGAAAGCATAGATAGCTTTACCGCTTTATTACCAACAAAAGAAATAACATTAGCACAAACGATCGCGGCGGTTCGGTTGGAAGAAAGGATATAAATAAATGGGTGAATTTGAAACAAATCCTAATCAGAAAATAATTAGTGTTCTGAAAGATGGAAAAGCTCAATGTGATACTTCACATATATACATGAAAGCACAAAAGGAAAGTATGTTTAATGCTATGAAAGACTTAACACCAACAAATTTTTTAGTATGGCTTTATCTTGCTAGTCAATCTGATAATTATACTTTTGGTTTTAGTCCAGCTGCTATAAGTCAAGAAACAGGTTTAAAGAAAAGTGCTTTACAAGAGGGTATAAGAGTATTGATAGACCATAACTATTTAATACAAAGAACTGACAGTAATATATATGATTTCTATGAGATACCAAAAACAAAAGAAGAAATAGAGGAAATGAAAAATATACAGATATGCACACATACAGATAATAAAGATAAGAATGGCTTTCAGTTTTAGCGGAAAGGGTATTTAGAAAATCTGAATAGGGTATTTAAAAATTCTTAATAGGGTATGTGAAAAAACTTAATAGGGTATTTAGATTTTCTAAAGAGAAATATAACAAATATTACAACAAATATAACATTGATATATAAACAAAAGAAAGAATGAAAGGAAATAGAAAGAATGAATATCTATGAAAGATACAATGCGCAACGCTCTCAATATAGAGATGATGATAACCCATTGCAGCAGCATATAAAAAACATTTCAAGAATATTTGGTAAAGCTGCTATGAGTGCTTTAGATAGTTACATAATAACTATGATAGAAACTCATGATGGGCGGCGCGCGCTCTTGGATATGAAAGAAATTGATAATGCAACAAAAGCATTAGAAAAAGGAATAGTAGAAACAGTATCTAAAGATTTAAACTCAATGATAAAGCAGATAAATAAAAATCTAAAATAATTGCGGCGGTCGCGGTCTGTTCTTCCTCAGATTAGATTGAGGTGGCAGCAGCCGCCGCAGCATTTTTATTGTGGGGGTTTTAGGGGTATCCCCTAACAAGTTTAGCTTGGTGTACACCAATGCACTGCTTGCAAAGTAGTGATTGGTATATACCAAAGCACCACTTGCCACTTTACATTTCTATTGTTTGCTCTTGGCTGCTGCCGCCAAAAAATCTTTTAAACCATGATTGCTTACGATCGTTTTCATTAGCTGCTGCCTTTGGCGATTCTGATACAATTACTTCTTTCTCTTGCTGCTTATCTTCCAATCGCTGCATTAACATAGCATTTGACTTAATCAGCATATCAATCTGACTTTGCTGCGCTCTGATAGTGTTTTCTTTATCTTCTAAGCTCTTTTCTAACATTTTGATTAGCTTATCTGTTATATCTTTCTCATTTTGCTCATTTGATTGCTCAATTTTCTTGCTTTTGTTCTCATTTTGCTCATTATAATTCTCAAAATGCTCATTTATATTCTCATTATTCTCATTTTCATTCTCGTAATACTCGTTTTTAGATAAATCATCTTCCGCTGCGCTCGTAATTGGATAAA
>NZ_FMYB01000043.1 GCF_900104155.1 Butyrivibrio sp. INlla16
ACAGCTATACCCAGGGCAATCCCAGACTCATCGACAACCTGATGACCGATGCCTTCGCCATCGGCTCACAGCGTAAATGCAAGGTCATCGATGCCGATATCATCCGTGATGCCGTTGAGAACCAGGCTCTGGATTGATGAAATTTTCAATGTACAAGGCTGTGACTGTTTAGTCATGGCCTTATTTCAAAAAGCATTCTGAATGCTCTCTGGAATAAAGCTATGACAGTGTGCGGTGTTCCCGCCAATATCCTGCGGTCAGGAATTATACCGCACGGTCAGGGAGTGGAAACTGCCGAAAACAATCAGCCGTTACCGCCTCCCACAATGTGCCGCCGGACATGCAGATTATCGGGACAAAAATATATCCGGATGAGCATATATCATAAATAATTTTGTCGGTCATTTATCATCACTTCCTTTTTACTTAGAAAATATACTTAGCTATTCATTTTTTCACTATTTCTTATCTTTTTTCTGTGGGACACCACGCACCAAATTACAATAATAATTCCTACCGCAATCAAGATAAACGGAAGAAGTGTTAATAAAACAGGTCCTAAAAAATATGGGATAAAGAGTTGAAAAATGAAGGCTATAATATGGAAATCAGCCGTCATTAAAAATACAAAAGAAGCAAGAATAATTATTCCGAAAATTAGTAGTACCCACCCAACAATTCTTTTTGTCATACTTTTCCTCCCCAAAACTTTTGATATGTACCATTTTAACCGGCACATATCTGCAATTATACTATCAGTCCTGCAAAATAGGAACAAATAAGCCCCTGGGAACTTAAAAGATAGGTCCAAATCAAGAAAAGCCTCTGATCACTGGCAGATATCAAATATTTAACAGTTCTTTAATAGAATATGCTAATAAATAGTCCTAAAATATATCAGAGGGGGTGTTTTAATTATGGGTAAACTTAGAAAAATTCTGTTTTCTTTATTCATCTTTTGCACTATTATTCTTGTGCCTATATCCGCCAAGGCTAAGATCAAACTCTCAATTACTGATATAAAAGTAGAAAATAATAAGGTATCACTTACGGTTCACGCCAATGCGAATGATGAATATTCTGTCTGGATGTCAATAACTAGTCTGGATGGGGAATGCAATGGTTTTTCCACTTATTTCTCCGATAGTTTGGATGATAGTAAAAGTGTTCGATTTGATATGACAAGTACTTTTAAGCAGCAGGGATTGTACGAAATCGACTGTGAACTGGCAGATGAGATAAACCAGTATGGAAGCCCTGGTGATACATTTGCCTGTGCAACAAAATACGTGCTTGTGACAATTGAAAACGGTTCCATCAGTATTGGTGATTATGATTATAGTACCAGGGCATACCAGGATGTTTCTCCTAAAGACAAAAAGACCATAAGTAAGCTTATGGGAAAGTTCTTTAAAAATGTTAAAGAATACAATTATCCTGGCATGATGAGCTGTTTAAAGAAAACTCCTAAATTTTCCACTGTAAAGGAAGTTTCAGCAAAAGGCTTCATAAGAAAAGCTCATAGGAGCCGTCTTAAATATGAAGTGAAATCCGTCAAAGTCAGCGAAAAAACTGCACAGGTAAAAGTATATATCGAGCATTACTATGCATCCGTACCTATACAGAGAGCAATGAAAAATGTGCTCAAAGAATATATACGGACAAGAAAAATCAGTTATCCTAAAATTTTGTCCGACATGAAGAAATACTACAAAAAAGATAAAACCCTGATAAACTACACGTTTACAATAAATCTGGTCAAAAATAAAGGTTCGTGGAAAATTAAAGAAATGAACAAAGCGCTCAGGGATGTTACTGATTGCGGAATCATGTCTTTGATAGACTATTATAAAAAACATCCTTCGGAGCTGATATTTTGATCCCTTCAAAACCATTAACTAAAGTTAAAAAAAGGCTGACAACTTTCATCAGTCGTCAGCCTTCAAACATTTTTCATATACCATATGGCCAGATTTTATCTGCCAGAGTCTGCCTGTTTTCTTTATCAGAGCGTTCTTCCATATGCATATCATGTCCGGAAAAGCTTATCTGTATAGCTTCAAGATCAAGCGTCATTTCCGCCCCATCTTTCATTCCGTAATCTATCAAATAAAATATGCCATCTTCCCTTAATTCAACATCTCTTACCGTATAATAGTCTACTTCAGCAGACAGTAACTCGCCGACTCCCACTAAGCCCGCGGCACCATCCTCATCTACAGCCCAATGCTGCTCCCATCCGCTTCCGGACCAGGTATAGAGTTCACAATTCGATGCTATTGGCCCTCCGGTCGAGTCAGTGATGTGCACTATCAGTATCTCGTCAACGTTATCGTAGTCAAAATCCCTAAATGAGATCAGTTCACCAGTGTTTGGATACATTGGATATGGAGCAGACACAAAACTGATTCCATTGCCAAAAGAAAAACTATATATACACCCATCCCCGGTATGCCCTATAACCCTTGAAATATGATCTGTCAGTCCATCCCCATCCAGGTCAATATCCTTGTATTTTTCAGGGAAAGCTTCTCCAAGATCCACTCCACCATTTTGCGCATATTCTTCATTTTGATTTACAGTACAGTTAAATAGAGCATCTGTTATGCTTTGATCCTTACAAAAGTCATAAACCTCGCTGGGTTTATATGTTCCTATTATGGCCGGTTTACTCTCATCCTCTTGATAAGGATCTTCCATTTCTGGTTCAGTCATCTCCTCTTCAATATTGGAATCAGACATGCTTTCATTATCTTCAGGAGCGGTGGAATCCACGTCTTCTGCAAGTTTTTCAGTATCAGCTGTAGCTGTTTCTTCCGAGTTATCACTAACAGTTTCTGTTGTTTCGCTGGATTCTGTGGGTGCCTCGGAACCTTCCACGCTGCTTCCTATACCACACCCGCTTATAGAGAGCACCAACAATGACGCAGCAGCCAGTTTCAGAAAAGATGTCCTTTTTTTCATATATACCCCCGTACAAATTATGATGAAATCTTATGCTCTCCTTAGAGCAATTATCCATAATAATTATTACTCATAAATTTCAAATACACCAGCGATAAGTATCAAATGACTAATCTTTTGTAACTTCTGTGTCTTTATTAAATGGTTTCCATTGTATGCCTGCCGGTTCGAGTATTTCCTCTGAAAATAGGGCTCTTTCCTCATCATCTGAGATTTTCTGAGGCTCCTGCCCCTCATAGGTAATTGTGATAACATCTTCATCATAATCGCCCGGATAAAAGATTTCCCATACCTTCTTGGCTCCATCCTTCGAATTAAAAGACTTCTGCATATCCATTGAACTCATTCAATTTGATAAATGAATAGATTATAGGGCCCTCTATCACGGCATCTTCATCCTCTAGCCCAACAACGATGTTTACTGAAAAGAAGGAATTATCATTTGAATCCTTAACCGATACTGCCTTGGCCTGTCTGTATCCTTCTTTTTGGGAGTATAGTCCTGAACCGATGAGCATCTTTTCAATCTCTTCTACTGTGTATGTCTCAATTCCAATCGTTGAGATAAAGATGGTTATCATAGTAGTCCCTTCGCCAGACCAGCATTCCAGAAAATAAGGACGTCTTCCGATCGCACCGCAATCCCATCCTATATTGATATCCCCGATATTATTAACCTTGGGCCAGTACCTTCGCTCATGGTCGATCATAGGATAGTAAAAATCTGCATTGTTCCGATAGTGCTGTAAAAATTCTACAGGTTTCATAGTTACAACCCTCTCTTCCCGAATCAGACAAGATACAATCACAGCAGTCTTTTATAGATATCAAGCATGCTCTCCATCTGGTACTTTAAAAGCCATGCTGCATTGTTATATTCAGTAGTATCTTTTATGGTCTTCAGCAAAACCGGATAATACTCTTCCGTTTCCTTTATCATTCTGTATATTCTGTCTCGGCTAAGCCCCCATGGCATTGTCGTGAGATTATTGCATCTATCCATACACTTAATGAGCGAAGCTTTAGGATTTCCTGAAATGGCTTCATAGTAGCTGCTTATGATCTCTTTACGGTTCTGGTCATTTGTTTTTTCACAGGACAACAGGCTTACCAGTCCTTTTATCTCATCGTCAACAGGAAGGTCATCCAGTTTTACAGAACAATCTTCAATTACATCATGCAGAAGGCAGGCTGCTATTACAGCATCATCCACTATTCCCATGGATAATGCATGACAGGCCAAATTCAGCGGGTGATAGATATACGGAATCGATGAATGCTTTCTGCTTTGTCCTTCATGGGCCTTTATCGCATAATCAACAGCTTTTAACGTATTGGGAAGCTTGAAATTCCTGGCGGTTGTCTTTACATAAGTCTTCATGTGCTCCCAATCGTAGATGGCTTCTTTTGTTTTAAATGCATTACTCTTTTCTTCAGCAATGGCAGAGACTGAGACATCAAAGAACTCTGCCAGTCTGATCAGTTTCTCAGTATCAGGCTTGTATTCATCTCTTTCCCACGACGATACGGCTTGAAAAGATACTCCAAGCGCATCTGCAACCTGCTCCTGAGTATATTTCCTGTCTTCTCTTAAGCCCTTTATATTACTACCTATGCCCATCTTTACCCTCCCTGCTATTTATGAGAGTTCTCTGCCTTACAGTTTAATGATACTTCTATATTCACTATTATTTTAGCGAGAACAGCTTTATGTTTCAATTAATTATTCAAGCTGTACTTGAGTTATAATTCGTGGTGAAAACGATATTTCATATGATGATCATTCCTGGCATAGGGGGCTGCCAGGCATAAAAACAGGCTCTATTCATGCTAAACACGAATAGAACCCGTTGTATCATTCGATCGAAGCTGATCATTGCCTTTGCAGCACATCCACAAGCGCTTTCATGTAGTCCGGGATATCCGGTGGTCTCCTTGCTGATACAATATTCCCGTCAACAACGCATGGCTCATCGAGCCAAATAGCGCCTGCATTTAAAAGATCGTCCCTTATACCAGGAGTACTTGTGACCTTACGTCCTGCTAAAATACCGGCAGAAGCAAGCACCCATCCTGCATGACATATCTGCCCGATGAGCTTGCTGTCATCATTCATCTCCCTTATTATCTGAAGGACATCCGGAAAACGCCTTAGCTTGTCAGGTGCCCAGCCGCCAGGGACGAGGATACCATCATAATCCTTTGAGTCAACGTCATGAAATGACAGGGATACTTCACACGGGACTCCGTACTTTCCATGATAAAGTCCCGGTTTTTCCGCTACCAAGTCAACCCTGAATCCCTCTTCCCTAAGGCGCATGACGGGACACCACAGTTCAAGATCCTCAAAATCATCGCTGACAAGCTGAAGTATCTTCTTCATAGGCTTCCTCCTTTTTTGTATCAGTTCGTACATGTTACATTGTTGACCAGTGCTTTATTGTGGTAACAGTTGTCACTACCGCAAGGACGACGATTTAATGTTCTCATCTCTCATTTCCTTCTTAAAACCATTATACATTTTCTTTCAGCTTTTTTTATAAATGTTTTATGCCCTTATCGCACAATGGTCACATTTAGAAGCTAATATTTTCAAAACAAGAAGTCTATTGTCAGCTTAAGAGGGAACAGTTATGGCAAAGATAATTCCATCTAATAAAAACGATCCAAAAATAATAGATACAATCGAATTCAATGGGAAATATACAGATACTGCTGCGCTTAGGCAAAAGTTTTTAATTGCAGGCGTTCTTTTCATAACCGCCGCGGTATTTGCCTGTATACAGTTTTTCCTATTCTGACAGGAAGTGATTTTTCATGAATTAAAAATTGGCAGCTATATGAAAAGGAGAGCGCCTATGAGTGATGAATTCAGAGAAAAAGCTATTGGAGTTATAGTAGAATTTGGTCACGGAAATGCCGATGAACTAAAGGCTCTTTCAGATAGTGACCTTCTGAAGAAGTACTGCGAGGTGACCGGAGAATCAGCCGATGATTACAAGGATGCTTAAAACCAGCCTGGGTTGCCACAGAAAATAGCGATTCAAGGTGATTAATTGGCGAGGCCAGACAACAGCAAGCCATGCCAACGCTCGTCATCATCTGGTCTCTGTGTTTTCCTATGTGGAGGCTGTTATTCGCTCCTTGTTATATTAATTCTATCTTGCTGTTACCTGATTTCCTAGTACCAAAGATAAGAAAAACAGCTGGTTTTGAAAGTAATCTCCAAATACACTTTCAAATTTACAGTCTGTTATCGCAATACCGTGCGATATGCTAAAAAGCAATTGTTTACAAAGATATTCTCCTAAGAATAAAATAAATGATAGTATCTCTAGTTTATGGATATAGCTCCGGTATACTGCATATCTCCCATGGAATGGGTTGGATGACCAGTGCAGATCCCGGAGCTTTCCCTTTTGCTTAGTCTATTATTTTTCTTCTGATGATCTTACAACAACCTTGCCGCTTTCCCTTTTTTCCCTGATCAGATAGGAAATCCCCATGAGAAGCTCGGCAAAAGCAACTCCAAATGACGTCAGATACATTACGGTGTTTTTACCACCGAGGAGCCATGCTATCCCCATCAGAAGAAAAGCACCTGCTATTGTAAATGCTGTCTCACACAACTTTTTATTTGCCATTATTTTTCCCTCCCAAAAAACTGATTTCATACAACTTCTTTAGTATACTCACCCTGATATCCCATAAAAATACCTTCTGTTGCGATATCATCAGATATATATTTCTAACCCGGCGATTTACAGAGATGTCTCGCAGGAGGATTTCACACATTTTACACAGATCTGTCACTTTCTCTTACGATTTTATCTGTATCATATAATCATAAAGAGAACAAAAAACATCTCTTAACCCCCTCATAAGAACACAAACTTTTCTTCATTAAAACCAGGCTGGAGCTTACGTGACAAAGCTCCAGCCTTCCTCATTAATCTGATAATACCCTGTAATGGATTATTGTTGCCGCAAGGAAAATAATTGATCCGGTTTATAAAACGAGCCCCTCAATATGAGGAGCTCATGCTTTTACTTTATGTGAATATCAGATGAAAGTTATTTGACCTTAACACTCTTTGGAGTACTCCAATTGGAATATACCTTTTTATTCAAAGTAGTATCTGGCAACAGTTTTCACGCTGTCGGAAGAGCTTTTCCAAATTCATCATTAAGGGTTTTTGCAAGTTCCTGGCAAGCAACTGCATCAAGTCCTGCCTTTGCCAGTTTCATTCTTGTATTCATCTCGAATGTTATCTGGTTTGAATTCTTGCACGCTTCAAGTACGGTCTTGGCATAGCTGCTGTTTGCTGCACCCAGTACCTTTTTTATCTGGGCAAGCGTAGGAATTTTTACAGCTCCTTTCTTGGGAGTAGCCTTAGGTGCTTTTTTCTCTTTCTTTTCAGGTGCGCTTTCCTTTTTTGCCGTATAGTCTGCCAGCTTATTTGTGATCATGGGCCTTCTCTTTCGAGGCTCTGATTCCTTCTTCGTCTCTCCTGCTTCAGACTTTGCTACATTTTCTGCTGTTTTTGCAGTCTGTTTTTTAGAAGGAGCTTTCTTCTCCTGTTTCTTTACTGCCTTCTCCTTGGTTGCAGCGGTCTTCTTCTCTTTTGTCTCAACTTCTATGTTTACCTTTTTGCGGGGCTGCCTTTTTGCAGAAGTCTTGATCCCTGTAAAAGGAGAAAGTCCTTTTATAAGAACAGCATCATCTGTATAGATTTCATATTCCTTTTCGGTTGCCGTGAGCTGACCTATGAGCATCGCCTGGGCAATGCGGAGCATGGTTTTTCCTTCTGCAGAACTATCCTTTATTTCAGGAAGGAGCTTTACCTCCATATTCCTTAACATCTCATTCTGATAAGCAGACACCGGTATCGAATCGTTTGCTGATGCTATGACAATAACCCTGTCCTTAGCAGTATCCTTACTATTTAACTTATCCGGGAAATAACCCTTGCTGAGAATTATGATATGTAACATGTATGCCTCCTGATAATCTGTGCCATACTCAATAGAACAGAATTTAAATATATAATTTCTAAAGAATATCTATAAAATACAATAGCATAAATTTGCACCAAGCCAAAGAATAACGTTCGATATTTATAAACTATTCTAGTTTATAAATCACAGCCAAAACTGTCATACAAAATGATTAGTAGCTCTTTTTTAAACTTTTCTTAAGAAACAAAAATACTATTGAAAGCAACTTTCCGTTATTGTAAGATACTCTCCTGCACATTTTTGAGAAAAGGAAGTAATAACGATATGGAAAACCAATTGTACTCTTACGAAGAAGCATGTGAACTGATTCAGGAGAAAGGGCTTAAGATGACCACTGACCGCTATGCAGACATTGATAAAGTCTGCAAATTTGGTGATCATGGTTCAATCCTGAATGTAAACACACTGTTATATAGCAGGTATCAGTTACATGCTACAGAAAAGGATTATAACTATATAAAAAGAATGGCTGATGCTGACAATCTTGCAATTGTTCTTAGAGAAACAGACGTGAATGAAATTGAGGAAATCATCTCAGGTTATGAAGAAGTTGGAAGTAAAGCTATTTTGTTCATCAAAAACGCTAACCGGATTTTGCAGATGAATGATACCCCTAAAAATCTGCCTCATGAGATCATCTTTTTTACAAATGAGAATCTGAGCTTTGTTCTTGACTGCCTCTGTGAGAACGCTGTATCCAAGACTAAACCCAAGCCAGTTGCTCCGATAATCAAGGCGACAAAAATAGTCGAGCCTGAGCTTACAGATGATGAGATAAAGAATATCTACCCCGAAGGTTGCACAGTTACTCATACCAAGTATGGCCAGGGTATCGTAAAATCTGTTTTTACAGGTAGGATCACAGTTGAATTTGCTGACTCTGTTGAAAAGATCCTTGGTGCAAAAATCTGCATAAAAAATAAGCTCCTGACAGTCGCCTGACAATGTGAACCCCTCCGGCTCTAGAAGTAGGAGGGGTTCATAAATATATTAATCCAAGTCATACCTTTTTATCTCACAGTTTTTTACGCCAAATGACGAGAACTCCTCGTTATCCATTTCCCTGAAATATGACTCCACGATTCTTGCAATACCATTATGCGCAACCAGGATATATGTCTTGTCGGATGCTTTGATGTCGTCCAGAAGGTTGTAAATCCTCTGAGCAAGCTGCAGCATGGATTCTCCCGAGCCAAACCTGCTTGCCATATCCTTTTTTGCTTCATGGAATTCTTTGCCATCCCTTGCAGTAGATTCATATTTTCCAAAATTCTGCTCGATGAGCCGTTCCTCTATCCTCATTGGGATTCCCGTAATCTCAGAGATGTGCCTTGCTGTTTCAGAAGCCCTTACCAGTGGAGATGTCAGTATCTCATCTGCCTTTATCCCCTGTTCAAGAATTTTTTCTGCTGTTTCCACCGCTTGCCGGTGTCCAAGATCCGTCAGCTCTATATCGGTAGCCCCGCATATCTTGTTCTCTACATTCCAGACCGTCTGACCGTGTCTGATAAAATAAAAATGTCCCATATATCACTCCATGATGTATTTTTTCATATTTTCAAAAACAATCTCATATGCATCCGGCCACATATGTATCCCATCTACTGAAAATTCTTCCCTGGTCTGACCGGTTTCATCGGTCAGGCCTTTGTTAACGTCTATGTATTCATATCCAAACTCTTCAGCGAGTTCTTTTACCGCTGAATTTGCCTTTTCAAGCCTTTCGAATCGAAGCCTCGCTGCCTTATCAGCATCAGGCCACGGCTGCTTTGAAGCAACAGATATGTTAACAGGATAGTATGCCATAAGATATACCCTTGTTTCCGGAAGTCTTTTACTGATCCCGCTAAGGACAGACCGGTAGTCAACTATCAGCATTTCCAAAGTTTCATCCTCCCGGCTAAGATCATTTGTTCCAATGTTAATGAATATCTTTCCGGGCTCAAGGTCAAATATCTGCTCATCCATGGCACCAAGCATCTCCGGGATCGTATATCCGCCAATCCCGCGATTGTATATTATTTTGTCTATGCTCTGTGTCATTGCGATCTCATTGATCGGGAACTGTTCCATCAGGGATGAGCCGGTAAACAGGATCTGCCCCTTTACCACCTGTCTGTTAAGGCGCCTGTATCTTTCGAGCTTTTCATCTTTTTGCCTTTGGAACATGTTTTTCATGAATTCTTCCATCTTTTATCAACTCTCCTAACCTACCACGGAATCCTTGGTGTAGGAAGTCCTCCGGCAACCTCCGGGCAAACCGGAATAACTTCATGACCTTTGATATACTCAGCGACTTTCTCATTAATCAACTAGAAACTCTTTCGTAATTCCCATATAAAAAATAAATCCGCATGAAGCTGCAACGCCCATATTTACTGCGTTTCTAATTGGCGCGCATTGTATGAATTGAACCTACCATTCAACTGCCGCCAATTAATGGACCGTTAACCCCGGTCATTTCCTTAGGCCACGGCTGCCATCTCCTCGTTAATCAGGTCCTCACTTTCAGCCATTGCCTTAAGTGTCATTTCAAGAAGCTTATCAAGCTCCCATCCTAGCCGTTCCGCTCCGCGCTCAATCACTTCTCTTGAGCAACCTGCAGCGAAGCCCTTGCTCTTATACTTTTTCTTAAGAGACTTAAGCTCCATGTCTTTTGTACTCTTTGAAGGTCTCATTAGTGCTGCAGCCCATATAAGACCTGTAAGCTCGTCAGCAGCAAAAAGAACTTTCTCCATCTCGTGAACCGGCTCCACATCTATAGTCACGCCGCATCCGACAGTGATTCCATAACCATGCGAACATACAGCATGAATGATATCCTCGCTGACTCCGCCCTCTCTTAAAAGTTCCGGCGCCTTTAAGCAATGTTCCTCAGGATATAATTCAAAATCAATATCGTGAAGAAGTCCGACAATTCCCCAATACTCAGCATCATCAGCATATCCAAGCTCTTTTGCATACCACTTCATTACAGCCTCCACTGTCAGTGAATGCTGGATATGAAATGGATCCTCGTTATACTTTTTCAGTAACTCAAATGCTTCATCTCTTTTAATCATACGTATCCTCAAACCTTTCTATTATCGTGTCATTTATATAAGCCGTGTAGCGTTATAGCCTCCTTAAGTTTAATCCGGCTGCTGTCAGTCATGCGCCTTCCAGGCACATTCTGTTATCTGCATAGCACCTTATATATGCTTTTTCACAAAACCTTCTATTATTCTCTCATTTTTAGGTAAAAAGAACCCGGCTACAGGGCCAACAAGCAACACGCAAACTATTGTTCCAATTCCAAGAGTTCCGCCCAGCATAAATCCCACGATAGCAAAAGCACCATCTACAAGTAATCTTATTATGCTAAACTTTTTGTTCGTCTTATCTGAAATAACTACTGCCACCAGATCATTGGGCCCCGTTCCGGCATCTGATTTTATTACTATGGTCATTCCATATGCCAGTATCACACAACCCAGGATCAACATAAGAATCCTTATGGCAATCGCTGTATTTTCCGATAGTACGAGGCCTAATATCCAGGTGAAAAAGTCTATTATAGGTCCTCCGCAGACCATGCAGAGAACCGTTCCGATTTTTATATAACTCCTGTCAACCAGAAGCAATACAATTATAATGAATAGCGAAATAGCCATATGTGTTCTGCCATGGGTCAGTACGCCTGATGAAGTAAAAACAGATATTCTGTGATATAACCCTTGGACAAATACGTTAAACGGATCTGCTCCCATATCTGACAAAAGGAAAAGTGTTACACCCAAATGCGCTATAGCCAGTCCAATCATCAGTATGATAGCCCTGATGATCCATTCTTTTGTTCCTCTTTTCATCTTATTTACTCCATCCCCCTTGCTTTCCATTCCTTCAATAGCCTCTGTTCTTATCAACGACATGCTTTAGTGGCATACCCTCTGCCCACGTTTACGACATAGGCTCCATCCGGTAATAATTGAATCCTCTCTTTAGACAATATGCCTTTTGTATCAGCAGTTTCAGGAAGACACATTATCAGAAGATCTGTCTCCGGTAATATCTCATCCAGATGGTCTATACTGAGTATGCGGTCAAAAGACGGTTCCCCGCAAATACCGCTTCTGCATACTCCTGTTAAGCTCGCAGGCTCAAAAGAATGCACTCTTTGCGCAAATGTACACCCTATATCACCTGTGCCAAGCACGGTTATACGGCTACCCTTGAGAGACTTTTGGGGCATTTTATTGCCCCATTCACCGGAAACTGACTTCCTGTAAATAACATTCATCTGACGCATAAGCATTAGGCTTACCATTATCATGTGCTCAGCTATGCTAACTCCATATGCCCCTGCAGAATTTGTAATTATGCAGTCTTCATTTGCAAAAACTCCCGGCTTAAGGAGATAGTCAACACCAGCTGATGGAACGCATAGCCATTTAAGGTTTTTGTTCTTTGCTATAGTCCTCATAGCGAAACCATAGATAACTTCTGCATCTACAAAATCATCCGGTATTTGGTCCTCTGAATCAGTAAAACATACTCTGGCTTTTATCTTGTCAGTCGTCTCCTTGATTTGTTCTTTATGTGATTCTTTCAACTCATTATTAACTACAAGTACTTTCATGATTCTCCAGTCCTATAAGCATTTTCTTTATTGGATTTATTACATACTCGCGCGATATATAGCAAGCATAGCTTCTTCATTAAGCACCTTCGCAGATCCCATTTCTCCGCCAACTCCTATCGCACATTTCTTTGCCATAAGCTCCAGATCACCATCATTGGGCTTCACTCCAAGCTCGCGAAGATTGGTAGGCATGTTGATGCTCCTGTAAAACTCTTCCATTGCCTCTATGCCACGAAGCGCGATCTCTTCATCGGAGCCTGAATCTTCCACCTCCATAACATTGATGGCAAACTTTTTAAATCTGGGCAGGCAGTCTTTATATACATATCTTGCCCAGCTTCCCCAGATGGCTGCAAGTCCTGCACCATGGGCTACATCATATAGGCCTCCAAGCTCATGTTCCAGCTTATGGGTCATCCAGTCTCCACCATCATTACCACAGCCTGTAAGACCATTGTGTGCAAGACTACCTGCCCACATAACTTCTGCCCGGGCATCGTAGTTCTGCGGATCTTTACAAAGAATTAGCGCATTCTTTTTTACAGTACGAAGTAATCCTTCAGCTAATGAATCCGTAAGCCCCATGTTTCCGCCATTTGTGAAATATCTCTCCATTGTATGCATCATGATATCTGTACAACCGCAGGCAGTCTGATAATCAGGAAGTGTCATGGTTAGTTCAGGGTTCATGATTGCAAATCTCGGACGGGAATAATCGCTGCTGTATCCGCGCTTTACAAGCCCTTCCTCCTTAGTTATAACCGAGGAATCGCTCATTTCACTTCCTGTCGCAGCGATTGTCAGGATAACCCCCAGCGGAAGGCATCCCTTAGCTTCTTTCTTATAATCATACAGATCCCATACATCACCGTCATTAACCACGCCATAGCCAATTGCCTTTGCTGAGTCTATAGCGCTTCCGCCACCTACAGCCAGAAGGAAATCCACGTTTTCTTTTTTACATAGTTCTATACCCTCGTAAACAAGCCCAAGATGAGGATTTGGTACAGCTCCGCCAAGCGTTACATAGCTTATTTCGGCTGCATCCAGGCAGTCTGTCACGCGCTTTAATAGGCCGGAACGTACAACGCTACCGCCACCATAGTGGATTAGAATCTTCTTTCCACCGAATTCTTTTATCAGCTCCGCAGCCTTATTCTCTGTTCCTTTACCAAATACAACTTTTGTAGGTGTGTAGTAATTGAAATCAAACATTTTGTACTCCTTTCCATTAGTTAATCAATACTATCAATACTCAATCTCATTGTATATTTCTACCGGTTCAGAACCTTCAGTCATTCCGCCCAGGATTTGGAAAGTCTCTGTGAAATGTTCTGTTGCCTCATGTGCTTTGAGCGCGACCTGATCTCTCCAACACTCAATAAAAGCAAATTTCTGCTCATCTTCTACACTCTGGTTCAATGTGTAGAAGATATTTGCTTCCTCTGCATTTGATTTCTTTATAAGATCTTCTGCAGTCTTTTTGAACTCATCAATCTTATCTTTCTTTACCGTAAGTCTTGCTACTACTTTAAGCATTTGACACCTCCTAAATACATTTTTAGTATCCGATTTCTTTGAATACCTTGTCCATAAGTTCTGCGTTCTTTATTGAAAACTTTGATGTTACAAGTGGAGTCTCCTCTCCGTTTATGCATCTGCACATCTGGGCTATCTCCAGCGAATAATTCTGCGGAATACTTACCTTTCTCTCAATAACCCCATCTTGTGCATATATCCGGTAACTTGCTTCACCCTGCTGGTTATATTCCACCTCTGATCTGATTGCTCCTTTGCTGCCATGAATGTAGAGTCTGTCATATCTGGCATTAGTATCTTCACCCAGAATCATTCCTACATTGAATGCAGCCCTGGCTCCGTTTTCAAAACGGATTATTCCCGATGTCATAGCATCCACTCCAAGATCAGTAAACTCTGCACTGGCTTTCACATAGTCAGGTTTAGAATCTATAAGTGTCAGGATCATTGTTGTGCAGTAGCAGCCCAGATCATACATCGCGCCACCGCCAAGGTCCTTATGTAACCTTATGTCTTCTTTATATCCTTGAGTAACAAAGGCCGTCTCAATGTAATCAACATCACCAATGGTACCTTCATCTATGTCTTTCTTCAGGCTCTCCACATATGGACTGTGCAGATAAGCATAGGCTTCCATCAGATGCACACCATTATTAGTGGCTACGTCAAACATTTCTTTTGCTTCATCTGCATTGAGAGCAAGAGGCTTCTCGCATATAACATGCTTGCCTGCATTCAGGGCTTCCTTTACCCATTTAAGATGCAGGTTATTGGGAAGCGGGATATAAACTGCCTGTACATCCTTATCTGCAATTAGTTCTTCATAACTCCCATATGCTTTCTGAAAACCAAATTCTTCTTTAAAACCTTCTGCCTTTTCGAGGCTCCTTCCTGCTATGGCATATAGTTCACAATCCTCTGCCAGTTTCATTCCCGGTATCGTGCACCACCTTGCGATATTGGCTGTCCCCAATACGCCCCATTTTATTTTTGACATGCCATCTACGCTCCTTTCCTTATTTCACGCCATCTACTAAATTCCAACTAATAATACATATCAAACCCCGTCTCAAGGGTTGTTGCATATGTCTTTTACCCTCTTCATGAATAATCTCCCTACCCTTTCTTATACATGGATTCACAAGCAAATGAGTATCCAAAAACCTCTTGCATGCATTTAAATTGCTTTGTATTATATTGTACATCTTTAAGTTAACTTTAGCTCAAGTTTGTTTTATAAAATATTCCTAGAATTAATAGGTTTTTCGACTGATTGAGGATACCTTATGGCCAGGATACTGAATCTGCTTATCGTTATATTAGAGTTTATATCATATTCAAAAATCCTTAAGGACAGGCGTTTCCTTAAAGGCTTTATATTCTACACTCAGATATCCAATTTCCTTACCCTGATATCTTCATTTATGCTGGTTATTTTCGGACAGAAAGACTATGTTGAGGTATTCAGGCTGATGACAGTTACCATGATGTGTATGACCTTCTTCGTTACTACATTTATTCTGGTACCAATGTCCAAAATGGTGAAAGAGCTGCTTTTTTCAGGTACAGGTCTTTACCACCATCTTATAATCCCCATTCTCACTACAATATCTTATATTTTTGCTGAAGACAGGGCTTCCTATAAGTGGATTATTCTTCCGGCGCTGTTCACTCTGACATACGGACTTGTCATGGTATATCTCAATGGTACCGATAGAGTCGATGGTCCCTATCCATTTTTCAAAGTAAAAGAGCTTGGCGCCAAAAAGACTGTTATTTGGATGACTTCTCTTTTTATAGTTGTGGGTCTTATCTCTGCCGCAGTGTCCTATCGAAAGCCTGCACAGACTGACATAAAATATATCTTCGTTCACGGTCTTGCCGGTTGGGGAAGCTATGATACCAGAAATGAATTCATACCATACTGGGGGCTCACAGGTGGAAGCATTATTAGATACCTGAACAATCATGGCTACGAAAGCTACGCTGCGTCCGTAGATCCTACAGGAAGTGCATGGGACAGGGCCTGTGAACTATATGCCCAGCTTACAGGAACCAGAGTCGACTATGGTGCTGCCCATAGCAAAGCTGCAGGACATGAACGTTTCGGAAAGGACTTTTCGGGGAAGGCACTTATAAAAAATTTCGAATCATCAAAAATTGCTCTTATAGGCCACTCTTTTGGTGGTGCTACCATAAGGCTGTTTTCCGAGATACTGAAAAATGGATCTGATGAAGAACTCAGTTACACAGATGAAGCAGACCTGTCACCATTTTTCAAAGGTGGGAATGGCGATAATCTGCTTGCCATAGTTACTCTGGCAGCACCTACAAACGGAACTACCGCCTATGACCTTTATGAAGATGAAAACTTCGATCTGACATCTATATATATTCCAGAGGAATATGAAAAAAATAGTGATTTTGTATCAAAAGGAACAAAAGCTGTTCAGGACGGAAGAGAATCCTATGACTATGCTTCCTATGACATGCATATTGACAATGCCCTGGCACTGAATGAAAAAATAACGACCTTTGATGATGTTTATTACTTTGCATACCCATGCTATTCAACAGTTCAAAACGCTGACGGAAGTATATCTCCTGATCCAACTATTACTGAGAACATTTTCATGAAAGGCGCCACTTACATGAGCTATTATACCGGCACTACAAAGGGTGGCGTTACCATTGATGAATCCTGGCAGCCAAACGATGGTCTGGTAAATACCATTTCAGCTGGAGCTCCCATAGGCGCGCCTAGCATTGAATATAGTGAGGGTATTACAATCATTCCAGGCCAATGGTACATCATGCCGGCATACCATGGTGACCACATGTCACTTCAAGGTGGTCTTACTAAAAGAAATAATGTAAAGATATTCTACCATGAACTTGTAAAACTGATTGCCAAATCCTCTTCCCAGGCCCTTGCCACTTCAAACGGAGTGCGTCCCATCTGCTTGGCAACTTCTTTCATAAACTCATTTCGTATCCCGGTAGAATCGATAAACGAACACTCCTGAGTATCCTTATCTCCGTAAAGATGAGCATAACTCATCCGGCAATTAAAATATATCTTTTTATCCTTCGGATATCAACAGTATTGGTAAAAAGTTTTCATATATTTATTAATAATTATTTGTTGTAACTCATAAGTTTTTCTAATAACTGATCAGGCGTATCTGCAGAAATACCATACTTGTCTTCGCAGTCTTTAAAATTAGCGTGATAAGTGATGGAACCATTGTCGTCAATTCTGGCACCAAACCGTAGATAAACAGCATTGCCCTCATAGGCTTTCTCAATCTTCTTCATGTTTCCAACAGCCGTGTTGATATCCTCCATTACACTGCTGGCCCATTTGCTATCTCCGTTTGCAATTATACTAAGAGCATCATTGGATATAAGCACATTAAATTTTGTGGAGAAACGCCACATACTTGCACCTGTATATATATTATGAGGATGTTCATCAAGGCCTTTCCCATAAAAGTTGAAACTGGTCTGATGTTTATCATCAGAATGAAGAGCTTCAAGGAAGTCAAGCGCTGTAAACTGCTTGGAAACAGGATTATTGAATCTGCTTGCTACCTTGTCTGTATTGTCTAAGCGCCATTGTCTTTTTAACTGAAATGCTTCATTATACAATTCATTTGCTCTTTTCCTGGCTGATTCTGACCAGTCAAATGAGTATCCACCAAATACTTTTCCTTGTTTTTTGAGTTCGTCAAACTCTTTTTGAGAGATATTATAGTAATACTTGTACTCGATATCTGCTGCACCTTCTTCATGCGGAAGCTCCACGCAGGCATCCAGGTGCATTACAGAACGCCTTGCCTGATCTTCCAGATCCATAATTTTACTGTAGAGCTCAGGATTAGACATTCGAAGCATCTCTGACTCACTTATCCGATAGTTACCAAGGTGATCATGGTTGTAATTGTTTTTTAAGCGCGCTGATTCATTTTCCCAGTCTTCTCTTGGACTTGTCGTACCTGCATATTTATATGGCTGAGTAGCTTCTATGGTATTTGTGGCGGATGCATTGTTTTCAGCATAAATCTGTGCTTCTTTAGATAATTCTACTGAACATGCGTCATTTTGCTTTGAGGAAACTGTGGCAGAATCTGACGTCTTATTAGTCTGGACATTATCTGAAGATGAAGCTTTATCTATCCCGCTATCATTAAGTACTTTTGATGAATCAGAATCAATTGTTGATCCTTTCAGGTATGCAGCCATATCTCTCTTGATAATATCTGTGTCAACATTTTTATTTACATTATAATTGATATGCACAGTCTCACGGTTAAGTCCCTGAGTGAGGGACAAATCATTTTTTCCATATGTCTGATAAAGAAAACTAGCATAGTCATACATAGCCATAGCAAATACCTCCGATTAAATGCATGTTGATCACTATTCAATTGAGAGCATATTCTCTCGTTTCATTTATCGGCATAAAAGGGAAATTTCTTTATATCCTAAGCATTGCTATATTTCCATACACTTTTCATTTGTGATACCAAAGAATCAACATCCCAATGCTTGCTGCTATTTTTAGGACTGTTAGGATCGTTCACTATTATTTTTCCGTCTGCATCAATGCCAGTTAGCACAATAAAATGACCTGTCTTAGTAAAATCCCCGGGTGCCATTGAACAGATCATTGGCGCCTTACTGGATAAATTAGCCAAGATGTAATCCGAGGAAACATCGCCGGAAACTACATTTAATCCATAGTGTTTGGCACCTTCTGTCATTATAGACCAGGATGTACCTTCGCCATATGTGTAAAAACCTTCATTTGATGCATACGTTGCAACAACAAATGGATTAAGCTCCGAATCATTCTTAAGGCCGCATGCCACCATAGCTAAACAAGTAGGCCCGCAACCGGCAACGCCTACATAATTTGCGCCATAGTTTCTATATCCCCATCGCTTGTCCCACTGAATAAAAAGTGGAATATCAGATGCAGCCATTTCCTTTGAGACATCCATATCTAAATCTTTATCAACGTATTCCGTGAAATTTTGGACGTATTCTCTTGCTTCCGGATATTTTTCACCGAACTCGATTACATTTTCCGGAACATCACTATGAGTATCTTGATTTAAAAAATTATAGCCGCTAAATCCTAACCCAACCAGAAGTAATACAACCAATGTAAAAGCCAAAGCAGGCTTTCTCGTAGAGCTTTGCTTTTTCCCATTTTTACAAGTGTAACTGTCAGTTTCAGGATCATGGTCCATGTTTTCACGTTTGCTGATATCGTTCTTAAACTTTCTCGCTTTTGACAGTTCATAATTCTGTGGTTTTATATATCCAGTCTGATCGTTACTTTCAATGAATACATGTCTAAATAAAAACGCCTTTTTCTCATCAATTGTTTCAGGCACATCATCTTCAAATATGGACGCTATTAACTTCCAGAATCTATTCTGTGGATGCCCATAGAAAAAACACGCTTCCCTGGATTTCACAGAGGGAAAGCTTCCCAAAATCAGCACTTTTGAACTTTCATCATAAACAGGTGGTATAGGATGTATTATCATTTTCCGTTCTCCATACTTTTATCCTGTAATCAGGAATACCAACTATCTTCGCTGCCTCTGTGAAATAGTCCTCTCGATTTCCCCTTATTGCAGTTACCTTATACTTCGCCATAAGTTCATGTAAATACTGCAAAGTTTCAACCGTATCTGTTGTATCCGAGACAAAATCACCAAGCAGGAAGAACTCTGTAATACCTCTGTTTAGTCATTGTGTGAGACTATACTCCTTCCTTTGCCTCATAAACCCATCACTTACTTTTCACCTGAGTCTAATCGTATCTCATCGTCCCCATGCTTACCACCGCTTCATATTATTCTGAAATTTCTCTGCCCTGTGATTTGTACTATTTTCTGTCACTACGAAGTGCGAGGCCCCTTTCGCATATTCTTTGTTCTTATCATTACTTGTTTGTTAGGAAAGCTGTTATTTCTTCTTGGGTTGGCATTACAGAAAGTGCACCTTTTCTGGTGGTTATAATAGATGCCGCAGCGTTTGCAAACGACAGGCATTCAAATAATCCGTCTTTTGTCAGATTATCAAGTCCGTTTCTGTGGATGTAATCTATGGCACAGGCACAGAAGGTATCGCCTGCTCCTGTAGTCTCTATAGTAGCAGAATTTCTGTACCCGTCTTTTTTGATCACCATATCTTTGTAAAGAGCTATACTTCCTTCAGGTCCAAGTGTGGCAAACACGATTGGAATACCAAAGTCTCTCTTTATTTTCCTTGCTCCTGCCTCTATATCCTTAAGGCCTGTAAAAAGCTCAATCTCATTATCTGAAATTTTCAGGATATCACAGTTTTCAAAGCCATATTTCATAGCATCTATTGCATCGTCTACGTTCTTCCATAAAGGTTCTCTGTAATTTGGATCAAAAGATATGACTGCTCCGCTCTCTTTAGCTATTGTAACAGCTCTGACAGTTGCCTCTTTTGCAGGTTCGTCTGTCATTGACAGTGTTCCAAGATGAAATACATCTGCATTCCTGATAAGATCAGCATTCTTCTCAACATCCTCTGCTGTCAGCATCATGTCTGCTCCGGGCTTTCTGTAAAAAGAAAAATCTCTGTCTCCATTTGGAAGCTTGTTTACAAATGCAAGGGTAGTATTTACCTCCTCGTCAAAGACAAGTCCGGTAGAGTCTATACCCTGCTTTTCAATTCTCTCTTTTAACATTCTCCCAAAAAAGTCGTTTCCAACCTTGCCGATAAAAGCTGTGCTGTTGCCTAAATTCTGAAGCATTGACAGCACATTACAGGGTGCTCCGCCTGGATTAGCCTCAAATAAAGGATTTCCCTGGTTGCTGTCTCCGCTTCCTGTAAAATCGATAAGCAACTCCCCCAGCGCAACTACATCTTTTTTCATAAGTTATTTCCTCTCAAGCTCATACATAGTAACATCCATAAGAAGTTCTCCAACTGCCTTAAAACTGATACCTTCAGCTCTGACATCTGTAAGGATTACCATAGACATTACCTGCTGTCCATTATTGATGAAGAGCTCCATGCTGTATCTGTCAAGAACAAGTCTAAGTGAAATCTCACCCTTATTTCCTGCAACCTTACATCTTCTCTGATGAACAATGGCTCTTCTGCTTCCTGAATGCTTTCTGTCTATCTTAACAATATTGTCAACAGGATCATATTCAATCGTTGAATAAGCCTTGCCATTATCAGCAAAACGAATTTCAAATTTTTTATATGAAAGTTCTGCCTGTGTAGATCTGACTCTTACTGTCATATCTACGCATCTGCCCTCAATACTTGAAAGTGAAGCACTATCAGAAATAAGTACATTCTGTCTGCTGATTCTTTTGCCGTAATAATTCTCTATCTCTCTGGCAGGCCACTGAATAAGTCTGTTATCCTTAATAGTTATTTCCCTTGGAATACTCATCTGGCCAAACCATGGGAAGTCATCGCGCCTGATTCCGCATGTATCCCAGTTCTGCATCCAGCCGATCATGACTCTTCGTCCATCAGGAGTCTTGATTGTCTGTGGCGCATAAAAATCAATACCATAGTCAACAGCCTGACAGTTTTCTTCGCAGAATTCTCCATTTTCATCGATACTTCCTATCACACACAAGGTTCCGTTTCCGTTGTGGAACTCAAGCTCTTCAGGGAGCATATCCTGCGGGCTTGTGAGAAGGACCTGTTTACCATCGTGGTTAAAGTAATCAGGGCACTCCCACATTACACCGAATCTGTGGTTGTTCTTGATAACAGTCTTATCATAGGACCAGTTAATACCGTCATCACTTACAAACTGTAATATCTGTCCATCGATATCCTCAGTTTTATTGCCAACTACTATGTAATATTTGCCATTTTCACGCCATACCTTAGGGTCTCTGAAGTCATATTTGCCGGCGCCCTCAGGAAGCATAGTACTGTCAATTACAGGATTATTGGCATACTTCTCATAATCCTTGCCGTCACCAAAAGCAGCACACTGGGTCTGAACCTCTCTGATGTTGCCATCTTCATCTTCCATTTTCTGAACTCCTGTGTACACCAGAAGTTGTCTGCCATCTTCCATTTCAATGGCACTACCTGAAAAGCAACCGTTCTTGTCATATTCCATATCAGGAGCTATAGCAGCAGGATAATATTCCCATGTGATCAGATCCTTACTAACCGCATGTCCCCAGTGCATAGGTCCCCATACTGTCTCATATGGATAATACTGGTAAAAGAGATGGTATTCACCCTTATAAAGGCTAAAACCGTTAGGATCATTCATCCATCCACATCTTGGTGTCAGATGAAAAAGAGGCCTCATTTCAGGGGCAATCATCTTTTCCTTTTTCTCTTCATATTCACGTGCCTTGTTTAACTTATCACTCATTTCTATCCTCACTTACCGTAAATCATTACATTTTCTGCCAAAGCATCTGTAAGCTCAATTTCCCAATCCGCTCCCACAGCTGCATAAATTCTGTTTGACAGAGCTTTTATTCCATCTGCATAAATAACTACAATATCTTTTTCAACCACAACATCTATATGATATTTGGTTCCGCTTTCCAGCCTGATCGGCTGATTGTTAGGAAAAGCATTAAAAGATATATTATCATCCTGATTGTCGATGCTAAGCTTGTATTCTTCTCCGCTCTCAGGATTACTAAACACCAGGTCCATTCTGCCGGCTTCTTCCATATCAAGGTCAAAAGAGAGGTGACAAGTTTCCGGCACCTTCCCTAGATCCAGCACATTATTTTCAGAAGTGGCATTTAACAGTTCTTTTGTGAAATATTCATTATATTGATCAGGCATGCATACCCCAAGTCTGCCGTCTGATAATTGTCTAAGTTCATATACCAGGACACTTCCTGCCCATGTATACTTCAGGCTGTCTTTTTCTCTTTTTTTGCGGTCCAGAAAGCCTATAAGATACCTCTTACCCTTGTATTCACAAGACTTGGCTGCATAGAAACCATCCCCATCGAAAGTATCAATCTCCTCTTTTTCCCATGGTCCAAAGAAATTATCCGAAACTCTGTAATAGACCACGTTGTTCCAACTAAATACCAGATAATACTTATTTCCCATTTGGAAAACATCCGGGCATTCCATAAAATACAGATCCCGACTGGTATAGAAATCTCCCTTAAAAGTCCAGTTCTCTAAATCCTGTGACTCGTAATATACTATAGCGCTCTCGTTTTCTTTTCTTGCTCCCACAAGCATCAGATAGCCATCATCGGTTCTGTAAACCTGCGGATCACGAAAATCGTTTGTACTATACCCTTTTGGTGCATGAATTATATTGTCATAGTCTTTGGTAAAGCTTTTGTTATCTTTACTTGTAGCATGTAACACACACTCTTTATCAAGTCCATATGTGTCGTAGTAATCATTATGACCTGTGTAGAAACAGTGATAGTTTCCCTGGTCATCCCTGATAAATGATCCTGTTCCTACCGCAAGATCCTGTATTTCTGAATCCTCTGCAAAAGGAAGAACTTCTCCTTTATCCTCAAAGCTTAAAAAATCCTTGGTATAAAAACGGTGAATGGGATGATAGCCCACACCGTTATGATCTGTTTCATATAAATAATTCAGATATACTCCATTTTCCTCTGAAAGAGCCATTACATCTCCAACATAACTGTCCTCAGCCCTTGGAAAAAGAGTATCTGCATTTTGGCTATCAGCACATCCTGTGAGCATACAAGCAAGAAGTGCTGCAATTATGGCAACTTTTCTTTTCATTTTTTAAAAAAGGGAGGAGAAAATCTCCTCCCTGCCTTTCCGGTTATATGAATTAATTATAGAACTTATCAAGATACTTCTGGTAGATAGAGAGGTACTCATCAAGACCATAAGCGTTAACCTGCTTGAGATACTCATCCCAATCAGCATCAGAAAGACCGTTCATAACGAAGTTACTTCTGCTGGAGTTGATATAGCTGATAAGATCTGTCTGGATAGTTGTAAGAGCCTCTGTGTCATCTGCTGTCATGAATACGTTAGGATATACATACTGGCAGTGCATATCATCTGTGTAGTACTCTTTGATCCAGTCAAGACGATACTGAGCATCATCAGGACATGTTACATATACACCATAGTACTCATCAAGGATTGCAAGAGGACCGCCTACAGCCTCAGCCTCACGAACTTCTACAGGTGAAGCATCACCAAGAGGAGCATGCTTAAGCATCTTCTCACCCTTTTCGTTTTCGCCAAGCTCGAAGATATCGAACTCATCGTCCTCACCATATGTTCCCCAGTTGTTCTGAGGTGACTGGAAAGGATCATACATACGATCAAGCCATGCACATACGAATGCAGGGTTGTCACATTTAGCTGTAAGAACGCATCTGCCGCGATCAAAACCTGATGTGAAGGAACCGTTCATAGGTGTTACGTTCTTTGTATCAGCCTGAAGTGCTGCAAGAGGTACGAAATCCTCAAGGTTATCTACGTTAGCAACGTCCCATGTGAAGCAAACGCCGTATCTGTGAGATTTACCCTTAGCAACATATGTTGACCAATCCTGTGTAAAGCACTCAGGATCGATAAGTCCCTCTTCATAGAGCTTGTGAAGCCACTGCATACCTGACTTGAAACCTTCCTGTGTTGCTGTGCAGATAACCTTCTTGTCATCTGTAACTGCAATGTGCTGTCCTATATCGTTGTCACCGTAGCCTTCGCCAAATCCGTTGATAAGAAGGCTGGGATCCTGATCGTTCATGATGCAAGACATGGGAATGATATCACCATCGATACCAAACTCTGCCTGAAGCTCTGAAGCGTGATCCTTGAATGCCTTAAGTACTTCTTCAAACTCATCTACTGTTGTAGGTGTCTGAAGTCCAAGGAAATCAAGCCACTTCTGGTTGATGTAAGTAAAGTTGTTACCTACAGTCTGGATAGCTGTCTTGTTAGCACCAAGCTGCTCGATCCAGGGAAGTGCCCAGATATGTCCCTCTGAATCCTCGCTCATTGTGCGGTATTCAGGATATTTGTCAAATACAGCCTTAAGGTTAGGCATGTTGTTGTCAATGTATTCCTCTAAAGGAATGATTACGCCCTGGTCAGCGTATCTGATAAGGTCTGCATTACCAAAGCCTGCATTGAACACGAAATCTGTAAGTGTGTTCTTGTTAGCCATATTCAGCTGAATCTTGTCTCCCCACTGATCGTTAGAAATAGCTGTCCAGTCTACATGTACATTAGTCTCCTCTTCAAGTCTCTTGAAGATAGTTCTGTTGTTAGGCTCAGCTTCTGTTCCTGAAGGATAGCTGATTGTACCTGTTATGGTTACCTTCTTCTCAAGAGGGAAGCTGATGTTATCAGCAGAAATGTCAGATGCTCCTGATGCTCCTCCGGCTGCCCCCTTACCACAACCTGTAAGTGCACTTGCTGACATAGCGATTACAAGTGCTGTTGACAGTAACTTTGTTGTTTTCTTTTTCATTGTCCTCTCCTTTTATTTTTTGCTATATTCAACCCTTTAAGGTGAATTGACATTAAGGAAGTTCTGCTCAGCCCTTTACAGACCCAACCATAATTCCTGAATCAAAGTATTTCTGGAAGAATGGATACATTACTATAAGCGGTAAGCTTGAAATAATGATGGTTGCATATTTAAGAAGTTCTGCAAGCTGTGCTCTCTGAGCTGTACTCTGCATATCTGCTATCATTCCCGGATCTGGTTCATTCTGGATGAGGATAGCCCTAAGCACCAGCTGAAGAGGCTGCTTATCTGCTGAATTCAGATAGATCATTGCATCAAAGTAGCTGTTCCACATTCCTACAAACTGCCACAATATCAGCACTGCTATAAGTGGTGTGCACACAGGAAGAAGTATTCTGAAGAAGAACACCAATTCATTAGCTCCGTCCACATCAGCAGCTTCTCTAAGTTCGCTTGGAATACCTTTGTAGTAAGTTCTTGCGATGATCATGTTCCATACGCTAAATGATCCCGGAAGAATTACAGCCCACATGGTATCAAGAAGTCCCATGTTACTGATAAGAAGGTATGTAGGAATCAGTCCTCCGCCAAAGAACATTGTGATAATAAAGATTGCGTTAAAAAACTTCTTGCCTTTAAAATCATCTCTTGACATTGGATACGCACACAAAAGTGTTATAAATACAGAAATAACCGCAAATAATACGGAATATATAATTGCATTTCTAAATCCAATCCATATCTGGGGATTGGTCATAACTCTCTCATAAGCTGTAAGAGTCCATTTGCTGAAATCAAATACTATTCCCTTGTTCTGAAGTGTTATAGGATCCATGAAGGAAGCTACAATAATATAAACTACAGGGCCTATGATAGCCATTACAAAGGCTGCAAGGAGAATATAACCAACCAAAAGAAATGCTTTATCTCCAATGGAAGCTCTGGCAAATTCGCTTTTTTTAATATTTACTGTCTGTTGCATTTCGCTCCCCCCTTATAGTCCCTGACCGTCGTTAAGCTTCTCAACAATCTTATTAACCACTATGAGAAGAATTACATTTACGATCGTATTAAATAATCCAACCGCTGTTGAATAACTGTAATCACCATTCAAAAGACCTTTTTTGTAAACATAAGTAGCTATGATCTCAGATGAAGCAAGGTTCATATCTGACTGAAGTGCATAGGCCTTTTCAAAGCCGATACTCATAATGTTTCCTGCCTGAAGGATGAATTGGATAACTACCATATCCTTGATAGCCGGCCACTCTACTGCCTTGATCTGTTGCCAGATATTGGCTCCATCAATCTGTGCTGCCTCTTTGAGTTCCTTGCTGGCATTTGAAAGAGCTGCTGTGTACATGATCGATGCCCAGCCGGCGCCCTGCCAGATACCACTTATGATGTAGATTGGTCTGAATGCTGCAGGGATTGTCAAAAAGTTGATGTTCGTTCCCATAAGCATATTGAATGGTCCTGTAACCGATAAAAGAATCCTGACCATACCACAGAGGACTATGACAGATATGAAGTTAGGCATATACAGAACAAGCTGTATCTTCTGCTTGATCCTGCTACTGGCAATCCTGTTAAGTAGAAGCGCCAGTATTATCGGCATTGGAAATCCCCATAACAGACCAAAAATACTCAGTTTAAGTGTATTTGCAAGATATTGCATAAAATCGGGTGATGATAAGAACTGTTCGAAATACTTAAGTCCTACCCATTCACTCCCCAATATTCCTTTAAATGGGTTGTATTTCTGGAAAGCAATCAGAATGCCTCCCATCGGAATGTACCTGAACACTATTGTCAGTAACAGTGCTGGCCCCAGAAAGAACACATATAGTTGCCAATGCTGTTTAACATATACCAGGGTGTTATGCATCGAATTATCTTTTACCTTTGTGTTCATGTAGTCCCTCCCAAGTTTTACATTTGCATAATTCTTATTTGCATATGTAAAATATAGCACCCATATTTTCAGCTGTCAACATAATTATTTTACATTTGCACAATAAATATTTACATTTGACACTTTAATTTTTACATTTTATAATGATATAGGTGTCAAAAAGTCATAAATACCTACTATCTGGGGCACACCCATCTTTTGACACATTCATCTTTTATTTAGAAAGTGGAGACTACATTATGCCAGCAAAAGTCACCTTACAGGATATAGCAGATGCTCTTGGAGTATCCAGAAATACCGTATCCAAGGCTATAAATAACACCGGAGTTTTAGCTGAAGCTACCAGACAGAAAGTTTTAGAGAAGGCTATCGAAATGGGATACAAGCAATTTTCTTATGCCAATTCCATTTCAGACATTACAAATCCTTTCAGTTCCCAGCCCAAGGCTTCAGGAGAGATTGCTCTCTTTTCAGGCAGTTTCCTTAATAATTCTCACTTTGCTTCTACCATGCTGGATAAATTTCAATATGAAATTTCTCTGCTTGGCTATAGCCTGACAATGCACCGGGTTGATCATCAGAATATAGAGTCAAGAACTCTTCCTCTCTCATACAGACCGGATAACACCAAGGCTATTGTATGCATCGAAATGTTTGATCACTCCTATTGTGAAATGTTGTGCAGCCTAGGATTACCTGTTCTCATGATAGATGCTCCCGTTGCAAGCTACTGGAGACCATTAAACGCAGATGTTCTGCTCATGGATAATTTTTCCAATATATATACAGTCGTTAATGACATGAGCAAAAAGGGAATTACCAAGATAGGATTTGTAGGCCAGGTCACACATTGCCGTTCTTTCTACGAGCGATTCATAGCCTTTAGGGAGGCAATGTATATCAATAATCTGAACTTTGACGAAAAATATTGTCTTACAGAGGTTCATCCTCACGGATTAGAATATAGAGAATACTTATTCGAAGCTCTTACGAAGATTCAAGAAATGCCCGAACTCTTTATTTGTGCCAACGATTTTGTAGCTCTCGATCTGATATCCGGCCTCAAGAGAATGGGAATAGAATGTCCACGTGATATCAAGATATTCGGTTTTGATGATTCCCCCGAGTCCAAGATCATGTCTCCTTCTCTCTCAACCAGCCACATACACAGCCAGATAATCGGTTATTCAGCTGCCAACCTTGTAATCTCAAGGATTGAGCAGCCTGATCTCAATTACAGGATAACCTATACAGAGACTGATCTTATTTACAGAGAATCAACACAGATGTAATAAAATGCAAGAAAGAATGTCGCTTGCGACATTATCGCGCCGTTGCAAGATGTCCGGGGGACATCTGCTTTGCAACGACCGAAGTGGAACGTAGACGCGATTGATGAAGGCAACATATTCCTATCGCGCGGGTGCGCATCCATAGCGGAGCGCTTTTTATGATATAGGAATTTCGGAAAAATTTCATAAAAAAGTAGGCGCCAGCAAAACACTGGTACCCACCACTATGCAACAATTTTTATGTAAATAATGTTTCAAACACATTTTCTCCCATAATCGATTAGTTTACTCACCCAAGGACTCCAGATATTCAAAATATTCAATATCTCTAAGCTCCTCTTCTGTATATTCTCTGCCCATCCATCCGGCGCAGCACAGGTATTCTACAACATTATCATATTCAGGGAATTTCCACTTTCCTTCTATTATTTCCAGCAGACTCCCATCTGCGCGAAAGTCCTCATTTTGACATTCATTATATATATTAAGATTATGCTCATCCGTTCCGCACCAGAAATCACCTGTCTCGGCATCAAACACCATAGTCTTATACTTTCCGGTTAGTCCCGGTAAGGCTTCATTTTCGCTGTAATTGGCGATGACATAATGTCCCGTTTTTTCTTCGATAAAATCATCTATCGACACATTGGCTGCCTGCTTTTTATACTGATCACTATTTTCAGATACAGTTCTGTATGCCCGAAAAGCTGCCTCATACATCCAGTTATACTTATAATAATCATTTAGCGTATTAACCATTTCGTGGCTATACATGGATTTAGAAACATTAGGATCCTCAAAAGAAAGGAACGTAACTTTTGATATTTTTGAAAAATCGATTGTCAGATTATTATCTACAACTATTTTTTCTGTCACCATGTTTCCGCATCCGGAAAGCGCCAATATCAGAGCCAATGCACATACCACCGGAAAACATCTATTCTTCATATATACCATCTCCACTCTGTCTTACATACTGAGTTCTAAAATCAGATCCTTATATCGCTGTGTCTTATTTTTGATATCCTCTTCTGAAACCCCATAGTATTTATAGACATCCTTATAGATTTTACGCCACTTTCTGATATAACCATTACTCCCCTGGGCACCGCCTCCAAAATATGCGTAGTTCCGCTCAACTGTGAAATCCATAGAATCATTGATGTCTTTTCCTGTCTTGATGTATCTATGGTAATCGATATCAAACACTTCCCTAGGTATATTCTCAGCTATTTCACGCTCTTTATCAGATTTCTCCTGGAGCTTTCTCATAATCACCGCAGAGTCCTCTGATGGATCAAAATCAATTTTCTGCCCTTCTACCAGATCCGGCCTGTGCTCAAAAAGAAAACTCGTGCGCATCTGCTCATATTCTTCAATAAAAAGCGAATCCTTCCTGTCTACTTCGACAAAACCATATCTGCTTTTGAGATACTCCTCGACCTCTTCTATGGTATGTGTTCCAGGCACTATTTTTTTCTCAATGAAATGTCTTTTTGTCCTGCTGAAAAAACGCTGCACCCTTTGCAGTAGCGTTGGCTTATGTGTTTTATCCGCAAAAAAAATGGCGGTTGGGCCATCGGCTCCACCTATGATTCCTGTATCTTCAAACTCTGTCTGCTCTTTCATCATTTGCACCCTTTAAAAATTATAATCTGTACATCCATACACTCTTCATCTGAGAAATCAGAGTGTCCACATCCCACTTCTTAGCGCTGTTTTTAGGACTGTTCGGGTCATTCACCACCACAAGTCCATTCTCGTCAATCCCTGTCAAAACGATAAAATGACCGGTATATGTAAAATCTCCGGGTTTCATCGAGCATATCATAGGAGAATCGTCTGAAAGATTATCCCTTATATACTGCGAAGAAACGCTGCCATCATATACAGTAAGACCATAATGCTCGGCTCCTGTTTTCATGATATCCCAGGATGTCCCCTGACCATAAGTATATAGTCCCTGCTCCGCTGCATAGTTGCCAACAACATATGGATTTATGGATGAATCCTGCTTCAATCCACAGGCAACCATCGCAACACATGTTGGTCCACAGCCAGCCACGCCTATATAATTACCGCCATAGTCCCGGTATCCCCATCGCTTATCCCACTGAATGAACAAGGGGATCTTCTTCTCTGACATATCTGCAGTAACATCCATGTCAAAATCTACGTCCTTAAGCTCCATGAAATCCTGTACATATTCCCTTGCTTCAGGATACTTTTCACCAAATTCCACTACATTCTCAGGAACAGTTTCTATCACCGGTTTTCTATGAAAACATGTAACGCCCACAAATAAAACAGCGCTTACAATAGCAAGTGTAAAAGCAGCTACTAATACCGTTTTACGCTTATTAGTTTTATGAACTCTCGGCTTAACCTCAGCATCACGCTGTACGTTTTCATTGTTTTGCCCCTTTGCTTTTGACCTGAAAACACCTGCAACTATAAAAAGAATAGACCCTATTCCAAGTAAAGCAAACGCGATTGTATCTGTAAGCCAAAGCGGCATAAACAACCAGTCAACTAAGATAAGGCTGCCCATAATGGCAGCCTGAAAAATAATAAGTTTAATAATCCCCAATAAAATCTTCTTCAATACGAATCCCTTGCTCTTTCTGCTTTTGCCATCACGAATTTTCACTCAGGTATATCGAAACCCTACTCTGAATGATACTGGCTACTTCTTCAGCACTCTTTTGATCTGCAAAATATGCGCCGGCTTCTTCTGCAATGATAGAAGTGATGGCTCCATCATCCTGATATGCTTTGGTTGTGGTCCTTACCAGGTCAGATATCTGCCTTGCTTCTTCTTCGCTAATGGCACCTAGCTGAACTTCAACACCATCTGTAGTAATAGTTTCTTTTATTTCCTGTTTTTCACCATTCTCATCTATGTAATATTCACCCTCCTGCGCTTTTTTTAACGCTGCATTAAATGCCTTTTCACTAACTGGCATGTAACAATCGAGATTTTCCTGGTATTCATCAGTTAAAAAGTATCTGATAAACTCCCATGCTGCACTCTTATTCTTACATGTGGAACTTATAGCCAATTGGAACGGAATCTCAATAAAGTTCTCAGCACCTGAAAATGCAGGCAGACCATTGAAGACCACATCGCCATCAAAAAATCCTTTTTTTGCCCATACATAATCATCTGTGGTATAGATTCCTACTGGGTACAATAAAGCCTTCTTTTCCCTGTATATGGAATCCGATATTTCATCTCCTTCGCTTTCAGGCAATCCTTTAACATACTCAAGCAGATCTATGAATCCCTGATTGTTGAAGTCGCAGCTTCCCTTTTCTGTATCAACATACTCCAGAACGCTAAGAGAATATAGTGCCTCAGCATCTTCCTTAGTCAGTTCCCCCATCATCATGGAAGGATCTATATTTCTGCTCTTACAGATTTCTTTATAGTTTGACAGGGTAAGCTCTTCTCTCTGGAGCAGATCTGCATCCGCCATACACGTCTCAATTGCAAATTTGGGGATCAGCGTATAAAGTTTTCCATTCCTTTTTCCACAGTCAAACACGTTCTGGAGAAAACTGGTTCCAGTTAGTTCCGTGTCATTATTAAAATATTCGTCCAGCGGTTCGATAAGTCCCTTGCTTACATAGCTTTCAAATGGCATCTCTCCATAAGCCACAATAATATCCGGTGCTTCTCCTGATATGATGTCAAGGTTCATTCTATTAATGTCGTCAGCATAATGCTCATAATCCACAAAATAATCCTTTATAACAATCCTGCAGCTGTCATTTTCCTTGTTGAACTTGGAAACAGCCTTTCTCATGTCATCTGAAATGTAATGCACCGCAAAAGTCAGGGTTTCCTTTTCACTTCCATCATCAGCATTTGCTTTTGAGAGCATGGAATAATAAACATCCATTTTTCCTGAGGTAACATCCAAAGTTGATATGAGAAAATCATCTGCTCCAACCTTGGCGATGTAGTTGATATTATTGAGGATAAGGTCAGATGCATTATAATCGCATACCTTGACCCCTGTATCATCTCCAAGATTGAACGCATATATACCATCATTCCAATCAACATAAAAATCGTAATCTGTTCCGGGAAACAGCTGGCTGCCCTCAAGTCTTTCACGAAGATATTTACCGTCAACTTCGGAAAAATCTCTCTTTGAAGTATCATATTTATAAATAACATCATTCATATTATGATCTGTCTGCTGAAGATAAAGATTCCCGTCACGAAGGGCATATATCTTACGCTGCGAATAATTTCCTTCAACATAATCATCAAGAACATGTGACTGAAGGCGTGTTTCGCTGCCTGTCTCGGCTTCGAAAATGGATATGCCTGTCTTCGAAAGAGTGACTACTCCAGTGTTTTTGGCATAGACAATGTTATATAATCCTGAAAAATCACCTTCGTCTTTTTCATTTACAGGAGTATTCCAGACCCTTTCGCCGGAGGGAGAAATCTTAACGATCTCCTGCTTCGGTATCAGATACATAGGCTCTGCATCCTCTGATTCATCAGCCTTGGCATCTGTTGATTCGTCGTCCTCTGCGGCTTCATTAAGGTCATAGATTCTCTTTACAACATAGAAATTGCCACTGTTATCTACTGACAGGTCACTGTATTCTTCATAATCATCATTAGGAAGCTCTATCTTCTGTCCTGCATCTTCTCCGCTGAGCTTGATGATACTGTAATCCGTAGGATCTTCATCATTGGTGCGTATATGTTGTATTCCATAGATACCCTCTGAATTCTGACACAGGCTTGTGACCTCTATACCGTCCGTATCAATTTCCAGATCCCCCTGAGTAAATATAAGATTTGCATCATAGCTCTGATCAATGTTCTCAGAAGCCGCATTCATACTACTTTCAGCATCCTTATTCCCACAGCCACTGCACAGAACCATTGCTGCGCAAAGAATCCCTATTCCTTTTGCACATTTTTTCATACTTAAAAAATCATCCTTCCCATATATCTCGAACTTTAATATTAATCAAAACAAGACTGCCGAAAAATATGGCAGCCTGCTCAAATCAAAATAAATTTAACCAGTATAATGTTTTCATCCCCAAATGCCTTCTCCAGTAAAAATATTCCCCTCAATAATCTTATCAGAAAATTAAAGTATTAAAAACTCACTTATTGCGGATTATACGCCACTAAAAATTGAAATAAGGAATCCACTTATATTCATCCGGTAATTCTTCTCCAAGATCTGTCCATCCAAGAATCTTTACTAATTCAGATTGTTCTGTAGGGAAAATATATTGATTCAGATAATCAATAAAATCTGCCTCACTATAACAGAATCCTCCCTGAATTTTATACTTTCTCCTCGCCTGCCGACTATGATACATCCAGTTAGTAAACTCCAAACAATACTTTTCCAAGTTTTCAGCAACGATATCTGGGACAGAGTATACTACACTATCACCATCGTGGCTTAAAATGACATTTTTCATACAGCATCTTCCTTAGCTTCCCTATCGCACTTAATTGCAAAAGCACCCAAGCTGCCCAGAACAAGTGCAATCATCATGCAAATCAATATACTGATTGGTGTTGGTATAAATATTCCAATTATTCCACTCATTCCACAGCTTTTTAGAAGTTTTTGTTGACATTTTGTTGATATTATCCGGTAGCAACCACTTGTTATGAATGTGGTTACATAAGTCATTTTTTCAAAAACTTATCTGCTATCTTCTCTAACTCTGCAAACTTAGAAGATCTCTTCACCAAATTTCTATTTTTATCTGGCTTGTTTGTCACCAGATCATACACTTTGTTTGCCCTATTCTCGATTGTATCAGCATGATCTCTGCACCATTTTAGCTGCTTTTGCATAAGTTCTTTATGATTTTTTATCTCGATAGCATCATTCTTGTGTATTGTTAAATCCACTTTCTGTATAACGCTATCTATAACAGGAATCATATTATTGATGTTAAGAACACCTATAAGTTTACTTGTTCCATCCTCATTTTTCTTACTATCATCAAAAATTTTGATAAAATCAACCTGACTTTTTTTGTTCTGGAATTTAGGTTTTGGCGAAGTAAGTGGTATACAGTAATGCCTGCCATTGAGAAGTACAACAACTCCAACAAATGGCCTGTTCTCCTTTCCTCTCTGCGGAGATATAGACATAACATTATCATCCGCATTGGACAAATCCCTGATATATTTTAAGTCAATGTAGTAAAAGTTCAGTTTCTTCAAGTAATCATGCTCCTTGGTAAATCGAGTAGGCTGACTCCTACTCGATTTCGCACACGAACATTCCGCACTTCGTGCTCCATGTTCTTACAACCGGCAAATGAATTTGTATGCAAGCATCCATTCGCTTGCCGGTCTTGTGCAACAAATAACGAGCTACGTCGCATGACGCAGCTCGTAAAATTCCTTTTCGCCGGTAGGGCTCCCGTCTTAATAAAGTTCCCATTTGTTTTATATGGTAGGGCTCCCATCTGATAAAGCTCCCGATTATTTTATATGGTGGGGCTCCCATCTGATAAAGTTCCCATTTCGCTTGGTAAGGAAACCAATACATCTCTTCGATGTAACTAAATACTAACATCTCCAAACATATGTTACAATATCAAAAATACACAAATAATTTTCATTATAGTTAGACGTGATTACATTCCCCTATTGTCGTTAAACGGCTATGCGCTAACTTTGTGTATGCATCAATCCAGCCACGTTCTTCAGCAGTAGTATCAAGCTGACTTGAACAATAATCCAGGAATTCTTGATATCCCTGTATTGCCAATCTGTAATCCCCTGCATGATAGTAATTATCAGCCACCTCAAATAAAGCCTTAAAGCGCAGAGGATGAACATCGTTGTTCTCCCAAAACTGCTTATATAATTTACATGAATATGTATAATCGCCGGCCTTTTGGAGTTCCTGGGCTCGGATTAGTATGTCTGGAATATCTTTATTCATATTTCTTTCCACGCTATTTATCATTATTTCTTCGAATATTAGCTGTGTCCTGAACTGCCTTAGGAAGCCAATCTGCTTTGACATAATGAAGCGGAATGACTAATTCTTGGATTGTGTTATCCTTACCGGGTCTCTTAATATCATCTGGTAAATAATCCAACCCGACTTCCCTTAAGCTCATAACACTATCATAAATCCATCCAACAGCTTGGTTATCACAATACAAGCAGGCAGCGTCAGTTTCAATTGCTCTATATATTCTAATATCTATAAACAAACTTATATCATCCACCCAAACTCATTCATATACGCTCAGTAATCGGATGTAATATATGCGATACATTCATCGTTCAGTAAGAATTCAATTTTCCAGACAGCATATTCTGTGTCTTCATCTGTTTCACTAAACACATCCCAGTCACTGATCTGACACAAGTAATTATATAGAGAATAATCTTTCTTCAGGATAAGCCTTGTATACGTATATCCGTTGCTATCCCAGATGGTTATTTCTTGTAAACACTCGGCTATAAACTCAAATCTTCCCTTCGCAAACCTTGTAGCATCATTTATACACTCATCAAGATCAAAAGCTATTACATCTGATTTTAAATATGCTTCCTTGATAAAAGGCAAATATTGTTTTTTATCAAATTCCTGCAATCCGTTATTTCCTCCCAACAGTATTTTTCTGCATAAAACTTTAATAAACAAAAAAAGCATTGTCAAAACCATGCTTCGTAGTAATACCAGCCTTTACCAATTTTCTTAGTTATTCCGCCATTATCTCCTTCGGCATGCCACTTCCAGTAGCCGTTTTCTTTTTCCAAATTGACATCGACATTCTGAAAAGCTTGTGGTTGATCTGAAGGAGAATAATAAAAGCCATAATACCTGGAAGCAGGAAATTGAATTCTTCACATATGTCTGTCCGGAATTAGTTTACGGGATCTTTGGTATCTTCTTATCGCCTGATTCATATTTGTATTCTATGTTATCATCTTTCACATACGAATTATCATTTTCATAGGAGCTGCCATACGCATATTCACTCCACTCACTGTATTCCCAGTTATCTCCTTCTCCTCTATATGCCCTCACCTTAATCCTGAAATCAATATTATTCTCCTGCGTATTGGCTAAATAGTATGTTTCTGATGTATATGATGCTGAATCATATTCAGGCTCGTGATATGTCTCCTCAGAACGGGATTTACTTTCTTCCCATATTTGATATCCATCAGCACCTTCAACCGCATTCCACTCGAAACAGACAGGGATAAACCCATATACCGTAAGTCCATTCTCATTCTATAATTCTAAGAAGTTCTTCCGCTAGTATTGATTCGTTTGTTTCTTCCCACCAATTAGTTCCCCTAAAAACATGAATTCCATACGCCATAATGTTTCCTCCTAGTATAGTAATGATGTAGTCATTAAGGACTACAGTTAATAGTTTCTATTTCCAAATCTAAGTAATGATTGAAGGGAGGATTCCCCTCTCATCAGATATCATCAAGGAGCTTAACTAACAGTTATACATGTCTGTAGCTCCCGTATACTCCAGACAGATCATAAGGTATATAATCATCGAGGCAGGATCATTGACGGTTCCTCCTTGGGAGCCAGCTTCGGTTGGTGATACCTCGAAAAAAGTCTGTCAGTCCATTCGGTGGTGATT
>NZ_FMYB01000045.1 GCF_900104155.1 Butyrivibrio sp. INlla16
CCAGTCATTCATGAGTTCTACACCTTGAAATGTAAAACCAAAAAGAAGAACGTTGCTATAGGTGCTGTAATGCACAAAGTGTGTAATATCATCTTTGCTATGCTTCGGGATAACAAACCCTATGAGATGATTACTCCTGAAGAACACAGAAAGCAGTTTGATCTACTCAACCGCACTACAAAAGCTGCCTAATATCTAATTTGTCATTTTCAATGTGCTATAAATGAATTAGCTTTATTAAGGTTACCCAAAATGCAGGTAATGACTAATTTCTAACATTTTCAATTTACTCCTTGACATTTCTTAGCTGGACTTTTTTCATAATGATAAAACGCTTTATCATTTTAACACATTAAAGGATTAAAGGAAACTATTTTATAACACAATCCTTTCAGATCAGCTTGCAAGGTCTCTTCTGTTATAATTCCAAAAAGCAAATACCACACAAAGTACAAGAACTACAGCAGCAGTTACCAGCGCCTTAGCCGGCGTTTCCGTCTCAGTAAAAATCTCTGCGGCATTACAATAAGAATACGGTCCCACAAAGAGGTAATCCTTAAGATCCGGCACAACTCTTCCCATCACATCATAGCTGTAGCAAAGAAGCGCGATTCCAAGCCCAAGGCCTATCCTGTTCTTCCCTGCAAGTGATGATAATCCAAAGCAAATTCCTGCAATCTCAGCATTCATGAGAAGCTGCGTCCCCATAAAGGTAAAGAACTGGTCCATAGGCATCTCCTCGCCGAGTATATTAAAACCAATGACATAAAAACCGGTGCATACAGCTGTGAAAATAATGATCATAATGGCAACGCAAAGCCCCTTCGCAGCTATTATCCTTGACCTTGAAAGAGGAAGTGAAAACAGGAACTCGCCACTATGTCCATCCTCTTCCTTTGATATGATGCTTATTGCTGTAATCGCTGCAAACATCCCGCTTCCAAGTCCGTGAACCGCACCGATCTCTGTTGAAAAATATCCCTTCAGGGTTGCAATACTTAAGGTACTCATTCCAAAGGCGTCCGAAAATGCCCCCATGTTGGAAAAGGCATCAGCCATTTCCTTCATATCTCCCTGCATTGAATCGTAAAGCAGTATGCAGAAAAGCCCGAGTATTCCAACCGAAAGGCTCCATATAAGCAGATTCTTAAAATTCTGAATCAATTCTCTTTTTAAAACCGTTCTCATGATTCTTCCTCCTCGTCCTCGTAAAAACTCAAAAATGTCTCATCATCAATATGCGGCGACTCAAGCATGGTTAGTCTCCCCTCCCGCATTATTGCTGCATGCCTGCAGTACTTATCTACCTCTGACAGCACATGGGTGGAAAGAAGACAGGTGGCTCCCTTATCAACGTACTCATTTATAAGTGAGAAAAAATGCTTCTGGATAAGAGGGTCAAGTCCGCTCGTTGGCTCATCGAATACGAAGAGCTTGGGCTTATGCTGCATGGCACAGGTGATGCTGACCTTTTTCCGATTTCCAAGTGAAAGCTGTTTAATTCTCTTTGTTGTATCGAGCTTTAATCTCTCGCAGATTTTTCCTGCTTCTTCCGAGTAATCACCGCCTCTAACATCAGCGGCATATTTTATAACATCGGACACCCTCATTGAATCGTAGAACCATGCTTCAGATGGCATGTAACCTACTTCCCGGAGGATCTTTTCATGATCACGGACGCTGTCCATTCCAAGTATATTTATGCTTCCGGACTGAAATTTAAGAAACCCGAGCATGGAACGTATCGTGGTGGATTTCCCCGCTCCGTTTGGTCCGATGAACCCGAAAATATCCCCTTCTTCCACGCTTAGTGAAACATCTATAACGCCCCTGCTTTTTCCGTAGCTCTTTGTAAGATTATTTATCTCTATTACTTTCTTACTCATAACGCACCCCTTCCTTTTTTACTGTTTTTCCTCTCTATAATTAACAAATATCAGAAATAAAAAACGGGAACAATATCTGTTCCCGTAAGGTGCACAATTTCGCCGCTATCATTCACTTTTTTTATGTCTGGTCTGGAATAATTTAAGATCTTCGTTGAGCTTTTTATCATCAATCCGGCGCTTTGATCTGTAGATCAGGAAGACACAGAAGTAAGTGAAAAGGATGTATGCCGCAAAGATTAAGGTGACAATGATGTTCCTGTCAAACCAGTTTCCAAACCAGGAAACCACTGAGTAGAGCGCCGTACATATGATCATTCCGGCCACTTCTTTTACCCCCATACTATCGGCCTCATCGAAGTTCCAGAGCACGTACACCTGAATGTAACCTATGATGTAGCAGGTAAAGATGAGCACGGTCATATGCAGAATACTTGCATCAAAGATGCCGTTCAGCATCCTGTAGCAGCAATAGTAAAAGAGAATCGCAAAAAAATACAGGCAGGCCTTGAACTCTATTCCGATTTCCTTTGTAAGATACAGTTCCCAGAGGGTGATTTTTTTTTCGTCCTTCATACTACCGTTCTCCCTTCAATAGTCTCCTGAAATCCGATGCATAACGCCTTGAAATAATAATGTGCTCGCCACCCTCCATAGTTGCATCAATGCGGTTTGAGGACAGACTCTTTAGCGCCGTAACTCTGTTGACATTCAGAACCATAGACTTGCTGCATCTGAAAAAACTCCCATCGTCCAGGTCTGTCATAAATGAGTTTAATGAACCATCGATTTTCAGGACCTTGTCCCCGGAATAGGCAAATAATTTGTCATCGACAGATTCAAGGTATAAGAGCTCTTCGATGTTAATACATTCCGTTCCGGTCTCGGTTTTGCCCCACAGTCTGCTGCCGGTACCTTCAAGAATCCCTATTATTTTGTTGAGATCAGGAGTAAGCTCTTTGTATCTTATAACGATACTTTCCTCGCCCTCGCTGATTTTTTGGATGTCTGTTTTCATGTCACCGCTTGTCCATATCAATAAATTCCAGAATAATCACCGCAAGAGCTGCATATATTATTGTCCAGATTATCATCCATATCCAGCACTTAACGACTACCCCTCTGTCAAAATTAAAGTCAGGATTCTGATTCAACGAACCTGATTCCTTAAGAATTGCATCGCGCTGATCGTTTTCCTCAATCATCTTGAAGGCTTCCAAAAGAGGCTTTTCTCCCTCTACCTCGTAGTCCTTCATTTTCAGAGCGTTATTCCATACAGAAACCATCGGGAGGGAGTTGTAATTTCCCTGCGCACATAGGGCTGTAAGCCCCCACTTTGTAACAGTGATATTGGTAAAGGGCATAGCCTGCTCCGGAAGATTAAAAAAGCTGCCTGAAAACAAGAGCTGTACAATCAGCATAAATGGCATTATCGTCATGGCAGTTGTCGTAGTTCTTGCAAAGGATGATATAAGAAGTGCCAGCATATCGGCAGCATAGGTTATAAGAAAAAGTGTTATTCCTATATCAACAAGAGGCCACGCTGTGAAGAGGCTCTCTGAAGGCATCTTAACTTTCATAAAGATGCATACGTTTATGGTTATTACAACCTGCGCAAGACATAACAGTGCCTGATAGATCATGTGCGCCGCCACATAGGAACTGATGTGCATTCCCGATCTATGTTCTCTTTTTACAATTGCCCGCTCTCTGCATATCATCTGGATTGAGTTGAAAAAGCCGTTCCATACACATATACATGCGAGGGCGAACGTGCCCATAAGAGTACCTTCCATGGTAACAAAGATATTCTTTCCCACCGCAAAGGAAACAAGTCCTGCTATAACCGCTGACATCGGAAGCACCTTCCAGTCGTTCTGGAAAAGAAACATTCTGAAAAGCTTTCCAAGATAAATAAAGGTCTGTATAAAACGTCCGGTGTGTCTTAATCTCACTTTTCTCATACCATCACCCCACATTTTCCTTTACTCTGTCAGCATACTTTTCAACAAACTCATCTGCTTTTCCTTCTCCGCCTTCATCCTTCTGGTTTATGGTAAGAAGGATATCCTCCATGGAATCCTTACCGAAAAATTCATAAGCTTCATTTACAGGTCCGTACCAGGCAAGGCGGCCTGTCCTCGTCTGATCCTTTGCAAGAACTATTACATCATCAAAAAGGTCTATTACTCTGTCGGGAGTATGAGTAATTACTACCACAATTTTCCCCTCGTCGGCAATCTGCCGAAGTTTCTCAAAAAGATTCCTCGCCACAACACCGTCAAGCCCCGAATCCGGCTCATCAAGAATAAACAGCGTGGGATCGGATATAAACTCCATTGCAATGGAAAGTCTCTTGCGCTGTCCGCCGGAGAGCTTCTCGACAAGATTGTTCTTAACCGAGGCAAGGCCAAACTGTTCAAGAACCTCTTCCACTCTCTTCATCCTGTCCTGAAACGATATATTTGAAGGTAATCTCAGCGTTGCTGCATCACTAAGAGTCATAAGAACCGTATCATTCCCCCTCATCAAATCCTGCTGCGGAACAAAGCCGATATCATACTTCATACTTGTATAGTCTTTATAAACATCCTCAGAATCAAGCTTTATTTCAGCATCGGCCTGCTCATAACCGGTAACTGCATTCAGGTAAGTTGTTTTTCCTGCTCCGGAACCGCCAAGAAGAAGTACCATATGTCCCTTGGGAATAGTCATATGGATATCTTTTAAAAGGACTTTTCTCTTGAAGAAATCGATTACCGATCTGTTCCTGATATTAACCGTAAGTCCCTCATCAGCTACTGTAATATCTTCGCCAAACTCCTTTGCTCCTTCAATATCCTTAAGATCCTGTACTTTTCGAGTCGGTACAAGTTTTTTCGAAAAACCCCAATAAAGAACAGTAAACCATTCCAAAAATATGAATAGCCATATCCATCTTTTTCTTCTGCCAAAGACATCAATAAGTCCCAGATATATCTTTATCTCAAAAATAACCTGAGCTACCACAATCCCGACGAAGGGTATTGCGAGTAGTGCCAGGAGCATGTCATGTCCATTTAATAAAGCAATAGCTATTCCAATCACATATATCAGGCATGACAGAATAGTATATGTTCTGCCCTCTTTCTCTTTATCTGCGCACAGGCTTAAATGATATTCTCTGAGCACAGGGATAAACGCCCAGCGCTTTTGCACTCCGCACTTCTCGAATATTTTCATATATCCGATGCTGACTAATATGAAAGAGACTCCATCTCTGACACAATTCAATACTGTATTCATAGTATCTATATTTATATTCATATAGAGCACGCTCCTTTTCATACTTATATATATCAAATATACCATAAAGCGTTTATATTATTACCACTATACGTTCTGAATTTTATATAAATTTTTTTCCGTTCTCAATTTCATTAAAAACGCCTGGCAGCAGACATTTTACTGCTGTCAGGCATATATAAGAGAAAAGATATGGAAAAGCTTATTTAATCCAGAGTGCTGTAAAAGCTGTCAATATTCTCCTCAGGGAGCTTTACCGGCTCCCAGCCGTAATCCTTATACTGGGTAATCTCAAGGTTATTGGCTGCTACATAATTGGCAATGATCTGTGCTCTTGTCTTCTCTTTAGCCTCTGTATCTTCATTCATTTTTGTGAACTCATCATAGTGCTTATCAAATATCTTCTTTGCTGTAGGTGTATAATCGGATCCATCTCCGACCATCTCAAACTCTGTAACCTCATAGCCTTCATCTGTGCTCTTGATGTGAATACATCCGGGGAAAGATCCGCCGGATACCATCTCCAACGTATCTCCATTCAGTTCATAGTTGTAATACCAGAAATCACCCCATACCTTTATGTCATTCTTGTCGCTCTCATCCTCAGCCACAATGTTCAGGCAAGGAATTCCGACATCCGCTTTTTCAAAATGCTGACCGCACTCATCGATGATGTACTGATAAAGGACTGAATAAAAAAGTTCAGGTCCCGGATACTCGTATGCCGGAAGTACTGATGCCTTTGCCATATCAGCTTCGGGATCTTCCGTATTCTCATCCATAGTCTCTACAGAAGCCTGCGCTGTAGCTGCTTCTGCCACCTCTTCCTCATCTATTGTTTCAATGTTTTCAGTATTCTCTTCCACGTCATTATCTTGTGTAAAAGGATTCTCTGTGCTTCCGCAGCCTGCAACCAAAACCATTGAACATATTAAAGCTATCGCTGTTTTCTTCATCATTACTTTTTTCCTCCTGGATCTGTTGAATGAACGGAAATGTGTTTTACTGATTACACATTACCAAAATAATTATCACACAACTTGCACACTGCCGGTTATAAACATTTTCATAAAAATCTTAAAAGAATCTTCAGAATTTAATTGAACAAAAATGACCAATTTAATGGTATATTTATATCTGTGTATTTAAAACACATATTTATTTGAGGGGACAATAAAATGGGGGTATTTATTTACGGACATGGATGAAGAAGTTAAAAAGGGGTATTTTTCTGTACTACGGCTGGGATTTCTAATAGCAGCTGTAATTTTCGTTGCACTTACAGGTGTTCTGTTTTTTATTTCAAGCAGATATCAAAAATATGAAACAGTTCAGGCTTATATCACAGATGTAAGCTCCAGATACAGAACTACCGATAAGGGGCTCTGCACTGAATATACTTATATGGTTCATTGGTTCTATGATGGGAAATGGCATGTTTCCAAAGAATTATCAGAAGAAATTGAGCCTGATATCAATCTTTCCCAAGTCAAGGTGAATCCTGCAACTCAGAAAATAATGATGAAGGATACCGGGGCGTTTTTAGTAGGCGCTATCGCAGCATTGATTGTTGCTATATTATGTCTTATCGCTTTTATATCACTCACTGTAATCACAAAAACACGTGAAAAAGAGTTCACCGGCGAAAACGGACTCCTTGGCGAGAAAGCAGCATTAACTGAATAAGTATTAAAAAAATGTTAAAAATGGCAGTTTTAATCAACTGCCATTTTTTTACGTTGTATAATTAAAAGTAGTGTGCAATTTTGTTATTGTACTTATGCATCCTTTCGACGCGGAGGATTATGCTATGACGATGGTACCGATAGAGGTTCAGATTAAACCTTTTATTTTTTTAATACTGTTCATAAGCTTTTTGTCATTAAACATTATATATTCCAAGACCAATGAAAACCTTGGTAACAAAAGAGAGATACATGCGTTTAAGGGCATGCTTGTGTCTTTTATGGTCTATATTTTGGAAGATTTAAGGCTTCTTTTCGGGGATAGCTTTTACTCTGCATTGCCAAGGCCTGTTGTGCTTTTTATTATGTCTACGGGTTTTACCTCCATGTCTTTTGCATGCTTTTTCTGGTTCCTTCATGTACGCGCCAATCTGAACAGGCCATCAAATTTCACAAAAATATGCTCTCTGAACTTTTGGTCTGTTCTGATACACATTCCTTTATTTCTGGTTCTTATACTGCTTTATACTCCCCTGCACGTATTTGTCTATGAGCTTTCAGGAAACGGCCCTGTCTTCAAACCCATGCTTTCTTTTATATTGTTGATGGATTATGTCTATCTGATTGCTGCTACCGGCATCTCCATTCACAATAGAAGGCTTGCCAAAACCAGGCATGAGAAAAAGAAATATAACAGCCAGATTATTTTCATACTGTTTTTTACCATCAATGGCATTCTGATAGCATTCTTACTGAATCTCCCTGCCATAGAATTATGTGTTATTCCGGTCGTTTTGAAACTTTTTGTAGAATTACAGGATTCGCAGATTTATACAGATGCTCTTACCAAGCTGTATAATCGCAGGCGTATGGCTGATTTCATAAATGAAGAACTCGCCACCTGCAGTGCGGATGATCCGCTAACCATTATCATGGTTGATCTGGATTATTTTAAGAGTATTAACGATATTCTTGGACACGACGAAGGAGACAAGGCTCTGGTTGCCATATCCAAAGCCATGCGCAAAATCCTCCTGCCAAGAAATGCCGTTGCTGCAAGATGGGGTGGAGATGAATTTGTCATCGCAGGGAAAGATGCAGAGCTTGCTTCCGAATTCAGGAATCTACTCTCAAATGCCCTTGAAGATGATAAAACTCTAAGCTACACCCCAATATTCAGCACAGGTACTTATATATGTACTTCCCCTGCCACACCCTTCGAGCAGGCTCTGTCCAATGCGGATTCTGCCCTGTACAAGGACAAGGAAGAACGTCATAAGGCCTCCGGCGACTTTATAACGAGACTGAATGAAATTAAAAAAGGATCATGAATCAAAGAACTGACGTCCATCGTCAGTAACAGCTCTATCTGACTGAGGATACTCAAAGATTGCCTGATTATCCGCATTCTTCTCAAGATAGTCAGCAAACTTTTCAGCATGCAGCTTGGCAAGCCAGAGATTGTGCATAAGGTAATTGCCGCAGTTTTCCTCATTGGTTCCCGGAACACTGTCAAAATCCGCACAAGATTTAAACGCTCTGAGAAGAAGGTCGTGTATCTCCTTAGGCGCACGACCACCCTTTAAAATGAGATAAAATCCTGTGAGGCAACCCATCGGTCCCCAGTAGATTACTTCATTTTTCCAATCAGGGTCGTTTCGAAGATATGTTGCAATAAGATGCTCAAGTGTGTGCATTGCAGCTACATCTACAAAAGGCTCCCTATTAGGTCTTGTAACCCTTATATCATATGTTGTAATAACATTTCCACCGATCTCATCCTGTCTGCTGATGAAAATACCGGGGACTATTTTTGTGTGATCAACTGAAAAACTCGGTATTAAATCCATTTTGTTCCTCCAAAATAATAAAAAATCGTTACGATTGAATTATATGAAATTATGGTATCGGTTACAACATATTAGTTGCCTTTTATCATTTTTCGAATAAGCATCTTTATTCGATATACTTATATCTTTTCATGAACTGACCTGAAATCAGGCAAAGTGATGCTCCAAATACTCCAAGTATAAACATCATAAGTGCTGCTCCCGAGCCTTTTCCTGCTCCGAAAAGAGTTGTCAGGAAAGGGTTGCTGCCGTTAAATGCCATAAACGGTTCGCAGATACTGTCCACGAAGAATCCTCCAAGGAATAATCCAATGGGAATAGTAAAAAACTGAAGCGTATTTCTGCACGCATACACTCTTCCCTGAAGTTCCACAGGAATGTTGTTACGCATGATGACATTCTGATTTGCCGCCATAAGAGGAACAAACACCCAGCCGATAAATTGAGCGACACACCAAATAATCGGATTTCTTGTAAACGCCAAAACGAAGTTTTCTATTCCAAGAGAAAAGAGCATTGTAAGATAGATAACTCTTACTCTGTCCTTAGGTTTTGGAAGTACTGTAGGCAAAAAGCTTCCTATTACCATTGCTATTCCGGAGCATGCCGTCACAATTCCAAGGGCATTATTCCCGGCCCGTGGAATCACAAGTGCAGGCAGTACCGCATCAAAGGCTGATGCTGTAAGATTCACTCCCGACATAAAAAGGATTACACAGAGTATAAGCGGATTATGCTTCAGGAAGGATAATCCCTCTTTTGCGAGTACAAGTACGTTACCATCATTCTTACCGTTTCCTGAAATCTCAGGCAGTTTAATGAAGAATAAAAGTGCTGCAAACGCAATCGCAAATGTCAAAAGGTCAACAGCTATAACCAGGTCAAGGCCTGCGAGTCCATAAAGAGCTGCAGCAATCAGCGGATTCCCGATAGAGATAAGGGATCTGGATAACTGCTGTAGTCCACTGGTTTTCTGATACTCGTCCTTAGGTATAACCAATGTATATGCCACTTCCGAGGCAGGCTGCTGAACTGTATTCATAAGTCCTGACACCATGTTTATGGCATACAGATGCCACATAGTCAGAAGATCTGTCTTATAGAGCACGAATACCAGTACCGTAGTCATGGCTGCCATCAAATCGCATACAAGCATCGTCTTCTTTTTATCAAACTTATCTGTGAGCGCCCCTGCAAAAATGCTCATGATAACGTAAGGCGCATAGGTACAGATGGTAAGCGTTGCCGTACTCAAAGCAGACCCTGTTTTTTCATAGAGCCATAAGGTCAGCGCAAAACTTGTTATAGCACTTCCAAGCTGTGACAGACTCTGTGTACTCCAAAGTATATAAAAATCACGTAATTTATTTATTCTGTTTTTCATTGTATTTAGCTCCTTTTTCTTAATCTTACTTTAGTGAAAAAGGAGCACCTGCACCGCAGATGACCATAGCATGCCTCCTTTAGATTAAATATATTTTCTATAATATCAAATGATATCAAAAATGAGGGTGAGGTGGTTTTTTGCTATCAGTTCTCTGCACTGGCATCAAACATCTCCAGAGCCTTCTTCATGTTTTCTTCGAACTGCTCTGCGGGAATAATCGCCATTCCCACCTCATCGGTGAGAACGATAAGTCTCTGTCCGCCGCTAAGTCCAAACATATCCCTTACGCCTTTTGGAATAACTATCTGACCTCCGTCACTAATAGTCACAGTTCCCCATATATTCTTACCCTTGGGCGGCGGAGGAATCATTCCGATTCCGTCTTCGCTACCGGTTTTTAAAAGATTATCAACTGTTGTCTCATAGACCTCCGCAAGGAGAGCACATTTCTCCACATCAGGAATTGTCAATCCCTTTTCCCACTTGGCATAGGCCTGCCTGGAAATCCCAATTTTTTCTGCAATCTCCTCCTGCGAATAGCCATGAATTCTTCTAAGCATAATGAGATTATCTTTTAGCATAAATTTCCCCTCTTAAATATCTACACGTTCAAAATCCCTACAAGCCTTATGATACGCCAGAATAGTGATTATCACAAATCACACTGATTAGAGTCTGTTCTACACTTATTTTATATATCTAAATAAATGTCAATGCCCTTTATGCTTCTCTATCTTTTTTAGCTGCTTTAATTCAAATTGCCTTTGTTTTTCCTCTTCTATTTGCTGCCTGCTTTTGATTTTTCGCGCAATCTTCATTTCCTCCCGCTGTAGTTGCAACGCTTGCTGTGATTTAGTACCAATTCCGGTGCATCTCATTTGCTTCGCAGCATCTCTCTGCCTGCGCTTTGGATTATCTTTTATCTCTTTAATTGTTGCATCTACTGCAGGGCTGAACTCAAGATCATAGTAGTGTCGTAGCACAAACTCCCATATATCATAATCCTTTGGTTCAGCACCAAATGTAACTTTACAAACAGATAGTTTTCCCTCATAAAAGCGTTCAAAAACCCCCACCCAGAAAGGATCATCGAAGTATACTGTGAGATTCACACTGGTTCTACTCATCCTCTGTGACAGAGCTTCTTACTTTCATTTTTCATAGCTATATTTCTCATCCTCTCTACAAAGTCGAAGTACATTTCTCTTACCGGTCTATCTGAATTTATCCTATCATTTCCATAAAAAAGCAGGCCCAAATACACTTATTTGAGCCTGTTCTGCACTTATATTTTTATATTCCGATTTTATTTCCTAACCAAGCTTACTATAATCTTCTTCGCTTACCGGCTCCTGCCATTCAGCAGAAGTCTCTTCGCCCGGCACTTCGATCGCAAGCTTCAGCTGTATCTTCATCTGTGCTTTGCTCGTTTGCAACTGAATTATCCTGTTTTGCACCATCTTCTACACGGTTATCTGCGATTCCACATGCGCTAAGACTTATTACCATAAGCGCTGTAAGAAACAGACTTAAGATTCCCACTTTTTTCTTCATATCATTATGCCTTTTCAAAATCAGGTTTCCATCCTGCAAACTGGACCAGCTGCTCATCTGTCCTGTGATAATATCTCTCATTCTTATCAAGTTTAGCGATCTTTCTCATCTCTTCGTCTGTCAGCTTAAAATCGAGAATGTTGAGATTATCCTTAATATGATCCACATTCTTGCTTCCGGGGATCACCACAAATCCCATCTGTGTATGCCAGCGGAGAATGATCTGCGCAGGAGTTTTTCCGTACTTCTTTCCAAGTTCGGCAAAAACCGGCTCATTTATCAGGCTCTTATCGCCGTGTCCTAACGGATACCAGCTCATAAGCTTGATCCCATACTTATCAAGAGTCTTTCGCAGTTCCTTCTGGGTAAAATAAGGATGCGCCTCCACCTGGACAAACTGCGGTGCGATTTCCCACTTCGTCTCAAGTTCTTCGATATACTTTCCTTCAAAGTTAGAGATACCGATGCTCTTTGCCTTGCCTTCCTTATAAGCCTTCTCAAGCAGTCTGTATCCTGCGAGCCAGTTGCCGGCCGGCTGATGGATATAAAGAAGATCTACGTAGTCTACCCCAAGGCGTTCCAGAGTCTCATCCACAGCATTTGGATTTTCATATTCACTGGGCCAGAGTTTGGTGGAAAGAAAGATCTCATCTCTCTTTACTCCGCTATCCTTCATGCCTCTTCCAACGGCCCGCTCGTTTACATATGCATTGGCAGTATCAATTAGACGATATCCCATCTTAAGTGCTTCTCTTACACTGTTCTCTGCATCGACAGGCGAAAGCATAAAGGTTCCGATCCCGACTGCGGGACATTCCAGTTTATTATTAAGTGTTACATATTCCATTGCATAATCCTCCATTCATTAATATGTTGACGCTTTTGAACTCGTCAGTTTCCATGTTCCGTTTTGTTTTCTCAAAGTAAAGGATCCTTTTAATCTCCAGCTTCCCTTTCCACCGCCATAAACTGCTGCGATCACTCTGCTGCATCCGATCATCCTTGCAGTATCACCATCTATCATGACCTCAATGCTGTCATGGTCTGCCGAATAGTAGTTGAAGGTGCCGTTTAAAAGTCCTTTTTCAAATTCTGCTCTCGTTTGCCTTACACCTGTCATATGGCAAAGAAAATAGTCTTCTGATTGGATTGAATGAAGCCCTTCTGCATCCTTATCTATCATGTATTTCCAATAGAGCCTGTATAATTCTCTGATCTGTTCTTCCTCATTCATCATCTCATTCCCTCTGCTCAGATGGATCCTGCATCCTTCTTCTTAAACCAGTCCGTTTGCTGCAAACCATTTTTTTACGGCATCTTTGGAATCTGCGGCTTTTGAACCCGTGATCGCAAGACCACTCTTTACTGTTGCCCCTTTAGCACATTTCTTTATATCACTCTCACTGGAACCCATACCGCTTCCCTCATTTGTGCAAAGCGGAAGGATGATCTTTCCTGTAAAGTCATATCTCTCAAGGAAAGTTGCGACTGCCATCGGGAAGGTCCCCCAGTAGTTCGGGTAGCCAAGTACTATGGTGTCATACTCATCAATACTATCAAGATAATTTGTAAGCTCAGGTCGTGCATTGTTCTGCTTGTCTTTCTTTGCTTCATCGATGCAGGACATGTATACCGGTGAATATGGATCCTTCATCTCGATCTTGAATGTATCCGCGTCGATCAGCTCTTTCATAAGACCTGCAACGATCTCTGTATTTCCGACCTTTACGTATCTCATTGCTCCGCCGAAATAGTTTTCATCCGCTCTTGAAAAGAATGCAATCAATGTTTTTGCCATCTTAATCTCCTCCGTTTATCTACAGGTGTTTACATTTATTTTTGTTTCTATGACTTGATTATCACGCAAAACACTTGAATAATCCAATTCAAATATCCTATAATTGATTTAATTTTTAAATAGCTGACTTTCAAGGAGATTTATCGATGACAACCAAACAGATAGATTACTGCATAGAACTGGCTCATACCCTTAACTTCAGCCGGGCGGCTGAGAACACATTTGTAAGTCAGCCAACCTTTTCTTATCAGCTAAAGCTTTTGGAGGATGAGGTAGGCTTTAAGATATTTGAAAGAAACGGCAAAGGAGCCACACTCACTCCGGCCGGGGCGCAGTTCGTAACCTATCTTTCCGGTATGCGTGAGGATATGAAACGCGCCATCGAACAGGGACAGAATTTCAGTGCCAGATACAGGGACAACATAACTGTTTCCATGATGGTCAGACAAGCCATATACTTTCTGCCCGAAGCTATCCGCATATTTGAAAAGGAGCAACCCGGTGTCCAGGTTACTCCTCTGTTTCAGTACGATAACGGTGTGGAAAGCTTTTTAAAGGATGAGTCCGACATCCTCTTTGCACTTATAGAACAGACTAAACATATCCCGGGAATCAACATCCACAAACTCTTTGATTCTGGTATCTACCTTATTACCGATAAAAACGATCCTCTGGCTAAAAAGAACATCATCACGGATGAAGACATCTACGGACGCACCCTCATGGTAGGCGGCGGCTCTCCAAACGCTTTACGATCCGTCCAGCAAAAACTAATCTTCTCCGGGAAGATCGAGTATTTTAACAGTCCCGATCACGACTCTACTCTTGTAAATGTCGCATCCGGCAAAGGTATCTGCCTTGCTCCCGGATTCTTAAACGACCATAGCGGACAATTTGCGTGGATCCCTTATGACTGCAGGGAATATTTTCACTGCGTCCTATGCACCCACAAGGCGGATAGTCGTGAGAGCCTTGCCTCATTTATCAAGACGCTTCAAAAGCTGTACAAAGATGCAGTGGCTTTTCCGCTTTAACTTCCAATATAATCGATGATGCATCTGTGGCAATACCTTTGTTCCAACTTGAATCATCAAACACGCAATAACTCAGCATAGCATTAGGCATATCAGTTTTATCTATGCAGTAACACCAAATATCCCCTACATATTTACCGTCTGCCAGAATAGTTTTCCCATAGCTGGTTGCGGTTGGAAGTAACGTTTTATGATATTCCGCTATTGCCTCCTCTACAGTAGTGGCTTTCTGTGGAAGCGTATTCTTAATTGCGGGCTTCTGGGCCTGTTCAAAGTATATACGTACTGTCTCTTCTGTGCGATCTCCCAAAACAATATTGTTCATACAATAATTACTCCTGTTGAATACTTACCAAAGCCTGTACTATTTCATCTATCTAAACAACTCTTCTCCAGTGATAACTGATTGTAATTCGCTTGAATACTCATTTTCTACAATACCGTAATTTGTAATTAAAGTCGGATGAATAGCATGTTTAGTCTTACTATCAACCATATAATCAGATATCTTACGCCTCATATCTTTATCAAATGCAGCATCAACTCGAAAGTCTGCTTTTGAATACTTTGCTTCACATACATTCGTAATCTGATCATCTCTTACAATAAGCAGATCTATCTGTGATCCCTGTAGTCCCTTCTTTTTATCAGCCTCACATTTCCATGCATTTACTTCTGTGTGCACTCCAGATATTCCCAATGCAGCCTTGATCTGAGGCACATGCTCCAGGCACACACGCTCAAAAGCCACTCCACTCCATGCATTTATGCTTGGACTATTGTTTTGAACCTGCCAATAATGATCATCAAATGTATTATTTTTTAAAAATCTAAGGTAAAAAAGTGTGTAGTTATCTATCAATTGATATATCGCGTTTCGCTCTTTATATCCAGCAGGTATGTATTTTCTTATAAATCCACAGTCTTCAAGTTCCTGTAATTTTTTTGAGAATTCACCTGAACTGGCAATTTCTGTCTTCTCACATATCTCTGCTCTGCTAATCCCTTTGTTTTCAACGCTCAGTGCTTCTATTATCTTGATATACTGATCTGGCTTTTTAAATAGTGCTCTGTAAAGATTATTATATTCTTTTCGAAGTGGCGCATCTTCTGCAAAGAAAAGGTCATCAATATTTTGTGGAAGACTTCGACCTTTCTTAAGAAGGCTCCAATAATAAGGAACACCACCCATAATCATGTAACACTGTATAATCTGATGCCTGTTTAGCAGTATTTTCTTAGCCTGGAGATATTCCTCACATTCTTTTAGTGTAAAAGGTTTCAGGTGTATTTGCCCTGTTAGTCGATTGTGAAATCCGCCTTTATCATTCACTATTTTTTCCATAATCCAGTAAGTGGCGGATGCACAGATAATCAAAATCACATCTTTTTCTTTTCTAGCTGTGGCCCAACCGTTCCAAAAATGCTCAAGCTCAGTCACAAGGCCGCTGTCTTTGGTGTCCATCCATGAAAGTTCATCAATAAATATAACTTTCTTTTTCTCTTTTGACTTTTTGATTACTTCTTTAAGCCCATTAAATGCTTCCGCCCATGAAGTGAGCCTTTCACTGCAATCATATCCCGCTTCCGATAATGACTCTCTAAACTTATCTAACTGTTCCTGCTTCTGTGTTTCGGCTCTTTTTTTCTCATCATTACCAACTCCGGTGTGTTGGAAGGTAAACTCGTACCCAAAGCTTTCTCGAATCAGATATGTTTTTCCGATTCTTCTTCTTCCATAAACTGCTATAAACTGAGGCTCTTCCTCATTTTTTAATGATTTTAGTTGCTTGAGTTCTGCTTTTCTTCCTATCATACGATTCCGCCTTTTCTTCCACAACTCATCTTAAAAACGAGTTGTGGAAATTTTATCTGGTATAATTGTATCACTTTTGAAAGTTTCTTGTCCACATTATTTCCATAACTATTTTGTATTGATAGTTGTGGAAATTTAATCCTCAAAGTGATAGCCATAACCCGAGCAACATTCGCATTTACAGGCTAATGTCTGCAGTAGGTATCACGTTATGCTTTGTTATCTTTGTCTTTCCCCAGACTGCTTTACTGAAATCTTCTTTTGATGCATCATAGATTTCGCCATCCTTGTTGTCAGCAAATCTTATTGGCCCGTCATTAGTCCATTCGAAGTTTTCACCTGAGCAGATGACCTTTTTGCTGCCATCAGAAAAATACACCTCTATCTGAACCAGGAGTCTGGTCTCATTTCCATAAAAGTTCTTTATTCCCCAGGCTCCCACAGACCCTCTGTACCATCCGTCTGCCAGCATAAAGAAAAGGTCATTGTTCCCCGCTTTTACCTAGTCGGTGATATCTACTGTCTGATACTGAACTCTTTTTCTGTAATCTGTGTGTCCCGGAGCAAGGCAGAAGCTTCCAATCTTTTTTCCGTTCAGCTTTCCTTCGTAAAGACCGCAGGCAGACATGTAGGTTCTTGCCTTAATAACCTCTTTATCCGCTCCAACCGTAAAGCTTGTTCTGAAGCAGTCTACAGGGTATCTCATTTTTCTTTTTACAGAGTAGTTACCTGTTATCCATGAAGCCTTCCAGTCGCTTTCATCTATAAGCCCCAGCTCAAAAGTAGCTTCATCGCTTGCTTCTCCCTTATTGCCATTTTCATCCCAAAGCTCAACGCTCCAGGTTACTCTCTGTCTGCTCTTTAAGGCTTTTCCGCCCCAGGGGATAAGATGCATCTTGGAGGAAGCGGTTTTCCCCGAGTCCCAGATGGCATTTCCATCATCATCTTTTGCTATGACCCTGTATGCTGTCTGCTTTTTGCCTCCTTCGCAGACCCAGCTGAGTCTTGGCCTTGTGTAATCTATTCCGATAGGATTTGTTAAGTACTCTGTCTTTAGTCTGATTGCTTTCATAGCTTACCTTCAATCTGCGTAAAATTCATCGATAGTTCTGATCAGCCTACTTGCGTTGATCTCAAGCTGTTTCCTTGAAAGTGTTCCATTCTTAAGTGCATTAAGGACTCTCTCATAGTCCTTTTTTGTTCCCGGCATGAACAGTTCTCCGCCTGCCTTTGCAACTTCATCTGAAAGAGCATTGCGGTATTTCGACTTAGAGCTGGTCATAATTGTCATTACCCAGTCTGTCATCACTATTCCCTTAAAGCCGAATTCACCCCTAAGAACATCCTCAATAAGTCCTCTGTGCTCGGAAGTATGTATGCCATTTAGCAAGTTGTAGCTGGTCATGACTGCCTTAGGCTGGGACTTCCTGATGCAGATATCAAAGCCCCGAAGGTATATCTCTCTCATAGCTCTTTCACTTACCTGAGAGTTATTGCAGTAGCGGTTAGTCTCTGCATTATTGGCAGCGTAATGCTTTATTGTAGTGCCGCATCCCTTGTGCTTTTGCACGCCTCTGGTGATAGCAGCTGCCACTTCACCCGACACAAGCGGATCTTCTGAATAGTATTCAAAGTTTCTTCCGCAGAGAATGCTTCTGTGGATATTAAGAGCAGGGGCAAGCCAGAGATGTACTCCAAACTTTTCCATCTCTTCTCCCACAATATCTCCAAGTGCTTCTGCCAGTTCTGTATTAAAGCTCTGAGCGATAGCTGTGCCGATAGGAATCATGGTTGCCGAATGCTCTTTGATCACAGCATTCCTTGGAATCTTCTTTCCGCCAACGATCAGTTTAGCTATAAAAGCTGTTACGGGTCCCATCATCTCAAGCATGCTCTCCGGCATCATACCTTTATTTCCAGCATCATACTGATTTTCGCCCTCTTCGTAATACTTTAGTGAAATCCTGATTCCCGCAGGGCCATCAGCCATGATAAGAGGTCTGATACCTTTATTTACAAGCTGTGAAGTTGTTTCTCCCGCAGCGCCTGCAAGATGTGTCGCGGCATTACCGATAATGCTGAGCCCTTTTGCATTGGGATCAAAGTTTCCGATCTGCATGTAAGAAAGCTCTTCATCAGTCAGGTTCTTTATCCTGGAATCTGCTGAAACCTCGTTGTCAAAAAAGACTTCTCTTTTCTCAAAGTCATCTGCAGTAAGTGTGAAGGTTACAATACCTTCAGGAATTGGCAAAGGCTCTGAATGCTCAGACTTTATGTCTGTAAAGTCAGGTTTTCCGAGACAGTTTCTGGTCTTTAAAGTTGTAACTGTTTCTTCCAAAATAGCAACTGCAGCAATTATTGTATCCACCGAGCTGTTGCCTACACGAATTACATATCTGCCCTTCTCAAGAACATAACTTTCAGATTCCTCGTCATAGGAAACAAAATCTGAAAGCCTGAAAGACATCTCCAACCTGCACTCTGCGTTTCTTTCTAGAAGAGGCGTCTTGGCATAGCAAACCAACTGCTGGTATGGCTGATCCAGCTTATCTTCAGGGACTGAGAGATATACCTGCACAACCTCTTTTCCTGAACAGCTTCCTGTATTCTTAACAAGCACCTCGCAAGTTAAGGTATCCTTATTAGCCTTTACATCTGATACCTTAGTCTCAAATGTTGTATAAGACAGTCCAAATCCAAAGGGGAACAGAGCTGTCTTCTTAAAGGTATCAAAGTAGCGATAACCTACATAAATACCCTCTTTGTAGCGGTTATCGTTCCAGTCGCCAAAGGTTCCTTCCGCTGAATATTCTTTAATCTCCGCCCAGGTGGTTGAGAGCTTCCCTGAAGGATTCTGTTTCCCCAGAAGAATATCCGCAAGTACTGCCCCGCAATCAGTTCCAAGCTGGGATAAAAGAAGAATATCTTTTACCTCCATCACAGGTGAAAGATCTACTACACCTCCGACATTTAAAACAAGCATAAATCTATCGTATATTTTATTGAGAAGAAGAATGTCACGGATTTCAGACTTTGACAGCTTTACATCGCCCTCTAAAACCTCTCGGTCACTTCCCTCTCCGGAATTTCTGCTGACAACATATATGGCTGTATCGCACACCTTAGTGATTTTAAGATTGTGGTCAGGCTCTTTCATGGTCTTTCCCATGGAATACATGATTGCATTCTCATGCTTTGCCTTTGCCTGCGCCTTAAGATCCTTAATAAACTGCTTTTTGGCTTTCCTTCTTACCTCATCATAGGCATCAAGCCAGCTCTTTGAAGCGATAATGAATCCTGCCCGTTCAAGTCCCTGCTCTATTGAGAAAGTTTCTTTTGAATTAACCTCTCCCGAACCTGTACCGCCCTTTATCGTATAGCGAAGTCCGGCTCCGTAAGCAGCAATCTTACCGGGTTTATCTAAAGGGAACTGTCCACTCTTTTTAAGAAGAACTGTGCACTCTGCTGCATTGCTAAGAACAAATGATAATTTGTCTGTATCTTTCCTCTCCATATTGGTCTCCTTGTAAATAAAGGGAACAGAAGCTGCTCCCTTCTTTTGACTTTATTACTTTCTCTTTGCTATCTCTTTCTGGATTTCCGGAAGTCTTTTTTCCAGGTCAAACCGCATGGCAAAAGCAAACAATATGATAAACAGAATAAGAGGAATATAGATGCTGAATGTATATATTGCCTGAATAACAGCAGGTGATACAGTAGTTGCAAGCCCGTCATAAGCTGCAAGTCCAAGGCACCATCCAATTATTGAAGCTCCGATACCTGAGCCGACTTTATTACCAAAACTGCATGCACTCTGAGCTGTAGCGACCATTCTTCTGCCATACTTATATTCATTATAATCTATCGCCATGGCGGACATAACTCCCATAAGGCACATCATTGGAATGTTTGCGAAAGTTCCAAAGCATGAAAGAGTGGTGTTATAAACAAAATGAGTTGGGTTAAAGAGTCTTAATTCGTTCAAATAAACTCCGACCAAGCCGTGACTTATATATACAGGATTAGTCTCATCATCGAGGATGAGCTTCTGATAACAAAAGCCTGCCGGAACACCTTTACATCGAAGAAGTGCGGCAAGCAAATGAGACTTAGCATGACAGATACCGTGACCAATCTTCAGAACAAAAGCGTGTCCGCAAGAGCCTTAACCTCCGGTTTATCAAAGTCAATAACCTCATCATATTTGAGATATTCGTTAATATCTTCCGTTGATGCTGTTTTATTTCCATAGCTTTTACCTATTACCTTGAATGCTTTTTTCATGTATATCTCCCTTGAATGTTATCATTTTTGTTTCCAACGCCCACAACCAATGAGCCAGGCTGCAAATGCCAATATGCTAATGATCATCAATCCAAAACTATAGGGCATCCAAACAAACATGAACCTGTAGCTAATATGCGAGATTATAGGAATCAAAATCAGCAAGGTCAAAATAAATAATCCACCGCATATGCATAATTTCTTTCTTTTATATTGCAGCAATAACGCGATGTACAAAATCAAAAGTATTCCCATTACAAATAAGAAGTCTTGAAGCTCGTGACCTGACACACAAAGTCCAATCTTTGCATTCATTCCCATGTGCATCCCAAAAATGCCGTCAGCTATTCTTGTGGCGATATCACCGGCAGAAGCAGATAAGACAAAAACCCCAAGATCACGCTCTCTCGAAATAATGACCTGCGTACTGAAATTAGGATTGTTTTCCCCATGGTGTACAGTCTCCGGATATAGATTCCAGCCTGCATAGTAATTGTTCGTGTCTGTTATCGGAAAAGAGCCAAAATCAATATTTCCCCTGACATATCTCATCCATTTGACCAGATCAGTAGTATCCGACACAAGGTAACCCGCTGCAGTATTTCCATAATAAGTTGGAGCATCATATTTCCATGTTCTAAAAAAGCCTGCCTTACGCCCAGCAAAGATACGCTGTCTGTCAGAATCGGTAATCCTGAAAAATGACTCATTCATTCCTACATCTTTAAGAACAGTCTCGGTAATATAATCCTCATATTTTTGCCCAGTAACCTTCTCGATAATAAGTGCAAGCACATCATAATTGATTGTTGCGTATTCATGAACTTCGCCGGGTGCGTGAGCAAGTTTAACATCAGCGATTTTTCTAACTGTCTCCTCTATGGTTATCTCACCTTCGCTGCCCTCCGGGATAAGTGATATTGTCCACACCGGAATCCCGCTTGAATGATCCATAAGATGTCTGACTGTGACTACAGCATCGGAGCCTTTATACTGTGGTCTGAACCAGTCTATATAGTCTGTGACAGGCGAATCCGGATCAATCAAACCTTCTTCCTCAAGATTAAGGATTCCAAGTCCTGTGAATGCTTTTGTTGTAGACCCCAATTCAAAAAGCGTATGCTCATCCACAGTTTTCCCATCAATGTCACAATGTTCCAGAAATACATCTTCATCGCCGTCAATTATTCCTACAGCAACAGCCCTGTTATGTGTCATACTGCAAATTCTGTTTATATATTCCTGTTCATTTTGCTGGGTATATTCTTTTGAATCGTAATGTAAAATTAAAAAGATAGCCGTCGTAGCTAACATAATTATCAGAAGTATTCTTCTGAGTATTATTTTGATTCTTTTCATATATTCTCTCAATTTAATGTATCGAACAGATCCTCATCTTCTTGTTTATCGTTAGAACGCCCCACGCCTTTCTATTTGCCGGAGATGCCGGCGGAATGAATACGCCCTCTCTTATTACGCTGCTCTCTACCCTGCCAAGGTTCGTGATGCAATGGCCGTCACGCTTTTCATAGCCGAACATCTTGCTGCCGACAAATCTGCCGGCTTTGCTATCAAAGCTTCCAAGAGTCGATATAGCTATGGCATCGAGAAGCTCAGGATCCATATTGAAATAGCACGAGAGAACGAGCATCTCTCTATCGGGCTTACTGATGATGCTCCTGACTTCATGATCTACGGCTTTGGCGAGTTCCATGATCTCAGAACTTCTCTTCTTAACCACCACTCCAAATGCAGTAGCATAATTTCCAAGAGCACCTTCTTTATAGTTTTTAATCTTGTTCCTTATGTCGGAAGCTATGACCACCTTATCTGTACCCTCATCGATCATCATCTTGGCGATAAGATAGTCGTTGAGCGATACGCCATTTCCCCTGCATAAATCAAGGAGCGTATCAAGCTCTTCTCCGTCTACATTCTTTATCTCGCGCTTTATATCCTGCTTTGAATCATATTCACGCTCAAACTTAAGGTACTCATCGTAGCTAACCTTATGAGCTTCTTTACGCCACTTTTTATTGGAATTCTCTATCAGCATCTTGCTGATAAGCCCAAGGTCACTGCCGCTTGGAAGATCATCAAGACTTTCCATAAGCTTCTCGAAGGCGTATTGCGGCCGAGCACCGTTCGAATAATAATCCGCAAACTCCTGCACCAACTGGAGAAGGCCTCTTCCATCACAAAGAAGATGATGAGTTATAAAAAGAACCCTCGCTCCGCTCTCAGAAGGATAAGCAAAGACCTTGAGCAGTGCCTCCTTTTTAACGTTCCACCCGGCTGAAGATACCGCATCATAATCGGTCTGCCAGTTCTCGCCTGCCTCTTTTATGGTTACCGGAATCTCAAGTTCCGGATGCTCCTCATAATATATCACGGAACTTCCCTGCTCCTCTGCTATCAGACTTGTCATAAGCGGATGAGCTGATTTAAGAACACCTATACCCTCGATGATCCTGTTCGCATCAAACCCCGCCCCAATCTCTGCCATGATGCCAAAATGCATATTCGGACACATATAGTGCGCCCTTTCCGTATATAAATATTTCCTATCTGCCATGAGTCTGTCTTTCCTCTTATTAAAAATTCATTTCCAGTTCCAGGCAATCCCAGGTTTCGCCGTTTATCTCATAGGTATCGGTATCCGGAAGATCTTTAAATCCAACTGCTTTGTAACAATAATATGCCGGCTCGTTGTTCTTAAATACACCCAAAGACACCTTTTTTGCACCATATATTTCTTTTGAAAAAACAAGCCCCAGCTGAAGCATCCTTTTGGCATAGCCTTTGCCTCTGATTTCAGGTTTTACAATTACAAAACCAAACCTTAATTCATCATGAGACTTACTCGGCCTTCTCATTGTGAAAAAACCGACTATCTCATCATCGTCTACTGCCGTAAATGCCATCAGATTGCTTACTTCATTAAACTGTTCCGCTGTAAGAGGGAAGCTTCCAAGTACTCCTGCTGTCCACTTGTAAAATGCAGCTTCATCACTTGTCCAACTTAAAATTGTTTCCGCATCATTTTTATTATATGGTCTAAGTCTTAACATGTGTTTATCCTCCATTTCAATCCTCATAGACATATATATATAAGTTGAAATACGAATGGATTAAGAATCACGCACCATATCTCATTCACCCTGCTTTTGCCGGTTCCAGATCAGAGTGCTCCACGGTAAGATTTTTGAGCCAGCGCTCTTTTTTCAGCCAAAGATGGAATATTCCAATCTTTACAATATCCAGGATTTTTACACAAAGATACATCTGCACGGGACCGATATTAGTGTATCTGCCGAGCAAAAGCAGCATGGGCAGCATTACCATTATCGTTATTCCGGCATCTGCATAGGCGCCCATCTTTGTATCGCCGCCTGCTCTTGCAACTGCCTGCTGAGCGTTAATGAATACCCATACAGGCATGAAGAACGACATAAGTATTACCATGTTTCTGGAAATTGTAATGGCGTTGGGACTAAGTCTTACATAAACAATCGGTACAATAAACGTAGTTGCAAAACCCACGAAAGTCATGGCAAATCCAAAAACAGCAGAACCTGACAAAAGCCATGTCTTTTCCCTGCGAGCCTTATCAAGATTACCCTCTCCCAGGGTCTTGCCGATTATGACACTTGTTGCTGAGTATATTCCGCTAAATGCAACAAAGAAAAGATTGCCTATTGCAAAGCTTGAAGCCATTCCGGAAACCACATCGGCGCCGCCCCTGCCATTGTAGATAGCTGTAGTTAAGGTCTCCGAAAGAACCCAGGTCATCTCGCAGAACAGCATCAAAGCGCCCTTTTTAAATATATCTCTAAATATACTACCATCAATTCTAAAGTCTCTGCCAACATTAACAGCAAACTCCGGACTGACCTTAAAATATATAATAGCAAAAATTATAAACTCCAGGGTCCTTGCAATTACTGTGGCAAGAGCTGCTCCTCTTACTCCAAGTGCAGGAAATCCCAAGTGGCCATAAATAAGCAGGTAGTTGAGCACTGTGTTTGTGAGCGTTGCTATAACGGTCACGACAAGTGGGGTCTTCACTTTTCCCATATCTCTAAGTGAACTTGCAATACATACCGAAAGTGTCATCGGAGCTCCGATAAGTGACATAATCCTGATGTACTTTACAGCTTCATCAAGAATGAGCTCTGCCTGCGTATTTCCAATTAACATAAGAGAAAGTATTTCTCTGGGATATACCAGGCAAACCAAAAAGTACGGAATCATTGCCGCGAAGCTGATTATCACCTTAAAAAGAAAGGCCTGTTGCATTCCGGACTTGTCCTTCGCACCAAAGAACTGAGTCAGGAAAATGCCGCCTGCCATGCTAATTGTGCTGACAAATACCATGAAAATAAAAAGCACCTGTCCTGCCACGTTAACTCCTGACATGGATATATCTCCAAGTCCTGAAACCATAAAATTATCTATCAGTGAAACCATGCTCTGTATGAGCTGCTGAAGCATTATCGGCACAGCTATAGCAAGAGCACTTATATAGAATTTCAAACTTCCAAATACTTTATTCTTTTCCCTCATTTTCTTATACCTCTTTAAATGAATATCTCATACCGGAAATATACAGCCAAAATAGAAACAGCCCCATCATTACACTGATTTGGGGCTGTTCTGCACTTATTTGATAATCAAAAACAGTTTTATTTTCTTACCTGCAACTGCGCAAATGAGACATAGTGTTTAACATCGAATTCTTCCGGAGCGTTTTCATTAAGCATCCGGAAATGCTCCTCATCCCATGCGCGGAGCTGTGATTCATCCATTGCTGCTCCAACTCCTCTGCAGGCGCGCATGCGACCATGCCATCCCTCTCGGGTGAATGGTACATTCACCCGAAACTCTTCACGGAGTATGATATCAAAACAATCCGCCAGTTCTTCCGGAACATAAACCGGATGAACTGTATCTCCGTAGGAGGACCAGTTAGGATTGTGTTTTAAGATAATCTCCTCGCTCCTTCCGGCAATCGGATTCTCATAAGGAAGCCATCCCATATACAGAATCAGCAGCTTCCCTCCGGGCTTCAGCATCCTCGCATATCTCCCGGATATCACCTTTGCGTCCAGATACCAGATACATTGGCAAATGGTTATAACATCAAAAGTATTATCCGGATAATCAACCTCTTCCGCAGGACAGGCATAAAACTCAATATTCATTCCCTGCTCGGCCGCAAGAAGCTTTGCCTGCTCTATCTGATTCTCTGAAATGTCGGTTCCGATCCACTTGGCGCCAAACTTATACATATTCCGCGGAAGAACCCCTGTCCCGGTTCCGATATCCAGAACCTTTTGTCCATCCTTGCAAAGTCCCAGATCCAAAATTCGCTGATAAAACTCTTTAGGATATATATCCCTGTATTTTGCATAATCCTTTGATGTATTTCCCCAGTCGAAAGCTTTTCCGTTATCAATGTCTGAAATTTGCATGGTTTTGGTTCCTCCGTTTTTTATTTATACTGCATCCTCTTTAAGGGCTTCTATGATGTTGTCATCTTTGATCTTACTGATACTGAGAGCCATACTGAGTCCCAGAATACCAAATACAGCGATCGTTGTGACAACGTACATAAGAAGATCCGGATTGAAGGTGTGCAGCCTTGTGTCGAAAGTTGTAAACATAAGGTAGCTCAGCAAAAGAGATATACTAATTCCCCAAACAAGTGCCTTAATTCCGTAAAGAAGCGTTTCAAGCCTTATCATTTTCTTAAAGCCGCTGTTTTCAAGGCCTACTGATTTGTACATTGCAAACTCTTTTCTCCGAAGGAGCACTCCTGTTGAGATTGTGTTCACAATATTTGCGATAGCGATCAGTGTAAGAAGAATTGTGAACCCATACATAGCAGTCTTAAGCATAAGTGTTATGGTGTCCATAGCCTTTACTGCATCTGTAAGGTCTCCGCAGTAATAGCTGTGATATCCATCGCTTTCCAAAAGTGCGTAAATCCTGTCATGAACCACTTCATGATCAGCTGTTTCAACCCCCAGATCCATAGTGAGCTTATCTTCCGGCAGTACTTCTTTTGCCTTCTCATAATACATGGAAACAGGTACAAATGCAGCGATGTTACCCTTAGGTGACAGATCAAAGATCTTGTTATTTTCATCATATCTTACAAAAGCTGCAATCTCTATTGCAGGTGGATAGCCCTGTACCTTGTCGTAGTGCAGAACCTGTCCTAAGATTCCATCATTAAAGACTTCACTGGATTTCTTTTCCCTGAAATAATCGTTAAGCAGAACGCCCTTCAGAGTATCACCGTAGTATTCATTTTTGTCCAGCCCATTGTCTTCAAGGATCTTGTTAAAGTCTTCATCATCAACTATGACAACATCCATTCCGCTAAAATACAGATCTGCAAATCCGGGCAAAAGAAACTTCGAATCAGCAATATCAGTATTGGCCAGTTCTATCTGTGACTCAGGAGCTTTTCTAAACCTAAACTGGATCATGCTGGCGCTGTAAACATCATCTACGTCTTCCATTTCGCTTATAGCACTTCTTAGTCTGTCACTTTCAGAATAAGAGCATGATGCTACAAGCTGGTATGGAATGTTAATCTCATAATCATTGGCTCTTGCTATGGAATTGCAGAAATAGTTTATTGTGAGGAACAGGATCACTGAAACTGCAATAGTAGCGGTAATGACTTTTCCTTTCACACCATTTCTTTTTATGCTCTTATAAGCAAGCTCTCCTTCATATCCGAAGATTTTACGGATAATAGGATTTACACGAAGGCTCTTTGCTTTTACTTTTACCACATTGCTCTGCCTCAGCGCATCAATAGGCATAACCTTGGCTGCTCTGATAGCCGGAACAAAAGTTGAAATAAGAATAGTAAGTGCTGCAAAAAACACGATGGCTGCGATTACAGAAGGTGAACACACGATAGGTATGCTTCCTCTAAGTCCCTCTGCGCCTACAAACATATCTGCTTCAAGGATCTTGCTGCCAAGGAATGACAGAGTGATCTTTGTTCCCAGATAGCCAAACAGTAGTCCCAAAGGAATACCGATCATTCCAAGAACAAATCCCTCATAGTATATCGAAAATCTCTTTTGCTTTGCTGTAGCACCAACGCTGGCCAGCATCCCAAGGTATCTCATTCTCTCTGTGAGGGACATGCCTATGGAGTTGAAGATCAGGATAACTGATGTGGCAATAACAATAGCAAGGGCAACAGCCATCATTACAAAAAATGATCTGTATGCACCGCCACTTCCCTCAAAAGCAAAGCAGCTAAGGAGATACTCTGTATTATAGTCGCACTTTGCAATTTCATAATCTGAGGCGATGCTCTTTAATTGCTTCAGTGCAGTGTGATCGCAGTTTTTAAGCGTGATGATCACCTGATTCTTTTCTATTGTAGGAAAATAGCCTTCGTCCAATCCGCGGAGAATATCCCAGCTCCCGGTAGGTCTGTTACCATGAAGGATTGCAGTCACTGTGCAGGTCTCGGTTGAAAGAGCTTTGAACTGTTCATCTGATCTGTAATTTCCACCAAGATATATGAATCCTTCCAGTTCATTGTATGTATATCTGTAGCCCTGTTCAAAGGTAAGGGTATCACCGATTTTCAGGTCTTCCAGACCATTGTCGATCAGGAACTGCTCTTCAACTGCTATCTCTGAAGAGGTATTTGGAAGTTCACCATCGTAGTCAGTTACCACTCTCATTGTCATATAGTCATGATCTGCATGCATGGTATTTCCTACGCAGAAGCGCTCATCCTTACCACTTAGTAACCTTATTCCGGATACTGTTTCCTCTATATCGCAGAGTCCTACGCTATCAATTCTGTCGTCCTCTTTAAGCTCATTGAATTGCTGCTGCGTGATCTCACTGAACTGGGCATGTGCATTTCCATCCGACTGTATGGATATAAATCCAAAAAACTTAAAGAAAGAAAATACGCCCAGTACGATAGCGCTTATAAGAGCTGTGGATGCGGCTATGCCAAGTATCGTTACTATTGATCTCTTTTTGTTTCCAATAAGATGTCTTAATGTGAGTGTTGATACAATATTCATGATGCCATCACCCCTTTCTGCTTACTGTCGCGGGTGATCTGTCCATCCTCAATTGTAATTACTCTGTCTGCAGAAAGAGCGATCCTTTCATCATGAGTAATAATGATAACCGTCTGATTGTTTTCCTTATTGAACTTACGTAGAAGAGCTATGATTTCCTTACTGTTCTCAGAATCGAGGTTACCTGTAGGCTCATCTGCAAGAAGCAGAGCCGGATGATTCATTAGTGCCCTTCCTATAGATACTCTCTGCTGCTGACCTCCGGAGAGCTGATTGGGAAGATGTGATAATCTCTCTTTTAATCCAAGCTTCTCTACAAGGTCATTAAGCAGCTTCTTATCCGGCTTTTTCCCATCCAGCAAAATCGGAAGCGTCATATTTTCTTCCACATTCAGGATTGGGATAAGATTGTAAAACTGATAGATAAGTCCGATGTTCCTTCTTCTAAAAATTGCCAGCTTGGTCTCATCAAGCTTTCCAATATCTGTTCCTGCGATATTACAGGTTCCCGATGTAGGAACGTCTACTCCGCCAAGGATATGAAGCAGCGTTGATTTACCTGAACCGGAAGGTCCCACTATTGCTACAAACTCTCCCTGTTCTATATCAAAAGAGACGTTCTTAAGCGCATCAACTCTTGTCTCTCCTGTTCCATATACTTTGCAAAGGTTTCTGATTTCCAAAATGTTCATTTCTTTTGTCTCCCTTCTCATTCATTTGTTCCGGGATGCCCCACTAGACTCGACAGTACCTCGTCAAGTGGTCACCCGTGGCTCGTACTAAGCTCAAAAATACTTCGCTAAGTACTCTGCTCATGAGAATAGGTTATTATTTTCAACTTACAATCAAGTGACTTTTTGATTACAGTTTTGTAATATTCCGAGTCTTGTCTCTTAAATAATCGTCTTATAGAATCTCACAGAGAATCTTGTTCCAACACCTTCAGTACTCTCCACTATGATATCTCCGTGCTGACCGGTAATAATAGTTTTGGCTAGAGCAAGGCCTATACCTACACTGTCTTTTCCTGCATTTTTTCCTTTATAGAATCTTTCAAAAATATGAGTAAGGTCCTCTTCTGCTATTCCACAGCCTGAATCTTCAATGGATATTTCCTTGTAAATATTTGTGTCATTTACATTTATTGAAAGTGCGTCTCCGTCATCCATATGTTCAATGCAGTTTTTCACAATATTCTGAAGAGCTTCTACTGTCCAATTTATATCACACTTAATATCAATGCCGTTTGCAGGTGCGTTATCATATCTTGAATCAGCTGAATATTTGCATGAATAGCTAATATTCTTAAGTTCCATCTGAATCTCAAAAGGCTTTATCACTTCCTGAATCAGCGCCTCCGCTGTTACTTCTTCCGGCTTCATGGTGATTGTGCCGGCATCAATCTTGGACAACTTCAGAAGGGTTTGAATAAGCCAGTTCATTCTATCCAGTTGGTTTGACTGTGTCTGTAAAAACTGCACTCGCTTTTCCTTATCCTCCTCTGTCTTAAGAAGATCATTCATGACAATCATGGATGTCAGCGGAGTCTTAAGCTGATGACTGATATCTGCTATTGCACCCGCCAGAGCCACCTTATCTTTTGATAAAAGTTCTTTCTGATAATTCAAGGTTGAGGTGGCTTTATAGATGTTCGTCTTAAGAAGAGACAATTCACCCTCTTCCTGATCTAGTATGCCCGGAGCTTCATCTCCTGCAAGCACTTTTACAAGATATAAATTAAGAGCATCTATATCGTCGTATCTGCGCTTGGTCAAAATGGCAAAAACGCATAGTAATCCAAATCCCAATAACATCAATAAAATAAATGCGGCTATGCCACAAATCACATATCCGCATACGGAAGCAGCAACTGTAAATACAGCTGCTGCAATTATCAAAATTTTAAAATCTTTGTTTTTTAACATTCCACAATCCCCAGTCCATCTATTCCAGTTACTTTTTTGTTAAATGTCTAAAATGCACTTCTTTTCCTACTTCTCCACAATATATCCTAGTCCCCTGACTGTTTTTATAACCTGAGGATTTGTCGGATCATTTTCAATCTTATCTCTTAGTCTTTTTATATAAACAGTAAGTGTATTGTCATTTACAAAATCTCCGCTCACATCCCACATATCCTCAAGGAGCTGGCTTCTGGACATTACATTTCCTCTGTTGTTGCAGAAAGCAAGAAGAAGCCTGTATTCCAAAGCTGTAAGCTCGACCGTTTCCTCTTTTCCTGAAGACTCATCAAGCACACCAACCTTGGCTTCATTTGTATGAATTCGAACATTTTTTATCTCAAGAATTCCGTTCTCCTCAGAGCCGGAAGATGCCGCACTTTTTCCGCTCCTTCTAAGGACAGTCCTGATTCTGGCCATAAGCTCATTAATCCTGAAGGGCTTACACACATAATCATCTGCCCCCATCTCCAGGCCCATGACAACGTTTACTTCAGCATCACTTGCTGTCAAAAAGATTACCGGTGTATCTTCCTTTTCTTTGATATATTTGCAGACATCATAGCCATTTCCATCCGGAAGATTGATATCCAAAATGCACATATCAAAATTGTTTGTTTTCCATGTTTTTAGCGCATCTGCCTTAGTTCTCACATGGATAACTTCATAGCCCTCTTTTTCCAGGGAATACTTTAGCCCCATTCCTATGGCATCATCATCTTCCAACAAAAACAGCTTCATTCTCATATACTCCTTTGTTTACTCCCGAAGCATTATTATTTATTATTCATTCTTCAACAAACATCCCCGTCAGCTTCGGAACGTTAAACCTATTTATAAAAAGATTGCACTTACACAGAAATGTATAAAAGGCATGTCTGCCTTCCCCGGCGAAGGATTCATAATTTGCCTGTCCCTTTGAAAAAATAACATCTGCAGTATCGACTGCTTTCTTCGCCTCTTCTGATAGCATGGAATATGCAGTCCCTGCTATCTTGTCTCCATTTCCTATGACTTTGGCCATCTTGTCGATGCCTACGTATCTTGCATCATCCAGAGTAGCATCATTAGAAACATCGCTGCCCCTGACCATAACTGTTATATTCAGTTGCGGATAGCATTTCTTCAGCTGCTCCACTAAAAGCTTATCCAGAACAATCTCGCCGCAGTTATCCGTCAGAAGCAAAAATGACTCTGCCTTGGAACACTGTTCGCAAAAAGATTCATACGTATTCTTTTCATCATCCCGCATCTTCTTGTCTTCGAAAAGTCCAAGAAATGTATCAGTATCAACTACGTCCAGCGCTGCAAAATCAATGTAATTACCGATCCTCGCCATTACTATAGCTGTAGCCAGAGGATCCTCACTCTCATCTATTTCTTTTCGCAAATCCGCTTCCATGGAAAGCACCAGGTCATTATACTTTTTCTTTTCCTCTCTATAATCGGGAAGCGGTCCTAAATACTTTTCATGTATCTTGTTAAACTCTGCCACCAGCTGAGGGCTCGTCACATCGTCCGCCCTGTTATCAAGAATAGCCTTCACTTCTGACAGATAATCCATATTGTCCGTTTTGGCCATCTGCCTGTCATACATGCACTTAGCACAGCTATCACTAAATTTCATTATTGGTCTCCACTTTAATCCTTGCAAGATATATGCAATAGACTACCGCAACAACAATGGTAGTTACAATATAAATCTGATCCACAAGTGCGTTGTCTGCTCCAAACAATGAAAAAGCATCTATCATTGAATGAGCTATTATGCACGGCCAGAGACTTCCGCTCTTGTAAAAAACAAACGTAAGAATAAATCCCCAGGCAATAGCAAAGATCACCTGCAGGATAGTTTCAAAGCTTGTCTGTCCTGCAAATAGGTTAATTATGTGCCCCATACCAAATGTCAGTGCAGAAACAATTATAGCAACGGATGTCCTTTCCTCTGACAGCATTGCTTTAAAAAGAAATCCTCTAAATATCATCTCTTCCACGAATCCAACTAATATCATGGACAGTACTGCGCAAACCATCTCTATTCCGCGGTAGGAAAGTGCAAAGCCATCCCATAGATTACCGGTTGCCAGTATCCACATAGGGATAAAGAACAGAAATCTTCCGATGTCTCTTGGCAATGAGGCTATTCCACACTCTTTTTCAAGGTGATTCATCTTTACAAAAAGAGTAATTCCCACTGCAAAGGCATTTATGCCAAGAAGCATTGCTATGCTCTGATAGCCGAAATTCCCTTTTAGATTGGTCATAACTACGCAGTACAGAACAATCCACAATACAGCAAACCATACCCTATTCTTCTCATAAAATTTTCTCATTGCTACTCCTTTTCAATCAAATAGCTGTCCCGTTTTTGCCTCACCGGCTAAACAGCCTTTGTTATAACTATTATTATACCTGAATTATTCACGGCTTAATTACAAAGCCGCATAGTTACTGCATTTAAACTGCATATTGCTTTCACCCAATAAGTGAAGCCTTAGGGGTATTAATAAAGCCCCGATTCTGTTACAATTTTAGGTGTCGAATCAAAAACCATAACAAAAAAGAGGCTTCATATGTCTAGTTTAGATTACACAACCTTAGAAAGCAATAAGCGTTTTAAATTAAATTTTGACGGAGGTGATTTATCCTCCGATGCTGGTCTTCTCCTAATAAAGGAATTCATCAGCAAACTGCACTTTGACAAGCTGATTGACAGCATATTTCACACCAATGATTCTTCAAGCCG
>NZ_FMYB01000052.1 GCF_900104155.1 Butyrivibrio sp. INlla16
TGCCGATACTCTATTCTCTGTGCCTGGCATTAAGTCAGGCACAGGATTACATCAACGACATATCGGCATTTCTAAAATATCGGCATATGGCAGATAGAGGTTTTCTTCAAGATGTGTAAAAGCTATCTCAAGCTGGCAAAAGAATGTAAGTCTCTTTCTTATGATGCTATGACAGCGCATGTTGCAATCGTATTTACTCGATACATGATGCTTGCAGTAGAAAATCGCGAATCAGAAGATCCTCGAACTTTAGGCGAGTTGTTTGCATACTTCATGGATGAGGTGGCCGATGTAACATTCATCTATGCTATTAACATCATTATGGAGATTTTCTCAAACATGATGATAGAAGAATTTGATCTCGATGAAGAAAAAATATCTTTAATGGTAGACAAGTTTGTATCTGCACTTACACCATCCATGCAGCGTCATCTTCAGGCAGCATGATTGGTACTTAATTGCCAATTTTTATTGAATTATCAAGGTTCAACCGCAGTTTTGTAACTGCGAAGTTTCAGTAATATTACTCATAATGATCCTGTCTGTCCTTAAAAAGTTTTTATCGCATTTCCCCTAAACACTCTTATTGCAGATAATCTCTGCACTTATCAAAATGCATTTCGGAACAATTATTTACTCTGGCTATTACATCATCCACTTCATCTATTCTATACCATTTATGGTCATCCACCTCGACAGATTCAGCAAATTCCGCCTTCTTTACATAAGCAATGAAACCTATCATGATAAGCTGCTTTGGCTCAAAATAATAACTGGACACATACCGGCACTTCGTAACTATCTGTCCGGTTTCTTCTTTTACTTCCCTTGCCACAGCCTCTTCTATGGTCTCTCCCTCAACCATATATCCCGATACGACTGTCCACTTATCCTCAGAAATATAATTCTGCTTCAAAAGAAGAATCTCGTTAAACTCATTTACAACCAAAACTTCAACAACCGGAATAGGATTTCTTCCATAAATTCGCTTGCAGGAAGGACATATCTTGCAATCATCATCCCCGCATTTTATATCCTCAAGTTCATGTCCGCATTCAGCACAGTATTTAAAAAGCACGGCAACCTCCCACATTATTACTATATACAAATAATAGAGGGTACCCTTAGGGCAAGGTCAATATTATAGTTCTACTAATGTTTCCTTATTTGTAGCCAAAAGAAATCACATGGCACCTGGCAGCAATGAAATTCTCAGATTCCAAATATTTGTCGTCCATGCCATGATCTTTTGTAAACCTTCTTTTCTCTGATTCTAAATCTTCACTGCCTGCACTTATGAAATCAACATAATCATTGATTCTGACTCCAATGCCCTTTAAACCCAGTTTTTCCATAATCACCGGAATTCTCATACCAATTTGGTAATCTCTTCCACCGGATTTTTCCTCATAAAGCCACTTTTGTTTTAAAAATTCATCGTTTTCAAATGGATCATAAGCTTCATTGTCTGCAAAAATACCGGCATTTTCCAGGCGTCTGCTTGGTTCAATGCATATTACCAGGCCATTCTCCTTTACAGACCCAATCATTTTTTTAAGGATGTCTTCAGGATTGTTAAGATGTCGCAAAACAGCCTGGCATATAACGATGTCATATTCCGCAGCAGGCTCATAATCATTTAAATCTGTCACTTCGAAGGAAATCTGCGCACTACAATCAGAAAATAAATTCTGCGCTTCTGCAATGAGCTCTTCAGATATATCGATTCCTTTATAAGTGCTCCCTTTCGGAACTAATGGCAACATCATCTGTGCCAGATATCCATATCCACAACCAAAATCTATAATTCTTACGGGATGGTCTATCTTCCATACAGACTTTACAAGAAACTCAAAGTAATCATTATTCCACAGATTGTTTCTTGTGCTATGTAAGTATTCTTTTTCCATTCCCCAATCTTTATTGGTGCCTTTACTTATTGTTATTTTTTCAAATATTTCGTTAAAATTCTTTATAGTTGGAATATGAATCAGCACTGCTCTCCCCTGGTATTTTTTAAGCAAATGCCAATATGCCTCATTGCAAAGATAATGAGTCGGTGTTTTCGATATTGTACTTTTAATTCCAGCGGCTGAAAAGCGATCAGATATAGTCTTAAGGTCAAGATTAGAAGTCAGATGTGTGCCATCCTTTTCTGAACATTGCTCGATGCGAAATGTGTTGGTCAGATTCTTGTCCACTCCAAAGAAATATACCACATCATACTCTGCAGGAAGCATATCAATATCTTTTTTTAATCCATCAAAAGAATTTGTCAGCAGATAGTGCTTCTGCGACAATGCATTTACCAGCATCGATGATGAATTATTTCGACCTTTAAATCCAATGTATGCTTCAGCCATTATGTATAAATAACCTTTCTGAGCGCCGGTTCGCAGTCTTGTATTCATCTCTCAATTTCGTAAGATGCTCCACAATATTCGGATTCCAGGAAATCATCTGTGGAAGATTATCGCAGGGGAACTCGTCACATAAACCGCAGAACTGTGCATTGTGTTCTTTGCAGCAGGCATAGACCTTGCATATTCCTGATCCGGCCCATTCAGGCACGCGCCCTTCTGCCTCAATGCAACCCGGACATATACATTTTATCTTTTTCTCACATCCAACGCAGCACTCACCGCAAGCGGTTATGGTTGTAAAATCTATCATAACTTCTTATCTCCCATCCCATGGTTCTCAGATAAAACTAAAGGAGCCTGTAATACAGACTCCTCAAATTTAAACGTTCCCGATGTGATTCGAACACACGACCTTCCGCTTAGGAGGCGGACGCTCTATCCAGCTGAGCTACGAGAACACTTATGCTTTTTTCGCACTAAAATATAGTATCATAGCCGTCAGCTAACTTCAAGACTTCACGAAGTAGTGTCTTCCAAGCCAGCGTGAAAGACCGTCCAGTCCCGGATAAACAATTCTTTCCGAAATGTTCTGATGGTCCAGCATGTCCCTGACCTGCCAGCGTAGTTTTTTGTCCAATACATACTTATAAGTGTTGGAGGTATTTTTATTAAGAAAGCCTTCGATATCCTCCATGTCACTTGGAATCACGGAAAAGAAAGAATACTGATTAACTATGCGCCTGTCAACTGAAGGCGGCTCTATAACTACCATCGATTGGTTCCCCATATCCTTATCATACTGATCCAAGCTGTCGCATACATCCTGCATCATATCAACCGAGAAAACAGTATTGTTAACTCGCTTGGATTCCTGCCTGTATTTTTCGGGAAGAAGATCATGAAGCTCATGGATATCTATTCTCCAAACTGCACTGTCATGCATATCCATCTGATCCATGTCCCCTTCAGCTGTGGAAAAGTGAAGTGCGATCAGAGGTGAGAACGACCAGTCAAGGAGCCTTGTGGGAAGTCCGTGATGCTGCCCGAATATCATCTGTCTCCATATGGATCTTTCTATCGATGGTTCCTCTATAGCAGCATACTTAGTAAAATTCCTTAATATACAAGGCTCGAGCTCTCTTCTCTTGTCCTTGCAGTTTCTCATAAGACTTGTTACCAGTTCAAAATCCGCATCGGGCTGTCCTCTGTACACAAAAAGATTCCTGTGCCTTCCAAGGTCATCCCTGTATTCCTGCTCTGATATCATTCGGAAAAGTGAATCCATGTTATCAATTCTTACAGTATTGATCATCTGTCACCTCACAAGTTTTATGCCAGCTCTTTTTTCCAAAAAATTATTTCAGCACATCCAGGGTAAGTATCTCAAACCCTTCAGCTTTTCCTTTTAATTTAATACTGTCTCCAAGAGATGTTACCTCAGCCCTGTCTCCAAGTATGTCGGCAACTGCTCTTGATATCAGGATTTTACCTCCCGGCGCGTTGGCTTCAAGTCTCGCTGCCGTATTAACGGTATCGCCTATGGCAGTGTAGTCCATTCTGAGTGGTGCTCCGATATTACCTACAACCGCAGGTCCGTAATTAACTCCTATTCCGAAGGATACACTTCTTCCAAATCTCTCATTCAATTTTTCACCAAGGGCTATTGATCCTTCAACCATGTCCATTGCCGCACGGCAAGCCATATAAACTGCGTCGTCCTGTGCAACCGGCGCATTCCAGAAGGCCATAGTACAATCTCCGACAAACTTGTCCAACGTTCCGTGGTTTTTCATTATGCACTCTGTTGTCAGCGTCAGATACTGATTTATTATTTCTACGACTGTAGGTGGATCCAGCGCCTCACTCATGGTTGTAAAGCCTCTTACATCCACAAAAAGAACCGCTATGTCGTAAGTCTTTCCTCCAAGCTCGAGGGCACTCTCTCCCTGTTCAAGAAGCTGCTTCATAACTGCCGGGTCTACATATTTTCCGAAAGTATTCGTGACCTTTTTTCTTTCTCTTGCAGCCTTAATATAGTTTATCGCAACTGAACCGATGAATAATATTGATACAAAAAGCGGTATCCACAAAACATGCAGAACAATACCCGATGTCTTATAAAGAAGAAGGCAAAGTAAGATATACCCGCCGCATACCAGTACTTCTCCGATAATAGATGGGATTACATTTCTATCATAGAAAAACAGACACATGACTATGCATAGGATAAATAGAATTATCAGCTGAACATTTCGTGATGCCTCTGACGGATAAAAGCCTCTTCTGAAAAAATCCACAAGATTGGCCTGTATTTCCACTCCATAGGTAGGAGCTGCATGATCAATGGCTGTTCTGTATTCATCCTGAAGTCCTGCTGCGTAAGGTCCTATAAGAACGGCCTTTCCGGAGAAAAACTCAGGATCAACTTCACCATAATACAGATCCGCTACAGAGATAAAATCATAGTAGCCCCCGGCATTTGTAAAATAGGGGATATAGAAAAAGCCGTCATTTTCCTTTGGAAGAGGATTTTTCTCTATTCCGTTGTTTTCACAGAATTTTTCATAGATTGTTCTGGAAAAGGAGTATACCTTCCCTTCTCCCGGAACATCCACATATAAGATTCCATGACGGATGATACTGTCGCTGTCAGCCATGGTGTTTATGTGGCCATAGCCCGCTGCTGCCTTTAACTGATCATAGGGTTCATCAAAAGCGAGCACAGCTCTCTCATCCATATAGAAGCCGGCGTCTTCAATCTGAAGTTCGCTTCCGAAGGTTGCTACGGAAGCCACAACTACGTTTTGGCCATTTTCACAAACTGCAGCCAGATACTCATCAGCGTCAGGGTCTGCACTTTCTCCGACATATAAAATATCAAGTCCGATTACGGCAGGTTTTTCCTGTACACTGTTTAAGTAACTGACACAATCGGCAATTACGCTCCTGGGCCAGGGAAAAGGTCCCAAAGCATCAAGTGCTTTCTGATCAATTCCGACAACAACTATTTGTCCATCGGTTGCTATCTTTTTCTGGTAGAGCGCATCAGAAACAACTCCGTCTGCGGAATCTGTAATCCCGCTTATGGAGATTAAAACAAAGATAATTGAAATTAGTAATGCTATTAAATATTTGCCGTACTTATTCCATTTCAAGTTCATAGATTTTACCATTGAAATTGTCGCAAACGTAAAGCATATTATCCTTTATGCAAAGACCTGTAGGTGTTACAGGATAAGCAGTTATCTCTCCGGTATTTCCTTCTACAACAGTTGAAACCTCTCCATCTTTTATACATCTGATTGCGGAATTAACTGTATCTGCCACATAAACTGATCCGTCTTCTGTTACAAAAAGTGTTTTCGGAGATGAGAAAAGTGCCTCTTTTGCATCGCCGTCCTTCATTCCTTCTTCTCCGCTTCCTGCAACTTCTTCGATTACTCCGGCCTTATCTTCCTTTATGGAAGCCTTCACTATACGGTTTGCTCCTGTCTCAGCTATGTACAGAAATCCATCAAAAATGTACAGTCCCATAGGCTCATTCAGATTAACAAGAACCTTATCCGCTTTTCCGTCACCTGTAATTCTGATAATTTCTCCTTCTCCGGTATTTGATACATAAAGGTTTCCATCATTATCAGTTGCAAGTCCTGTAGGATTATTAAACTCACAAAGCTTTTCCTTGCCACCTGGGGAGATAGCTGCATTTAGTGTCTCAACTATTCCATCATGTATGTACCTTACAACATCGTTTTTTGTATCGGAAACTGCGTACCCATCCTTGAATTTTGTTATCTCAAAAGGATCAGTGAACAAAGCTTCCTCAACTTTTCCGTCATTGTATCCGCCAAGCGGCACTCCATATATATCCTCTACGCTGTCAGCTCCAGCAATCTTAGAGAATTCTTCCTCATCATATTTCCAAACTGCATCATAATAGGTATCGGATATGATAAAGTCATCACCATCAATGAAAATTGTACAAGGCTTAAATTTCTCATTTTCAAGATAGCCTTTTTCATCCTTATCTACACTCTTCTCATCAACAGTCTCTGATGATTTCTCCAGATTCTGCTCAGGAGCTTTTTCTTTTTGCTCTACTTCTCCCCTTGCATCTACTGCGCCTTCCTGGGCGGTATCAGATGTGACGTCACTGCTCTTTGTTCCGCAGCCTCCGATAATGAGCACAGTAATGAAGATGCTACCTAGCATGCTCATTATTCTTCGTAATGAATTTACTTTTTTCATACTGCTTTACTCCTCTGCGTTAACTATAGCTCCATTTCCACGATTTATAATTTGTCCCCCTGCTTCAACAATGGAGCCATTCCATTCTTCCGTTTCCATACTTACTATGCATTTTATTGTTCCATAATTGATAATACTTGCATTAGAGCCGACTTTTATTGTAGTGCGTTCTCCGATCGTTAGAGTAGCTCCAGGAAAAATAATTAGCAAAGTATCAGTCATAGGATCCAATTCTTCATCCATTGTGGTGCCTACAAAAATGCTTCCTTCATGATCATTCGTACTAAATTTCACATCACCCTTTATTGAAGTAACACTCATCATCCATCCGTCACTGTCATAACCTGTAATTGCTGTAGGAGTAACATATGTTACATCCACCTGAGCATTAGCAGTACCCATAGTAAATTCATAATCAAGAGTCCAAGGTTCTTCTCCCGTGTTTGCACTGACATAGGTCGCTGCTTCTGAATTGCCGTTAACACTTATTGTTTTAGGATAATAATTATCATCCATCTTTACTCTGACTGTAACTTTCTGTCCGTAGGCTGCACTGGTTGCTGCCTCTCCGTTTACCAGTACACTCACAAACGAAGCATCTGCACCGCTCACAGAAGTTGCAATATCATAGGTATTAAGTTTAAATATAGCGCTAACCTTTACATTTCCTTCCGGCATCGTGAATGATTTTGTATTTCCATCTCCGGATGCTGTAACTGCACTGTTATCTGATGTATTTGTAATAGTCATTGAATCAAGGGAATATCCCTCATTCGGAACGGCCGTTGCTGTAACCGAAGTTCCTGCTGTAAGTTCCCCTGAAGGACTGATACTAATGCTTCCCTGGCTGGTATCACATTCTGTTGTAACTGTGTACTTAGTCGGCTCTGGTTCAGGTTCAGGCTGAGGTGTATCCTCCTCCACCTTTTCAAATTTAACCGTTATTGTTACATCCTTAGCAGGCATATCAAACGTATATTTTCCATCATCTTCTTCTAAGTCCACCTGCTTAGAAGATACGCTCTTAACCTTATATCCATCCTTAGGACTAACTTTTATTGTTACACTCTTTCCCTCTTCTGCCTCAGATACCGTTGACTTTACTTTTCCGTCATCACTATCGAAATTTAGCGTAATCTTATACTTCTTTTTCTGCTGACTTCCTCCATCATTATTTTCAGCAGGAGGATCTTCTTCGGAAGGCTGCTCGACAACCGGGTTAGTATTTTCTGGTATTGCCGGCTCCTGCGGGGTTTCAGGTTGTACAGTATTCCCCTGTCCCTGAGGTGTTACTGCCTGGGGAGGTGTGTTTGTATTAGTAACAGTTTGTGCCTGTGTAGAATTTCCGCCCCAATATGTATCATTATTTGAATTATTATCCTGGTCTTCTTTATTCTTATTTACTTTGTCCTGTAAATCTGAATTCGCTTGTTCTTCCTTATTTTGTCTATCTTTTGCGGACTCAGGAGTTACTCCTTCTGTGTCAAAACCGGCACCTTCCGCTTTATCTCTGGCATCAGGATCATTTGCAATCTCAATCCAGACAAAACCTCCTAAATCTTCGATAGTGGCTTTATCAGTATTAATTTTCACACTTCCGTCCTGGTCGCCTTGTACAGTAACCTTTTCACCGGGTCCTGCCTCTATATGCTGTCCATCGCTGGTTTCACCCTCTCCATTTCCATCGATGAAGACAATTTCTGTTGTATCACCGTTTTGCCTGGTTTGAATGATGGTTCCTCTGATACCCATCACCATGTTTGAGGTGCGAACATTCACGTTTTGTCCGCCTTTCAGTTTTTCAGAGACATTAAAATACATGTTCCCCGATAATACAAGGACCTCAAGATTATCACCCTTTTTATGTATTTCCGTTTCGCTTATGGCATCAAGCTTTACAGCCTTTTTATCATCAAGATTAAAATAGGCATAGCTTGCCTTATCAGTGCCAACATGATTACCGTTAAATAGTCTCATGTTATCGGTGGTCTTGAGCTCTGTCCCCGAACTGTCGGTTACTTTTACTTCTCCCTCAGTTTTTGTCATTCTGATTGTGGATGCAACCGCTTCCTCAGCCATAACTTTATGCCCTGCAAAAATAGCTGTCATGGCAATGCTCAAACACATTGCAAAAACTAATATTCTTTCTCCGGTAGATTTCATAGTGAAATTTTTACCTCCCCAAAAACTTCTTTCATAAAATATCTATTTTCATTCCTTTTTTTGCGTAGCTAATGTCAGTTTCTTTTAAACTGTCCTCCATTTTTTTGAGCTCACTGTCATTATGCTTCGGATCGTGGTGAATAAGAATCATTTTCTTAGAGTTCGTAAGTTCTTTAAACTCTTTAGCCATCTTTAAAGTCGAATGACCGAATCCTTTTTTTGTTTCATACTCTTTTTCTGTATACTGAGCATCAAAGAGTATTAAATCTGCGTCTTTTGCATAATCAATTAAATTACTTTCCGGTTTTGATTGCAGCTCGCAGTCAGTTATATAAACAAGCTTTTTCCCCATATAGGTAATCTTGAATGAAAGACATCCACCAGGATGATTTACTTCAGCTGCTTCTACAAGTATCTTTTCTTCTCCGTTTTGCAATTCAAGAGGAATTTCAAGGTCCTTATAAATTATATTGGAAGGATATTCCGCAATGGTAAGTGGCCAGTAGGGCTTTGAAAATGCCTTTTCTATTTGATGTTCAATTGATTTTTCTTTTAATCTTTTTCCGAATAGTGTTATTGTCTTATCCTTTTTGGATAATTCCGGAAAAAAAGGAAGTCCGATTATGTGGTCAAGATGCGGATGAGAAAGAATAATATAAACATTATCCTTATCCTTTAAATCAGGCGCATTAATTATTCCGGTTCCGGCATCCAGAAAAATAACCTGTTTTCCAAGTTCAACCATATAACATGAAGTTTCACCACCGTACAAGTTATATTCCTTTCCACTTACAGGAATAGAACCCCTTGCACCAAGAATGGTAACTGAAAAAATTTTTTCCCCCATATTTTCCCCTTATGAGTCTACCTTCTCATAGCCTTCTATCGTTTCCTTGATAACCTGATTTCGACCTGTTTCCTTGGCAATATACAATCTGGTATCTGCAACCTTGATATTATCTTCTACAGGTACTGCCGGATCCATTTCAGCACAGCCAAAACTCATGGTAATTTTGATATCAGTTCCTTCAAAGGTACATACTGAAGCTTCGATTCTTTTCCTGATTCTCTCTGCTACAAATGCACTCTGATCAAGATCTGCCTTAGCAAGGAAAATGATGAATTCCTCTCCTCCCCATCTGTAAACAGTATCTGATTCTCTGACACTTTCTCTTAAATTCTTCGCAACGTGCTCCAGTACGGCATCTCCCGCATTATGTCCGTAAGTATCATTTACCCTTTTGAAGTGGTCGATGTCACACATAATTACTGAAACAGTTACTTTATCATCGTCAGGCCTCTGCATGAGTTTGAGATATTTAGATTTATAATCGCTATGAAGACCCATACGATTTCTAAGCTTTGTCAGCTTATCTGTCTGCGAGTCATCGAGGAAGGTATCCGCCTCAAGAGTAATCCCACAAACAACTGCTGCCAGAGATAGTCTTCTGACATCATGTTCAAGATCAAAGCCCTTGTCATCAAGCTTATTTATAGCCTGATAAGCGCCTATCATTTCTCCTTTGCAATTAAAACAGGGAATTACTAGAATTGATTTTGTGGTATATCCTGTGGATTTATCCACTGAAGAATTGAAATCCGGACAATTGTACGGATCATTTGTTACGATTGGTTTTTTCTCTCTGATGGCACGTCCCACAAGACCTGTGTTCTCATCGATGATGATCTGATCTGTGCCAACAGCAGCATTGGTTATCAGCTTATGATTAATCTTATCCCATTTCCAAAAGCTGCATCTGTCTGCTTCTACAAGTGTTCTTCCAAGCTCAGCAAAAATAGAGAACAGTCCGAAATGGTCGTTCCATCCTCCTTCTGCTTCTGCTGTACTCATCTTATTATACAAATCCTGTGTAATATCGAGAGTTCTGTTAAAAAGTGCACTTTGATCACTTTTATCACTATTCATATTATTATCCCTCATAATGCAACAAAAACCATGCTACAAAAACATTTTACCATATTCTTATGAGGTAATAAATTATATACTACATCTTATGCATCAGGATAATTGACAAATCCCTGCATCCAGATGGTTCCTTTGAATCTTCTTCCCGGCATGGGTTCGCCCAGAAGATCCTTTTTATTTATACAAACATCAAATATAAGCTCATTGCAGTTGATAGTCATAATCTCAAGTGTCTGTCCTGTCAGGGAATTGGTTTCTTCATGGCATTCCATGATTTCTCCCATAACATTGTACTGATCACATTCAACACCGTGAGGCATGAAATAGTTATCAACAAGAGTATAGATGTCAGTTGTCTTTATCTGCTTGGAAAGAGCACTATAGGTATCCATATCATCTATGGAAAGAGTCTCCATAGCTGTTTCATCGCCTTTTCTGGCTTTATGCATCAGCTTTTCTCTTTCCCTGGTTCTCTTTTTTGCAAAACTTTTATCACTATCGGTTTTGGCGATAGGCATCATTATAGTTCCTTTAAGAGAAAGGGCTGACATCGTAAGCGTAGTTCCTCTTATGGGGAATCTGTTTTCATTCTGAACCTTGATATAAGGAATCATGTTCTGCAGATAAAAAATAACAGTTACTCCTACTCTAAGGTCATCACAAACTCCAGCATAGGATTCTCTGCTTGCGTGTCTGGATACGGTTATGTCTTCCTCAGTAGTGATGCGGGTTCCTCTGACATATGGATAATAATAGTCATAAAGGAATTTGTCCTGCTCATTAAATTCTCCGCAGACGCAAATTCCGATTCCGTCGGCGAAATCCTTGCAGAATTCTCCCAATAATTTTTCGCCGTCCTTAGTTACATAGGACCTTGAATCAGCCTGCTGAACAGTCATAGCTATAAGCTGCTGAATATCGTCTCTGCTTTTGAAATTTTCAAAACCGATTGCTCTTAGGTAATTATGCATGGATTTCACCTCCTTTCCATACCTTCAATTTTTTCTCATGTATGAAGGTTATATTTTTCTAAATTTATTTTACAGGTATAAGTTTTTCCTTGCCGCCCATATAAGGTCTGAGTGCTACAGGCACATTAACAGATCCGTCTGCATTGAGATTGTTCTCAAGAAATGCAATAAGCATACGCGGAGGTGCCACTACTGTATTGTTAAGTGTGTGAGCAAGGTAATTTCCATCCTTACCCTTGATTCTGATTTTCAGTCTTCTAGCCTGAGCATCTCCAAGGTTAGAGCAGCTTCCAACTTCGAAGTACTTCTTCTGTCTCGGTGACCATGCCTCTACGTCACAGGACTTGCATTTAAGATCCGCAAGATCACCTGAACAGCACTCAAGTGTACGAACCGGAATATCCATGGAGCGGAAAAGATCAACTGTGTTCTGCCAAAGCTTGTCATACCACATTTTTGATTCTTCAGGCTTACATACAACGATCATCTCCTGTTTCTCAAACTGATGAATTCTATATACGCCTCTCTCCTCTATACCATGAGCACCTTTTTCTTTTCTGAAGCAAGGTGAATAGCTTGTAAGGGTCTGAGGAAGGTCTGCCTCTTCAATCTGCTGTTCCTTGAATTTTCCGATCATTGAGTGTTCACTTGTTCCGATAAGGTAAAGATCTTCGCCTTCAATCTTATACATCATAGCTTCCATCTCAGGGAAACTCATAACACCTTCAACAACATTTCCATGAATCATGAAAGGAGGAATGCAATAAGTAAATCCTCTGTCAATCATGAAGTCTCTTGCATAAGAAATAACAGCTGAGTGAAGTCTTGCTATATCTCCCATGAGGTAATAGAAACCGTTTCCTGCAACTCTTCTTGCAGCATCAAAATCGATTCCGTTAAATCTCTCCATAATATCTGTGTGATAAGGAATTTCAAAATCCGGAACCACAGGCTCACCGAACTTTTCTATCTCGACATTTTCTGAATCGTCCTTACCAATCGGAACACTCTCATCAATAATCTGAGGAATGACCATCATGATTTTTAAAACTTTATCATCAACAATTTTCTGATTTTCTTCAAGGTCTGCAAGTCTCTTTGCATTAGCAGCAACCTCTGCCTTTTTCGCTTCAGCTTCCTCTTTCTTACCCTGAGCCATCAATGCTCCAATTTCCTTGGAAATCTTGTTTCTGCTTGCACGAAGATCATCTGCTTCCTGCTGATTCTTTCTTCTCTCATTGTCGAGTTCTATAACTTCATCAACAAGCGGGAGTTTTTCATCCTGGAATTTCTTTTTAATGTTTTCTTTTACTACATCAGGATTTTCTCTTAAGAATTTAATATCTATCATTTTATTTTCCCCTTTTATTATTCTGCAGTTAATCGCAGATTATTATTTTCCATATTCTATTGCTTCGTTTAAAGCAATCTGTTCTTCATCTCCAAGTTCCAGTTTGCATTTTCCGTTTACTATTTCCTTGGAGTATGAGTAGCAACCATCTGTACTGTGTACAGAATTTAATAAGAAACCATTGTTATCTTCATCCAGAAGAGCTATTGAATATGAAAGCTGTCCACCCATTTGGTTGAAAGCATCATACTTGATTATTCCGACCTTTTGGAAACATGAAGCCAAACGATCATATAATCTATTTATGTCTTTTTGATTCTTTTCTGTCGTTTTTCTGATAACTTGATTTTCTTCAAATAAAGCTACTATTTCATCTTCAAGGGAAGCTGCTTCCTTTCCCTTCATGAATCTTGAAATTTGATTCTTAATTGCTTTTATCTTATTACCCTGAATTATAACAATTATTAGCAGCACTATTATAATCACAAGCAGTGCCAAAAGTATATAAGCAATATCTATTTTTAGTCCTAACTGGTCAAAAAGATTACTGTTCATATTGCCACTCCTACCTGTAAAGTTTTTCTGTTATTTTTTCAAGATCATCTGTACTGTAAAACTCGATTTCAATTTTACCGGTTCCATCTCCCTTAGGTGATATTGATACCTTTGTTCCGATAGCCTGTGTACATTTTTCTTCGAGTTCTCTGTATGCAGATTCGACACTTGAATTAAGCTTATTTATTTCTTTCTTTTTCTTAGGTTCTTTACCAAGATTCTTAACAAGCTTTTCTGTGTCTCTTACACTCATCTTTTGATCAAAGATTTGCTCGGCGATTTTTAATTGTTCTTCCTTATTTTCTATTGAAATAAGTGCTCTGGCATGACCGGTTGAAAGTTTACCGTCTATTACCATCTGACGAACTTCTTCACAGAGTTTCAAAAGTCTAAGTGAGTTAGTAATGGCAACTCTGCTCTTAGATACTTTTTCAGCAACAACATCCTGTGTATAGCCAAAGTCATCTATAAGCTTTTTATATGCAAAAGCTTCATCGATAGGATTAAGATCATCTCTTTGAATATTATCGATAAGAGCATATTCGGCAATTTCTTGCTCTGTGAGATTTTTAATAATGACCGGAACTTCTTTAAGTCCTGCCTTCTTAGCTGCACGCCATCTTCTCTCACCACCGATTATTTCATAATGATCTTTTCTATCCTGAACTATCAGAGGATTTATAATTCCATGTTGTTTAATGGAATCTGAAAGTTCTAATAATTTATCTTCATCAAATGTTTTTCTGGGCTGATCTCTATTTGGTTCAACTTTAGTAATATTTACAATTACTACCTGTCCTTCTTCATTATCAGCTTCAACTTTTTTCTTAGATGCAGGTGCCGGAGCAATCAGTGCATCAAGACCTTTACCTAAACCTCTCTTGGTATTTTTCGGTGCCATCTTTTACCTCTTTCTATCTATATATAATGTATCTTATATTTCACGTGATACATTATGTTGTAGTTAAATTAAAATTTTCTTCCGATTACTTCATCCGCAAGGAGTCTGTATGCTTCTGCTCCGGCAGACTTTGTATCATAAAGATTGATTGGAAGTCCATAGCTGGGTGCTTCTGCTAATCGAATATTTCTCGGGATGATTGTCTTATAAACATTTTCGGAAATATGATCCTTAACATTTTCAACTACCTGCATTGAGAGATTAGTTCTTGAGTCATACATTGTAAATATAACTCCCTCCATCTGCAGAGAATTATTCAATCTCTCTTTCACCAGATTAACTGTGTGAACTAACTGACTTAATCCTTCCAGAGCATAATACTCACATTGAATGGGAACAAGTACTGTATCTGCTGTTGTCATTGCATTGATTGTGAGCATGCTAAGTGAAGGAGGGCAATCAATAATAATAAAGTCGTAATGATCTCTTATTTTCTCAATTGCTTTCCTCAAAATAAATTCCTTTTCTTCCATATCTATCAGTTCAATCTCAACAGCTGCGAGATTTACATTGGAAGGAATTATATCTATGCCATCTACAACATTTATATATAGTGCATCATCTACCTTGCAATCACCAATAAGTAATTCATATATTGTATTCTCTAATTGATTTTTATTAAGACCAAATCCACTTGTAGTATTACCCTGAGGATCTGTATCGATGACTAATACTTTTTTTCCTTTTTCAGCAAGAGTTGCCGACAGATTAATTGATGTTGTTGTCTTACCCACGCCACCTTTTTGGTTTGCAATCGCAATCGCACGTCCCATACTTTTCTCTCCCTCTTCAGTTTTCTTTCTTAATCAACTTTTAAATTATAGCACAGTTTTTCTGACACAGTTTCAAAATTATAATGTAAATTATCTTTATTTTTCATACAATATTCATCTAATTAATGTTTCACGTGATTTTTTTACTATATATTGGGTCTCTATGTTTCACGTGAAACTATTTATTGTGGAAATAAATTTTCATATAAAAATGTTTCACGTGAAACAAATAGTTGTCTCTCAAATCTGCAATACAATATATTGTATTATAAATATATTTATGTTTATAATGGTTTCTTTTGAGGAGTACCTGCTTTTCTTGGATACTTTGAAGAAGTCTTTTGAACTTTATCTATAATGCATATCGTTCTCTTAATATCAGTATCAGGAAGACAGAATTCTTCTACAAGTTTTGTCTTGCCGCCTAAAAGAAAAATGGCATTTTTTGCATCAGCTACTTCTTCTAGACCTTTATCACTTTTGTATGCAATGAAAGATCCTCCAACTTTCACATATGGAAGATCATATTCGCAAAGCGTAGATAATCCAGCTACTGCTCTTGAAACTGCAATATCAAATTTTTCTCTTAACTCTCCATTTTTTGAATCCGAATAATCTTCTGCCCTTCCATGAACAGTTTTAATAGATCCTGTTTTATTTAAGTTTAAACTATCTATTACTGTATCAAGAAATGTAATTCGCTTTTGAAGTGAATCTAGTAATGTAACATTCAATTTAGGAAATACTATCTTTAAAACGATACCGGGAAATCCAGCTCCGGTACCAACATCAATTAAAGATAATGCTTTTTTTGAAAAATCAAAATATTTTGATGATGCTACAGAGTCAACAAAGTGTAACTTACAAACATCATCAAATTCGGTTATTGCAGTAAGATTAATTTTATTATTCCAATCAACAAGAAGTTCATAATAATCTTCAAATTGTTTTATCTGCTTATCAGATAATTTAATATTTAAACTATTAAAGTCTTTTATCATAGAATCAAAATTGTGATTCATAAAATAATCCTTTCAAATAACCATATATTGTGTTTCACGTGAAACAATTAGCAGAATTAGTGGTTTGAATTTTTTCTGTAGTTTTCAAGGTAAACTAATAATACAGAAATATCCGCAGGATTTACTCCACTAATTCTTGATGCCTGACCCACATTAACAGGTTTGAATTTTTTAAGGTTAGCACGTGCTTCAAGACGTAGACTTATTACATCGTTATAATCGATGTCAGCAGGAATCTTTTTATTTTCCATTTTCTTGAATTTATCTACCTGCCTCTGTTGTCTCTCAATATAGCCTTCATACTTAATATTTATTTCAACTTGTTCTATAACATCCTTACTAAGTTTGGGCCTTTCCGGATCAAGTTCTGCAATATTGTAATAATTCAGCTCCGGTCTGCATATAAGTTCAGCTATAGATGCTGCAGTCTTAAGTCTGGGTGAATCAAGTCTGTCCATAAAATCCTGAACATCCTTTGAAGCACCAACCTTGAGTTCTTTTAATCTCTCTGTCTCATTTTTAATGAGTTCTTCTTTTAACAAAAGTGCTTTATATTTTTCTTCGGAAATAAGACCAACTTCATAGCCTTTTTTTCTAAGTCTGATATCTGCGTTATCCTGCCTGAGCAGTAATCTATATTCAGCTCTTGAAGTCATCATTCTGTAAGGTTCAAGATTATCCTTTGTAACAATGTCATCGACAAGAACACCTATATAGCCTTCGGATCTGTCTATAGAAAGATATGGTTTTCCTAAAATTTGCATACATGCATTTATACCGGCAAACAAACCCTGAGCTGCAGCTTCTTCATAGCCACTACTTCCGTTAAACTGACCAGCACTAAAAAGACCTCTTATTTTCTTTATTTCAAGAGTAGGATAAAGTTGTCCCGAGCATAAACAATCATATTCAATTGCATAAGCGTTTTTTACAATTACACAATTTTCAAGTCCCGGTACAGATCTGTACATTTGTATCTGAACATCTTCCGGCATAGAAGAAGACATACCATCAACATACATCTCATTTGTATGTGTTCCTTCCGGTTCTATAAAAACCTGATGTCTTATCTTGTCTGGAAATTTTACAACTTTGTCTTCTATTGAAGGGCAATACCTAGGACCTATTCCTTCTATAATGCCAGCATAAATAGGTGATCTATCTATGTTATTTCGTATAATTTCATGTGTTTTTTCATTTGTATATGTGAGATAACAATAATGCTGTCCCTTTTGTATATCATCAGGATTTGTATCAAATGAAAAAGGAACTACCGGTGTATCACCTGTCTGAATTTCCATTTTGGAATAATCTATTGTATTTCCATCCATTCTTGCAGGAGTACCTGTTTTAAATCTTCTGAGTTCAACACCACCATCAATAAGTGATTGTGATAAAAGATTAGAAGGCTGTAATCCATTAGGACCTGTATATGAAATAGACTCACCGCAAAGACATCTGCTTTTAAGATATGTTCCAGTGCATAATACTACTGCCTTACTTTTATAAATAAGACCAGTTACTGTTTTTACTCCGGAAATCTTTTTTTCGTAACCTTCTTCAATTAAGTCTTTATCAGTAGAAATGTCATCATAAAGGAGTTCTTCTATCTCAGCCTGCTTTACAGTAAGATTTTTCTGAGCCTGCAAAATCATTCTCATAGATTTTGAGTATTCAAGCTTATCCGCCTGAGCACGTAATGAATGTATTGCTGGACCCTTAGACTTATTAAGCATTTTGGATTGAAGATAGGTCTTATCAATGTTTTTTCCCATCTCACCACCAAGAGCATCAATCTCACGAACAAGATGTCCTTTCGAAGAACCACCTATATGAGGATTACAGGGCATGAAAGCAATATTATCAACACTTAAAGTGAAGATAATTGTCTTTAATCCCAGTCTTGCAGCTGCAAGTCCTGCCTCACATCCGGCATGTCCTCCACCTATTACTATCACATCATAATTATCAACTATCATTTTTTATTTACCCATACAGAATTTTGAAAAAATTTCTTCAACAAGATCATCATCAACTTCTTGTCCGATTATTTCCCCTAAGAAAGAATAAGCATTCATAAGGTCAATTGAATAAAAGTCTTCTGACATTGATGCTTCGATACTTGACTGAACTTTTTTCAAACTGTCACATGTATTTAATAATGCTTCCTTTTGTCTAATGTTTGTAATATATATTTCTTCTTTGGGAATTATGTTCCCATTAAAGAACATATCAGTAATAATTTTCTTTAAGTCTTCAATTCCGGTATCATCCACCATAGAAGTTTTTATGACAGGAATATTATCTCCGTATATGTTATGAATATCATTTTCCAGTATAGAAATTCTGTCACTGATGTCATTTTTATTTAATAATACAATTACATGATTATTTTTTATAAGTTCTGATATTCTTTCATCGTCGGATATTTCATCGTCTGTAGAATCAATAATATACAAAATAAGATCTGCACTTTGCGCTGACTGTACAGCCCTCTCTACACCAATCTTTTCTACTTTATCATCTGTATCTCTTATGCCTGCTGTATCAAGAACTCTTAAAACAATATCATCAAGTCTAATAGTTTCTTCTATAATATCTCTTGTAGTTCCTTCTATATCAGTTACGATTGCCTTTTCTTCACCGGCAAGTTTATTTAATAGAGATGACTTTCCGGCATTTGGCTTTCCTATAATAACTGTTTTTATACCCTCTTTTCTAATAATACCTTCTTCGGAAGTGTTTATCAGATAATTGAGACGACTAATCCAGTCTTCATTCTTTACTTTTAATCTTTCATCATATCCAGTCAGATCATAATTTTCAGGATCATCTATAGCAGATTCAATGTATGCCATTTCATAAATAATTTCTTTTCTTATATCCTCGATTTTATTAAAAAGAATTCCACCAAGCTGTCTCTCTGAATTTTTCATTGAAAATTCATTTTGAGCATGGATGAGATCCATTACAGCCTCTGCTCTTGTAAGATCAATTCTACCATTCAAAAAAGCTCGCTTTGTAAACTCACCGGGTTCGGCAAGTCTGCATCCATTTTTTATAAGAAGATTCAAAATGGATTCCATAATAAGTCGTCCACCATGAGAATTGATTTCAACTACATCCTCTTTGGTATAGCTTCTGGGTGCTTTCATTAATGAAATCATTACTTCATCAACTTTATTTTCATTCTCATCAACAATAAAACCATAGCTTATCGTATGAGAATCTTTATTTAATAAAGAATGATTCCCCTTTGTATCAACATACAATTTACTTGCTATGCTAAGTGCCTCTTCACCACTAATTCTTATAATACCTATACCTGCATCTATCATGGCAGTGGCTATTGCACAAATAGTATCTTCCTTGAAGAACATATTATTATCCTCAAAATGCAACAAGAGCTGCCAATTGAAATTATTTTAAATTCAATGGCAGCTCTAAGCATACAAATTATTTCTTAAGAGTTACAACAACTCTTCTAAAAGGTTCCTCACCTTCACTGTGAGTTGTTACATACTTATCAGCCTGAAGAGCCGAATGAATAATTCTTCTTTCATAAGGATTCATAGGCTCGAGTGAAACTGACTGTCTGTTTTTACGAACCTTGTAAGCAATGTTCTTAGCAAGATTCTCAAGAGTTGCTTTTCTTCTGCTTCTGTAATTTTCTGTATCTACCTTAACATGAATATAATCTTCACTGCCTCTGTTTACAACAAGAGAAATAAGATACTGAAGAGAATCGAGTGTCTGTCCTCTCTTACCGATAAGAACACCCATCTCATCTCCGGAAAGTTCAACTTCAAGAACTTTATCTGTCTCATTATACTTGGCATCAACAGTAACCTTCATGTTCATTGCGCCAAAAACATTTGCAAGGAATTCCTTAGCTCTGTTAATAAATTCATGATCATAAACATAAGAAATCTGTTTTTCTTCTGTTTTTTCTTCCTTCTTAACTTCAGGAGCTTTTTCTTCCTTAACTTCTTTTTTCTTAGGCTTTTCTTCTTTTTTAACTTCTACTTTCTTCTCTTCAACTGTTTCTTTTACTTCCTGCGCTTTTTCTTCAGAAGCACTCTTTACTCTTGCTCTTATTACAGCAGGTTTAACATTTAAACCAAGAAATCCTGTGGATCCTGTAGAAATTACTTCATATTCAAGATTGTCGCTTGTTACCATAAGCTGTGCACATGCTTCTGTTATGCACTCATCAACAGTCTTTTTTGAAATCTCGATATATTCCATTTTTTTATCCCCTATCAATTATTCTTCTGATCAAATTCTTTAACCATATTTGCTCTGGCAAGAAGACTCTTTTTGTTAGCCTTACCTGATTGATAAATATCGTTAGCTTTTTTCAACCCCTCTTCCTTCTCCTGTTCAGAACGAGTTGAAGTATAAGAATTCATTGTTCTTGTATTCACATTTGCAAAGCGATTCATCTGAGGAGTAGATTTCATTTCCTCAAGCTTTTTATTATACTTTTCAGTATTCTTTGCAATCTCAGCATCTATGTCCATCTTATCAATATGCTTGTTAATGAATATCTGCTGAATTGTACGTACTACAGCACCTGCAATCCAGTAAATACCAAGACCGGCAGGGAATGAAAATGTAAAGAACAAAGACATCAAAGGCATCATCATGTTCATTGTCTTCATGGAATTTGCCATCTGAGCTGCCTGATCATTAGGGTCGTTAGACTGCTGTGCAGGCTGAGGCATAAGTTTAATACTTATCCACTGTGTAAGACATGAAAGAACAGGAATAATAAGAGCAACAATAAATAATCCGAATGACTTATTATGCCATGCATTCTGAACCATGAAAGTAGGTGAATCACCTATATTAAGACCTAAAAAGCTATTGTACTTATTAAGTAATGTATGAGTACTTGTTATTGAATCAGAAAGATTGCCGAATTTTTCAGTAAGTGAAGCCCAATCAGCAGAAGATGCTTTATAAAGGACATCAATAAATGTATTCTCAATATGAGATACATCACCTGATAAAAATGCATCTGCCTTAAACTGCTTTGAATACTGTGAAGCACTTGAAAGAGTCTGCAGGAAATCACTTGCACCTGCAGTATTTCTGAGTTGTTCTACTAAAGGATAGAAAGAATCCTTAATCTGACCTACATATGCAGGCATTGAATAAATTACACGATAAAGAGCAACCATTATAGGAAGCTGAATAAGAAGCTGAACACAGCTACCTGTCTGTGAAACACCATACTTAGCATAAAGAGCTTTTATCTCTTCCTGCTGAGCAAGCATGGAATCATTATCTTTTTTTCCTTTGTACTTAGCCTGAATAGCCTGGAGCTCAGGATTCATTCTGGCCTGAAGCTTAGAAAACTTCTGCTGCTTATAAGTAAGCGGCATAAGAAAAAGATACATTATAATAGTAAATAAAATAATAGCAAGACCGGTACTTGGAATACCAATCTTATCAAGAACTATGAAAATCCAATTCATTATGTGACCAAGGACCCATGCGATAGGACCGACAATTTTTCCCTGGTACTGTGTTAACGCAACAATGTTCAAAACCAACCCTCCGATACTTACGGTACAGGATCATAACCACCGCTGGAAAAAGGATTACATCTTAAAATTCTCCAGGCAGCAAGCAAACTTCCTTTAATAGCACCGTATTTTTCTATTGCTTCTAATCCGTACTGCGAACAAGTCGGAATATACGGACATTTTGTTCTCTTCATTGGAGAAACATACTTTTGATATAGTTTAATCAGTAATATCAGTATTTTCTTCATCTTGCACCTCATCATTTTTTCTTAGATGAGACTTTCCGGCCAAATATAAAAAGGATTTTTCAATATCAAAATAACTTGCATCCTTTACACGGGATCTGGCCACGACTACTATATCTAAACCACTATTAAATATATTTTCGTGTAGTCGGTAAACTTCTCGAACTAGTCTTGCAAACCTGTGCCTTACAATACTGTTCCCAACTTTTTTGCTAACTGAAATTCCGAGTCTGTTCATATCGGTTTGATTCTCTCTGAGATAAACAACAATATTCTTATCTGCGTAGCTTTTACCGGTTTTATAAACAAGCTGAAAATCAGCAGTCTTTTTTAAACTTTCTGTTTTTTGCATTTAATCAATCCATTTAATGTGCTCTTCTTTGAGCAACATAATTCGTAGAAATATGAAAATACGCGAATATGCATCTATGCACATTCGCGTAACAAGACCACAACATTATGTGGTCCTTATTATGCAGATATTTTCTTTCTACCCTTAAGTCTTCTGGCAGCAAGTACCTTTCTGCCTCCCTTAGTTGCCATTCTTGCTCTAAAGCCGTGAACACGAGCTCTCTGAAGCTTATGCGGCTGATAAGTTCTCTTCATAGTCGAAATACACCTCCTTTTACTATCTATTTAGCAAATAAAATAATTGTCTGAATCAGAAAAAATCGTTGTTATTATAATAAAATTAAGCATTTCCGTCAAGTAAAAAAAATATTGTGGATAACTTATAAAAAAGTTTAAAAAAAAATGAATCAACATATGGTGTAAAAAAAAGTTATCCACATCTAAATGTTGATTTTGTGGATAAATTGTTATTATCTGTAAATTTATTTTTTTTATCCACAAAATGTGGATTAAATGTGGAAAACATTTCCGATAAAAAAATCACAATAGTAAAAAATCCAGTAATCATGCGCCTTTAATGAAGTTAATAATTAATAACTACTTTTCCACTTTTCCACTCTATGCATGATTATTATTATCATGAAAAATTTTTTTATAAAAAGTTATCCACAATTTTTGCCTGTTTGATATTTATTTTTCCATAGGATAAAATAAACTCTAAACTTACAATGGGAGAAAGTTATGGAAAAAGCTACAGAAATAACACAAAAACTGGCTGATAATTTTGAAAGCCTGAAAGAAGAAATCAGAGTGGAGCTTGGTATGACAGCTATTTCTTTTGATACCTGGATCAAGCCCCTGTCATTTTATAAATATGATAACGGTACTGTTATCATTCTAATCCCCTTTGATGATACCAACTTTTTAAGTTATATAGAGAGAAAATATCAGAAATTCTTTAAGGTAACTCTCTCTGAGTTTCTAAATGAAAATGTTGAGATAGAATTTCTTTTGGAAAAAGATGCTCATATTAATAATGAAGAAACTACTTCAAAAAATGAAAATGAGACTAAAATAAATCAGAACAACTACGAATTTTCAGGACTTAATTCAAAATACATTTTTGATACATATGTAGTAGGTGGAAATAACAGATTTGCTTACAATGCATCTCTTGCAGTAGCTGAATCACCGGGAGAAGCTTATAATCCTCTTTTCCTTTACGGAGGACCCGGTCTTGGTAAGACTCACCTTATGCATGCAATCGGACATTTCATTATTGAAAACCATCCTAATTTTAAGGTTTTATATGTTACTTCAGAGCAATTTACAAATGAAGTTATTGAATCTATCAGAAGTGGTAAAGCTGAAGCAATGAGCAGACTTCGTGATAAATATCGCACAGTTGATGTTCTGATGGTTGATGATGTTCAGTTTATTATAGGAAAAGAAAGTACTCAGGAAGAATTTTTCCACACCTTCAATGTACTCCATCAGTCCGGTAAGCAGATCATTATTTCATCAGATAAACCTCCGAAGGAAATGGAGACTCTTGAAGAAAGATTCAGATCCAGATTCGAGATGGGACTCATTTCAGATATTCAGGCTCCCGATTATGAAACAAGAATGGCAATCCTTAAAAAGAATGCGGAAAGCTATTCAAAACATATTGACGATGAGATATTTGAATACATTGCTACCAATATCAAATCTAACATCAGAGAACTTGAAGGTGCTTATAACAAAATAATCGCCTTTTCACGTTTAAATAATGTAGAGATTACTTTGGACAATGCAAAAGAAGCTCTTAAGGATATTATTTATCCCGATGTATCCAAGGTTATAACAATTCCTCTTATTATAAGTACTGTTTGTGAACAATACGGAGTTAAGCAGGAAGACATCGCTTCAAAGAAAAGAAATAAAGAAATTGTTCTTCCAAGACAGATTGCTATGTATCTTGCCAGAGAACTTACAGATTCTCCGCTTGAAGAGATAGGAAAATCCTTGGGAAAAAAAGATCATACTACTGTAATGAGCGGTATCAATAAGATAAAGGATCTTTTATCAGTGGATGAAGATCTAAGAAGAAACCTTGATATTATTAATAAGAAACTAAACCCTTCAGTGTGATAAAGTGGATAACTCAGTTTATAAATACTTTATAAATTGTTTATAAACTGAGGATAGGAGTGGAAAACTATTTTATAGTCTCAAATCGCAAAATTTGGCTTGTGTACAACAATTTACTTTTCAACATTAAATTTTTATTTATCAACTATTAAAAATTTGTAAATAAGCCAGATAAATTGTATAATAGATAGGGATTTCCACATATCAACACCTATTATTATTTATATTATTAAATATTATTAATTTAGGCTCTTCTGGCATGAGTGTGGTTAGTTAAATACGCTGAAGTCCTCATGCCATGCGGCTTAAGCGTACTTTACACGGTTGCGATTTGGTAACGGTATTTTCAGGTCAGAACAGTATAGCAAAACCATATCGATCATACTGTCTACGTCCCTGAATCCATACGCCTTCCGGATAAGCAATTTTATCTTGTTGTTGGTTGCCTCAATGCGGGCATTGGTCACACCAAGCTCGATAGTGTTAAGGATATGATCCTTGTGGCGCATGATCTTTCTCTGCAGCTCCACAAACACCGGGATCCTACAGTGCCTTGCCCATTTGACCCATGCGATAAGTTCGC
>NZ_FMYB01000027.1:0-11111 GCF_900104155.1 Butyrivibrio sp. INlla16
TCCTCTGGTCGTAACGAGGACAGCGTCTGTGGCAGAACGGACAATCATCCTGATGCCATTTATCCGTCCGCGCATGGATTCTGAGGTGGGTAACACCATCCCGATCAAGATAGAAGTTTGCATCTTCTACGACAGCATGATTGACATTGAGCAATTTTTTACATAATGTATTAGCAGAAACCATCTGTGGGTACCTCTGGTATTTCTGAATGTTGTAGTTTGGACGCTAATACATTACAGAAACACAGATGGTTTTTCAATTGCAAATATACATCAGAGGACTGGCATAGTACCCACCATCATGCCAGAAGCCTCAAATGTTTGTATCCGGAGAGACCATGAAAGATGCTGCAATAAGAATGGCTAAACAGCATACTATCATCTGGCCGTACGCCAAAAATGATCTCAAAAAGCATCATAATCCACAGTCTGTCACCGTCGTGGATATGAATGCATTCAAAAAACTCATGAAATCAGCTTCAGCTTACATTTCAAAAGGCTCAGATCTGAAGAGTAGTATAAAGAAAAGCGGAAACAAATCTTTATCAAAGAAGTATAATAAAGCAGTGATTTTTTACGGAAATGATAAAAAGCAGATCGGAAAGTGGTCAAATTCATACGGTAACGGAATTACTAATGACTGACATTGATGATATGGTGACTGTTCTGTTGCATGGACTCACCAAGCAAATTCACTATCGAAATGGTTCAATAGTTTTAGATATACCATATCAAAAATTAATTATATTAGAATTATTTATTTGCATGCTAATTACCTACTTTCCGCTATAATTCTCTTTACACTGAATCCCTCAGGCATTGTCTGGGGGATTCGCTTTATATATTAAAAAACAGCATTAATCACAAAATGAGCCGATGGGGTCGGCTCATTTCGCTAGATGTAACATGCAATAATAATCATTATTGCAATCATTTATATCATTCTATTCCGTTAATGGTTGTCGTGTCAATCAGGGCTCTTCCTTTTTCTTCAAGTAATAGCTGTGTCAGTAGAAAGAGATTATCCTGCTTAATTGAACAGCCCTGCATATCCAAAAGGATATCCGGATACTCCTCTTTTATATTTCTTAGATGCTAAAGCCTCTGATCTCTGAATTATCTGTAAAAGGCTTAAAACCAACAGGTTCACTTGATTCATAATAATCATTTGCCGAGTAACTGTTTTCTTTCTCATAGTAACCTGTGGTCTTTGCACCCTCCGGTGCATCATCCATTACTATAGCAAGGATGATATAAGGAAGGATTCCTATGCCTGTAGTAAATAAGAGAACCAAATAGATAACTCTTATAATCGTAGGGTCAATCCCAAAATACTCGCCCAAGCCACCGCATACGCCACAAACTTTCTGATCTGCACTTTTTCTAAGTCTTCTTTCTCTCATAACCTTTCCCTCGCTTCCTTTGAAGCAACTCATTGTTTATGAGATTATTCTAGGATTTTCTGCCCTTCTGATAAATGTTCATTTAGGCAAAAACGGCATAGCTATTTTTCTTTTAGAGCATTTTTTTCGGTCATATCCTTCCAGTGGTAATTTCCATAATAAGCAGGCCCTCTCGCAAAGATAACGGCCTGCCCTGCCCAAATGATATTTACGATTCCTCGTATCCCTCTTTTTTACTAGTAGCGCCCTTAACCAACGCAGCTAGAACATAATTCATACTTGATTACTTTTTTCCTTTTTTATCCCAAGTACACACCACCTTATAAAAGGTATGCGGCTCATTATCTCATACAGAAGGTAGGAGCCTGCGAATGCTGCTATTGTAACCAGCAGGTATACGATGATAGGTGCAAGGGTTGGACATAATGTATGCAGATACCATCCGCTGACTGCTATCATCAGATAATGGAATACGTAGAGCCCCCATGACTTTTTGCACATCCACTTTGCGAAAGCATTCTCGAAATTGCCCCATTTTTTCATGAAGGCAAGTATACCGATAGTTCCAAACCATGCGTATACATTGCACAATATTGTATCCAGAACCACATGATCCGGATAAGACTGACCTATATATAAAATCACGAAAGCTACGCAGGATGCGAGTGCAAGGATGCTTAATAACAGCCAGTTTTTGCCAAGTCGATCCATCACTTCGTCATGGGACAGTACAAAGTAGCCAATCAAAAAGCCCAGTCCGTAAATACCGAATCTGTATACCACTATTATCGGTGTGTTAAGTATCTGCGCCGCTCCGTACACGGGTATGACAAGAAGTATAACTATCAGAAGATTGGCCTTGCCGCAGATGTTGTAGAATCTGTCTTTTTCAATCCTTCTAATCAGTACCAGTATCAGGCTGAAGACCCAGAGCATCTGAATGTACCACAGAGGACCTGAGCCGCTGACAGCCATTATCAGGAAAATGATTGGCCCCGGTACGTTGTTCATGGAATTAAATGCACCGGAAATAAGCATATTGTAGTAGCCAAGAACCCAACCGAAAACCAGAAGTCCGATTGTTGATGGCACAAGATATTTTCTTGTCCTTATTTTGATGAATTCCTTCTCTGTTCGTTTAACCAGTTCATAGCGGGCTGACATGCCGGATACCACAAACAGAAGTAACATGAACCAAGGATATACAATGTACTGATACGTATCCTGGGGCTGATGATCACTGAAGGGACCGATGATTCCATGCTCTGTTACGCCGTTGAATATGTAAATTACATGATAGATAACAACCAGCACTACTGTTATCCAGCGAATATTATCCAAGTATACCTTTCTCATATTTCTGCCACCTTTGCTACATTTATTAACATTTTTCTTAATCATAAAAAAGTAAGCCCCGCCTGTCTACCAAGCGAAGCTTACATATTACGCTATTTTTTGTTAAATTTGGTTGCTTACGTCTCCTCGTATCCCTCTTTTCCCGGGTTACTTAATCTCGTCTTTAGTTCCGTCCTTCTTACACTTCTTTAACCAAAAGGCCAATTATCATTGCGACAACAAGTATCGGGAATGCTATGTAAACAAGACCTCCAACTACCAATGCTACTAAGATGAACGGTAGGAACACAAGGAAAAATGCAACCTTAATCATGTTCCAGGAAAACTTAAAAGAAAAGCAGACCACCAAAGCTGATGATCTGCCCGGAATATAGCATTTTATTCAGTTTTTATTTATTCTTCTACGTTCTCTGCCTCTTTTTTATTATTCTTCATAAGCTTGAAGCTTAAATATAAAGCAGTTAAAAACAGGCAGAAACCGTATCCCTGAATTAATCCCTTAAAATATGCGGGCATATCGACAAAGCCTGCAACTATAATCATCATAAGTCCTATACCGTTTGCATATCCATACTTGTTGTTTAAAAAGTTCATCTTTTTTCATCCTCCAAAGTTTATTATTTTGTATTTTTAATATCTGTTTTTTTACTTAAATATGAGCATCAGGCCAAATCCTATGCCGCCGCATACCACAGCTGCAATAACGGCTGATATTATTGTGGTCAGGGCTTTCTGGTAGGGCCTTTTAGCCTCTTCTTTTATCTTATCTGTAGGAGACAGTGTTTCTCCCTTTGTGAATGCAATGATTTCCTTGTAGGTCTGTACATTGTATTCCTTTTTATACTTTTCAATTCTTGTGGCAAAATACATCGTGCATGCAAACAATACCGCAAATGGGATGAGGAACCAGAACCCAATAGTAACTGCGAGTATTGGTGTCGTGATAAGAATAGCTATTATTGAAATAAGCATTCCTATCGCATAGGTGTTCATCTTGTTAATGTCAGCCTGCGTCTGTTCTGTGATGATTCTTTCCATTTTTTCAACATCTCCTTTTAATAGTTGGTCTACGGAGACATCAAATATTTCGCTTAGCAGCAACACGCTCTGAATATCAGGATAGCTTTTATCATTTTCCCAGTTTGAAATTGTCTGTCTTGAAACAAAGAGCTTTTCAGCCAATTCATCCTGGTTGATATTCTGTGCTTTCCGTAATTCTTTTATTCTGCTTCCAAGTTCCATATCGTATGTCTCTCTTTCCACCTCAGCATATCGAGATATTGAAAATGCTGCCATCAAAAGGCTTTTACATTCGTGTTTTTTGTAATGTCAAAAGCTTTTGACATCCGCTTGTTTACTGGGTTTCATCCCCGTTTAAGCTTTTAAATATCGGTTGTAATTTTAAATCACAGTATCTTATTTGTAACCTACTTTAATGAATCCCCTATTATTCTTATTCCCTCACTAAAAACACATCTTCTACTATAACGGCTTTCCGTAAATTAAAAAAGCCCTGTAGTGGTATTTATTTCCACTACAAAGCTTTTCTAAAACATTTTTACTTGCAGCACGGTATCAGTGCTCGTAAAGTTCCGCAACTTTCTTAAGATTGTCGATGATAGGCAGGTGTTGAGGGCACACTCCTTCACACTGACCACAGGCTATGCAGTCGCTTGCTTTGCCGAAAGTCTTTCCGAGGGTGCCGTAAGTGGAGAAATTTATTGTCCAACCCTTGTGCTCTAAGTCATCGCGCATGTCTGCATTGTAAAGGCTGAAATACTTCGGAATGCAGATGTTCATAGGACAGCCGCCTGTGCAATACGAGCAGGCTGTACAAGGTATTGCAATCTGGCTATTAATGATCTCTCCTGCCCTGAGGCAGAGGTCCTTTTCCTCCTCAGTAAGAGGCACAAAATCCTGCATGTAGCTTGTGTTGTCTTCCATCTGCTCAAGGCTGCTCATGCCGGACAGAACCATCATTACATTATCGAGGCTTGCCACAAACCTTATAGCCCAGCTTGGTATGCTCATTGACGCATCATGTTCGGTAAAAAGAGCCACCGCTTCATCCGGCATCTTATTTGCAAGTGTGCCGCCTTTTACAGGTTCCATGACGATTACAGGCTTGCCGTGTTTTACAGCAACGTCATAGCAGGCTTTTGACTGGATCCACTCACTGTTCCAATCCATGTAATTGATCTGAAGCTGAACAAACTCCATCTCCGGATGATCTGTCAGAATCTTGTCGAGAAGCTCCGGTGTGTCGTGGAATGAAAAGCCCACGTGCTTTATAAGACCTTCCTTTTTCTTTTCGAGGACAAAATTAAAGCAGTCCAGACATTCATATTTATTGAGCATATCTCCCTCTATGCCATGTATCAGATAGTAGTCAAAATACCCGGCTCCGGTTTTTTCTAGCTGCCCCTGGAATACTTTGTCTCTCTCCTCTATGGAGTTAAAAAATGCACTATGAAGTTTGGTTGCGAGTGTATATGACTCTCTGGGATGCCTGTCCACGAGAGCCTTCTTCACCACGCTTTCGCTTTGGCAGGAGTGATACATAAGGGCTGTGTCAAAATAGGTAAATCCTCTTTCAAGGAACATATCCACCATCTTACATACCTGTTCGATATCAACATCTGCATCATTGTGAGTGTCATTGAGAGGCATTCGCATAAGTCCGAATCCCAGTTTTTTTGCAGGCATAAAGTCCATATTTTCTCCCTCCTAACATAACTAATACAGTGTATGTATCAAAATGAAATTTTTACATCACACTTTTTCCGGTAGTTCCATATGCGCCACATCATTTAGCATTTCAGTGGTTTCAAAGCTTATGCCGTTTTCCGTTAGTTCTTTTTCAAAAGCCCTTACTACTGTGTCTTCTTCAAAATTCTGATGCATTGTCAGGAAAATCTTTCCATTTACGGCAGCTATTTCAACCAGAAGTCCGTTTGCGTTTGGCACGTGAGTCCAGAACTCCTTTATATGCTTTCCCACAGATGGATATTTCCATTTTCCGACATAGCTTACCATGCATGTAAACAGTTTTCTGCCGCCTGACAGCATCATGCCGTAAGTCTGCATTTTTGCCTCTACTGTCGGAGTAGCCTTGGCAATTGCCTTATTCCTTGAAGCAGAAACGGTCATGGTTTTCTGTATTCTCTCCTCGTCGCTTTGGATGAAGGTTTTTCCACGATATGCAGTGCATTGTCTGTCAAAAGGCATTGCTTTGATCTTATCGGAATAATCAAAGAAAACGGTATTGACACAGTTATGATGGGTATTGGGGGCATGCAGCATAGGTCTGGCATTTATTATATAAGACCCCATTATTCCCTTATCTCTGTCAGGGAAAAGCCTGTCAATTGTGCGTGCCAGAAGTATCGACACCATGACTCCCGGGCTTGCGTCATTTGCTGATGAAAACTTAAGAAAATCCTTTTCAGGAATCACAACGTCAAATAATCTCTGTTCGCAGGGAGTAAAGCCGCCATCTTCGACCAGTGAAAAAGCAGGTTTAAGCTTGAGAGAAGGAATATTGCTGATATCAATCTCAGGCAGCTGATCCAGAGGATCAAGATACTCATCCGGCGTAATCTCATCATCAAGAGTCCTGATGCCCTCGCTTTCAACGTCCCCGTACTTCTGCTTGGTGTAATAGTAGAGCATCGTGGACAGAACCATGTACATTCCTGTTCCGTCACACAGGCCATGATAGAAATCGAGGAAAATCTTATCTTCAAAGTAGCAAACTGCCCACATGTGATATCCCGTTTCTTTTGCACCGAGAGTCACTCTTTCCTTTTGGTTAAGGACAGCAATCGGCTCATCATTGTCCTCGTAAAAGATTTCATTATCATCGCGCTTCATTCTCAGAAGAAGGTACGGATAACGGTTTGCCGCTGATTCCACCGACTTCCTCAAAATATCGCCATCAACCTCGTCTTCCATTCGGACAACAAGTCTCACACTATAATCTGATCCTTGTCCAAAGCTTCCATAAACGTGCATTATATCGCCGGCAGTTATTTTTTTCATATTGTTGAGCCCTCATAAGCAATATTCCCTAAGGCTTATTGAACTGTTGTAGACGGATGTTAGCATCATGCGATTTTCACCAAATATTATTGGACCATTCTTGCCCAACGACCATCGGAGCCTTAGTCTATGGGAAAAGTAAATAAAAAGGCGTTTTCACCACTTTGGTATACATTTTGGTCACTTTTCAGAGACTTTTGGCAAGCATTTGTAAATAAAAAGGTTTTTCCTGAGTTTTGGTACCCATGATTTCTCAAAACTGGTATACCAAAATGCAAAAAACACGCTCTCATTTACAAATAGCATTGCAGAAGCCTAAAAAGGTGCGCAAAAAGTATACCAAAATGTCTAGAATGCTCTCATATTTACCGATGCCAACATGGATTAACATTATCTATTAAATTGTACTATATTAAGTTGGCTGACAATCTTAAATTTACATAAACAATGCACAAAGCGGAGGTTTTTGATACCTCCGCCTTTTTCAATACTATTTATTTGATCTTGACACTCTTTGAAAGGCCCTTCTTTACAAATAACTTCTCATAGGTCTTCTTCATCTTCTTGGGAACCTTGACGGTTACGCCGCTTCCGATACCCTTGAAGGCTTTCTTTGCAAGGGTGTCCTTTGTGAGCTTGCTTGACTTTGCATTGATAGTCTTAAGGTTCTTGGCTCCCTTGAAGGCATTAGCCCTGATGTTCTCAATGTTGTCTCCAAAGGATACTGTCTTAAGCTTCTTGCAACCGTTAAATGCCTTGGATGCAATTCCGGTTACATTGTAAGTAACACCTTCCAAAGTAACTGTCTGAGGCACTGTGATCTTCTTTGCCTTCTTGTTGGTTGTGCATTTGTAGTCAACAGTTGGATTCTGCTTATCTGCTGAAGTTACAACAAACTCTGCAGCCTGTTCTTCGTCAGTAAATGTGGTGTCTACCGGTTTTGGTTCCGGTGCTTCATTTTCAACCTTGGGAGCTGCAGTTTCAGCAGGGTTTGATTCGCCGTTTCCTGTATTTGAGTTATTGCCGGAATTACCGTTTTCGGAATTATTGTTGTCTTCCGGTGATTTACCTTTCTTGGGAATAACTTCTGTTTCTGTATGAGAGGGATTATTTTTACATGTACGTGTCTTAATACCGTCTTCTGTCTCGGTAGGCTCCTTGGTTACAACCCACTCGCCCCAGTCGTGACCTGTAGCTTTTTCTGTAGTTATGGCATCTAATGAAATTTCATTTTTGCCGTCTGAATCACTAAAATACTTATCACAACCACTGCAATGCCAACATTCAATATGGCCGTTTTCAGTACACGTTGCTTTCTGTTCGCTTAACTTTGTGAGATCATGAGATTCCCAAAGAGCTTTGATTCCTAAATCAGCAATTAGCTGAATCGAAACCAATGGTTGTTTAGCTAATGCATATTCATTTTCACCCAAAAGCCATCCAACAAAATGCTTTCCGGCAGGAGCCTCAAATGTACATTCGGGAAGAGTATAGCTTTCGTCAGATGTCTCAAATTCTGCACGGGTTCCGAAACCTTCACCGGGATCGATAATAATTTTCTTGATGATTTTATGTTTAACAGTAGTAGAATGGCCGCTACTATTTATAAATGCTTTAGCCGAAAAATAAATATCAGAAGCGCTGTATCTTTCTATTGTCAACGTGCTTGCTTTTGTGCCGAGAGCAAAATCATATACTTCTATAGGCGATTCCCATGCCCTTTCCCCTTTTGGGATTTTTATATAACTAACGTTTGTATCGAGGAATACACCTTCATTCAATTCGCTCACATACAAGGGAATGTTAATTTCTTCGAGATTAGAACAGTAACTAAATGCATATTTACCGATGGAATCAACATGATCATGTAAGCTGACACGTACAAAGGGATTATAAGCAAACGCATTTTCATCGATATGAAGGTAAGATGATCCCTCAACAAAATTCAGTTCAGTCAGTCCGCAATTGGAAAAAGCAGAATCGCCTATTCCCCAAACCGTTGAAGGAATTGTTATCTTTGCCAGTTTTTTACATGAAGCAAATGCATGGCTATATATAGTTCTTAATCCTTCAGGCAAATTGATATTTTCAAGGTTCTCATCCGATTCAAACACGCTTTCTTCAATGATCTCTATATCACTTGAAAGTTTGACTGTTTTTAAATTTGGACAGTTATGAAAAGCACCATATTCTACAGTTTTAACACTGTCAGGTAAAGCTATAGTTGACATACCGCATTGATTAAAAGCATTTACTTTTATACATCTTAGTTTACCATCTGTAGGAAAGTTGACATTTTCCAGATTCTTGCAATATTCGAAAGCCATTTGGCCAATACTATCGACATTTTTCCCAATGGTAACTGTTTTCAGATTGGAGAAACTATTAAAAATACGATCTCCAATAGAAGTAATGTCATCTCCGATTACTATCTCGGAAACGTCTGATTCGCTACCATACGCAGGCAAATCGCTAGTATTGGCATATTCTGATTTACCCCACATGTCACCACTACCTTCAATATAAAGAGTACCGGAAGATAACCTCCAGGTCGCATTTGGCCCGCATTTTCCGCTGGTTGCAGCGTGTGCCGTGAGTGTATTGCCGGGGATAGAGCCGGCAAATATCAGGGCTGTGACAACTGTTGTTACAATTAGCAATAGTTTTTTGAAACACTTTTCTCCTAGCATTTTTCTCCCCTACTATTAAAAATCATGCAGATTTACTTGACTGTTACTGTTACCGTTTTAGCAAGGCCATTTACAGCGTAGACGTAAATTGTGCAATTACCGCTGGCTATTGCCGTTACTGTGCCGTTTTTGTCGACAGTGGCAATGGCGGGATTGGTTGAAGCATAGCGGAACTGTGCTGCGTGGCCATCACTAACCTTCTTCTTTTTGTTTTCAAGCTTCACTGTAGCCTTTATTTTTGCTGTTTCTCCGGCTGTTAATGAAAGTGCTTTTGTCGTAAGCTTTATCTCTTTGGGATTTGTGTATTTACTACGGTCCTTTCCTGATATGTGGGAAGAGACAGTTTTGCCTACGTTGTTTCCGCTGCTGTCGTAAGCAGCTACGTAGATCTTTATATTCTTTTTCAGGTTCAGCTTCTTGCCGTTTAACTTTTTAACCGTAACCTTATTGTTTGTGGTTGTTGCTACAGGTTTCCTGGAATATTGGCTTCCACAGTAAGTCATGTAAACCTCGTATTTTGATACGCCTTCTGTCTTATCCCAGGATATTCGGAAGTTGCCATTTTTCTGGGAAACCTTTATTCCCGAGAAGAATATTCTTGCCACGGCGTTTTCAGTTGATTCCTTATCAGGAGCTTCAACTTCTATTTTGGGGGCTTCCTCTTCTTCAGCTTTCATCGTTAGCTGACCATTTTCGGTCGTGACAATGTAATTTTCCGGTTTTCCGGATGTGAACTTATACGATGAAACAACATTTTCCACGGGGCTTTGGCTGGCTGAACTAATCGAACCCGTTACCGTAGCTTCTATCGAATCAGTTCCGACAAGTCCCGTCACATCATACTCCGGCCAGCTGTGGGCATTTCCGTCATATGTAAATTCCTTGTCCTGCGCCTTAACCGTTACATTCTTCTTGTCCACTGTTAGCGTGCCATTTACTGTTGTTATTAAATAGTTTCCTATAGAGGTTTCTGTTCCGGTAGTCACAGCTTCGCCGTCTACTGTAGCTATAACATTAGGCTGCGTTCCGGCATCCGTTATCGTACTGTCTGCGGTCATACTCACTGTAAAACAATGATCATCTCCCGCTTCAAGATCCGTATATGTAAAGCTGCTATTAGTAAGTTCATCTCCGTCATAATTTTTAGAATCGTCTCTGGCTGTGATAGTCACGCTCTTTTGAGTGATTGAAAATTCCTTGTATTCTGTCATATCAGCGTAGTCAGTTCCTGACACTCCGGCTACTTTAACGCGATATGTTCCTACATCTATAGCATCCGTAACAGCCTCCCACTCTGAGCCGTTTTTCCTTTCAAAACTTAATGTATAATCTTCATCCTTTTTCAGCGTCGTTCCAAATTCTACCGTAGGATCAGGATTGTATGTAGCCCCATCATATGTTTGATCATCGATATCGGAAATAGTAAATGTTGTCACCAAGGTAACACCACTTGGGAAGCTGCTTTTTAATGTATCCCAATTCGTACCTCTATAATAAACCGTCTCCAGATCTGTACAGTCTTCGAATGCCGATGCTGCTATGCTATTCATACTTGATGGTATGGTTATGCTCTTAAGGTTATAACAAGTCCAGAATGTATAGGGTTCTATGCTCGTCACAC
>NZ_FMYB01000027.1:11246-59186 GCF_900104155.1 Butyrivibrio sp. INlla16
GTCACACCCTCTGGTATGCTTATGCTTGTAAGGCTTTCACACTGCCAGAATGCCCAGGCTCCAATGCTCGTCACTCCGTCGCAAATTACAACCTTGTTAATATTATTCCTGTCGTTATACCACGGGGCATGATTACCGCCGACATAATCTGTCATTTTTCCAGTACCACTGATGGTGAGCGTTCCGTTTTCAAGGGTCCATGTCAGCCCCTCCCCACATGTACCACTTAACGAGCCGTCAGACTCAGCTAATGCAGTCTGTCCGGATACATTATTCTCTCCCTTTGCATAAACTGTTTTTGTAAAGAAAGATCCTTTCCCAAACAGTACTAGAAGCGCAGCTGTAATAATGGTCGTTGTGATTATTTTTGACCTGCACATTTTATTCATTTACAGTTCTCCCCTCTTTATCAAGCTATTACCCCGGCAACTCCATTCTGCGGCTACATACTTTGTTTTTGCTACGTTGTAGCCTCATTTTCGAGCCTTTTTGCCTATTCTATTTCTTCTTTTTCTTAAATTCCGCGGCTACATTCACTATTTTTGTCTACTTGTAGCCGCACTTTCAAGTCATTTTAACCCTATATCCCTACATACCAACTTTCCTTGATGGCGCCAAGAATAGCAGTGTCAGTTAACGGTTACAGAAACTCTCTTAGCAAGGCCATTTACAGAGTAAACGTAAATTGTGCAATTACCCGAATCTACTGCCGTTACTGTGCCATTCTTGTCGACAGTGGCAACGCCAGGATCAGTTGAAGCATAGCGTAGTTTTGCCGCATGACCATCGCCAACCTGTTTCTTCTCTTTGCTTTCATACTTTAATGTAGCCTTTACTGCCACAGTTTCTCCCTTTGATAGTGTAAGTGCTTTGGTCGTAAGCTTTATCTCCTTGGGATTTGTGTATTTCTTACTGTCCTTTCCTGCTACATGAGAAGATACTGTTTTGCCTACGCTGTTTCCGCTACCGTCATAAGCTGCTACGTAGATCTTTATATTCTTTTTTAGGTTCAGCTTCTTGCCTTTAAGCTTTTTGATCGTGACCTTATTGTTTGTGGTTGTTACCACCGGTTTCTTGGCATACTGGCTTCCGCAGTAAGTCATGTAAACTTCGTATTTTGATACGCCTTCTGTCTTATCCCAGGATATCCGGAAGTTGCCATTTTTCTGGACAACCTTTATTCCTGAGAAGAATATTCTTGCCACGACATTTTCTGTGGGTTCCTTAACTGGAGCTTCTACTTCTATTTTGGGGGCTTCCTCTTCTTTGGCTTTATAGGTATATGTGAAGGTCTTATCTTCATTAACAATCATTTCAGGTATAGGTTCAGTATCCCAACTACCCTCCTGATAGTTATTTCCGGGCTTGTTTCCAACTTCCGGAATCTGAGACTCAGCCAGCTTAAGTACATCGCCCTTATATCCGCTAAGTGTAACTTTTTTATCTGCGGTTGTTCCGTCATTCCAGGAACCGTTTATCACTTTGAAAATGACTTCATATGATACAACAGGGATTTCATCCCATTGTGCATAGATAGTTTCATTTGAAGTAAAGACAGTATCCGTTGTAACCTGAGTTCCACCGCTTGCCTCCGTGCGCCATCCTTTGAAAACATGCCTTGCATAATCAGGAGTTGGAAGAGATGTAAGTTTTCCATCTGCTCCTGTTGTCCCGCTCGTTGATGTTACAGTACCGCCATTAGCATCAAATGTGATGGTACAATAAGTCGGATCTGGCACCACGATAGATGTGGGCGCACTCGCAAAATCGGTTGCATTTCCGGTATTTTCATCTTCCGCAAGAATGTATGCATAATAGTCGGTTCCGCAGATTTTATCCGCATAAGCATCAGGGAGTGTAAAAGTTCCGCTTCCTGACGTACCACCCGACAGCTTCAGATATGTATATCCACTTGTTACCGCAGTTCCTGCAGAATATTCGCTGTCCATGATAAGTACTGATACCCTCGTTGCATCACCTGCACTTGTTCCTGTTAGCGTATACGGTACGGTTATTGTTGTGCCGGCTCTCGTTACGGTACCCGGGGTGATATTCAGCTCGTCATCCGCAATTGTGAGCTTATACTCTGCCCCTGCGCTACCTGCAGTTCCGGAGATTACAGATGAGAAGATTACTGATGACAGATTCAAATTGAAAGCGGGGCTCACACTATCGTCGTAATACACGTAGTAGTCGTCGATAGTGCCCGATTCGTACACGTCGCCGACGAAGTAAGGATTACGAGAGTTAGGCGAGCGCAGAAACCACCAAGTTCCCGTTCCGGACTTCTTTCGCGTATCGTCAGAAGACTCTTTGTTTGCGTATCCATATGATGGTCTTGTTGCTTCCACGGCATCAAGAAGGAAAATATGTTCTCCCGCTAAAGGAGCATAATCAAGATCTTGAAAACCGATTCCATCTCCGCTTGAAGCCGCACCTTTTGTACTTCTTGTAATAGCTGCATTCTCCTGTGCAGTGAATACATCTGTGTTTCCATAGAAATCATTTCCGTTAAGCCAACCTTTTATCTCGCTCCCTTCCCATTCATTGCTGTCATCATCAAAGCGCTTGTTTATGATTGTGCTGTCACAATCAAGGAGCATGGTTGTATTTGTATTGAACTGCGTAGCAGCTTTGTCAAGTACGCGATATTTCATAGCACTGCCGTCATAAGTACCGTAATACACATAACTCCATCCTCCGGCTCCCGGTGTAGGATTAGATATAGCTCCCGTACCGAGTCCTGAGATTGTTTTTTCGCTCTCTGCATGGACCGTTTTTGTATAGCTATTTCCTTTCCCGAACATTACTAACAGTGCAGCTATAATAATTGTCGCTGTGATTCTTTTTGACCTGAGCATTTTCTTCATTTACATTTCTCCCCTCATTTTTAAGCTTTACCTTTTGACATATTAAAGCGAATACTACGCGCCTCATTTCTCACGATTTTTCCTATACTTCAATATCCAGACTGTTATGCCGACTCCGACGACGAATGCTACGGCTGCCACAAGGACATAGCCGCCGGCTTCATGTGAAAGCAGGAATGAACCGTAGGCACTCTGCCCGTTCACGTTATACCCGGCACCGCCGAACCAGCCGATGGCTAATACCAGCGCAGCCATGATGCAGCTTGCACATATTGAAATGACGGTTGCAGCTCCCTTCGCATTTTGCCTTTTTAAATTACGTCCGCGCTTCATTACCTCAGCAAAGGCTTCTTCCTTTGTTTGTTTCATTTTTTCCTCCAATCTTATGGTGTGAATTTCATACATTCCATCTGAAAGGTGTTTCTATATATTTAGTTGCAAAAAATTTGGATTTTACCCCTCTAAAAAAAAGAAAATTTCGCTTGCGAAAAAAAGAAGCAGCACAATGGCTGCTCCAAGAGGAAGAATATAACCTATATATGAAGATATGCCCGGTTCTGAGACCAGAAGATTATATAGTGCGTGGAAAGATACGGAGATGCTTAGTGCTCCGACGACAACAGGGAATGTAGCCGCCTTGTAACGGCGTAGTGCCACAAGGGCAAGGGATAGTGCATATATGCTCACGACATGCATAACACCGGCTGCGAAGCCTCTTATAAGCACGTATACAAGGCTTCCCGAACCGCCCGATATGATATGACAACAGTTTTCAAAGGTAGAAAATCCGGCACCGGTTCCAACGGCAATTAGCCTCAGTTCTTCATCTTCCGAATCAAAAAGGAGCATGGCGAAAAGTACCGGCATGAACTTGATAATCTCTTCAGTGATGGGTGAGATAAATATGGAAGTCTCCTCCGCATCCATCGCTAAAGACATTTCAAGAAAACCTCCGATATATGCACTGACAAGGCAAAGCAGCATTCCAATGACGAATGATGCTACAATTTTACGAGCACTTCCCTTTACAAAAAAGGCGGTTATGACAAGAGGCACCGCTATGCATATGAGAATGTTTTCCGGATATATCATGATATGCCTCCGATCTCAGGCTGCTCCATGGCTGGCTTTTTGTCATCCACGACATGAAGGACAGTACTAAACATCAGCAGGATCGCTGCCATTTGCAGGAAAAGACCAATGTTATAGAACCAGCCACCGCTCATATCCAATACCACTATGGTCCAAAAGAAAAGCGCAAATGACTGAAAAAGAAGTGTCTCCGGTGCCAGACCTTTTCTGCGGGAATTTATATTTTTGATGAACATTAAGAGTGTACTGACATCAAGTATCCCATAGTTAATGGTGTATAGGATCTGTGCCGTGCCCTTACTTACAAAAAGACCTGTGGCTTGCAGGATGATAACAGCCGCGCAAATTGCGACCGCAAAGTATGTTTCTGTTTTGGACAGTGCCTTATTGATTCTCATTCCGCGTAGCAGTACATATAAGAAATACATATATGGAAGCGTGAAAATGATATCCTGAATCCACTCGCCAGACCATGCAATCCAGAGGCATATACAACCGCCTAAGAATGCGATATTGAATACAATCTCCGATACCTTTACGGAGACATTTTTATCAATCCTCGTTGACATCGCAGAACCCAGAAGCAGCATGGTCGCACATATCGCGATCTCATTTGCGGCAAAAGGCATCCACTTATCGGGGCGCAGGAAATCATATGCAACCCAGTATATATCATCGAGCGCGTAAGCCACCATCGCAAAAATGAAGAAAGTCACAAAGAGACCCCTGGGATTCTTTGTCTTCCTAGTCATGACCACAATGATCATAACCAAGACAGGAATCAGCACGATATTCAGGATGATCTCCCATATCTTCACTACGCTCATTTTTTATCCATCTCTCTTATTGTTCTAATATGCACGCTAAGAAGCGTCACAAGCACGCCGAGTGTAAAACCCAGTATGCTGACTATCACATATCCCATCTTAGATTTCCTTTCGCATCCATGCTTGGGGGCGGCAACCTTATCGCCTATAGAAATTCCTGAGCTGTAAGAATATCCCGCAGCCTGTTCTTTCCTCTGTCTGTCAGCTTATAAATCTGCCGAATACTCTTTTTCATCACCTGGCTTATCTGCCCTGTATCCATGCCCTCAAAACACTTAAGATACAGCACCATCCGCTGATCCGCAGAGAGTCTGCCCAGTGCTTTGTACAGCTCCTTGTTCTTTTCATCCTTCAGGAGCACATTCTCAGGAATGTCGATCTTATCTGCAGCTTTTTCCTCGTCTTCATCTAATCTTTCGGTTATGCGATTTTTACGGAGAAAAAGGTAAGCATTATTTTTCGCAACAGCGTATAGCCATGTCTTAAAGCCGGCTCCGCCTCTTGCCTTGTACCGGGCTGATCCTGCGATGACTGCAGCAAAACAGTCCATCATGATTTCCTCTGCATCGTCGGCATTATGAACAATTCCACTTATGAAAAAAGTCAGAGATTCACAATACTTTTCAAAGAGGATGTGCATCGCATCTTCATCATCTTCCGTTATGAATTTTGTATATAATTCTTCATCCGTTCGGTCGATTTCCATTCTTCAACCTATATGCCCCTCAATCAGAAACTAATACCTCATACCATTTGGCTCATTCGCTTTTCAGGTTAGAAAGAACCAATATTATTATATCCGAGAATGGAAACTTTGTGGCTACGGAATATGAATATCTCAGTACATATTTCGTAGTTGACAACAAAATTCAACTGTGCTATTACTGTACTACAGTGACTAGTACACTTAATACATGTTCGAGGAGAATAGTATGAAAAGAGAAAAGATTATCAGAGGAATAGCCATAGTAACAGCGTGTTCCATGGCATTTTTATGTGCGTGCGGTAAGAAGAAAGAACAAACGGTTATCAGCACCACGACGGCTGCTACTGAAGCTGACAACAGAGATTGCATTTATAATCTTGAGAATATAGAACTGCCTACTGAGGGAAAATACAGCCTAAATGCCATGAATAAGGGGAAGGATTACTTTTTCCTTATAGCCAATATGTATGACACAGAGACATCCGAAAAGAAGCTCTTCAAGGTTGCACTGAAATCGGGCGAGATTTCCGAGATACCCTTTGAGCTTTCCGAAAACACGGAAATCGATAATTTAGTCTGTGATAACAAGGACAATGTCTATATTTTTACAGCTAAGTATGACAGCAGCGATGAAGAAGACTCTGCAGTAAAAACCAATGCGGCCCTTATGAAGCTTTCACCCGATGGAGAGAAAATCTGGGAAGCTCTGCTTACAGAGGAAGATACAAATAATTACATCAATTCCGTTGCATACGAGAAGGATAAGGGAATAATGACCTGCGCCGGCGGCAATATCTCCCTCTACGACGAGGAAACAGGCGCAGGTGAAGTGGTTTTGAAGACAGACGACAGCGAGAACTATTTTTACGGACGCATTTTTAATTCCAACGATGGCGATGTATATCTGTCAAATGAAGACTGGAGTGAAAATGGCAGATACATCGTTAAAAAATACAATCAGGGCACCAAGGAGTTTGACGAGGAAGTATCCCTCCCTGACGGTGTTTCCATAAGCTATTTATATCCCGGTGAATCTTACGATTTTTACTATGAAGATTATGCGAAAATTGAAGCATTCAATTTGGGTGATGAAGAGACGACGCTTATCTGCGATTATACTTCTTCTGATATCCTATCCTGCTATATGAATTATATCTGTGAGGCTCCGGATGGAAAATTCTATGTAGTTGACCTCGATGAGAATGGCGAATCTGCCCTGGGATGTATGACCAAGGTTAATGGCGACGAAATCAGCGATAAGCAGATCATAACTCTTGGCGCTGTTTATCTGTCTGATTCTATCAGATCTCAGGTGGTGAAATTCAATAAAAACAGCGATAACTATAAAATCCAGATAGTCGATTACGGTGAGAACCAGACAGAAGACACCCTGGATGCATATAATGAAATATTAAAGCAGATCGGCCTTGATCTTACTCAGGGGTGCGGCCCGGATATGCTCGTAGTTGATTTTGATATGCCGCTTGAGAGTTACATTGAGAAAGGTGCCCTTGAGCCTCTGGACTCATATTTTGACAACGATCCCGAGGTTAATACTTCGGATTTTTTGGAAAATGTCATGGCCTCTACAAAGTTTAATGATAAGATGTACACTATTCTGCCGCTTTTTGGAATTGATACCTGCATCGCATCTAAGGATATAGTCGGCGATCAGACGGTTACCCTCTCAAACTACGAAGATATATGCAAGGCCAATAACATGGATCCGCAGCTTGGAATGGGATATCAGACCAGAGATATGGCAACCAATCTTTACTCCACCATCGGCAATACATTTGTGGATTATGAAAATGGCACCTGTAATTTTAATTCTGAGGATTTCGTCAGCTTCTTGCAATTTATGAAGCAGTTTCCTGCTGATGATGAAGAGCTGGGCATTGATTATGAAGATTTCGAAACCTATTACCGGGAGAAAAAATCTCTTCTTTATGAGTATTACATAACTTCCTTTGAAGATTATCAGATCCTGAAAAAGGGATACTTTGGCTCAGAGGTGGAGTTCAACGGATTCCCCACAGCGGATGGCGGAAAATCCTTCATCAGACCCTTTGTCAGGCTGGCAATGAATCATGATTCCAAGAATAAGGAAGCTGCGTGGGACTTCATGAGGACCTTTATGATGGATGATTATCAAAAAAGTGTCGACTGGGGACTGCCTATCAGAAAAAGTGCTTTTGAGGAGCTGGCTGCCAAGGCGCAGGAAAAGCCATATTATATCGATGAAAACGGGAAAAAGGTAGAAAGTAACAGCATTTGGGAGATTGGCGATGTTGAAGTTGAAATAACCGAGCTTTCCAGCGAAGAAACAAAGCAGGTTGAGGAGTTTATCGAATCTGTTTCGAACCCTCTAAGTAATGAGCAGAAAATAAATGACATTATTTCCGAAGAAGCCGGTGCTTTTTACGAAGGCCAGAAAACCGCAGAAGAAGTCGCTGATATTATTCAGAGCAGAGTATTGCTATATCTTAGTGAAAATATGTAAGGGTGATTATTATGTAAAAGCGGAGGTGTTTTGGTACCTCCGCTCTTTCGATGCTATTCTTACTCCATCTCATGGAAAATCCTGGCTATTTCCGAGTAATTCTCGCAGTACATGAACTCCACCATTATATACTCACCGGTCTTGTTATAAATGAAATCAGCTGTATAGCCCATGTTTTCAGGCCCTGTAATGATCACAACACCGGGTCTTTTGCCGTTGTCAACAATATTATCCTTAAGATATGGGCCGCCCAAAATCTTGAAATAGTCGTCTGTTTCCTGATTCTCAATGCAAAGCTCATCCTTGTATTTCCAGTTTTCATCAGGAACCCACTGATCTCCGAGTTTTTTGGCAAATCTTTCTGCAAATTCAAACCGCTGGTCAAGCGTAACATCTTTGTATTCAAGAATTTCTGTGGCATACAGATCCTGGATGGTCTCATTTTCGAGAGTTGCATAGTAATAGTCCATGATGTCTTGAAAATTCTGAGAGGCAAAAGTCGACAGCATTTTATAGGGTTCATCAGGGTGCCAGGATTCAATCATTGCATTAATGTCTTCCGCAGGATATTCCTCAGGAGTAACACCAAGGTTGTTATATACAAAATCAGCATCTATCTGCACAGGTTTTTCGAATTCCTCAAAGACCGCTTCTCCGCACAGTTCATTGAATTTACTGATAACCTCGATGGCTTCATCAGAATATGTGTCCCCATAAGCAGTGAAATCTACGCTCTGGAACTCTCCGGCTTCATCATAGTAAGTCATGAAAATAGAATAAAGAAATGGCAGTTTTCAGGAAAAGACGCTTCGTATACATGCTTATCATTCTCCGCCAAAACAATGAAATCTATATGGCCTATCTCAACCTGCTCGTCATTGGTTTTAATCTCACGGACATATTCCGTTTTCTCTTCTTCTTTGCCCGGAAATATTACTGTACATGCGGTGCTGATTATACTAAGTGTAAGCACAAATGCTACGGTCCCAAATTTTTTTCTCATAACTTTATAGTCCTTCTCTCAGGATCTTATTATGCTTAGATTCTCACCAGAAGCAAAATTCTCATACATATCGATTTTTTTCTTGTACATTTCAAGCACAAAAGAAATCCTTTCCTCACTCACTTGAGAATCTTTATGATACATTTCACTGATGCGTTCAGGGCTTGGAAGCAGTTGAACATCAATGAGTTTCCTGTTCTGAACATACTTTAAAAGTTCCAGTTCTTTTTCTTTAAAGCCCTGGGCATCCTGTGAGAGTACATACTTGTCGGTTACAGGAACAATATCTCTGCCAACCAACATACTCTTTCCACTATCATAAATAGGAGCCATGGATACGAACTTGAGAGTGTCTGCATCACGCAGCACAGATATGTTAGTCAGATGTCTGTCTCGGTTACTGAAAATAAAATCTATAAGAATCTCAAATTCCAGATACTCTCTAACTACATTTCTATCAAGGCCATTTTTATCGCAAATATTTATGAAATGCTCATATCCGGAAAGATTGTTTGGTTTAAGCTCACTGGTCATGACAGCATATGCAGAAACAAGTTCCTTTTTCTGGGAAGTAAAAAGATCTGAAACGCATCCAAAATCGTAGTCTTTTCCATCGATATGCATAAGTGAGTACTCGGTAACATCTCTTCCCTGAGCCTTTATAGCTTCACTTATGATGACTTCATTGATACTCTCACTGGAATAAACATCATGATTGCCTTTCACAAGTTTTCGGATCCCGCTTTCAATGATCCATGTCTTTTCCAAATTGCCCTGAAGCGAAGAATTAGGATGATATTCTGCCACTTCATCATCACCTATCTTAATCTTTCCAAGCAGTAGATTTTCTTTAAAGTCGTTATCAAACAGGTTTACCTTTTCCCAGGTAAGGTCTGACCCAAGCGGTCTTATCCAATAATAATCAGTAAGGCTGAGTCCCAGATTTTGTGTTAGGAAAAGACCTGTTGTCTCAATACCATTTTCCCTTAGCATCTTCTCTATCTTGCCCTGTTTAATCGGGATGGCACGGTCACGCCACCATTCTATTACGCCCTTTGGATTTGTCCTGTTTTGAAGTGGCAAAAGGGCGGAGTTCTCCTTTTTGCCCAACTTGATGATATTTCCATCTTCACCTATCTGGAGTATCATCACCTCTTCATTTTTACGCATTAAGGTAAACATAGCCATGTCATTCACCACCTAACAGATCATTCTCATATTCGTTCTCAAGAGACATCCACGCATAGTCAGATACAAAGCTGCTTGGTACGTCCTTCTGCTTGTCCAGTTTCTTGATCTTCCGAACTCCGCTAACAATATAATCAATTTCGTAGTGATTATCATCAGATAAAAGAAGGTTCCCGGAGATATCATACTCATCACTTCGCGTCGTTTCGATAAGGATTTCTCCCCTGTCACGGTAAATCGCTTCCAGGATGGCCCTGTTAACAAATTCTCCCATGGTCTCACCCATGGCCTTAGCATGCTCTTTTATGAAATCCAGATTCCCTTTATCGGTACGTACCCTTATCTGGTCAGTGGAATTGACATATCTTCGGGTGGCCTCTTTCTGAGCCTTAGTATAAACTGCTCCCATGTCTGATCTCCTTATAAATATAGATACACTATATATATATATATAGTGTATCTATATAGAGATAAAAAGTCAAATTATTCCAAATCGGAGAAATAATGAGTTTTCAATCGAAACTGTAAAAAAGCGGAAGTATCAGTGATACCTCCGCTTTTTCGCTACTGTTTATTTTATTTTGATACTCTTTGGCTACGGAATATGAACAGTTTTATTCATATTTCGTAGTTGACAAAGACAAAATTAGCAGGAATACCGTAAATGATATTCCTGCTAATTATTTATTTGATCTTGAGATTAAATGTTACTTTGGGTCCTTTTGTGCTCCCATAAGTATTATAAATATTGATATATACAACCTGACCTTCAGTTAACTGATACGTTACTTTCCGCGAAGCTACATTATATCTGCCCTTTTTACCCGGTATTCTATATGCGAAAGGATAAGAATTTTGATATCCACCTTTAGAATAACCATCAAGATACTTTATTTGATCTTCTATCCCGGTAGGAACAGTATAATCTACTGTAGCTAAACATGATGACTTGCCTTTTGCTCTCAGATGGCTATATGTAAATGTGTATTTCTTGGTTTTAGGAACAACAAATTTTATGAAGCCGCTATAAATTTTTCCGGATTTTCCTAATTGAACTTTATAATTGCCCGTCTTATTTATAGTTACTGCTTTTGATTCGATATAAGATTCTTGTGGAATATTAAATTCGGCATAAGGAAGCTTCAGCTTTTTTGTCTTAGCCTGTGCCGTTACCGGATTTACCAGAATGATAGCCATTGCAAATAATAGTGCCAATGATAATACTCTTTGCCATACTCTTCTCTTCATATTTAACCCTCCAAGAAACGATGAAAAAAATTTTCGCCTATTAAATGAATTTTAGCATATTTTATTTCATTTGCTACCGCCAAAAGGGGGTATTTTTGTGAATGGTTTTTTGAGAAAAGTTATAGAGTGATCAAGCCATGTTTGTCAGTATTAGAGCTATTCCTGACACGACAAGTAAGACAATTACAATCTTTTTTATGATCTTGTCATCTATGACCCGGACGCTGAGCATTCCTGCACCAAGTCCGGCCAGCATAAACGGAGCCAGAAGCGCTGCTGTTTTCAGAGATTCCATTGTAATAATGCCATACAGGCTGTACAAGGCAATTCGAAAGGTGTTCTCTATCACAAAGACAAGGCAGATATTGGCTCTGAAGGCCTTTGAGCTGTCTGTCACTCTGCCTATATATGCTCCAAGCAGCGCACCTACGCCGTATAGTCCGCATAAGAAGCCGGATAAAACGCCGATTATCGTCAGTAAGATTCGGGACTGCTTCGCTTTTCCGGGAGAGATTTCTCTGAGGAGCATCTCTATGCCGATTACGATGATAAGTGCACCAAAAATTATTTTTACAACAGATACGTCTGCATTTTTCAGAAAAAATACGCCTGCCACACTGCCGACAAGAACCATGGCCGCAAGCGGAATGCATATTTTCAAATCTATGGATTTGCGTTCTTTCCAGCTGATTATCAGATTGGTGGGATATCCAAGAATCAGCTCAACCGGAGATATATTTATGTTGGCATTTCCAAAGCTCAATATTGAGGTGAAAACCAACGTGTTTGCAAACCCGCATAAACCTTTAACATAAAAAGCACAAAGTGTTGCTATTATCCAAAATATCATGTGGTATTTTTTCTCTCCATTCAGGGACATCAGTATAAACAAAGTTGTTCCCTATATTTCAGAACAGGCTTAGCTGTTCATAGTCGCATGTTCTATCAAGCTCAGGCATTTTTTCCTTGATCATGTCAAGTGCGGCACTGCTCTCACACAGATATTCCCTGACATTCTTTTTGTCGATAATCACTGGCATCCTGTCATGGACAGGGCTCATGGAACTGTTAGCTTCTGTGGTAAGTATTACAAAGCTGTCTCTGTTATCGCTCATATCATAGAATCCGGCAAGATATAGAGGATTGCCATCTGTACTTGTAAAGGTGTACTTGGTTTTGTCCCTGTTCCATTCATAGAAGCCTCCCGCCGGAAGGATGCATCGCCTGGACTTTATGCTTTCGGAAAACATCGGCTTTTCCAGGACAGATTCCGCTCTTGCATTTATCACAAGCTTTTTATCTTTGGATGTTAGTCCCCAGTGAAGGTCACAGACTTTAATATCAGCTGTTTCTTTTCCAAATAGAAGCGCAATGGCCGCTTTCCCGGGAACAATATCGCCGGCAGGAAGTGTCAGTGACCCATACGGCAGCTGTAACTCTATTTCCACAGCCTTTGCAGTTTTGTCAGCATAGTAATACCTTCCACACATATAACGCCGTTCCTTTCTCCGTTTCCGATTTGGGCTATAAGCTCTCTTGAAAAATCATAAATTACACTCTGCATAAATTGCAACCAAAAAAGAGACCGGGGGTAGGTCTCTTTTCGGTAGATGTATAAGATGTAACAAATATTGCACTATGAATTAGATAGTGAATGTTGCACCAAACATATTGATTTTAGGCTCCTTGTTATGAAGCTCAAACAGCTTTTCTCTGTACTGGTCGTAGCTGATAACCTGGCCATTTTTTCTGTTTCTTTTGTTTTCGCTATGTGTCGTCAAGTCTTGAATATCTTTGAATCTCATAGTAAACCTCCTCAATAAAACCTTTATTTCTAACTGTAAACTCATTTTTCATGCTTCTTTTTCACTCTCCATCTTCTTCATATGCCGTTTCCTCCTTTCCTGAGAATATATTTATCACATATAGAAGGGCGATTATGGAAATACACTTATTTAGCATTGTTTTGCACGGAAACGATTGAGGAACGGTCGGATTTTACAAAAAAGTAAATAAAATAAGGTTTTTAGCGTTTTGGTATACATTTTCGGCTTGTTTTCACTGGTTTTTAAATCTAAAAGTAAATGAGAAGGCTTTTTTGAGGATTTGGTACCCATGATTTCAAAAAACAGGGATACCAAAATCCTAAAAATGCATTCTCATTTACAAGTTGTGCTGAGGAAGCCCCTAAAAGAGCGCAAAAGGTATACCAAAATGCCCAGAATTCTCTCTCATTTACAAAAAGAAAAGCGGGGGTATTTGATACCTCCGCGTTATATAGATGCACTTGTTGTGTAGCTATATGCGTTTCGCAAATACACAATTATTTTGTGTTTATTACTCTTTTTGCATGGTATATATCCCATTTCTATAGTTCATTTTTCGCAAATCTATTTGTTCTTTAGATTTGTTACTCCTTTTTTACTGAAAACAGAGTAACAAAAGGAAAATTACTGTTAGTTTGCGAAAATATATGGGGATATCTATACATAAATAGGCTAAAAAGAGTAACAAATTCATGAAAAAAGCATTATTGCGAAAAATGCTGTTGACCATAAGAAATCTCAGGTTTTAGAGCGAGAAATCCCACGGTCTCATAATAAGATCGTGGGATTTGATGGATTTATATTAGAATGTTCTGTACGAAAAAAGAAATCTTCTTCAGAAATCTACGGTGTTATATCTGCAAAGGGTTCCCCCATGAAGATGTGATGATCCGCTTCCAGTTTAAGCTCTACTCCTTCCTGGAAAATCATAACGATATCACTCCCGCCAAAAAGGAAATATCCCATAGGATCGCCGGCCTTTACGGAAACGCCGGTCTTTACGGTTTCTTCCCAGTTGCAGGAGCTGACCTGAGACATGCCGATTGGAAGGATTGCGACCAGGCCGTATTTTGTATCAAGTATCAGACAGTCTCTGGTTTCTATTGACTGCCAACCGGGGTTCGAATCCCAAAGAATATATTTCTTCTGGGTGCTGTCCCAGGAAATAATGCCGCCAACTGCATCAAGCGCATCTATTTTACGCACTTCAAGGACAGTGCCATCCATAGGAAAATGATAGCGGTGATAATCGTTGACATCCAGGAAAGTGTGCGTCAGTGTTCCATTGGCAAACTCATCCTCATATTCGCTGTCTTCTCCGATGATATTCTTCACATTATAGAAGCGCACGGATTTTAGCTGCACTCCAAGGTCAATCTGCGAATTATCATCTATTTTCCACATGCCCTGAGGGGTAGAATCTGCAGGGGCAATTATGTCCGCATCAGCAAGAGGACGAACTCCGGGATCTATGAGCTTCCTGGAAAACCACTCGTTAAAGGTCTTCCACTCGTTAGTATCCGCGTACCACCCTTTTTTCATATTAAAATCTTCATCAGCTACTACGCGGGCATAGTAGTCGTCATTCCAGCTCTCTTCGGTTGAAAGGAATTCTCCCCAGTCTTTGCAGTAGGATTTCACCCATGAAGCCACAGGCTCGTGGTTTTCAAGGCAGGGATAATAGTAGCCTTTCCCGGCAAGCTCCGGTAGAGGCTGATCCAATAGATAATAAAAATAATCCAGACTCTGGTCTATGCTCGCATAAAGCGATGGATTTTCAACATCCAGTATATTCCAGGGCATACAGGTTGCTGACCAGTCAAGAAAAGCATAATAATCATCAAGCGAGCGCACCGGATTCGTCTTTTTATCAGGATTGTTCACGGAAGCAAGCATGATTGATTCTTTCATCAGGCTTTTTAATTCCAGGTCCTCATCAAGCATGGTCATAAACTCGATTGTGGTTTTGGCATGGGCAGTCTGGGTATCCGCCTTTGGCTGAGCATTGTTGGTATCCAAAGAACACCCTGAAATCATTACAGTTACAATCGTTGCAGCCAGCATATATGCTTTTCTTATTTTCATTATCAATACCTCCTGTAAAAGAATCAGTCGGCTATTACTTAACTTCAGTTTTGGGGTGCGTGATAGTGTTCAAGCGCATATTCAAAGCGCTGAAGGAATTTCTCTACAGTCTCCCTTGTAATCGGACTATCGGGTTCATACAGGTCAAAGGAATGGTACATTCCTTCTATAATATCCACTTCTGCCTCTACTCCGGCCTCCTTAAGCTTTTTTACAAAAGCAAGGGTCTCGTCATAGAAAGGCTCATCGGTGCACACAAAGGTATAGCAGGGCGGAAGGTTTGTATAATCCGTCTGCCTTGCGGGAGCAGCATAAGGAGGCACGGCTTTCTTTACATTCCTTCCGAGGTAAAACTTCCATGCCATATGGTTTTTTCTCGTATTCCAGACTTTGTTGTGATTATCCCTGGATGACCCCGTATCAAAGTTATCGAGCATAGGGTAAAGCGGCATCTGATACGCGATATTCACGCTCTTTTTATCCCTTGCGAGCATGCAAAGCGCTGCAGTCAGGCCACCTCCGGCACTCTCCCCTCCGACCATTATCTGATCATCGCGGATTCCAAGATCCTTCGCATGTTTTTTAATGTAAAGAAGCGTTGCATAGCAGTCCTTTATTGCGGCGGGATACGGCTCCTGCCATGACAGTTTGTACCCGGGTGAAACAACTACAACACCGAATTTCTTAACAAGGTCAATCGCCCTTGTCATGTATGCCATTTCCTTCATGCCTGTAGCGAGACCGCCGCCGTGCATCCAAAGAACGCAGGCTGCGCCGCCCGCATAATCTTTAGGCTTTATAACAAGTGCATTTACCTGTCTTTTTCCTGCTCTGATGGTTATCTTTTCCTGAACAACATCATTGTCAGGCCACAGTTGTATTCTTACCATAAACGCTCCTTTCAAATCTTAGCTAAAGCTGCCTTTTCGCAATTCTGATGAGCTCCCCCATTTTGATGTCAGATCCGGCAGGGAAGAATAAATAAATTGTTGGCCATTTCGTTTTCCATATGATTTCTCCATAAGAAAAATACCAATATTACGCTTATTCTATTATTTCAGATAGAAGTAAAAATTATCTTAATTCAAGATAAAAATAATCTTATTAGTGAAGATTATCTGATGCCGGAAAAATTTTTAATAAAATTTTTTAAAACTTTGCAACATTTTTCATACCCCGTCTGTATATAAGGTAAAGGCGCAAATAAAACAGCCAAATATAAAAATTCAAAAATAAAAATGATAAAGAAAAGAGGAAAAAAGGTATGAAAAGAGTGTATTCAAAGGTTATGGGTGTTATTTGTATGGCAGCTACAATTTTCAGTGTAGCAACAAGCAGTGTTAATGTATCTGCAGCAGGATTTTACAATCCTTCCAAGTCACAGGGACAGACAAAGACAACTACTCAGAGCAGAACAACTACAGGAAGCAGTACAACAACCGAGAGAAAGTCAAGTTCCGGTAATAAGACTTTACTTACAAAGGAAAAGGAGACTGTATCCAAGAGCTCATATCTCACATCGGAGCAGGAGAAAATTCTTGCCAATCTTGAAAATGACTATTCAAAGATCAACTGGGGCATACAGTACTCTCCCAAGGATATGGATGGAATCATTATTTCCGTTTCTTCTTATATGGAAGACACAATGCCTTTTCTTGTGATTGGTATTACAAATATTTACAATGATGATGTGACATTCTCAGCAACAGGCTATGCTAAGGGAAAGAGCGGACAGGAAGTCGCTGATATATCTATCTATGAGACAGCTATAAGACCCGGTAATACAATTATAAAATCGGTATACTGTGACAGCACACCTACAGGAGAGATTCATTGGGATAACATTGAACTTCCTGAAGTATATGAGACTAGCGCTTATGCTACAGGTGATTGGACTTTCACAACAGATAGTGATGGTTACTACATGGTTGACTACTCTATTAAGTCAGATGACTATATGATGCCCGGATATGTAACAGCTGTTCTTGTTGATTCAAACGGCAATATCCTCGATATGGCATACAATTTTACTACTGATAAGGGTTATACAGTATCAGACAGCATCATGTTCTACGAGAAGGAATACTCCAGAAGAGTTGCTGATGTAGCTATGTTTACAAATCCTTTGATTGAGGACTAAAAATGAAGTAATTAAGAATTGAACAGGCATTATTTTGGGGCCGTGCACTTAGTGATCAGTGCGCGGCCCCTGTTATTTTTTCTATGCCAATATTTCCTTTAGATATTCTGAAAGCACTTTTGCAGCAAGGCGGTGGCCTTCCGGATCCGGATGAAGTCTGGCACCAACATGTATATCGCTGCAGTCGGGAAGCCTTAGATATGTAACGTTGTCCCCGGTTTCTTTGTTATAAGTATCTATGATCTGCCGGATTACATCTTCCATGTCATTTCCAAGCATACCGTAAGCCCATATGATTTTTGCACCGGGATTATTTTTTCTGATATCACCTAAAAAGGTATTTCCGGTGGTCATGAATTGCTCGAGAAATTCATCTTCATCCCAGATATCAAGCTTCATTGCACTGCTGTCATTCGTCCCGAGGTTTATTATGACCGCGTCTGTTTCAAAATCAGTAAAATCCCATTTTTCCATGCAGCCAAGCGCTTTGGACTCTTCACAGTTTTGTGCGGCGCAAACATAGGGGTATATCTTTTGCATTGAACATTCGCAGCTGCCCTCCCAGGAAGCAAACAGCCCCCATCCGCTCTGGCTTATTATGTTGTAATCAGCATCCAGAATTTTGGCGGTCATGTATGTATAACTGCTTACATGGTCAAATACAGTGGGCATCCACTCTTCACGCGATAGAGCAAAACTTCCCTCTCCTGATGTAATACTGTCACCTATAAATTCCAGGCTGAATTTCCTTTCCTTCACAGGCACAAATTCTCCATCTGTCTCAAAAGAAGAGATTTTTACAACTGAAGCGCAGCTCTCAGCCATTGACTGTGTACTTCTTACAACTCTGATCGACGCCGCATGAGTGGAGTCAAATCCGTTCATCAGTTGATATCTGTGTTTTCCCTTTAGGAGAGGGAAATGCATGATTCGCTGATCATCTATAAATACATCAATCCAGATTTCCAATACATCATAAACAGCCTCTATATCAGCATACAGATGCCCTGCTCTTACATTTAATTCAATTCCGCTTCCTGTCCAGAATAATATAAGCTCATCCGCTACGGATGAACATCTTCCCCATATCTTTTTATGAGGTATATCCGCTACTTTATATTGCATACGTCACTCCTTGCTCTGTCGTTTTTTATTCTAATTTAGATTAAAAATATTTTTAAATCTTTGCAACATTTTTCCTCCCCCATCTGTATATAAGGTAAAGGCGCAAATAAAACAGCCAAATGAACAAATTAAAAAAATTAAAATAAAAAAAGAAAAGAGGAAAAAAGGTATGAAAAGAGTGTATTCAAAGGTTATGGGTGTTATTTGTATGGCAGCTGCAGTATTCAGCGTAGCAACAGGCAGTGTTAATGTCTCAGCGGCAGGTCTTTACAATCTGACTTCACAGGCAAAGGTACAGCCTGCAGCATCTACAAGTGGTAAGACTTTACTTACAAAGGAAAGCAAGACATTATCCAAGAGCTCATATCTCACATCTGAGCAGGAATCAATTATGAACAAACTGGACACCGACTACAATAAGGTTAACTGGGGCGTACAGTACTCTCCCAAGGATATGGAAGGAATCGTTATTTCTGTAGCTTCTTATAAGCACAGTGATTCTCCTTATCTTTTAATAGGTATTACAAATATTTATGATGAGGATGTAACCTTCTCAGCAAAAGGCTATGCTAAGGGAAAGAGCGGACAGGAAGTCGCTGATATTTCTTTCTACGAGACAGCTATAAGACCCGGCAACACAATAGTACAGTCAGTATATTGTGACAACACACCTACCGGCGAGATTCACTGGGACAGCATTGAGCTTCCGAACGTATATGAAACAAGCACATACTGGGAAGGTGACTGGTACCTCTCAACAGATAGTGACGGATACTACAAAGTGGACTATACTGTTAAGTCAGATGACTACATGATGCCCGGATATGTAACAGCGCTTCTTCTTGACTCAACCGGCAACATCATCGATGCAGGATATGATTACAGCACAGATAAGGGCTACACATTATCAGATCGTATCCAGTTCTACGAGAAGGATTACAACAGAAAAGTTGTTGATGTAGCAATGTTTTCAAATCCTTTAATTCAGGATTGAGAAGGCTGATATCTACATTAGGAGTATCAAATTGCAACAGCAAGTAAAAAAGTGGTTCCATTGGATGAGTTGTGGGGACAAGCACTCTTCTTTTCTTGGATATTTTGTAGAGGGACTGGCATGGACTGTATTTATTGCCATACTAACTAAAATATTTATACCCGTAACCGGCTTGAGATTGCGGCTGTGGATCTGGAAAATCATTGCAGTAATAATAGTTATAGCCCTATTTGCAGGACTGATAAAGCTCATTTTCAGCATTAAAAACGGTCTCCTCCGCGTTCTTGCAATCGCCCTGACAGGGATGCTTCTTATCGGTGGAGGGGAAATATTGATGCTTAGTGGAATACTTTTCTTTACTCAAACAGAGGAAGTGATAACAAGAGATGGTGAAAAATACGTGATGGAGGTGGAACAATTCGATGATACTTATGTCCGTTTCTATCCGTACAAGAATCTCTTTTTCAGTGGGCCCATAAGAATAAAGGAAAGCTATGCCGGCGACGCTTCAATCACCTACTATGACAAGCACGGCTTTGTGACTGTTTCTAGGTCATGCATGAGTAATGAATCCTACGAGGAGTTGTGGTATTACAATAATAGGATGGATTATTATTAGAGCTTCTACTTAATTTTATAGCCGTCTCCCCTGCACTCCGTACAGATTATGACGTTTAGTGTGGGTATGATTGCAAGCATTCCCACAGTCACTTCAAGCATCAGAATGCTGAATCCGGTCGACAGTATATTTAAAATAATCTGGTAACACCTGAATAAAATAAGGATTCCGAGAAGGATCTGGCTAATCATTATTCTTCTCATATTTTGGTATTGAGAATGGGAAATTAAAAAGTGATTGATAAAGATTGCGGTCATAACAATAAGACTGAATATCATTTGCCACAGAGTACGGCTTGGGATATCTGTATCCAGCATTTCCGACAATACATTTATATTCCCCACTACGGATATCATGAGGAGAGCTCCGATCATTCCCTGAATGACATTTTTTCCTCTTTGAAAGTTGCACCACAAAGGGTTATCAGGCATAACACATACAGTACATTGATACAGAAAGCACGATAATCTTTTGCCATAAAGTTAAATACATGCTTTTTCATAAAGCTTTTCAAAATTTTGTTTTAAGCCATCGAACCTCCGTCAGAAATGACGGAGGTTCATTAAGTCTTGCGGCATTACAAATATGGTTGTTATTTTACTGTTATTTTTACAGTGACATCCTGACTTTTAGAGGTGTAATTATTATTTCCCGAAGCAGTAAGAGTCACTTTCACTTTGTACTTTCCTTTTGGTAATCCCTTTTTAATAGTGATTTTTCCGGTGGTTTGTGAAACTGCAATTTTTTTGTAGTCTTTCTTGGATAGTTTCTTATGTCCCCGCTTTATCTCCACCTTCTGGAATCTTACATCACCTTTTGCGTTCTGTATATCATATACTTGATCGGCTTTATAAGTTTCCTTTTTCTTTTTGTTTTTAAATTTACAGGTCACTTTCTTTGCTTTTACAGTCATCGTGTTTTCGGCCTGATTAATGGTCCACAATATTTCTTTAGGTGTGCTGCTTCCATCGGTCCATTTGTAACCACTTGCAAGAGTAGCTGTAGCTTTATATGATCCGGCATCAATTGCCTTTGCGGTACCGGACAAGGTATAGCCTGTGCCTGCCTCAACGCCTGTATGCTCAGTACCATCATAGGTAAAGTCCTTACCTGTAGGAGGGGTGACGGTGAGGCTCTTTTCAGGTGAACCTTCTTCAGCAGGGATAGTTATGTCGTCATTTCTGGGTGAGCCTTTCATACTCCACCCTACTTCTTCATCGCCATGTTTTACCGCTACATAAAGTTTTGCTTCTGTGCCAGCAGGAAGTTTTGAGCCATCTCCAGAGGACAGAATCACTTCAGCAGACATATCCTTTGTTCCGTCACCGTTATCTTTTTCTACGGTAGCATCAGTGGTTCCCTCCGAGTTAATATAGTATGTTTGCCCATCCATTTTTACGCTTCCAAGGTTACTTCCGTTGTCAGTCATACTTACTACACAGACTCTGACCTTTGTTTCGCCGGAGGGATCTTGATATTTAATTACAATCTTGGGAGGATTTGTGTTGTAATAGGTTTTTGACAGAATATTTATGAATCCGCCAGGATTCTGGCTATTTCGGCAAATTTTGCAGTGTCCTTTTTGTAATCAAAAAGGACAGATTTATTGTATCTGTCCTACGCATTATGATACCATCGCACGCCGGAAAATCCAATGAAAATGCCTGATTTTATGCTCTTTTAAGCCTCTGTTAAGGCGTTTTTAATAAAAGTTTTACGCTCCTGTTTTATAATATTCACATTAAAGAATGTTAGCGTCAGATGTCTTTCATAAGACAACTTTGACTTTACTAGTCAATAGGCGCATAATAACAGAATAAGTAAATGAAACAAGGGTTTCACCGTTTTGGTATACATTTTCTATGTTTTTTAAGGCTTCTGACTCTTAATAAGTAAATAGAACGCCTGATTTTCCATATTGGTATACCTGTTTTAAGAAATCATGGGTACCAAAATCCCGAAAACGCCTTCTGATTTACAAATGCTTGCCATAAGGCTCTGAAAAGTGGCCAAAATGTATACCAAAGTGGTGAAAACGCCCTTTTATTTACTTTCACATTATCAATTCATAACAGGTGGTGATTTCTATGAAGAAGCGGATAACCTACAAGATTTCAGAAGGACAGGTGGAGTATATACAACAGCACACCTTCAACATGCTCTACGACAAGACAATGTATTGGCTGTATTCTGAGAGGATGCCATTCCTCCACCCTTTCCTTGAGAGAAAGAAAAAGGATAACGTATCACTTGAAGATCTTCTTGAGTACTGCAAAAACCAGCAGATTCAGGTATATCCCATGACCGTGAGGAAGAACAAACTTTTTACGGATATAGCTGCATATCTTGAGATGATCAATATGAAAAGACGTGGCATTTTGATCAAGAGTAATGAAATAGCGGCGCTTATCGTGGAATACACAAAATATTGCCTTGTGAACTATCCGGCTGATACAAGCACGGAGTCTGTCTGATAAGAGACGATTTCACACATTTTACACAAATTGGTCACTTTCTCTTACGATTTTATCTGTATTATATAACCATCAAGAGATCAAAAACTTCTCTTGACTCCCTCATAAGAACACACACTTTTCTTCATTAAAACAAGGCTGGAGCTTACGTGACGAAGCTCCAGCCTTCCCCATTAATCAGGTTTATTTAATTATATTCTCTAAGATAAATTCTCTTATGCTCCGGCTACTTAATTGTGAAATCAAACTGTACATAGCGTGATCTGCTTCCCGAAACATAAAACTCTATGTACATAACAGTATTTTGATGGCATGCAAAACCGATGCGTCTTGTCTTTCTGGCCATACCGGTATTTTTAGAGGCAAATAAACCACTGGTTCCTATTCGCTCCGAATATAGATACCCATCGGGCTCCATCAATTTTTGCGGACATTGAAATATCCGTTCACATAGTTTTTTCTTTTGTTTCCATGAACTTTATTTACAGTAAAATAATAGTCTTTTTCCTTGGGAGCCATGAATCTTATGAGGCCGTAGGCTCCGGAATTCTTCGGCTTTTTAATCTTGAATCTATAATGCCCCGGTTTTACACGATATGCGATGCTGTCGAGATAAAGAGGGTCATCATTGCTGAAACTGTGCAAGGTTTTAAGTGTTTTCTTTCTTACTTTAGCTTCTACGGTTATGGGATTAGCCATCGTGGTAGCTAAAATCAAAGCAAATAGCAGGGACAAAAATTTGATAACAATAGATTTTTTACTCTTACCCATTTTGCAATCCTCCATAAGAAAACTTCAGTCTTTTACCACCTCTACAGGAAACTAAATCTCCTGAATCATATTTTATGAGTGTTCGAGTGAAAAAACTATTAAATTTTTATAAAAATAGGGTCGTATGAGTCGTTGTTAATATAAACTAATAAGGGATTGTGATGAAGCTGTGATATACAGGTTGATATGATTTTCATGAAAAATAAGCAGAATTCATGTGTAGTCCTAATTTTAAGGAGTTGATGAATATGAAAATGAGAAGCTTTTTTACGAAAATAATATTTATCTTAGTGGCAGCTGTGATGCTCTGTGCCTGCTCAGCTAAAAAGGCGCCGGATAAAGGTCAGGAATATATAGGAATCGTCTCCGCGATGGATAATGAGATAGCGTATCTATTATCAGAGGCAGAAATAGATCACGTTGATACCATTGGTAAGGTTGAGTATCACGTTGGAAAATTGTGCGGACAGCCGGTAGTTATCTCCAGAAGCGGAATCGGCAAGGTGCTTGCGGCATCCGGAGCGACTGCCATGCTGAATAATTACAACATTAAGAACGTGATATTTACAGGAATTGCCGGCGGTGTCGGGGATGAAACCAAGGTGCTGGATGAAGTGATTGCTGAGCGCCTGGTACAGCACGATTACGGAATGATTTCGAACGATGGCTTTAGCTGGAGCGGAACCGGTTCTATGGGTGATCTTGGTGATGAAGGCTACTACTACTGCGATGAAGAGCTTGTGAACAAAGCGTACGATGCTGCTGTTTCCGTGGTGGGAAAAGAGCATGTCTTCAAAGGAACAATCGCCACAGGAGATCAATTCGTTGCGTCTGAGGAATACGTTAAAAAGTTAAGCGATGATTTTGGAGCTATCGCCTGTGAAATGGAAGGTGCTTCGGTTGCAGCCGTATGCTATCAGTATGACATACCGTTTGTTATTATACGTGCGATGTCTGATAAGGCCGATGGTAATGCCTATGAGAGCGTTGAAAATATGGGAGATATCGCCGCAAATAACTCAGGAAAAATTGTTTTTGCCATGTTACTCCAATAAGCCGCTGTTATGAAGCCTGTCATAGATGGCTTTTCCAAGCTTTCCGTGGGCATCCTTGTCAATATGTACTCCGTCTGCGGGGCTTGGTGAAACTATCTTGGAAGCATCAAGAAACGCGCAGCCGTACATGTCAGCCAGCTGTTTATACCATTGTGCAAGCTCTGAGGAAACCTTTGCTGCATTTATAAAATCGAAGCAGTCCTCAAGCCAAGAGCCTTTGCCTGTTGTACCTACAAGCGGAGGTGATATCAGAAGAATCTTCATCTTATCGTTCATGCGAAACCTGTTGTGTGCCTGAACTTTTTCAAGGAATATCTGCATCTCTCCTGCTATATCCATGGAACAGTATGAAAATTTCCTTTTAAGATCATTGCTGCCCAGCATGATGATCATCACATCAACAGGGGACTGACTCTCGATACAGGGAATAACGTACTTGAGGCCGTTTTTCTCACCCTCTGCGGGATCGTCGGTAGCAATGGTTCTTCCGTTGTGTCCTTCCTCGATAACCTTGTAGGAATCGCCCAGAAGTGTCTGCAGCACACCGGTCCATCTCATATTTTCATCTATTCTGGTCCTCTTTTCGGGATCATATCCCCATGTAAGAGAATCTCCAAAACATAACACACGTTTTCTTTCCATTTTGTCCTCCAAAAGTTGTACATATTATTGTTTAGCCATTATATAACAAATCGAGCTCTTTCTTACTTCTTGCGTTTTTCGCGGCGGGATGCTCGCTATCCGGCGATACGCCTTCGGGAATCAGCTCCAGCGATTCCGCTGCCAGCTTCTCTGTAAAGTCTTTTAATTTTTCGCTAATCTCCTCGTTGGAGTCCATGCCGATATACAGAATCTCCGGGACAAAACCCAAGGTACTTGCGGCGTACCAGCCGCCATCAAATTTATTGGCATCGTGAGCTCCGCTTTCCACTTTTTGATTATATCAAGGTCTGTGAGCGAGGCCTGGTCATATAGAGTATCCGTGGTTACCTCGCTGCTGTCGGTGCAGGGGGTTCCGTCAGGGTTATATGAATTGGTTTTTCCCCAGGCGTTTTCATAGATAAGACGCCCGTTTCGGATTATAATATTTTAAGGCTCATATGCTATCAAGTTAAACCAGTAGAGCGAAACAATGGCTTATAACTGCTGGATTATTTGCTTTGCACATTTGCAGCAGTTGTTTTTAGTGGCAGTATTCTACCGCATATCTTATTTGGTTTATTTACGGCAGTTATTTTTTCCATCTAATGGCTGCCGCATTTTCGATTGTTCCTATTTGTAGCAGAGATGGTATCGTAAAAGCTACTGCCACAATTAGCATATTTCACTTTTTCAGCAGACTATACTACAAAATTTATACTGCTGTTATTCGTACTTTTTTGTATTGCAGCAGGGAATATACAAATAATAGGTTTATTGACGTCTGATCATCTAATATCTGGCCACGCAAAGAATAGCTATTATCTCAAAAGGCATAGCCCCTTACTCCAGTCGCATATCGAAGGCTTTTTTTGACTCTCCGTTGAAGCCTTTATGCTCATAAAACCTATGGGCGTCGGTTCGGGCTTTGGCGCTCTGTAAAATTGCTTTATAACAATGTAGTGATGCTAAATCTGAAGCTGTTAGTTTTCTAAATTCCATGTCTTTTACTCACCCAAAACATACATCTACAGCCCTCGCTGCCCTCTGTCACTAATCTTACCATTTATGAATTCTATATCTTTTTTCACCTTGAAACTATCAATTGAGTATGCCAATATCAGCACTACTCCGACGTAGACAAATGCCATCCAGAAATTAGTTGGATAGAACCATCCTGCTATAAATCCGAAAAGCATCACTAAGGCTGTTATCGCAAAATATTTTACTACATAATACATTGCCATAGATAAAGAAAGATACTCGTCAATCAGGTAATTTACGACTACGATAATTAAAGCCAGGCCGAACAGCTTGAGGACAAGCCCTATCTCTTCTGTAATTCCTGACCATATTATGGAAATAGCGAATACGGACAAAATCATCAACGCCGCTAATATACAAGTATCCCTCAGAATTATCTTTATACTCTTCATTTTTGGAAAACCCTCTTTATATCCTTCAAGTATTTCCTGGAAACAATCAGCATCTCATCATTATCAAGCACTGCCTCAAGATGACTATTCCTGACCTGCCGGATTTCTTTCAAGTGATCCGTGTTCATAATGCAGGTTCTCGATATTCTGACAAGACCTGTATCTTCAGTTATGGATAGCATCTCCGACATGGAAGAATCAAGGCGATACACTTCTTTTGCAGTATAAAGGAACAGCTTTCGCTCTACGTTCTCAATGTAGTATACATCTGCCAGACGGATCTTCACCCGTCGTCCATCTATGCTTGCTGAAAAGCTTGTATCCATGCTGCTTATCCTGCGAACCAGAGAAGTGACAAAATCCGTGCGTTCAGGGTATTCAATTGTGACCGTAAGCGGTTTATCCTTTACCTGTCTTGTTATGATCTGCATACCTTTTTCCTGTCAGCAATTTTATAGTGGCACAAACGATATCTCCGGCGACAGTAAGGATACCTCCCGCCAGGCTCCAGGGTGCCCATGTAAACACAATTTCTTTCATTCCGGCACCGAAAATTATTGGAAACAGTATTAGAACTAATGCAAGAAGAACTATTAGTATCGTATCACATCCGAGGAGAAGTGATCGCCTTTTTGTGATGAAAATAGCCCCAAAAAGAAAAGCGCCAACAGCTGTCACGGCTGAAAAGACAATATCAAAAATCGTCCAGATGTCTTTGGTCAGTGCTCCCGGATCTCTCCCTGATAAAATATCAAAAATATTGTTGCACAGACTGTCCGTAGTGGCCGCTACATTCAGGTTGGAAAGAACACATACACCTATCTGCTTCTTATCATCAAACGCAATCCTTGAAGAATAATTCGGGGTGCCTCCTGAATGACCTGTCACACCATCAGCGAAAAGTTCCCAGCCCGAATAATAGTCTCCTTCCGCTTTGAGCTGCTCTTTGATTTTTGAAAAAGATTCCTTAAAATCTTCCGGGATGTCGCTGTTTCCAGTGCAAATTTCAATCCATCTGCCCATGTCCTCAGTGTTTGAATAGAAATATCCTGCAGGTATGCTCGCTTCCTTCACAGCCATGTGAAAATCGAACGCATGGCGGTATCCGAGCCTTGTCCCTTCAACGATTCTGCCGCTATAAGGCATTCCGACATATGTGTTTTTCAGCCCAAGCGGCAAAAGGATATTCTGCTCAATGTAATCACGATAGGGCATTCCGGATACATTTTCTATGACGAGTCCCAGAAGATTGTAATTCACATTGGAATAAGCATACTCGGCTCCGGGTATGCTGTTTAACTCACTCCCCGAGATTCTGTCAGCCCACTCTGCAAGGGTCTCCGTCGCCGCAGCACTCGGGTATTCTTTTTCATTATTTGTAAATCCGCTCTTCTGCTCAAGCAGATTCCTTACAGTAATATTAACTTTCCTGGAGTCAAAGTAACCCTCGAATCCAGGGATATAGTCAGAAATTACGCCATTTTCATCAATGACGCGTTCTGTTATCAGCTTTGAAATGGCGAGCCCGGTAAAAGCTTTTGTCATGGAACCTATCTGGTATAGCCCTTCGCTATCACCATAATATGAGACATCGCCGTGGTTATAAACTACAACGCTTACGTGATTGCATTTTGTCTCCTGCTGATATTGCTTTATAAGATCCTCTATGTCATTGGGATTTGCGGCCTGTGAGATGCTTCGTAAGAAAACGGCCGTTATTAAAAAGATAGCCAATATGGCTGTGATTCTTTGTGTGCTCATATGCAGCGTTCCTCCATAATTAAATCATAGAGGAGCGCTGAGCACTTTTCCATATTTCACTACAGATAGTGCAAATATGGCTACACTTGTTTCATGCATAGTTTCAGGATTTCAAAATCAAAATGCCCTTTTCTCCAAGAATTCCGCTGCATTCATCGGTATTATTCCACTTACGGCTATATACAACCTCAGTATTATCACCGAAATTTATGACGGCATCTGACTCTCCGCAGTTTAAGTATACCTGAAGGCTCTCATTATCACCGATTTTCAGATATGATATTACCCTTTCGTCAGCAACATCATTAGGAAAATGGAAATTCCTGCTCTTACAGGATTGCAGAGATTTTCTCATGTTTATAAGCGTTTTCATCTCTGAGAGCTCGGCATCCTTTTTCCCTGAGTCTATCTCATCCCAGGGCATGCATCTGCGACAGTCGGGATCATAGGAACCATCCATGATCACCTCAGTGCCGTAATAGATACAGGGGCTTCCGGGCATTGTGAAAAGTACCGCAAGCTGCTGATAGAAAATGTCTACATTTTTCTCTGCCTTCTCAAAGAGTCTGTTGGTGTCATGCGAATCCAGAAGATTGAAAAGGACGTCATTTACCTGGGAATAATACATGGTAAAGCATCTGTTTATGTCATATTCAAAGGTCTCACGGCCTCTGTTTTTATAAACCCAGAAATCAGCTATCGCTGTGGAAAGCGGATAATTCATCACCGAGTCGTACTCATCTCCCTGGAGCCATGACATGGAATCGTGCCATATTTCCCCGAGCAGATAAAAATCGTCCTTCATACGCTTTGTCATGTAGCGCACCGCTTTGAGGAAGGAATGAGATATCTCATTGCCTACATCGAACCGCAGCCCGTCAATATCAAATTCATCAATCCAGAATCTGATGATATCCAGCAGATAATCCTGAACCTCAGGATTATTGGTGTTGAGCTTTGGCATGTATTCAGCAAAGGCAAAGGAAAAATATCTTCCGTCTCTGGTGTCGCGTCCCTGCTCCACAGGCCATTTATTTACCATGTACCAGTCCGCATACTTTGACTGCTGTCCGTTTTCCAGGACGTCAAGCCACATGGGATGGTCGCTTCCGGTATGATTAAATACCGCATCAAGCATGACTCTGATTCCTGCGTCATGAGCCTCTTTCACCAGGTTCTTTAAGTCTTCGTTGGTTCCGAAATGCGGATCAACCTTCTTATAATCACGGGTGTTATATTTATGATTGCTGTGCGCCTCAAATATAGGATTAAGATAAAGTCCGGTAATTCCAAGATCCTTGAGGTAAGGGATTTTATCGCGTATGCCCCTGATGTCGCCGCCGTAGTAGTCGTGCATCCCGACCTCGCCGGTCTGCCATTCCATCACATTCTCAGGGTCTATGCTCTTATCGCCGTTGCAGAATCTCTCGGGAAAAATCTGATACCACACGGTATCGTTTACCCATGCGGGAGTCTTGCAGACATCTGCAGGATTCATCCAGGGCATGATGAAATACGAAAGAATCTTGCCCTCCTGATTCATCTCCTCCTCGCTGTAGAAACCATCCTCGAAGAAATATACATATTCATCGCCCGAGTGAAGCTCAAAATAGTACTTACATCTCTTGTGCTCGGGGCAAAGCGTTGTCGTCCACCAGATGTGGTCCTTCAATCTTTTCTTGAAAAATATTTCTTCCTTCTTGCCGTTCCAGCGCTCTTTTCCGCCCATTATTCCCGCATCGTACGGATCTCCGTGGTATATGAAAATCTTATCAACATCATAGCCTGTTTTTATGTTGATAATCAGCTGGTTTTCATCAAGGCTATAGCAGTATTGTTCGGACATTCTGTGATATATTGCACCTAAATTCATATTCGCTCCTCTTGTTATGGAAAACGTTTTCCGTTGCAATAAAAACTATACTCTATACGGCCAAATAAATCAATGCCTTATTTTAATTGTTCTTCAAGAGGCTGTTTTTTATTTTTTCTTGATCGGAATCCACAGTTCGCAGAATATATCCGGCCTGGTCCCATCAAAGTAAAGCTCGTAGTCAGTCTCTTCGGAAGCCTCGTAGCCCAGCTGCGGCAGAAACTCCTTATAGAACTTCACCCAGGTCTTGGCGATGCAGTCGCCATCTTCACCCACACATTCAAATACTACATAAGTCCCGGGATTGACATCCCAGATGCGGAAGCCTTTTTTCTCCAGATCTGCCTGATCGAACTGCGCAGTATCCTCGTCGATGATGATGCCGATACCGTACTCAAAGGTGTCCTTTCCTTCTGTAGTCGGACTGCAAAGACCGTAGAGATCGCGCTTTCCATCCTCTCTCAGCATCCAGATCGGCGACAGCATATTCTTGCTGTTGCATTCTCCCCAGAAATCCGCCACTTCGTGGTTGGCCTCGTCGTTAATAATTCCGTTACTGAACTCCCTTACCAGTGCGATAAACTTCTTCTCTTTTGTTTGAACGATACGATAATCCATACTCTTACCACCTTTCACAGATAATGTAATTGTAAGCGGATTAAAAAGCGTCAGTTTGCCGGCTTCTTCTCTGGCTGTTTTTGGCGCGACACCGTGAAACCTTGTGAAAGCCTTAGTAAAGCTTTCCGGTGTTTCGTAGCCATACTTCATTGCCAGATCAGTGATCTTCGCATCGGTCTCTACAAGCTCTTTCCCCGCCAGAGACAATCGGCGGTTACGGATATATGCGTTGGCCGTTAAGCCTGTCACGAAACTGAAAGCCCTGTGAAACTCGTAGCTCGACGTGTGCACCTGCTTCGCTACGTCTTCATAGTTGATCTCCTCGAGAAGATGCTCCTCCATATACGTGATAGCTTTTTGTAATGCTTCGATCCATTCCATGCTTTCTTCCTCCTGCTCACAAGTATATTATGGATGAGTATTGAAAATCGTACATTTCCTCGTTTGCGAAGATTTGTCAGGTCACTTCTTCCTGCCTATTCCATTGTCCGTACTCTTTCTTTTCCCTTTTCATCCAAACCAGCAGGGTGATTGTAAATGATAGTAGTTGTGCGATCACCACGCGGATGATCATCATCTCATCGACTCCGCTTTCAGTAGTTACATGAAGCAGATTGGTCGCAATACAGTTGTTGAAAAAATGGTCAGCCATTCCGGCGTAAAGACTGCCGGTCATGCGATAGAGCAGTTCCCACTTGATGCCCATCATTCCGGCAAGAATGATGTATCCTATTCCAAGTGCTACGAATGAACCTACATTAATATCACCATCAATCAGATTATGGAGCGGTGTTACGATATGCCATACTCCAAATAAAAATGCCTGAAAAATCAGGGCATACTTTGGAGAATGGTCCGTAGCGGTAATATGATAGAAAAGCCCCCTAAATGTACCCTCTTCCATGATCACATTTATGATGTTGAAGAAAACACACAACAGTATAAAGCCGATACCGGTATGGATGGCGGCTTCCCCGGTCAGAGAAAATCCTGTTGTGAAAATTCCGAATCCGATATCATGTCCCCGGCTTTTAAGGATCAGGATCTCCGCGCTGTATGAGATTACAAATGAGCATAATGCAATCAGCAATCCCATTCCTGCATGTTTTATAAATCCGATTTTGGCAAATCCTATATCAGACCATTTCCAATTTAGAGCTTTAAGCACTATGAAAATGACGAGAATCCCAAACACCTTATTGATGAAGTTTTCACCAAAAACAGTCTCGTCCATTCTAAGTGTGATGGCTTCGAATCCATGCACAAATATCAGGATTGCAAATATAATCCAGCAAGATAATACTGTATTTTTTCTCATATACCCCCTCCGAATTTCATACCTCTTAGTCGGGTCTGCCGCAATAAATCTTTATAGCCCGGAAAATAAACTCGGCAGTCCCCTTACCACCCATTTTTTCTATATTTTCTGTAAGTTCTCCGCCGCCTACATAACCGGTTCCGAGACCATATAATATATCATTAGTGCAGGTATACATATTTTCGGTAATGAAATCCTGTACTCTCTTAACCTGGCTCTGGACCTCTTTAGATGCAGGATCCATCTCCTTCATGGTTCCGAATTCCTCAAAAAGCTTGGTAAAATCGGCCATAAGGCCACTTTCATATTCTTTTGTCCAGTTCTTGCTCTTTTCTGCATATTCCTTATATGCCGGAGTCTGGCCCCACTGTTCCTTTGCTTTTCTTGCGTATTCGTCAAGCTTACTACTGTCAAATGCTGTAAAATCCAATTTTCTCACTCCTCTCACTTTAAGGTACTTACAGAGGTTAAGCAGATTTTCAATATGCTCCTTCTTAAGCTCCAGGAGCTCGATCTGCTGCTCCAATGCCTTTGTTTTGTCAAAATCAGATCTGTTTATAATGTCTTTTATATCCTTAAGCGGAAACTCCAGCTCCTTGAACAGTAAAATCTGCTGCAATTTTTCCAGAGCTGCATCGTCATACAGTCTGTAGCCCGACTCCGTATATTCTGCTGGCTTTAAGAGTCCTATCTGATCGTAATACTGCAAGGTGCGTATACTCACTCCTGTCAGTTTACTTACTTCATTTACTGTCTTCATAGCGTTCATCTCCTTCACGTGTAACAATAGCTTAAACTATAACGTTACGTCAGAGTCAACACCTTTTTAGATTTTTGTCAAAACCATGCATTCTGTTGAATCGGTAAATCCTATTTTCTCATAGAGAGGACGTCCTAATTCGGTTGCATCAAGACTTATTTCGGTAGCACCCTTTTCCCATGTTTTCTCGATCAGTAGCTCAACCATCTTTTGAGCAATACCCTGCCTACGATATTCGTTTCTTGTGTATACATTCATAAGGTGCGCCCGTTTTCCGGTTAGATGATAAAATGTTGGCATTATCCTGATGAAGCTCATGGACGCACAGCCAATAACAATGTCTCCATCTAGTGCAAGAACAGTTATATGATCGCCATTCAAAAAGTAATCACGACTTTCATTTATCATTTCATCAGAAAACTCGTAATCTTCTGACAGATTATTCACTACCTTAAGCATTTCAAGGCGACTGCTCATCATGCTCTCAATATCATTTTTTGTTGCAACTCTTATATCAATCATTTTTCATCCGCCTCCCATACATTTTTCATTTAACAGATCCTCCTAATTATCAGAACTTTGCCATTTTTATCAAATAAAGGATAAGTAGATGTCCCGGATAAAAGGCATAGAATAGCCATTTAAGCCCTTTCCCTCTTTTTCCGTTATAAAGAAGCAGAGGTATAATACTGAGTCCGGTGGTACAGTAATATCCCATAGTCCTTGTGAGTGCAAGAAATGCCACGCCCGCACCGGTTCTGAGAAAATGCTTTGAATTCTTGAATACATAGAACAAAAAGACAGAGATTATAGCAAAAACTGTATAATCTGCTTTGACTAATAGTGCAATAAAGGCTGTTACAATAATAACAAGTGTTCCGCAAATACTTTTTACCACACTATACTTTCCGGTATCTTCTTTAACTTCTCCACGGATTATGTCAAAGAGTTTCAGCGCAAGCACTGACAAAAAGAACGTCAGCATGATGTTTTGGTGACCAAGCCCTATTTTTCCATCAAAGGCAAGATCAAACGGGATTTCACTTATCAAAGCAAAAATGCCGAGTCTCAGGATATATTTCTTCTTATCTCTTGTATGAATGTAGCCTTCAGCAATGCAAAATGCAAAAAGCGGCATTGCAAGACGTCCGATCATTCTTGGCCACATCACACCCGGTAAAAACATGTCTCCTACATGATCAAAGACCATGCTGATCATCGCTATGATCTTAAGCATTGTTCCGTCAAGGACTCTTAATCCCTTACCTTTTTCCATAAAAATCTCCCCGTATTTTTCACACATTAGTCGATTGACTGACGTTTAAACAGCTTTTTCCTCGTCCATTCCGCTAAGATAGGCCGCGATAGGCTCTATATACCTGATATCTGATATGTCATAGGATGTAGCCATCCTGTCAAACATTATCTTTTTATCTTCAGGCAGGTCCTTTTTATTCCTAAGAGAAGATACAAACATCTTCATTGTAATTCTGGTCGGAGCCTTCATCTTTTCGTAGTTCATGCCGCCTTGGCAGTAGAATACCCTGATATACTCTCTCTGCTCATCAGTGAGTGCATTCTGAAGAAGCAAATCCACCATATGATCTCCATTCGGAGTGCCACCTACGCAAAACATAGCAAGGCACTTATTCTTCCAATTTACTGCCTTCTCCAGGAACCACTTTGACTTCACAACCTTCTCTGCCATGGCCCATCCTCCGTAGCAGATCGCATCATAGTTATCAAAATATTCCGCACTCTTTTTCTGCGCGTCCTTAAGATCTAGAAGATCCGCGCCTACTCTGTCTGCAAGCCACTCGGCGTACCTTTTTGTAAATCCTGTCTGTGATGTGTAAATAACAAGTGTTTTCATATCTATCCTCCTCATTTCATTTGAAATTGTATCTTTCTAAGAAAATATCTATATGCTTTTCAATAGTTTGAAGAGCTTCCTTCTTTTTTCTGGGCTCCCTATCAATCAATTGGACCATAATCGTGATGGGCGATACGAATTCAAGGGCAATTATGGCAGCATCTCCTTTCACCATCTGCCCACGCTCCATCATTTTTTGGAAAATTGATGTATAAATATCCTGAAGATATGTGAGTTGATGCATGGTAGTCTGCTTTGCAAATGTAGAATTTCTATACTGCTCCATCGTAATGAGCTTTCGCATCTTTTTGGCGGTGTCATTTTTCAGGGTAAAATGCAGCGTTTTCAAAACGTATACCTTGAGTTCCGCTCCGGAATTGATCATATCCGCCAGATTACTGCTTATCCCCATACCTTTCTTATATTCATCTTCCGCAGTGTTTATCACGGCTTTCAGAAGATCCTCTTTATTCTTGAAGTATTTATATATTGTCGGGCCTTTTATACCGATGGATTCTGCTATTTCATCTACGCTTGTTCCATCATATCCTTTTACAGAAAACAGATCTCTTGCTGCTTTTATTAAAGGCTCTTTAGCGTTTGTTCTTGGCATATAGCCTCGCTTTCTCCACTGTTTATCGGCTTCTTCACGGATTGCTTTTCTAACTATCGTTACCAATTATATTCTAACGTTCGTTAACTGTCAACGAATCGTTTTCTTAAAAACGCAAAAAAATACGCAGCCCTGTAAAAGGACTGCGAAAAAATCAAGATGTAGACGGTATTAGCGAACGTTGTTATTCTTCTGCAATTATGCCATATAATTCAGGTCGCCTGTGTTTGTGACCCCACACTTCACGGAGGCGATAATCCCGCAGCATATCTAAATCAAGCTCTGCTGCGAGCTCCGAAAACCGGTTCACAAACGAGCTATCATAAGAAATGGCGCATTCCCGGATACTGTCAGCATCATGGAAAAAATTGTATCCGCAGCTCCACATTTCGGGAAAAATTGCAATGTCTGCGCCTTTTTCCTTCGCCTGTCGGCATGCTGCGATTCCTTTTTTCAGGTTTTCTTCAAGGCTTCCTTCAGGAAGGAGCTGCAAAAACGCGATTGAAAGGTTCATAGTTTTCTCCTGTTGGTTTTCACTAGATTATCGTTTGTGATCAAATAGCCATTCCTGGTATGCGTCATCCTCCATAACGGCAAGCTCCACATGATGGTAGCTATAGGTCGAATCGTTCGATGCTTCTGCGCCTGCGGCGTTCATCTCATCGTCGGTATATTCCGTAAAATGTACATCCGTGGCACCAAGATCGGTAAGCTTCTTATAGGCATTTCTGCTCTCCGTAATGGGTATTGTGCCATCATGTTCTGCCTGTGCAAACCATATTGGGACATCCTTCATTTTTTCCAGGTTCGTGGAAGCGGCGGGACCATAGTTAAGTGCCGGGCATAATGCAATAGCACCTGCTACGTAATCCGGATATTTCTCACAGAACTCGATCGTAGAAAGGCCGCCGAAAGAATTGCCCATCACGTATATCCTTGACGGATCAACTTTTCCCTCGGATACCATCGTATCAACGAGGGCTTTTACTTTATCTAAAGCTGCGCCTCTTGTTGTAGCCTCATAATAGCGTTCATCCTTTATCACCGGGGCGAGGACGTAGCAGGGACGTACCTTCTGGTTTTCCGGCTCAGCCCATTCCACCGCTGTTCTGTATGTCAGCAGATTATCGGTATCTCCGAATCCATGGAAAACAATGACAATGGGCATATTTTCAGTAGTTTCTGGCGTAAACAGATGATATTCAAAACCGGCATCATCTTCCATGTTTGTAGTTGTAAAACTGTCTGCGACAGGAGTTACCACGTTCTGCACGTCCTCGTAGGTAAATGAGAGGTTCGAATCAGAGTTGCAGGTAACAGTAAAATCCTTTACATAGAAGAATTTCTCCGGAAAATCTTTCGGAATAAGCGTTATAGTGCGGTCCACTACTTCTGCATTTTCAAAATCACAAGCAAATTCATGCAGTGATGTATCCTGCCACTTGTCAGCATGGCCTTCCATATGGAAATCCGCGGCATTTAAAGATGCGGTGGCCGGTTCAGACATTGTGATAACAAATTTTTCGGGATATTGTCCTGTTTTCCTTACAGATGTAACGATTTCTACATTTGTTATATCCATATTTGACTTCGTTCCTTCCTGCCCGCTATTTGACCGACTATTACCCATAACCATTCCCAGTATATAGGGAATAAGCCACACAACCCACACAAACAGGCTGAAACGGTGAAATGTATGCATGCTCTTTTCATCTTTCTTAACAAGAACAACCGTAGCCCATATTGCATGGATCAGCATAAGAACAATTGCGATAGCGCCTGTTATTCCATGAAGGCTGACAGCTGCTGCATCTGCAGTTGATGTGAGCTTAGTCATAAGATGCGTTCCTATTCCGTCGCATAACAAGCCTGCCCAGAAAAAGAATAAATGGATCGGTTTTAATTTCTTTCCGATCCTCTCCGACCACACTCCGACAGTGTATAGAATCAGCGCAAGTGTGATGAATATTATCGCTTTTATCAGCGTTTGTGACATAATTAGTTCCTCCGGTAGATTTGTAAATGAGAAGGCTTTTTAGGCATTTTGGTATCCATTTAGGCCACTTTTTCGTGCCTTACTATGACTATTTGTAAATGAGAACCGGTTTTTAACAAATTGGTACCCGTGTTTTGAGAAATCATGGGTACCAAATCGTCAGTATGGCATTCTCATTTACTTTTGCTCTTCAAATACCGATAAAACAAGACAAAAAAGGGTACCAAAGTCCTGAAAATATGCATTTATTTACTCGCTTTTGTCATTACTGAATATTATATCAGAAGCATGCTCATCTCTGTTAATTGTTTCCAAAATGTTGATGAGACAACATTTTGGAATGTTTATAAAAAACCGCCGGATTCTCTGTTGCGAAAATCTGGCGGTTTTGAATTCTGTTGTTTTTTACGTCCATTATGGCTATTTGGATACCCCATTTAGCTGTTGTTTTTAGTCCGTGTTCAGTTTTCTCAAGCCATGCTTCCTACATATCTTGATCTGCCAAATCCAAGGATTACCCTGCCAAGTCCTGCAGTAAACATCAGAACCAGACCCATGAAGAAGCCTTTTCCAAAAGCTTTTGCAAGCTTGAAGCAGAATATTGTCTGGATGAGGAATGATATCAGTGCATATATCACATTTTTATCACACGGACAGCTTCCATTCCGCCATTCCCTGCAAATCTTTTCACAAAGAATCCAAACACATTGCGGACAAGCGGACCGGCAAAGAATATCTGCCAGCAAAGTGCCATGGGGAAGTTCATAGCTGTGGTCTGGAGCCATACTGCAACGAATTCAGTGCCTGCGTCCTTGAAAAGGATTGTAGCGACGAAACTCATTAGCGGGCACATCAGACATACTGACATAGCTGAGATGGCAAGGATTATCATGATCATCGGATCTTTACCGGGAGTAACGAATCTAAATGCAAGCTTTTGGGCGAGTTTTCCGACGAAAAGCAGTTCTACCACTACTGCTATGGGCCACATGATAAGCATTTCCTTAAATGCTGCAAGGAATATGAAATTCTGCATGCCGCCCACATTAAGGGAAATATTGTAGCAGATCATTGCATAGACCATGACAAATGCCATGAATAAAGTGAAAATTCTTTCATTATCCGGTTTCCCGGCGACACTGTCCGGAATTACTTAATAACTATACTCCCACAAAGGAGTAACAGCTTTCCCCTGAAGATGCCCATATAGTCTTAGGAGGTTTGCTCCTGCTCCGGCAGCGCCAATGTACAAGCCTGTATATGTCTGAACATCAAAAGGATTAGTCCTGTCCCAATAGCCGTAGAAGCATCTACCCGTTTTTCCTTCAAAGGAGTCAGCAATAGTTCTCGCTGCACTTCTCCTGGCTACGTCCAGGTACTTCTCTTCTCCGGTTGTCTCATAAACATCCGTGAAATACTCGATAAGCCCGGGGACACCGCAGCAAGCGCAGTAACTGTTCCAAAGTCCCCATGAATTATATTCCGGAGCACCAGCCTTTATAATTCCTTCTGCGAGAGATTTATATACATCAAAATAGTGCGAATTGCCGGTTATTACATGTAACTTCTTAAAGAGCAGGGATGTTCCTGCAGGTCCATGGCAAAAGCCGATGTAGTATTTTCCCTTATAATCATCTGAATTCTCGCCGCCGTAGATATAGGGTATTAGTCTCGCGCCATCAAAATCATCTGCTATTTTTTCAAGAAACTTCGCGGTTTTCTCTGCTGTCTCGAGTTCCCAGTCCTTACCATCAACTTCATAAAGAGTTGCAAATATGAAACCAATACCGGATGTTCCGTGAGCAAAACCCGGATAAATACTGCCTTCCGGCATTCCTACTTTTCCAATCTCATTTGCCTTAAAATAAAGACCGCCTTCGCCATCATCTGATGCGCTTTTTGCTATATGAGCGGCATAATCCCTTGCAGTTTCAAGGAATTCCGGGTTGCCGCCGGCACGATACAGAGAAATAAAGTAGAGTACAAAACCGCCGTCACTGAAGACATCAGTATCTTCTGTCAGATATTTTCCATTCTCATCACTTTTACTTGCGGCCAGGATATCTCTGCCAAGTCTTTCGGCAAAACTAAGATATTTTGCATCTTTTTCATGCTGATAATATGAAAGTGATAATACACCTGCTCCGGCGGGGCCTGAATAAACTCCTGTATGCCAGCCTGTTATAGGGAGAGAACTCCCCGGTGCACTTTCCAATTTTTCCAGATAAAAATCGCTGCCGGAGACATTGTTGGTCAGTTCATCAAGTATCCGGGATACCTCTTCCAAATACTTTTTATCACCGGTTACTTCATAAAGCCTTAAAAGAAAGATACCTGTTCCCGCAGAGCCCGAATACAGACTATATTGCCCATGGACAGGGCCGCCGGTGTAGTCTACGGCTGATCCGGGATTGATTCTGTAAGAAATTCCGAGATCACCATCTATTCTGTTCGCTTCTATAAAATCATATATCTCAAGACTTGCCTGAAGATAATCAGCTTCTGCTATGTTCTCTGTTCCGCTTAATGTTCTTAGCCTTGGTCTCATGTCTGTAACTCCCGCTTATTACGATTACTTGTAAAGGTTAAGTGACATATACTTGGTTCCGTCGTCAGGTGCTATAACAACAATGTTTTTCCCCTTATTCTCCGGTCTTTCCGCGAGCTGTCTTGCAGCTGTGAAAGCTCCTGCTGCAGAAGATCCGAGGAACAGGCCATCCGTGCTTAAAAGTTCTTTCGCAGTTTCAGATGCCGTTACCGATGAAACCTCTATAACTTCGTCGTATTTGTCGGAAGACTCAAGCATGAACGGGTTGTAAATCTCTCAGGAACATTTGAAAACGGTGCAACGCCGTCTATTGCGTCCTGTCCACTGTTTGCGCCAATTCTGGATGCTTCATCTGCCTGAACACCGACTATTTTAAGATCCGGGTTCTTTTCCTTTAGATATTTGGATGTGCCAAGTAAGGTTCCGCCTGTACCAACCATGGCAACGTAAATATCGACCTTACCATCTGCCTGCTCCCAGATTTCAGGGCCGGTGGTTCTGTAATGAGCTTCGGGATTATGCTCATTTTCCATCTGATTTATGAAATAGTAGCCGTGCTCTTCGCTATAATTACGAACGCCTTCGATGATTCCATCTATAGAAAGAGCATCATTATCCATCAGTTCTTTTATGCTTGGAATATCTGACTGCAGTGCAGGCTCAGCGCCATACGCCTTTAATATATCGAATCTCTCCTGGGATGATCCGTTTTCAAGAAAAGCCTTGAACTTATATCCTCTGGCAGCTGCAAAAGTTGCAAGTGCAATTCCTGTATTTCCGCTTGTAGCTTCAACAATTGTATCTCCGGGTTTGATCTTTCCTTCTTTTTCAGCTTCTATAAGCATGTTGAGCGCTGCTCTTGCCTTTATGCTGCCTGAAGCGTTGAACCATTCAAGCTTAACAAGGATGCTTGCTCCCAAATCATTTTTCTTTTCATACCTTACAGGCTCAAATAATGGTGTGTTTCCTACAAGTTCCTCTAAACTCTTTGTAATCTTAGCCATAACGTCATCCTCCGTGTTTTGCAAGAAGTATTGTTCTTTTTGTTATGGCTATTATGCACTGCCGCATAGAGACTTGTAAAAGACATGAACCTTATAGCTAAGCATAAGCTTATCTTATATGCGGGTCTGATAGCTGCCGGGACTAAATACCTGCACCTCTTCGCTGCCAAACAGCGCCTGGTCATCAAGTTCGAAAGTATTGACCGTATTCTCCGCCTTTTCCTCAGCTGCTTTTACAGCTTCGCTCTGCTCCTGCTGTTCTTTTAGCTGCTTCAAATAATCGCTGTCGTATTCTAGCACCTTTGCAAGATAGATGATTCCGGCAAGCTTTAGAACGTTACCGCTCTCATAGGCTATTTTTGCATTCTCTTCTATTTTCTTAGAGGTTTCACTTCGCGGATATTTCTTTAAAACATCCACAGCCATAGGAAAATATGCCTCATCAACATCACAGAGGCAGTCAAACAGAAAGTCGATGCCCTCTATATTCTTGGGATTCCCAAGGACTCTCAGAAGTTCAACACCATTACATACGCAATATTCGTTCTTATATTCCTTGAAATCAAGGTATCGTGAAAGCGGAACATCTTTGCGGTGGATGGCCTCAGCTGTTCGGTTTATTTCCTTGTCGGAAAATACTCTCTTTTACTGAAGGTCTCTCTTTCAATCAGGTCTTCCGATTGGGCCTCTCCGAGCATTTTTGAAAAATGAGGAATTCTGCTGTATTCGGATATTATATGAGGATCTTTTGTTGATGTGGACGTCAGTTTGTCTAATTGGCGGGAATCACGATAGAGGCTGATTAGCAAAGGCGCCAGGAATATACTTGTTGCAATAACTATGCCGGTGTATATTGCTGCATCTTCTGACGGAAATAAGGCCTCCAGTTTAATGATGATACAGCATGTAATAAAAATGGACGCGACCAAATAGCCGGCAGCAAGAACACCATAGGCCAGTATAGCAAGCATCTTTTCAAACCAATTTCCATATTCAATTCGTTCATCTAAAAACCTAAACATTGTATTTCTACTTTCATATAACAAATCTTACAGAGAAAAAGTATACCCTATCGACATCTTTTTTTGAACGATGAAAACACAAATTGTTCACTTTGTATTAAGTCTCGTTTTAGGTTGGGGTGATATTCTTCGCTTGTCAGGAAACACAAAACACCTTTTTGAAACAAGGAGAAAAACGATGAAAAGAATCGAAGTAAAGAAGCTTATTCCTTACGTATCCATAGCACTTATATGTATGACATTATCCGCTTGCGGACAGAACGCGGCGACTGCCGGCACAGCTGCGGAAGAGGTTGCTATTGAAGCGACAGAACAGTTGCAGACTGAAGAAACCGAAACAATAGATGAGAACACATCTGATATACCTGAGAGTGATGCTCCGGAAAAAGCTGAAGGTGAAGTGCCCGAAAAGCCTGAAGGAGAAGCACCTGAAGGAGAAGCTCCCGGCGAGCCCCCAAGTGGTGAGAAGCCCGATGGAGAAGCTCCCGGTGAACCCCCGAGTGGCGAAAAACCCGATGGCGCGCCCGGAGGTGGATTTGGAGGCGGCGGAATGAGCAGCGCGGACATTGATTACTCAGGAGCCACCGCCATCACAAGCAGCGACTCACAGGATGGACAGACCTATGAAAGCACGATCGCTGACGAAAGCGCTCTTCTAATATCAACCTCCGATGATGTGGCCATCTCGGATGCAACAGTGAGTAAGACCGGTGATTCTGACGGTGGAGACAACTGCAATTTCTATGGACTTAACGCAGCTGTTCTGGTAAAAGACGGATCCACCACAACAATAACTGGCGCTACAATAACATCTGATGCAGATGGTGCAAACGGCGTATTTTCATATGGTGGAAATGGTGGCCAGAACGGCGCTGAAGGCGACGGAACAACTGTTATCATCTCGGATTCAACAATTACAACTACAGGAAATGGCTCAGGCGGTATCATGACAACAGGTGGCGGAGTTACAAAGGCTTCAAACCTCACAGTTGAAACCAGCGGACAGTCATCAGCTGCAATCCGCACTGACCGCGGCGGCGGAACAGTTACTGTTGATGGCGGAACCTATACAACTAACGGTCTCGGTTCACCCTCAATCTACTCAACAGCCGACATTACTGTTTCAAATGCAACACTAGTATCCAACCTCTCGGAAGCAGTATGTATTGAAGGTATGAACTCTATCACCCTCGAAAACTGCGATATGACAGCAAATAACACACAGACTAACAGCAATGCCACATTTTATGACTCAATCATGATTTATCAGTCTATGTCAGGTGATGCAAACAGCGGAACCTCAACTTTTGACATGACAGGCGGCAGCCTTACAAGTGAAAATGGTCACGTGTTCCATGTGACAAACACTAACGCAGTAATCAATTTAAACAATGTAAAGATAACCAATAAGGATTCCGAAAACATCCTGCTCTCTGTCTGCGATGACGGTTGGAGCGGAGCTGACAATGTTGCGATTTTAAATGCAGAAAATCAGACCATTGAAGGAACGATCCTCGTAGGTGACAATTCCACTCTCACACTCAATCTTACAGAGGGCTCAGAATTTACAGGTACTATCAGCGGAGAAATTACAAACTGTAAGGGCGACACTGTTTCAACAGAGGTCGGTGAGGTCAATGTAAGTCTTGATGATAACAGCACCTGGATTCTCACAGCAGATACATACATCACTTCCTTCGATGGAGATGTTTCCAACATAGTAAGCAATGGATATACATTGTACGTAAACGGAACAGCGGTTAACTAAATAGTGTAAAAATATACAGCTCAGCCCATACAGGGCGGGGCTGTTTTTATTGAAACCGGCTTTTTTGATATGCTACTATGAATGTTGATTCACCAAAAAACAAGAAGAGGAGCGGAACAAAATCATGAAAACCGGGATTGTGATGGAGGGCGGAGCTCTCAGAGGGCTCTTTACCTGCGGAGTTATAGATGTTCTTTTGGAAAATGGAATAAACTTTGACGGAGGTATCGGAGTATCCGCCGGTGCCACTTTTGGCTGCAATATAAAGTCCAAACAGATAGGCAGACCTTTACGATACAACAAGAAATATGCGGCAGATAAGCGCTATAAGAGCATTTCGTCCTGGATAAAAACCGGAAATCTTTTCGGAGTCGATTTTTGCTACAATGAACTGCCCTTTAAGCTGGATCTGTGGGATGATAAGACCTTCACGGAAAATCCGATGGAATTCTATGTGGTTGCAACAGACGTAGAAACCGGTGAGGCCGCATATCACAAGTGTTATGACGGACTTACCGAAGATATCAGATGGATCCAGGCCTCTGCTTCTATGCCTCTCGCTTCGAGAATTGTAGAGATAGATGGTAAAAAGTATCTCGATGGAGGAACTGCCGACTCCATCCCGCTTAAGTTCATGGAAGATCAGGGTTTTGACCACATACTTGTAGTGGAGACACAGCCCTATGAATATGTAAAGAAAAAGCAGGATTTCATGTGGCTCATAAAGCGCGTCTACAGGCATTATCCTAAATTCATAGAGGCAATCGAAAACAGATATATTATGTACAACGAAGAGAAAAAGTATGTACGTGAGCGCGAAAAAGAAGGAAAGGTTCTGGTGATAAGGCCGAAGGAGCCGCTCAATATAAAGCCTCTCGAGAAAGATCCACAGGAACTTGACCGGGTTTACAATGCCGGCAGAGATGCTGCTAATAAGCTCCTTTCAAAAGATACATGGTTAAAAGGGAATGCTTTCTAAGCACTTCTAATTTACGTTGCTTCTGCCCTTTTCAGAGAATGCACACACAATCATAGCACCAATTAGCGCCGTGATTCCTGATACCAGGAGCATTCCCGGGACATTTATCATATCAAGCAATTTTCCACCTAAAAGGCTCCCTATCAGGCCTCCCATTGTTACAGTCATGTTCATGAGAGACTGTCCCATAGTCTTGTTATGAGAGTCCACAATCTCATTGACGTAAATGACGCTTATTCCCGCAAAGAGCCCGTAACCAAGAAGCTGCAAGGACATGGAAAAATAGATAAACGCAATATTCGTTGCAAAAAACAGGAATAGATTCTTCAGGAACATAAAGATCACTGATATTCGCAAAAGATTTCCCGAGGAAATCTTCTTATTTATCCGGGATAATAGGAACAGTGTCGGAAGTTCACAGGTTGCAGCAAGAGAAACAGCAACCCCCATCTCCTTGCTGGAATATCCGCGATAAGTCACAATTTGATACATATAGTTTCCGATGATGGTATGACTTATGAAAACAAAGATATTTCCGATGAGAATAAACGTAAATTGCCGATTTTTTGTTATAAAATCAATCAGAGATTTGCCTTCATGGGAGCTCTCTTCCGGCATACTATTCTTCTGCTCTGATACTCCCCTGAAATGAAAAGTGGCAACAGCCAATATGAAAAACACATAGATTACGATAACAGAGATAATAACAGCATTTTCATCAAGCCTTTCTATCAATATTCCCAGGAAAGCTGCTACCATAGCATATGTTATGGAACCGATTCCCCTGCATATCCCAAAATTGATACTAATTCCGTGCTCAATAAAATACATGCCGAGCGAATATAGAAGAGGTGTCATCACCTGTAATGCGGTAGACAGTAAACAATAGAATATTGCGACTTTGATGATGCCGTTTCCAACCCCCAGCATAGCACCACATAGGGCTATAGCAAGTATTGAAAGCACTATAAGAAAGTGGTGCAAAATGAGCTTTTTGCTTCTGTCTGCAATAGAACCGGCTATCGGCTGAAAAAGTGCTGAAGCCGCTCCGCTTGCCGCCATGAGATAGCCTATCTGAGTGTTGCTAAATCCCTTCGCCAGAAGATAAACACTGGAAAACCCAAATAAAGCTGCAAAGCTTCCCCAGAACAGCCCCTGTATTAAGCTATAGTGCGCCGTCGGCCTGATATTCATCAGCTAATCATCCCCTCTGAAAATAGTTGAAAATTACATATCAGATACTCTCCTATAAATTATAGGGGATAAAAGAATAGCGCACAATCTTTTTACTGTATCCTTCTGGCATATGCATGTGCTCCTTTAATGGTTTTTACTTTATCCTTATAACGTTATTGCATTCCGTGATGAATTTTTGCAAGTCTTTATACATTTGATAGATGGTTTCACTCTCGCCGTTTTTTTCATCAATACGAATAAACCACGTTTCCAACCTCTTATATGCATATCGAAGGTTAATATCATCTTTCGGAACATGGCACTCTTTGTTCTGAATAACATATATATAACCATCAACGGCTTCAATTACTCCGGCCGCCATTCTTGTATCTGTTTCATCATCAGAGGCCGTTTCATAGCCGGAAGCTACTTTTGTAAATATCCCATCTTCATCATAAAAACCGACATATCCTTCAGCATCAAGCGATGCCGTATTTGGTGTTCCATCAACGTAAAGAAGCTCTCCGTTTTTTACCATTACTGGAGACGCAAAGCGCTCATTATTTGAGGCAGTTCCTGAAGGAGTGACTTCTTCGAGGCTGTCTGCTTCGCAGCACTTTGCTCTTACATATTTTGAACCGGCATAGATATTTGTGGAACCTTTATAAGCAGATAGCCGCAAGTAAACATATCCGTTTTCTTCCCCAATGCGTCTTACGACACAGGAGGCAGTTTGCTTTTCCAAAACCTCGGGAAGTTTTCCGTAAACTGTTTCTTCACCTGTCACTAAGTCGAATCCTGAGAGGCTTCCGGAATCTTCATCTTCCTTTGTTACACAAAACAGCTGTGATTCACCCAATCCGGCATAATCATATAGTCTATCTGAAGAAACAGCTTCTTTATAATCACCATCTTCATCACAGATATAAAAATGCAATTTATGATCTTTAGAGCCAAAACCACCCGTAACAAAATATTTTCCTGAAGGCTGCGTACCATAAATATACGTTCCGGGAAGGTCTTTTGAATCAGATCCGTCAAATGCGACCGAATAAACGTTATCATTTCCGCTGGTTTGATTTGTACTTAGAATCATACGGTCCCCGGATATAACGATAGGTCCTCGTGACATATCTTCGAAGAGAATTTCAGTCTCCAATGTATCAGTATCCATAGCTACGATAGACCCTGTACTATCTTCCTCGATATCTTCATAATCGCCCCAAATTGCTGATAATTTCATTGCATCTTCGCTTGGAATTCTGAAATAAATGTGTCCGTTATATTGGACAAAGTGCTTCCCGTTACCCGGGATCGCTTTTTCAATATTCTTCTCCTGCATTCCGGCAGCATTTACTTTTGCAGATCCGGTGAAAATTAATGCTGATAGCATGAACAAAGCTATACCCGCAAGTGATTTTAATTTTTTTCTATACATAATATTTTCCCCACAAAACTTTTTATATCGATTTCATAAAACAGCCCTTTATTATGATGTATCAGCGAGAAAACTCCTTCCGACATAGTCGGTGGGGGATGGATCGCTGACCCTCAGCGCTTTACTTTGCTGTATCTCCCTGTTTTTTCATATTTTCTTTTGTGGTCATCCGTGCGCTGGCTTTCTATATATTTTTTCACTGTTTCAAGTGAAACTGATCCGGTTGTGGCGCAAAAATAGCTCCTGCTCCAGAAAAGAGCATCTCCCCACAGAAATTTTTCTATATGTTCACGGTATTTGATCCTGACTTCTTTAGAGAGCTGGGACTTTAAGGTGTTGATCAGTTTTACCGGAGCAACATCAGGAGGCATGGAAATAAGCATGTGTATATGATCCTCATCAGTCTCAGCAGAAAGCATATCGCAGTTCATCCTTCCACACAGATAAGCCGCGTGATTTTCCATGAAATCCCCCATCTCATCGGTTATCACTTTTTTCCTGTATTTAGTGACAAAAATGATATGATAGGTAAGCAGGTAAACTGAATGTGAACCTCTTCTGTAGTTATCCATAAAAGCTCCTTCTGAAAAGA
>NZ_FMYB01000001.1 GCF_900104155.1 Butyrivibrio sp. INlla16
TATTAGTGGATTCCATAAGTTCCTCCTTAATGCCGGAGAGCATATGTGGATGAACCTATGGATGATATCAATAAGAATTAGTAAATTCCATACCCGAGTTTGGAATTAGTAAGTTCCATGTCGTGTGTTAAAGGGGTGGAATTTAGTTTTACAAGTTACTTCAATTAATAAAATATAAAAAAACTCGAAAAACTTGTTGACATTATTATTTTAGAGCGATATACTATCCTAGTCGGTCGACGAAAGCCGCTGACAAAAATGAATATGGCGAGATAGCTCAGTTGGCTAGAGCACGCGGTTCATACCCGCGGTGTCGAGGGTTCGAATCCCCCTCTCGCTATGCAAAATAAGACATAAGTCGGTGACTTATGTCTTATTTTTTATGCTATTATATCTTAGTGACCACTAGTCACAATTTTATCAAAACAAGGAAGGTTTATCTTATGAGCTACGAATTAAATGAAAAACGATATCTTGAAGAGCTTGAAAAGGAGCTGGCTATTGATTCCGTCACAGGTCAGTATCATGAGCTTCAGGATTATCTTATAAAGGAAATCGAGGCGCTCGGTTTCAAAACTACTACCCTTCACAAGGGCGGCATTTTAGCTGAAATAGGCGGCAAAGGCAATCCTCTTCTTATCACCGCTCATGGCGATACAATCGGCATGATGGTTCGCCACATCAATGATGACGGCACCATTAAGGTATATAAGGTTGGCGGTCTCTACGCATATCATACCGAGCGTGAGAATGTGCGTATTCATACGAGAAGCGGTAAGGTTATAACAGGCTGCGTCCAGAGAAAGAATGCTTCAGTTCATGTTACAGAAGATGAATTAAACAAAGAAGTTGCCAGCTTTGATACCAATTCTTTTGTCGTTCTTGATGAGGATGTAAAGAGCGCCGATGATGTCAGAAAGCTTGGTATAGAAATTGGTGATTATGTAGCAGTTGAACCCAGATTCACATATGCCAATGGCTATATCAAATCACACTTCATTGATGATAAAGCACTTGTCGCACTCATCATGGAACTGCTCCACGATGTTAAGGATGGTAAAATAACATTGAATCGTAAGATTTATGCTTTCATTCCCTTCTATGAAGAAATAGGACACGGTGGATCCTGTATTCCTTCTGATGTTAAGGACTTCCTTGCTTTGGATATCGCCTGCATCGGACCTGAGCAGACAAGTTCTGAGCGTAAGGTTTCAGTATTCTGCATGGATAGTAGATTCCCCTATAATCTTGACATGATAAAGGAACTTGAGGAGGCCGGCAGAAAATCAGGTGCTGACTATGTTCCTGATATTTTCACTCCTCACTACGGAACTGACGCTGATCCGGCACTTGTGGCAGGCTTCGATATAAGGCACGCTGCGATTGGTCCCGGTACCAGAGCAAGTCATGGCTATGAGAGAACTCATATTGATGGAATTAAGAATACATATAGGCTGCTTGCTGAATATGTAACGATATAAAAAATAAGGCTTCCCCTCATCCGCCCCTTCGGGACACCTGTCTCCGCTCCGCTCCGGTCGGCGCAAAGCCGACATCCCCCGGATGTCGTGCGCCCCCAAAGGGGGAAGGCAGTAATTAGGGAAGCCTTTAATTTATTTATTTGTAACCTTCTGTGATTTTCCTGAAACACCACTTGCTTTAAGAATTTTCTTGTAAGCTTTGAGCTTGCTCTTTGGAACCTGAACCTTAGCCTTTTTGTTGATCTTCTTGAAGGCATTCATACCTACTGTTTTCTTTGAAAGGAACGGTGTCTTAATTTTTACGTTTTTAAGCTTCTTACAGCCATAGAAAGCGTTCTGACCAATCTTCTCTACATTCTCGCCGATAATAGCCGTCTTTAGGCTCTTATTGCCATAAAATGCATTATCCGTTATCTCGGTTACTCTGTATTCGTTACCGTCGATTACTATGGACAGAGGAATTGTAATGTTGCCGGCAGCCTCTGATCTGGCCTTTATGAATTTTACCGTAAGGTCTGCGTCATCATTTGAAGTCACCTCATAGGTGTTACCCTGGCAGATGACCTTATCTCCAATGTTGTGGCGATAAGCTGTATTCACAACAACCACAGGCTGACCTGCGTTTTCTGTTACAGTACTGTTTCCAGATGATACCTCAACGGAAGTATTATCTTCCTTTTTGTATTTCTCCTCGATTCTGTCAAGGATATCAGAAACACCTGTCTTTTCAGCTATATCCTCAGCCTTCTTTTCAGCGTCATCCTTATCATTCTTTTTATCATCCGAAGATTTGTCATCATCATTATGAAGCTTGTCATCAATCTTATCTGATATTTCCTTCTCTTTATCAGATACGGAGCTCTTCTTTATTCTGAAGGTTTTAACTGTTTTCCCAAAATAATTGGGATTCACTGCAGTGACAATAACATCGGCAATCCCCGGGTCAACGTTATCCTTATATTCAACGGTATAGTCATCCTTATCAAGCACAATATCGCCGTTCTTTACAGTAACCTCGGGAGTCTTCTCTTCTCCATCATAGATATAGGAATCCTCGCTCAAAGTCACCATTGTAGGAAGCAGTTCTTTCTTCGTTATTTTGAAATTATTTGCAATCTCCTTCTGTTGCTCTTTGCCGTCCTCATCCTTGTATTTTATAACTGCTGCGGCAGTGTACTCGCCAATTTCATGGATATCGGTTTCGTTTAGTTCATTCCCCTCTCTGTCTCTGTATATGACATCACTTACTTCTATCTCTTCAGGAAGGTTCTCGGGCTTTTGAATATCAACTTTAAGTGCCTCGCCATAGTCTCTGTTTACTGAAGTTATAGATATTGTGTAACTTTCAGAGCAGTCAAGACACTTTATTGTAGCGTTGTCATCACCTGCGCCAAGGTACTCAGCTTCCCAGGAGTGAGTATGCTCATCAGCTTTAAACTCAAAATACTTCGGAGTGCTTGCATAGTCGGTCTCTGTATCGCCACCGATTTTCTCATATACCAGATATGCAAACTTGAAATCATTGTAATTCTCAGGGAGATTAAACGTTCCGGTCACATAGTTGTTTATGTCCTTACCGTTTCCGGACTGCATTGAGCTTGCAACGTCAACCGGTATATATGCAAAATCGGAAGCATTACTTATTGTCAGCCCTTCTTCGTATCTCTTCTTTAAAAGGATCACCGAAAATGAAACCTCATCATCATCCTCTGTATGAGGGAATTTAAAACTTATTTCCTCAGTATCACCATCGACATGTCCTCTTATGTCAGACGGAGTTTGCATCGCACGATCGATAACCGTAAGTTTATACTCGTTGTCTGTTCCCGCAACTAATGATGAAAAGAGTATGGATTCTTTTTTAAGGTTAAACGCGGGGCTTACACCTTCAGATTCGTTCGCCGATCTGGAGCCAATTATTCCAAGACTATCAACTCTGTAAAGTCTTTTATTTAATAATTTTGTTCCTTCTTTCCCAAGTCGAAGCCACCAGTCATCCTTTCTACCCGTAGAAATATTTTTCTTTATTCTGTTTAAGTCCTCTGTCTGGTCCTTATATCCATAGCTTGTATTCGTTACCTCTTTGGGATCAAGTACAAATATCTTTGTCTCCTTTAGCTGCGCAAAACCGCCGTCAACTCCTTCTCCATCTGAAGATGATCTTCTTTCTTTTCTGCTAAAAGCTATTGCATCCTTCTCAGCATCGGTAAAAACATCCGCATCAAGGAATCCCTGATCATTAAGATCCTCGATCAGCCCTGCGGAAGTACCCGGCATCAAATGATATAGAACACTGTCACAGTCAAGCAACATCGTGTTTTTGCTGATTTTTCCATAGTCGCTGAAATCAGTGCAATCTGTATCAAGCACCCTGTATTTTACACTCTTATTTTCATATTGGCCGTAGTAGACATAATTCCACTCTCCGCCGCCTTTTACAGGATTCTCAATTGCTCCTGTTCCAAGACCTGTTATGGTTTTGTTCGAAGTCTTTGCATATACTGTAAGCGACTTATTGAAAACCGGAAGAATCGAAATCGAAATGATCATTGCCAATGTAAGTGAAAAAGTTCTTTTATTCGCTATATACTTCATCAGAAAAACTGCCTCCCTTTTGATGAAATTCACGTTCCATAGTATATAACAGAAAAAAGCCGCCAAGCCTACGGATTATGAAACAAACAGTTCATAATTCGTACTTGACGACTTTAAGGTTCCATGAAACCATAACGATATAAGCCTTTAAAACTCGTACTGTGCTATTAAGTTTCCACTTAAAAATGACCAATATTCATTTTTTATAAGAGCATCATATCAGGAGCAAAGAATCCAAGCAAATCAATTACTGTCTGTTTAATATTTGTTCTTTATTATTTTCCTCAGTATTCTATGCGTTATTTTCCTGGAATAAGTTGCCTTAATAATTGTATCCGTCTTTCGGCCAAGTCTATAATATAAAAACCCTAATGCTCTTCCCCTTGGCATACCAACAGATTTACGTGAATCTGCTGTCTCAGGAAGTATCCTATCAATCTCTGTACTTTTCTGATAAACAAATGATGAAATCGAATTATATAATTCTTGCCCAGGTTCTGAATGAACAATAATAACGGATGAACCTTTATTATCATTAAATTCCGTAAATATGTCCTCAACTCCCCATGCATCTCCAATCGTCATGTCAGATGGTCTGTCAAGAGACTTGTATTTACATACATGGCATGAAGGTCTTAGGATAGAATTACTTAAAAACAAATTCATAAATGTATCATTACTATGTTTTTTTGTATAAGTCTCTCCATTCTCAAAAACAACTGTCATCGAATACTGATTCCATCCCGTACTCTTATCCCTAAAGGATATACTTGTAATTTCATCACCATACAAATGCTTCAATTCACTTAAGTATCTCTTCCAAACTCCAGGAGAAGGAACTCCATGACATAAAACATCTACGGTAAGAAGATTATCGTACTCTTTCTTCAGATATCCTTTCAATCCTGCTATTTGACAGGCCGTTCCTGTATAGAGAACCTTTCTGTTTTCTTCCAGAAGTCTTCTTGTTGCTGCATAAGCTTCAAAATTTCGACTCTGAAGATACTTACTGCCCATCAATTTGATCAGATTATCATTATTATCGCATAAAATATGATGAACCAACCAATTTTCATCAAAAGCCGCACCGACAACTACACCGCCACTTTCGATTATCTTTTTTGCAAGTAGTACAAAAATGCCTCCTGAAGAACTAGACATTCGCTCATCAGAATTATTAACAGCAACATAACATTTCTTATTAGAAGTATTAGAAATTACATTTAATGAAGGACAGCATTTTTCACAAATATGACAATTTACACATAAGTTCTTATCTATGTACGGATATACAAAGCCTTCATTGTCTTCTTTCATTGTTATACATTGACGCGGACAGGCAACATAGCATACCCCGCAGCCACAACATTCTTCTTTATTGAGATTAATCATAATCAGAGTTACATCCTATCCGGTGCGCTGAATCCAAGTAAATCTATTCCTGTCTCGAGCACTTTAAGTGTTACATTAAGAAGTGCGATGTATCCGCTCTTCTTCTCCTCATCAGGCTCAGTGAGGATCTTGGTTGAGTGATAGAAGCTGTTAAGCGCATTTGACAGCTCGTAGATATATGCACAAACTCTGTTGGGCATGAGATCTCTTGCTGCGCTCTCCACTGCATCCGTAAATCTTGTAAGAAGAAGCATCAAGTTCTTTTCATCAGCGGACTCTGCATTTCTAAGGAGTGCTTCCTTAACATTACCGCCCTCGTTCTCATACTTTGAAAGGATGGACTTGATACGTACCATTGTGTAAAGGATGTACGGACCGGTGTCTCCCTCGAAGGATGTGAACTTGTCGATATCGAAAATGTAATCCTTTGAAGGCTGGTTTGAAAGATCTCCATATTTGATGGCTGCAAGAGCTACCTTGTGAGCTGTATCTTTTGCCTCGGTGTCATCGATATCCTGGTTACCTTCCTTGATGCGGTTATACATCTGCTCGTCTATCTCTGCGATAAGCTTCTCAAGACGCATAACTCCGCCCTCTCTTGTCTTGAAGGGTTTACCGTCCTTGCCGTTCATGGTACCAAAGCCTACAAAATGAAGCTCTGTCTCGGGAAGAACAAGCTTAGTCTTTCTAGCACAGCGGAAAACCTGAGTAAAGTAGAGTTCCTGGCGCTTATCTACCACGTAGATGAGGCCTTCGGGTTTGAACTCCTCCATGCGCTGCTGAATAGTAGCAAGGTCTGTTGTATTGTAAAGTGAAGCTCCGTCTGACTTAAGGATCATGCAGGGCGGAATCTCCTTGGTGTCTGTCTCTTCAGCAACATCAACAACAAGTGCACCCTGGCTCTCATGAGCATAGCCGTGCTGCTTCATGTAATCAACCATTCCCGGGATTACTTCATGAACGTCTGATTCACCTCTCCAGAGATCAAAATCCACGTTGAGATTCTTATAGTTTTTCTTAAGATCATTTACAGACACATTCATGATGTGGTGCCAAAGCGCACGATAACCCTTATCGCCGTCCTGAAGAAGCTTTGTTGCCTCCATTGCCTCAGCCTTGAAAGCCTCGTCCTCCTTGGACTTAGCGCTGGCTGCAGGATAAATCTCCTCGAGCTCACCGATAGTGAAAGGCGCTTCCTTCGGATACTGTCCGGTGTGGTTTTTATCAAAATAAGGAAGATCGGGCTGACGATGCTTAAGCTCTGTGATTATGAGACCCATCTGAAGTCCCCAGTCACCGAGGTGAATATCGCCTGTTACCTTGTAGCCTGCGTACTTGAGAATTCTCTTAATGCTCTCTCCGATAACTGCTGAGCGAAGGTGTCCTACATGGAGCGGCTTTGCAACGTTCGGTCCGCCGTAGTCGATCATGAAATTAGGCGCATGAAGAGGAGTCTTGATTCCAAAGTGATGCTCATGGAGCATTTTCACAATATATCCTCTTACGAAATCCTCACTAACCTTGAGATTAAGGAATCCCGGCTTAACCGATTCTACAGATGAGAAGATTTCGCTTCCCTGAAGCTTTTCAGCAACCGCATCCGCAATCATGAAAGGTGCTTTGCCATATTTCTTGGCGCCTGCCATAGCTCCGTTGCACTGATATTCACAGAGGTCAGGTCTGTTGGAAAGAGTAACCTTTCCAAGCTCTGCATCAAAACCGGCTGCCTCAAACGCAGCGGAAACTTCTTTTGAAATTAACTCTAAGATTTTTTCCAAGATAATCTTCCTTCCTTATAACTAATATGAATAATAATGAATTCTAACACAAATATCTGAAATTTCAAATGTCAGGTGTGCCGGGCTTCCATATGAATCTGTCAACATCGACGTGAGTCTCATCCACAAATTCGATTCCGTCTGCCTCAAGCATTTTTATCTGAATGTTCTCTCCTCCGAATGCAAATGCCGATGACACCCTTCCCTCACGGTTCACGACGCGGTAGCACGGGATATGCTCGGGATCGGGATTAACGTGAAGTGCATAGCCCACGACTCTGCTCCAGCGCCTGTTTCCTGCAAGCATCGCTATCTGTCCGTAGGTCGCAACCTTTCCCTTGGGAATTTGCCTCACAATATCATAGATTATATCAAAGGTGTTTTCTTCCATTTTCACCCTGCTCCTGTCTCTCACGCTCCTGACTTTCCCGCTCCAACCTTGAAAACTCGCAGCCGCAAAAGTCCTGTCTGTAGAGGTCGAATTTATGTGACAGTTCTATAGAGCGTTTATAGCCGTCTTTTTTCTTAAAATCAGAAGGCAAAAACGAGACACCATATTTCTCCCCCATCTCATTTCCAATTCGATTTAGTCTCGCTGCATCCTTTAAAGGCGAGATTGTGAGCGTTGTTGTGAAAAACTCAAAGCTCCGCTCTTTTGCTATCCGCGCAGATTCCTCCAGTCGAAGTTCAAAACATTTTGTACACCTATCACCACCTTCAGGGCATTGCTCAAGTCCTTTTACAGCCTCAAGATAGTCGCTTACAATGTAGTCACCTTCGATGATTTCAATTTTTCTGGCCCCTTCATCGGAATTCATCCCTTCGAAATCGCCGGTTTCAACCTGTCTGTTATATTCGGCTATGAGGCGCTTTTCCTCCTCTACTCGCTTTCTGTACTCCGGTTCATTCATGATATTCGGATTGTAGAAAAACACGGTGATATCGAAGTACTGTCTAAGATACTCAAGACAGTAGGATGAACACGGAGCGCAGCAGGCATGAAGAAGAAGTCTTGGGAAACGTCCTTCCTTCCGGAACTGCTGTATTTTCTTTTCAAGTTCTTTTGCGTAATTTATGTTCACTATATTACCCATTTCAATTATACTGTTAATGTTTAGACTTCTATAACTATATCACAAAAGGTATTCGATGCTTCAAAATCGACAGTACCTTGGGAGGAATGAAAAATGAATTTCAGACGAGCACTTGATAAGGATATTCCGCAGATTCACGAGCTTTTAAGACAGGTTAATCTTGTCCATCATCTGGGACGTCCCGATCTTTTTAAGAAAAATAATAAATATACCGATGATGAACTTAAAATAATCTTGAAGGATGATTCAAGGCCTATATTCGCTGCGGTAGATGACAATGATGTGATGCTGGGCTACGCCTTCTGTGTGCACCAGGAGCACCCGAATGACAATCTTCTTACAGACATCAAGACTCTTTATATCGATGATCTGTGCGTTGATGAAAACTGCCGCGGTCAGCATGTCGGAAGAAGTTTATACGACTATGTTCTTGGCTGGGCCAAGGATGCCGGCTACTACAATATCACCCTCAATGTCTGGAACTGCAATGAAAGTGCCATGAAGTTTTACGAGTCCATCGGCATGCAGCCCTACAAGGTTGGCATGGAGCAGATTCTGTAATTTGTATTAAGCTCCTATATTATTGCGCAGTTGTATGCACATTGAATAAGGCTGTTTTTTCATATATTCAGCAGCTTCCCATCCAAAACAGCCTCAACAAGCTCATCACCTTCATAAGTGAGCTTTAGTGAAAAGAATGGCTGCGCAGGGTCTTTGATCAGATCAAGGAAAATCAGATCACCCTTCCAGAGATCAAGCTTTACAAGTTCGTCCTTGGATATCCATTCAAGGACGCCTTCGTTGCCGTCTCCTGCGTCGCCTTCAAAATCATCGGAGGTGAAAAGGCACATGTAATCCGTAACGTCGCCGTTTACAGCTTCCGAAAGCTCGTATAATCCATCCCTATTCCCTGCTACAGCACGTGAGTAGAACGTCACAATTCCCCTAAACTTCAAAGAATTCAGCTTGATTCCGGTCTCCTCAAGCACTTCTCTTTTCACACAATCATCAGGACTCTCGCCGTTCTCGCAGTGTCCACCCGGTGCAATCCATTTTCCTTCGTTTATGTCATTCTTTTTCTTTATACGGTGGAGCATGAGATATTTCCCATCCCTCTCCATATAGCATAGGGTTGTAATTTCCATATTGCTATCCTTTATATTTGTGCGAGTAATTCAATCTATTACCAAGATATTCTTCTTTTTTATCAATCCTAAATTAAAAAATAATAATCATCCCGCAGCACAGAAATATCAGGCAATCACAAAGTGCATTCCAACAAATATCAAAAGGAACAATACATTAACCGCCGTAAACACAAGCAGATATTTCCCTCTGCTCTCCTTATAGTCATTGGAGAAAGCCTTGAACGAGATAAGGCTTGCCATAGAGGCGATAAGTGTTCCGAGACCGCCAACATTTACGCCCGCAAGAAGCTCCTTGTAGTTTTCTGTAAAACCTGAAAGCATAAGCGTCGCAGGAACATTACTGATAAACTGGCTGGCCACCACTGAAGTGATAAACTCGCGTCCTTCCATAAGCTTTGTCAGATTCTCTTTGACGAGGTCCATGCGTCCCATATTTCCGGTAAAAATGAAAAATCCAATGAAAGTCAAAAGCAGGATATAATCAGCTCGCAGCAGGATTTTTCCATCCATAACTGCAACTACAACAAGAACAGCTACCACCATTATAAACCACGGAACTATGCGAAGCACTGATAAAAGTGCAATCGCAAAAAGGAGGCAGTAAACTACGATCTGTTTGGTGCTTCCAAAATGCCTTACTATATTATAGTCCTTCTTTCTCCCTTCAAGCGTCTTGGCTTTGCCCGGAAGAACGAGCATTGCTGCAAGTAAAAGAACTGCCGCCAAAACCGAATACGGCAACATGCAGAGCACAAACTCACCGATCCCCATTCCTGTAAGGCCGTACAGATAAAGGTTCTGCGGATTACCGATAGGAGTCAGCATACTTCCGAGATTCGCAGCAATAGTCTGAAGCACGATAACCGGAATCATCAGGTCTTCTCTCTTACAGCTGCTAAGCGTCATAAGTGCGAAGGGCACAAAGGTGATCAGCGCCACATCATTTGTTATAAACATGCTGCTTACAAAGCACAAAAATACAAGAACTAATGCAAGATGCCAGCTTTTTTTTACCTTTGAAAGAAGTATGTCTCCGATTTTCTCAAATATTGAATTCTCTCGAAGACCTTGAATGATGATCATAAGTCCCCAAAGTATCCCAAGTGACCTGAAATCAATGTAACCGGCATACTCAGCATCCGGGAGCACGATAAATGACGATAAAAAAGCCAGAATCCACGCTATTACAAGCACAGGATCTGACAATAGCTTCTTAAGTTTGTTTTTCATAATACTCCTCAAAAAATATATGGATCTGTTTTATTTCCACATAAGATTTTATACAGTGGGAGAATTATTGCAAGGAAAATTTGGATGGAGCACTATTTTTCCAAACCCAGGTTGCTACTTTATTTGGTACTGCTATAATGGATATTGGTGATATAAAATAAAAAAGGCAGGTTCATTATGAATTTTGAAGAAATAACTGCGCAGAGCAGACAAGCAGTAACAGAAATACTTGAAGGAGCAAAGCTTCGTCCCGGTTCCATTTTTGTAATCGGATGCTCATCCAGTGAAGTTCTGGGCGACCAGATTGGAACAGCCACAAATGTGGATGTTGCAAACGCTGTCTATGACGGCATTATCCCGGTTCTTAAGGAAAACGGAATCCTGGCAGCCGCTCAGTGTTGCGAGCATCTTAACAGAGCGTTAGTAGTTGAAAGAGAAACCATGGAAAAATATGGCTTCGAGCAGGTTAACGCTATTCCTCAGCCCAATCATGCAGGAGGTGCACTTGGAACTGTGTGTTACGAGAGATTCGATGATCCTGTTCTTGTTGAGAGCCTTCGCTGCAAGGCTGACGCCGGAATAGATATCGGCGGCACCATGATTGGTATGCATATGCACAGCGTTGTTGTTCCTATGCGTATATCACTACGAAAAATCGGCGCCGCTCCAATAATCTGTGCAAGGCACAGACCTAAGTATGTTGGCGGACAAAGAGCTATATATGATGAGGAGCTGATGTAAAAAGTCCCCTCATCCGTCTGCTTCGCAGACACCTTCCCCCGGAGGGGGAAGGCTTTTTTATTTACTTATGTAAGTCTGAATCTCCTCTTCTGTCATGCCTTTATCAGAAACAAGTGAGTACATGATTCCATCTTTTTCCCAATAAGCAAATTTATAGGTTGTGTCGTCGCCGCAGGCGATAACTCTGTAACTGTCAAATTCCATAAGCTTTTTGTTTTCAAAAGAACTAACATCTAATTCCTCGGAACCGGTGAACAGTCCAATTTCAGATGCAAAATAGCTTATGCTGTTATTATCTGTTTTATAAAGGATCTCTCCGCCTTCGTCATATTTAAAATATTGAACCTCTGTTGCTTCATTTTTCAGTGATTCAATGTCTGTAATATCAAATCCTAAAGCCTGTGAAAGCTCTGATGCAGATGAAAACTCATCTTTTGTTATTGCCTGGCTCTCAGCCTCCTCGGAAGCTGAATCCTCTTTAGCACTTCCTGTAAAATCTATAGCATTCTCAGATTCCGAACCCTTTGCACCCTCTGCTGCACTTATGGATGGCGTCATAACAGAATCTGCTGATTCAGGTAAAGCAGCATCTTCGGTTGCTTCTTCGGTAACCTCTGCATAGTCCATAGCTTCTGAAGTTGCTTCTTCCATTGTTTCCGCTGCAGAATCAGTTTCATATTCGGCAGGCGCTGTAGTAGCCGTCTCTGACTTTGAACCACCAAGTCCAACTGTTCTGATAACACCGTAGGTTCCAAGAATCAGCAGAGCAAAAACCGCTGCCATAGAACCATATCTCTTTACAAATTTTATTACATTATTACCGGATTTCTTTTTTCTTGTGCTATCAAATTCGGTAATATTAGCATCCCCCACACGTAGTTTCTCATCTACATTCGAAAGGATTCTATCGCGCATTTCATTGGTAATTTTTACTGATTCCATAACTTCATTATATTTACTCAAAGTCATACGCCTCCTTTAGAATATTTTTTAGCTGTCCTCTTGCGCGATTTAAATCAGAGCGGACAGTCGACTCCTTTCGATTCAAGATCCCCGCTATATCTTTGGTTGAATATCCTTCCTGATAGAAAAGATGTACCACCTCTCTGTACTTTTCGGGAAGCTGTTTTACTGCCTCCCAGACAAATGCCAGCTCCTCCTTATTCTCTGCAACGAGTTCCTCTGAAAGCTCATCGGCTTTTCTCACGTTGATATAATCAATCTTGTTCTTACTTAAGTTTGCTGCTACCGTAAGAAGCCATGCTTTCTCGTGCTTTTCATTTTCAAAATAAGGTGCCTTCCTGATGTACTGAATGAGCGTATCCTGGACGATGTCCTCCGCATCACTCATATTGTGAAGGTAAGAATAAGCTACTCGCAAAATATTGTTACCGTATTTTTCCAGAATTTCTCCTGCTCTTGCTGCTGCAGCATTCTGAGCCTCTGCACTTGCAGTCTTCTCTTCATAAGACATACTTTGAGTCTCGCCGCCAAAAGCATGATACCGGCTACCGTTAGTTTGCTTTTTTACATCTGCTAAAATCGCACGGATAGCCCTTTCACTAAAATCTCTGTAATCGTTTTTTTCCTTTAAAAGGAATATCGTTTCAAAAATTGTTTCTACATAATATTTCGCGATATTCCTATGCATTGAAATTGTTCTCATTGTTTCCCTAACCCGATGTCATTTTTCATACCGTATGATTTCCTCCCATGCGACATCGATTCCCTCTTTATGAGTTGTCTTTTGTCCCTCGGATTCCCCAAATGATTTTTATTCCTTTGTTTTCAAAAAGACAACTGTTTAAATTTCCAATGCATAGTATATCACGATAACGGTGCGTTTTTCCAGATTTTGCACCAGGTATTGGCTATTAACTTCTCTTCGCCATCATTCTTACAAGCTGGCCGAACTCATCTCTGTATTCATCCTTGGTCTCGATTGTTTTGTAATCGTCCATGATGCCTGTAAGTGTTGCTGTTCCCTTGTATTCGCTGTCTGAAAGGATCATTGCGAACTCAGCTACAATGCCTGCGAACTTTAAGTTTTCACTTCCGTTTTCATAGAAGTCCTTGTCGCCCACAACCACTGAGAAGAGCTGTGATTTGTCTGCCTCGGGCTCTTTGTAGCGAACGCTTACTGTTGCGTACTCATCGCTGTAAGCACTGTCTGAATCCTTCTTACGATTATCTTCTTTCTTATTATCTGAATCATTATCCTGGTACTTAAGCTTAATCTCGCTCTTTGCGCCTGCAGGAATGATCTCGTAAAGTGCTACTACGCTGTGTCCTGCGCCGATCTCGCCGCCGTCCTTGGTGTCATCGTTGAAATCTTCGTCGTTCATGAGTCTGTTTTCATAGCCGATAAGTCTGTAGGAATTAACTCTCTCGGGGTTGAACTCAACCTGGAGCTTAACGTCCTTGGCTACTGTTACAAGTGTTGATCCCATCTCATCGATGAGCACCTTCTTGCCCTCGAAAAGTGAATCGATGTATGAATAGTTTCCGTTACCGCAGTCTGCAAGTCTCTCAAGGTTGTCGTCCTTTAAGTTGCCGCTGCCAAAGCCGAGTACTGATAAAAAGATGCCCTTGTCTCTCTTCTGCTCAATGAGCTTCTCAAGATCGTCGGGATTTGAAACTCCTACGTTTAGGTCGCCGTCGGTGCACATGATGATTCTGTTGATGCCGCCTTTAATAAAGTTATTTTCAGCAATCTTGTAAGCTTTCTGAATGCCGGCTTCACCGTTTGTGCAACCGCTTGCCTGCATGCTGTCGATGGCATCTTTGATCTTTGATTTATTCTTCATGCTTGTTCCGGAAAGAAGTACTGCCTCCTGTCCTGAGTAGGTAACTATTGAGACGCAGCCCTTGTCGGGAAGTGTATCCACGAGCTCTGTGAGTGACTTCTGCAAAAGCGGAAGCTTATCGGGTTCATCCATTGAGCCGGATACGTCTACCAGGAATACCAGGTTACTGTCGGGTGCCTCAGAAAGGTCGATGTCTCTTGTCTTCATACCAACAAACATGAGCTCATGATCCTCGTTCCAAGGGCACTTAGCGATTTCTGTTGTGATGCCGAACTTCTCATCTCCCACAGGATTATTGAGGTCATAGGAAAAATAGTTTATGAACTCTTCCGGTCTAACCGCGCTGGGATTTATATCTGTCAGAGAATATCCATCCTCGATCATTCTTCTTACATTGGAGTAGGATGCTGTATCAACGTCTGCCGCAAAGGTTGAAAGCGGTTTTGCGGTAACAAGGTCATATCCGTTCTCTGCAGGTTTTTCATAGGATTCTGTGTTGTACTCCTGTACATAAGGATCGTAAATGTCGGTGCAATCCTCTGTTTCACACATCGCTGTTTCATATGAATTTTCAGCCCCTGCTGCACTCTTATCTGCTGTAGCTGCAGGTGCTTCGCAGGCCTCTTCCTCGTAATACTCAGTAGCAGCTGCCGGCTCTTCATAATACGTCTGGTCTGATGTCGACTCTGTAGTATAGGTTTCTTGTGCTGTGGTCGCCGTTTCATGTGTGCTTCCACCGCATCCGCATACAGAGCTTGCTGCGATAATGATGCTGAGAACAACTGATGCAACATTCATTTTTCTTCTCATAATTTTTCCCTCCGTTTTTAAAAATGTGTCAGATTTTTAAAAAATAACTTGTTTTTGCTGTTCTACTCTATATACAGATGGGATTCTAAAAATGTTGCAGATATTTCAAAAAAAATTTTTTATTTTTTTCCACAGAAAAAGCCGCCACATTTCTGCAGCGACTTTTCCCTGAAACTATTGAGGTTTATAAAAAGAATGAAGAAACTCAGTAGATACTAGCGGTACTTAACAGTGAATTAAATCCGCTGGGCCACAGATACCACTGTCCATCGGAAGGATCGCGGTAAACCTGAACTGTCAGGTTGTTCTTAAGGCAAGGATGGTTATCTGTGTGGAACAAAATCTGTTCAATCGAAAGCTCTACGCCGTAAATTGTGCTCTTCTGAGGTGCATAAGGAGATTCTTCCATAACAACGGTAATTGGCTGTTTGTGGTTGTAGTTGTAAGGCTTTGAGCCCTCAAAGAATGCCCACGGAAGCTTTTCCTTCTTATTATCATAACCGAAATAATATGTAAGGTTTCCGGCACCACCAACAGATGCTCTGGAAATGTGAGGTGAAACCAGAAGTTCATTCATCATTGCCTGACCTTCAGCGTCTCTGCCCTCTGAATAAGCTGTCATAGCTGCAAGTGCACATGCAACTGTGAGATACTTACCATCCTGTTTTCCATCAGCTTCACTTCCCTTACCGTTACTGCGGTCGATCTTCTTCATGTGCTTTGCTCTCTGAGGAAGGCCGTTGAAGGTGATTGTAGTCTGGTTAATCTCCTCATATACAGGCTTTCCGTTTCTTGTAGCTTCTCTTGTAACAGTCTTATATGAAATAGCGGGCTGTCTGATCACAACAGGATCAACGATTGTAAGATTGCAGGAAACAGAATACCCGGCTGCTGTTGCTGTGATAACTGCGCTTCCGTCATCAACGCTCTTTACAACGCCGCCTGAAACTGTTGCTATCGCTTCATTACTACTACTCCAGGTTACATTTGATGCACCGCTGACAGTAAGTGTAAGTGTCTGGCCATAGTTAATCGTTGCAGCAGTCTGGCTGATTGTGAACTGAGGAACAGATACTGTACATGATACTGAAGTTTTTCCTGCCGAAGCTGTGATAACTGCGCTTCCTACGCCTACAGCTGTTACAAGGCCGTTATTTACTGATGCAACCTGATCGTTACTGCTGCTCCACTTTACATTTGCTGCATTACCTGCATTTAACTGTAATGACTCTCCAAGGAAAACCTGAGCCATTGTCTCATTTATATTCATATCAGGTACCGTTACCTTTACAGAGTAATTTCCGGAGCTGCATTTTCCTGTAATTGTTGCGGTGCCGGGCTTATTAGCTGTAAGCACGCCTTTCTTTGTTACAGATACAACGTTCTTATTTGAGCTTTTGAAATTCTTTCCGCCCTTTACAGAGATTTTCTTAGTTGCTCCCGCTACAAGGGTTATTCCCTTAGCTTTCTTACTCTTAACCTTCTTTGCTTTTTTAGTCTTCTTTTTAGATTTCTTAGCTTTCTTCTTAGCCTCTGCGGTAATTGTTGCCTGAGGTCCGAAAACGCTTGCTGCCGGGCTTGCCGCCAGAATAAATGACAATAATATCGAGAATATAACTACTGAAATTCTTTTTTTCATCTGAAAATTCCCCCTTACTTCTTAATCTTTACGCCGGCATCCGTCTTCTTTTTAAGAAGCTTTGTGTAAGCCTTGAGTTTCTTCTTGGGTGTCTTGAATGTAGCGCCCTTCTTAATCTTCTTGAAGGCCTTAGCACCGATGCTCTTTACCTTGGCACCCTTGAAGGTGATCTTTTTAAGATTTGAGCACTTGAAGAATGCCTTCTTACCGATCTTGGTTATATTTGCACCGATTGTAACCTTCTTAAGTTTCTTACAGCCCTCAAAAGCACTGTCGCCGATTTCAGTAACCTCGCCTTCAACTGCAAGACTTGTGATCTCAGTATTCTTGAATGCCGAAGGTCCGATCTTGTTTACGGGATAATCCTTATCTCCGATCTTTACAGTTCCGGGAACCGTGAAGTCTCCGCTTACATCCTTTGTGGATTCAAGTGATGCATTTTCTCCGTCAACCTTGTAATGAGCGCCTTCAACATCAGCCTCTGTTACAGGTGCAGCATCCTCGACCTTCTTAGCCTCCTCTGTGAGCTTTCCTGCTTCGCCGGACTTGCCTTCTTCACCGGGCTTTGTTTCTTCGCCGGGTTCAATTATTGGCTTGCCATCCTTGTCGAGAGCAGGGATATCTTCGATGTCTATTGTCTGAGTCTTGAAAATTTTGTTTGTAAACTCTGCTGTATATGTAGTTGTTCCCTTCTTACCTATTGATGCCGGAGTTTTAACTTTTGATGAAACCAGTCCTTCTTCCTTTTCTACTTTTCCGCATTTATCTCTTTTACAGGTTCTTGACGCCGTACATGTCTTTCCATCTGCACTCCATTCATATACAGGATCCTCATAATCATGTCCAAGTCTCGGAATAGAATCTCTATTCCCTGTCCTTACATGTTCTCCGCATATAAGACAATCATGGTATTCCTGTTTATTACCTGCCCTTTCACATGATGCAGGAGCGCTTACTCTCCAATACGGCTCACCAAAAACGTGCGCATCTGTATCAGGAACATTTACCTGACTTGGAAATGCAGCAAAATATGAAGAACCATTATCAGATCCATCCGGCTCACCTTCGATTGTGAAATAAACAAAATAGTCTTTTCCATAAGTTTTATTCTTCAGATCGAAGGGAAGCTCGTATGTAATTTCTCCTTTAGCATTTTCATATTTCCCTAAATTCACATATTCATAGAGTTTTGTATTGGACATATCAGCAAGATATTTATCACCTAGTATCTGCTTGTTAGTGATAATAAGAGACATTCTGCTATAGTTGTTGTATTTGTAGTTTGCATCAACTTCATATGAAAACTTGATCTTACCTTGGCATCTTCCAATAGTCTTAGTTGTTATTTTACGTTTATCAGAATCATATTTATCTAACAGAGTAAGCTTATACATACCATGTGTTGAATCCGCCTGCCCAACTTTTGTAGAGAACAGTATTTTGTTTAAAGGTATGTTCATTGACGGAGTAAAGCCAATTACCTGGGTATTTTTTTTATCACTATAGACACTACCATTTGTATTAACATAGTACCCATAATCAGTGCCATACGTATCTCTTAACCACCAGTCTCTCTTGATCCCGTTATAGCTTTTTATCATAGCTTGTGAATTATTACCATAAAATTCATTAATATCACTTTTACTAAGCAAACAATAATCCCAGCCGTGATATCCATCATCAATCTCCTGTATCACTCTGGATTCCAAAGGAGAAAAATGTGCTTGTTCTACGCTGGCAGTCCTAAAATAATAATTTACATCATAAGTTGACCTATGGCTGTTCTCCCATACCGGCATCTTACAGTCGATTAACAGACAAGGCGTGGACACTGTAAACCCACTCTGACATTTCGTTTTGCTGAGAACGTTGAATAAAAGTTCCTCTCGTCCATCTGCCATGCCATACGTAATAACATTAAAATGTCCAGGCTCGATATTAGTAATCGAATTAGCCCCCAAGCTTGTATTAGCCGTTGTTTTCACCACCGCAGCCTCAGCTTTAATGGCCTCTCCTCCTACAGCCGGCACCATTGTTACACTCAGGGCACACGCCAGCACTGCCCCCAGGACTTTTCGTCCCATTTGCTTCATTAGTTTCTTTCTCTTCATTCTTTATAACCCCCTTTGTTGCTGTGAAATTTGTTTTCACGTTTCCGCGAGATTATTGTAAATATTTTTTAAAAATTCCACTACCGCCATTTGGGGGTAATTTTGTCAAAAAATTAAAAAAGAGGTAACGCAGATTGATACGTTTCTGCATTACCTCAGTTTCCCATAATCAAATATCCGATTTTCTATTTCTTATTCAAGTACTCCCGACACGCCTGTCCATTCGTAGGTCGGATCAGCTTCTTTAACGTATTCAAAGACCATCGCCATATTGGAATCATTTATTGTGATTATGCTTTTGCTGTCATAATCCGATTTAAAGTAGATCATCTTCTCCTGTCCTTGGTCAGTCGCAACATAGATGGTACCATCATCCCAGGAGAGATCGTAGTAGGTACCTATAAAGTTCGCATAGCCTTTTCCGTCAGGGCAAAGCATCATATCAAAAGCTACTCCTGCTTTCTTAAGCTGGTCAGCGGTGTAGGTCTTGCTATCCTCCTGAAAAGCCATAATCTCATAATACCCTGTATCGTTATGTTTTGCTGAAGACATATCCGGCAAATAGGAGGAATCCAGCATCTCATCCGTGAGCTGATCTATGGTTTTGTCATAATCACCATTATCGTAGGCCTGTTTTTCTTCGTCAGTCATGCGGACAAATATCATCTCGTCGCTCTCCTGAGCGATTGTAAGTTTACCGTCGGCAAAAGTATAGGGCACATCAGTATCGCTCACAGTATCATCATGCATGTGGAAATATTTCTCATCCCAGTCGAAATCCGTCATTTCACCCATCATGTTAATTTGGCCTGTTCCATCGGGATTAATGACAGCGAATATGCCGGATCCGATTGCAGCTAGTTGCTCAAGCTCAGCAGTTATATCCTCACCGTCCGTGGTCATGGATATTACCTTGTAGTAGCCGGCAAGAGTATTCTCATCCTGCTCGCTTTCCGAAGAAGCTGCTTCTTTATTATCAGTATTGTCTGTAGTCTCGGTTGTTTCCGGTATCTTGTCAGAAGTTGCCTTCAGTTTTCCCTCAGGAATGCTCGTAGTCTCTCCGGTATTACCAGTATCCGTGCCTTTCTTCGAGGAACCACATGCAACTATAGAAATTGACATAATAAGAACTATTGCAACGGCCAGAATTTTTCTCTTCATATTGCCCCCTTCATATCTGAATTGAAAATTTATGTTGCCACCTATTATTCTAGGAAAAAATCCCGCACACATCTACCCCCAAATGGAGGTAATTATTTCTTAGTAGAGATTTTTTATCATCGCAAAATTTCTTTTTATACTATAATTGATTGTTAGAAAAGATATGATCAGAGGATGAAATATGGTAAAAATAGACTTGATAACCGGTTTTCTTGGTTCCGGTAAAACTACCTTCATTAGGGAATATGCTAAATATCTGGTATCACAGGGTGAGCGCATATGTATCATTGAAAATGATTACGGCGCTGTAAATATAGACATGGTACTACTTCAGGATCTTTTTGGTGAAAACTGTAATCTTGAGATGATTGTCGGAGGCGACGGTCAGGAAGCTCATAGACGGAGATTTCGCACAAAACTGATATCCATGGGGATGAGCGGGTATACTAGAGTTATCATCGAACCCTCGGGAATTTACGACGTAGATGAATTCTTTGATGTACTCTATGATGAACCACTTGATCGCTGGTATGAGATAGGAAATGTAATATCTATAGTAGATGCTTCATCTGTGAGTTCACTTGAAGGAATGTCACGATATCTCTTCATGTCTGAAATTGCTCATGCAGGAAAAATAGTTGTAAGTAAGATTTCGGATGGTATGGATGTTCCCGAAGTTATTTCAAACGTTAATTCAATCATGTCCGAATTCGGACTTGGAAAAGAAAACTCCTGGTTTGATCCCTCCAAGGATTTTATTACAAAGCATTATGATGAGTTTACAGAGACTGACTTTAAATCTCTTGCAGGTTGTGGCTACAGACATGCCTCTTATGTAAAGCTTCCCCTTGAAGATAAGCAGTTCACTCCGCTCTTTTATTTTGATGTTGAAATATCCGAGGATAATCTGAGGAAAATCGCAGAATCACTTTTCAAAGATACTAATGCCGGAAAAGTTATCAGAATTAAAGGCTTTGTAAAGACCGGTGACAACTCGCAGATTGAATTTAATGCTACTGAAAACGAGATGAAGATTGCACCTGTTGTTTCAAGCAGGAATGTACTGATAATCATCGGTGAAGCATTAAATAAGGAATACATAAATTCGATTCTTAAGGATTACTGTAAAGTAGTATCGCTATAAAGCTATATCGTCAGGCTAATCAGACAAAAAAGGAATGTACTGTCATCAGCACATTCCTTTTTATATTTTGCTCATCAGATAATTATCATAATCCAAGAGGATCAAGGAAATCTCTTACTGCGTTCATATAACCTTCCTTGTCGTCGAGGACACCCTCAATGTGGGCACTGTTTGCATGATAAATGGTTTTTACAGAGCTTCCGACATTTTCATAAACCTCTTCAACCATATCGGGGAGGCATACCTCATCCTTATCGGATACGATTATCATGGTCGGCAGCTGATCCTTTGCCACTTCATTCACAGTATCTCCGTCATCGAAATCGACGTGGTTTACAACCTTCATGTATCCCTTAGTTACCGCGATAAGATAGTTAGTCATGGGTGAATACATTCCCTCGAGGCCGTCTCCGAACATAAGTCGCAACATGGATTCCATGCCGGGAACAGGGCTGTCACAGATAACCGCATCAGCTGCCTCTGGAGTTCCGGGTGTTACATTTGATGCATAGAGAGCGGTGGTCTGACCACCCATAGACTGTCCGTGAACAATAACTTTTTCTTTTCCAAGAGTCTCTCTTGCATATTTTACGAGTGCTCTCACATCGAGCTGTTCATGAATCCCGAAAGTAACCTTTTCATCAGGATTAGCTCCATGTCCTCTCTGGTCATAGGCAATTACGTCATAGCCACTCTCCAGATAAGGTTCAGCCAAGGGTGCATCGAATGTTCTGTCTCCGCCTGCACCGTGAACAAGAACTACCAGCTTATCACTTCCGTTATCATAATAAGTTCCGGGAACTTCATTCCCATCCTCTGCTATAGCGCTGATATCCACGCCAGTATACTTACTCCTGAAGCCCTCCAGGTCGTAGCCCCACTTTTCAAGCTGCTTCAAACTATTGCCTACAGTATCATTATCTTTGTTCTGATGTAAAATACGGTCTGCAATATAACCGCCCATTGCTACTGATCCGCCAACACAGAGTATTACGATAACAATCAGTATAATACTTAAGATTTTTGTGATTCGTTTTCTCATTTCCCCAAATTCTCCTTTTTTACACAGTGCTAATATCTTACCATAAAAAGGATGAAAATGGCAGAAAAAATTGGAGGCCTTTTACAGCCTCCAATCTTACAAATTCATTAGATTTTTGCGATGTCCACAAGCTCAAGAGTATCCTCTTTGTAGGTATCCTCAAGGCTTGTAACAAGCGCTTTAGCTGTATCGAGTGCGGTGATTACGTTAACGCCTGTCTCGATAGCGGTACGGCGAATCAGGAAGCCGTCTCTGCTCTTGTCTCGTCCCTGAGTGGGTGTGTCGATAACAAGGTCTATTCTGTGACCGAGAATAAGGTCGATGACCGTAGGTGATTCCTGGCTGATACGGTTAACCTTCCTTGCCTTTACGCCGTTCTCGTTAAGCGTGTCAGCCGTTGAGCGTGTTGCATAGATGATATAGCCAAGCTTTTCAAAGCGTCTTGCTATGTCGATAACCTCGCCCTTATCCGAATCCTTAACGGTGATTATCATCTGCTTATGCTTAGGAAGTTTTACTCCTGCTCCGATGAAGGCCTTGTAAAGAGCCTCACTGTATGACTTGCTTATACCAAGGCACTCACCTGTACTCTTCATCTCAGGTCCTAGGCTAATCTCAGCTCCTCTGATCTTCTCGAAGGAGAATACCGGCATCTTGATAGCGATATGCTCTGCCTCGGGCTGAAGTCCAGGTGTATAACCAAGCTCTGTGAGCTTTTTGCCCATCATTACCTGAGCTGCAAGATCAACAATCGGAATGCCCGTAACCTTACTGATGTAAGGAACGGTTCTTGAGGATCTGGGGTTCGCCTCGATGATGTAAACCTCATCTCCCACTGCGATGAACTGTACGTTTATGAGTCCGATTACATGGAGCGCTTTTGCAAGTCTCTCTGTGTAATCGGCGATGGTCTGCTTTACCTTGTCGGAAAGTGACTGTGCGGGATAAACCGAAATGGAGTCTCCGGAATGGATACCTGATCTCTCGATATGTTCCATAATTCCGGGGATAACAATATTCTCTCCGTCGCACACTGCGTCTACCTCAGTCTCAACGCCCTGCAGATACTTATCTACAAGTATCGGATGATCCTGAGCGATTCTGTTGATTATGTTAATAAACTCTTCGATTTCTTTATCAGAGAGCGCAATCTGCATTCCCTGTCCGCCAAGTACGTAGGAAGGGCGAACAAGTACGGGATAGCCAAGTCTGTTTGCTACCTCCTTAGCCTCCTCTGCTGTATAAACTGTCGCACCTTCAGCGCGCTTAATTCCAGTCTCCTCAAGGATTCTGTCAAAGATTTCTCTGTCCTCTGCTGCATCAACATCCTCAGCCTTGGTTCCGTAAATCTTGACACCCATTTTCATAAGATCCTGTGTGAGCTTGATTGCGGTCTGTCCACCGAACTGTACTACCGCTCCGTCGGGCTTTTCAAGTCTTACTATGTTCTCAACATCCTCGGGAGTGAGGGGCTCGAAGTAGAGCTTATCCGCTATATCAAAATCGGTTGAAACCGTCTCAGGGTTATTGTTGATGATAATGGTCTCATAACCTGCCTTTTCGAAAGCCCAGGTTGCATGAACAGAGCAATAGTCGAACTCGATACCCTGTCCGATTCTGATGGGACCTGAACCGAGAACAAGGATTTTCTTTTTGCCGCTTCCTTCGTCCTCTGCCTCATTTTCCTCATCTGCATCGCCGTAAACTGAGTAGTAATAAGGTGTCTCAGCTGCAAACTCCGCAGCACAGGTATCAACGAGCTTGTAGGCTGCCTTGATTCCATAGAAGTCCCTCAGAGCCTTAATTGTTTCAACTGAAAATCTTGTAAGTCTGCTTATTACCTTATCGGGATACTCAAGTTTCTTAGCCTTAAGAAGTGTATCCGCGCTTATGATTTTCTTAGCCTCCTCAAATTCGGGGACGTTCTCCTCGGAGGGCTTATGACGTGCTATTGTGCTCTTTTCACCAAGCCTCAGGAGCTTAAGCTCCATCTTGACAAGCTTGTGTATCTTATCAATGAACCAGAGATCAATCATAGTGATCTTATGAATCTCTTCATGGCTCATTCCACGGCGAAGCGCCTCTGCGATAACCCAGATTCTCTGGTCATCCACGATGGTGAGTCTGTCCTTTAATTCGTCATCGTCAAGCTCTGAAAAGTCATAGCTTGTAAGGCAGTCCACGTGCTGCTCAAGTGAGCGAATAGCCTTCATCATCGCACCCTCAAAGTTGGTGCAGATACTCATAACCTCACCGGTCGCCTTCATCTGGGTTGTGAGTGTACGTTTTGCCGTAATAAACTTATCGAAAGGAAGTCTGGGGAATTTAACTACGCAGTAGTCGAGTGTAGGCTCGAAGCTGGCGTAGGTCTTTCCAGTAATAGCGTTCTTAATTTCATCAAGTGTATAACCGAGGGCAATCTTAGCAGCAACCTTGGCAATCGGATAACCTGTTGCCTTGGAAGCCAGAGCCGATGAACGGCTTACACGGGGATTAACCTCAATTACGCAGTATTCAAAGCTAGTGGGATGAAGCGCAAACTGCACGTTACATCCACCGGTAATCTGAAGCTCATCTATGATATTGAGAGCTGCGCTTCTGAGCATCTGGTACTCTTTGTCGGTAAGTGTCTGTGAAGGCGCAACAACTATGCTGTCACCTGTGTGAACACCTACGGGATCAATGTTTTCCATGTTGCAGACGGTGATGCAGTTACCTGCGCCGTCACGCATAACCTCGTACTCAATCTCTTTCCAGCCTGCAATACAGCGCTCAACAAGAACCTCATTAGCTCTTGAAAGTCTGAGTCCGTTTTCAAGAATCTCCTCACACTCGATTCTGTTATGTGCAATTCCGCCGCCTGATCCGCCAAGTGTGAAAGCAGGTCTGAGAACCACCGGATATCCGATTTTCTCAGCAAAAGCCACACCGTCGTCGACGTTATGCACAACCAGTGAAGCTGCGCAGGGCTCGCCGATTTTCTCCATGGTATCCTTGAATTCCTGACGGTCCTCAGCTTTTTTGATAGTCTCAGCTGTTGTTCCAAGAAGCTTTACTCCGTGCTTTTCAAGGAAGCCTGACTCTGCAAGTTCCATTCCAAGATTAAGTCCTGCCTGTCCTCCAAGAGTAGGAAGAACGCTGTCGGGCTTTTCCTTTTCAATGATCTGCTCGAGAACCTTGACTGTGAGAGGCTCAATATAAACCTCATCCGCTATGTCTTTATCTGTCATGATGGTTGCAGGATTGGAGTTTACAAGGACAACCTCGATGCCCTCCTCCTTAAGGGAGCGGCAGGCCTGAGTTCCAGCATAGTCGAACTCCGCCGCCTGACCGATTACAATCGGTCCCGAACCTATAACCAAAACTTTTTTCACATCTAAATTTTTTGGCATTTTATATCCTTTCTCTAGTTCAACACCTCATCCGGCGCTTCGCGCCACCTTCCCCTCAAGGGGAAGGCTTTTATTTATTCTTCATCATGTTAATGAACCTATCGAATAAGTATCCGCTGTCCTGGGGTCCGCAGCAGGCCTCAGGGTGGAACTGGACTGTGAAGATGTTCTTTCCTACATACTTAAGTCCTTCATTTGTTCCGTCGTTTACATTCACAAAAGCAGGTACCGCAACGTTGCTGTCGAGTTTGTCGGTATCTACAACGTAGCCGTGGTTCTGGGATGATATATAAACTCTTCCGGTCTCCAGGTCCTTGACGGGGTGGTTACCACCTCGGTGACCGTACTTCATCTTATAGGTATCCGCTCCTGTTGCAAGTGCCATGAGCTGGTGTCCAAGACAGATTGCGAAAATCGGAACATCCGATGTATAGAGCTTTTTAATTTCCTCGATAACGCCTGTGCATTCCTTCGGATCGCCGGGGCCATTACTAAGCATTATGCCGTCCGGTTTTCCTTCAAGTATCTTCTCTGCCGATGTATCAAAGGGATATACAGTCACATCACAGCCTCTTGCAGCCAGGGATGCGGCGATATTGTCCTTCGCTCCGACATCCAGAAGTGCAACCTTAAGGCCTTTGCCGTTAAGCTCCTTAACAAGGCTGGGACGCTTTTCTCTCTTGGAAAGATCTCCCTTTAAGGATGCCTCATAGTCTTCCTTCTTAAATACCGCACTTCCGGAAAGCGGTCCGTTGTCAGAGAGTTCCTTACTTCCTGCAATGTTCTTTTCTTCCTTGCAGGAAACCTTCTCCACAACTTTTCCTGTGGTATATGCCTTGAGCCTGGGAATGATCTCATCAAGATTGTAATTCTCGTTAGTGGTTATCATTCCGTTCATTGTGCCCTTTTCACGAAGGATGCGAACGAGCTTGCGAGTATCTATTCTCTCTATTCCCGGAATGTCGTATTCTTCAAGAAATTCCTGGATTGTCATGTCGCATCGGAAATTGGATGCCACGTCAGAGAGCTCTCTGACTATAACTCCGTCCAGCCAGATGCGCTCGGATTCCATATCGTCCTTGCACACGCCGTAGTTTCCGATAAGCGGATAGGTCATGCAGACCGCCTGTCCCGCATAGGACGGATCAGTAAAGACCTCTGTATAGCCCGCCATGGAAGTATTAAATACGATTTCGCTTATTACTTCCTTTACCGCGCCTATGGCATGGCCCTTGAAAACTGTGCCATCCTCTAAGATCAAAAATGCTTTCATTCGCTCCTCCTATATATCTATTATCCGAAGTACTTCACGCCACTCTCAAATATCTTCATGTCCTGCTCGCCGAAGATGTTAACAGCTACGCCGTCTCCTCTTCTCTCTGAGTGGCACATCTTTCCAAGGCATCTGCCATCGGGTGATGTGATACCCTCAACTGCCATGTAGGAACCGTTGATGTTCCAGAGATTGTCGAGATGTACCTGACCCTCGGGATCGCAGTACTGTGTAACAACCTGGCCGTTCTCGAAGAGCTTCTTAAGGGCATCTGCGGGTGCTACAAATCTTCCTTCACCGTGGGATGCGGGATTTACATAAACTCCGCCGAGTTCAGCGCCCTGCATCCAGGGTGACTTGTTGCTGACAACCTTGAGGTACGCCATGGTTGAGATATGACGTCCGATTGTGTTGAAGGTAAGTGTCGGGCTCTCAGGGTTCTGTCCTGTAATCTGTCCGTTGGGAACAAGGCCAAGCTTGATCATAGCCTGGAATCCGTTACAGATACCAAGTGCAAGACCGTCTCTCTTCTGAAGGAGGTCGTTAACTGCCTCTTTGATGCTCTCATTCTGGAAAGCTGTTGCAAAGAACTTGGCACTTCCGTCAGGCTCATCACCTGCTGAGAATCCGCCGGGGAACATGATGATCTGTGCCTGTTCGATTGCCTTCTTAAATTCAGCAACAGACTCTACGATATCCTCCGCATTTCTGTTTCTGAAGATTTTTACTATGGTGTCAGCACCTGCTCTCTCGAAGGCCTGAGCAGAGTCGTACTCACAGTTACTTCCGGGGAATACCGGGATGAAAACTGTGGGCTTTGCTGTCTTGTTTTTGCAAACATATATATCAGAAGTCTTATATTCTTTTGTAAGCGCGCCATCATCGAAGATGCTCTTCTTATCTGCGCTTTCGGTATCCTCCTCGGAAATGGGTGCTACTGAAGGGAATACCTTTTCAAGCTTGTTCTTCCAGTTTTCAAGAGCCTCTTCTTCGGAAATCTCAACGTTTCCGATAGTGAACTTCTTATCATCGGTAACAACACCGATTTCTCTTGCTTCTCTGAGCGCGAGTACTTCTCCGGCCTTGTCTGCTGGAACTTCCACCAGGATGTTTCCGATTCTGTTTGTGAAAAGATCCTCATTTTTCACACAGCCCGCGATCTTCACACCGAATCCGTTACCGAACGCCATGCGGCTTATAGCTGCTGCTACGCCGTAGGAATCAATTGCATAAGCTGCGGAAACATACCCCTTCTGCATAAGGTCGTGTATCTCATCGTATCTGGCCATAACCTTTTCATAATCAGGAAGGCCGTACTCATCCCTGTCTATCGGAAGCTCGATGAGCATATCTCCGGCTTTCTTAAGCTCGGGAGTAATGACATCACTCTGCTTTGCAACGTCCACTGCGAAAGATACAAGAGTCGGAGGAACGTTGATCTCACCGGATGCTCTCTTTTCATCACCCTCATAGAAGAAGGATCCTGACATTGAATCCTTACCGCCGATTGATGCGATACCGAATCTGAGCTGTGCCTCAAAGGATCCGAGAAGGGCTGTGAGCGGCTGACTCCATCTGGTCTTGTCAGCTGTCATTCTCTGGAAGTACTCCTGGAAGGTGAGATGAAGCTTTTTATAATCACCGCCTGTTGCTACGATTCTGGCAACAGACTCTGTTACTGCATAAGCTGCACCGTGGTACGGACTCCATGAAGAGAGGTAAGGATCGAAGCCGTAAGCCATCATTGTTACGGTATCCGTTTTTCCCCCGAGAACAGGGAGCTTAGCTACCATGGACTGAGTCTCTGTCAGCTGGTATTTTCCTCCGTAAGGCATGGTCACTGTGCCTGCGCCGATTGAAGAGTCGAACATCTCAACGAGGCCCTTCTGCGAGCAGACATTGAGGTCTTCCATCTCTGAAAGCCATGCTGTTTTTACATCGTTATTCTTAAGTGCTTCGCCTGCAGCTTTGCACGCATACTTATCAAAATAGTTATCTTCAGCTACAGGAATCTGAACCTCAACCTCAGTCTCCTGATGAGCGCCGTTGGTATCAAGGAATGAACGCTTGATGTCTACAATCTTCTTGCCTCTCCACTTAAGGACAAGTCTGGGCTCCTCAGTAACAACCGCAACCTTAACTGCCTCGAGGTTTTCCTCTGCAGCATACTCAAGGAACTTATCTACCTGAGAAGGATCCACAACTACTGCCATTCTCTCCTGTGACTCGGAGATCGCAAGTTCTGTTCCGTCAAGACCTGCATACTTCTTCGGAACCTTGTCGAGATCTACGTCAAGACCGTCTGCAAGCTCGCCGATTGCAACGGATACACCGCCGGCACCAAAGTCGTTACATTTTTTAATAAGCTCTGAAACCTCGGGTCTTCTGAAAAGTCTCTGAAGTTTACGCTCTGTAGGTGCGTTACCCTTCTGAACCTCAGCGCCGCAGGTAAGGATTGAATCAGCTGTGTGAGCTTTGGATGAACCTGTTGCACCGCCGCAGCCGTCGCGTCCTGTTCTACCGCCAAGAAGCACGATGATGTCTCCGGGATCGGATGACTCACGGATAACGTGCTCCTGGGGAGCAGCGCCCATAACAGCACCGATTTCCATTCTCTTTGCAGCGTAGTCAGGATGGTAAACTTCCTTTACATAGCCTGTTGCGAGTCCAATCTGGTTACCATAGCTTGAATACCCTGAAGCAGCACCGCGAACAAGCTTCTTCTGTGAAAGCTTTCCTTTAAGTGTGTCAGCAACCGGAACCGTAGGATCAGCCGCACCGGTTACACGCATTGCCTGATATACATAACCTCTTCCTGAGAGCGGATCTCTGATAGCGCCGCCAAGACATGTGGCAGCACCACCGAAGGGCTCAATCTCTGTAGGATGGTTGTGCGTCTCATTTTTGAAAAATACGAGCCAGTTTTCTTTTACAGGGCCGTTACCGTAGTCAACATCTACAGGAACAACAACTGTACATGCGTTATTCTCTTCAGACTCTTCCATGTCTGTTAGCTTTCCGTCTTTCTTAAGTTTCTTCATTCCCATAAGGGCGATGTCCATAAGGGAGATGAATTTCTCCTCGCGCTTTTTAGGATCAGCGTAAACGTCTTCTCTCGCGCTAAGATATTTATCATATGAAGCTTTGATAGGCGCAGCATAGAAGCCATCACCAAAGCTTACGTTTTTGAGCTCTGTGCCGAAGGTTGTATGACGGCAATGATCTGACCAGTATGTATCAAGAACGCGGATCTCTGTCATTGAGGGATCGCGCTTCTCATCATCGTGGAAGTACTGCTGAATCCACTTGAAATCATTGAAAGTCATAGCAAGACCGAAGGACTCGTAGAGCTTTTTAAGCTCATCCTCTGCCATATCCTTAAATCCATCAAGGATCTTAACGTCCTCAGGCTCTTCAAAATTATCCACAAGAGTCTCGGGCTTTTCTTCATCAGCAATTCTTGAATCAACGGGGTTCATTACATACTCTTCTATTTTGGAAAGTTCCTCATCAGTAATGTCTCCCATCAGCATATAGGTCACAGCTGTACGGATAACAGGCTCCTCGTCACCCTTAATAAAACGTACACACTGAACTGCTGAGTCAGCTCTCTGATCAAACTGTCCGGGAAGCGCCTCAACGCTGAACACTTTTGCTCCTTCCGGGATCTCGATCTTTTCATGATAAAGGATATCAACCGGGGGCTCTGAAAAAACTGTAGTACAGGCTTTTTCAAATACCTCATCCGAAATGTTCTCCACATCGTAACGGATGAACTCCCTTACCTTGGATACACTCTTAATACCGAGATAGCTCTTGATCTCCTTACGGAGTTCCTTAGCTTTTCCGGCATAGGGTGCTTTCTTTTCCACATAGACTCTTCTGACTTGGCTCATAAATCTCCTCCTGATAGTTTATAAATGTCATCCCCTCATCCGTCAGCTTCGCTGACACCTTCCCCCCAGGGGGAAGGCCCGAACAAGAAGACTATTTTTATATCAAAAAATCAGTGTCGAAAAACACTGATTAATTATCTGCGGGCACTAAGCCCTCCAATATATATAACAATTCGCGGTCAACCGCGGACTCGCTAACACCAATAGTTTTAGCGGATACTTTAAGACCCTCAACCACATACATAAGGTTGCGGGCACATCCATACGGATCAGCACAGAAAAACTCGCCTGAACGTATTCCGTTTTCAATTAAAGCCTGAACAATCTGAACTCCGGTATCGAACTGTTTACGAAGCGGATTGTCAGAGGCGGGAATATCCCTGTTTGCAAAATATTCATAAGTGGCAATAACAAGGCTGTTCTTCTTTCGAAGAATTTCCTTTTTCTGCTCTTTCAAGAAAAGAGCCAGCATATCGCCGGCAGTAGCGTCATTATTCAACGCTTTTGAAATAGCTTCCTCATCCTCATCCGCTGTCTCTTCAGACAATACGGCAAGGAAGATTTCTTCAGTGGACGAGAAATAGAGATAAAGCCCTCCACGACTGATGTCACAAGCTTCTACGACATCCTTCATGGTGACATTTTTAAATCCCTTTTCCGCGAATACTTCGCGGGCTTTTTCCAGAATGTATTTTCTTTTCTGAGCAGATTTCTCACCCATTAGTAAAACTCCTGAAATCAAAAGTTAGTTCATAATCTTCTTAATACGACATTGTACCCCAGAAGTGTATGAGATCATCCATCTTGTAAACAACAGCATAGAGGACTCCGGTATAAACACCCTCGGCCCACACGGTTCCCTTGGTCTGACCCTCAAGAATGTATCTTGAGAGAATTCCTGCAAGGTCATCCATGTCTGTGATCTCAGCATCTTCTATAAATAGAAGTTCATCCTTATATGTATGGAGATGATTTCTTGTATAGACATATGTATAGTTGCGATTCATCATCTTCGTCTGCTGTGCCTGTTTTACAAAGCTCAGAAGATTTGAATCATAGACAGGAAACGGCATTGATTTGGATAATTCGCTGTTGGAGTAACTCTCTGCAACCTGCTGCTTGGTATGCTCCTTAAGCCATGTTATGTAAGGTGCAAGGCTCGCAACATCATCCTTATATCTTGAAATGATATCTTCTACGCTGTTCTCGCCGTCTTTTCCTTCAAACATATCTCTGCCCCCTCGGATTCAATATATTAAGAAAATTTATCTCAATGAATTATAACATAAGAAAGAAAAAAATATATATGGAAATTTGTTCAAAGAATAGTTTTGCTGTATACTTGTTCCTAACCAATTTTCACAGATAGAAAAAGGAATATAAAATATGAAATATTTTCTTCTATATATAAAGCAGACGCTGCGCTTTGTTTTAAAGCCCCTTTCGTTTCTGCCTGCAATTGTAATGATGTGCCTGATTTTTAATTTTTCTGACCAAAATGCCGATGCAAGCTCAGCTCTTAGCTACAAAGTCGGGGTTGAGGTTTTGAACGTAACCAATGATGTTCTAGATAAGGGATGGACTGATGCCCATATTTCAGAGCTAAGTACCACATATCAGTATTATATAAGGAAGCTTGCTCATTTTTCGGAATATATGCTTCTTGCTATTACGGTTGCTTTTCCGCTCTATGTCTATGGGCTTAGGGGATTTCCACTTGTTATTATTGCCGGTGCAATATGCGTAGGCTATGCCTGCCTCGATGAATACCACCAGTCATTCATCGCCGGCCGCTCCCCTCAGAAGAAGGACATCATTATCGACAGTTGCGGCGTGCTTGCCGGAGTCATAATTACAAGAATTGTCGGCTGGACAGGGCGTATGACCATTTTCAGGCCACTGTCGAACCACAAGGAAGTCAGGGAGTAAAAACAACAGGGGGAGAAAACAGTATGAAAAAGTATTCCAAAAGACTCAAATATATAAGTCTTGTCTCTACACTTTGCTTAATGGCAAGCACTTCTGCATGTGGAAATAAAAAAGAAAGTACCACCATCGATGATAACTATCGCACCACTTACGAGATCTTCGTGTACTCCTTTTGTGACAGCGATGGTGATGGAATCGGGGATCTGCAGGGCGTGATCAACAAGCTTGATTACATAAATGACGGAGATGATTCTACAGCTGAAGATCTTGGTTGTAATCAGATATGGCTTATGCCGGTTTGTCCATCTCCTACATATCATAAATATGATGTGACCGATTACTGTGACATCGATCCCGAGTACGGAACCATTGATGATTACAAACAGCTCATTGAAGAATCTCACAAGCGCGGAATCCGTGTTATCAATGACATGGTTATGAATCATACCTCTTCTCAGCACCCATGGTTTAAAGAAGCTTGCGATTATCTGAAGAATCTGCCTGAAGGTGCAGAGCCCGATTCTGCGGAATGTCCCTACTTTGACTACTATAATTTCTCAAAAGAGTCTGCGACAGGCTTTGAGAAGCTTGCAGGTACCGACTGGTACTACGAGTGCAGATTCTGGTCCGAGATGCCTGATCTCAACCTTGATAATGAAAAGGTTATAAATGAATTCTCAGACATCGCAAAGTTCTGGCTTGATCTTGGATGCGACGGTTTCAGAATGGATGCTGTCACGTCATTTACAACTGATGATACCGATGCAAGCACAGCTGAGCTTAAGAAATTTGTAAGTGCTGTGAAGACCTTAAATCCGGATGCTTACATCGTAGGTGAGGCCTGGACCAACTCTTCGACCTATTCCAAATATTATGCAAGTGGTATCGATTCGCTCTTTGATTTCGATTTTTCCGGAAGTGAAGGTGCCATCGCTAAATGCGCAAAGAGCAAGCTCAAACCTATAAAATACGTACAACAACAGATTGACGAGGATAAACTCTTTTCATCTTTTTCAGAGGATTATGTGAACGCCCCCTTCTACACCAATCACGATATGGCAAGAAGTGCAGGTTATTATATTGGAAAAAATGCGACAGACAGCACTAAGCTAGCCGGAGCGCTGAATCTCCTTATGAGCGGTAACGCCTTCATATACTATGGTGAAGAGCTTGGAATGAAGGGTTCCGGAAAAGATGAGAACAAGCGCGCTCCCATGCAGTGGGGCGAATCGGGTTCTGAAGGCATAACCAAAGGTCCTTCCGGTATGGATAAAATCGAGATGACCTATGGTACCCTTGAAGATCAGAAAAATGATGAGTCTTCTATTTACAATTACTATAAAAAAGCAATCAGAATAAGGAATGCTTATCCTGCAATAGCACGTGGGAAGTGCGCTATCCTTGATCAGCTTTGCGGCGATCGCTGTGCTGTATGGACAAAAGAAATATCAGATACAGACTCTGTTATTCTTATTGCTTTGAATAACGGTAAAGAGCCGATTCAGATCGATTTAGCCAAAAGTGATGATGCTGATGGCTTCAAGACTTTTGGAGCATCTCTTTCAACCGGTGGCGAAGACGCAGTACTGGATGGGAACACCCTTACTCTTCCTGCCTTTTCATTCGCGGTTTTGACAAAGTAAAGCCCTAAAAAGCGCGTAGTAACAGCACACTATTTTTAGATGTAAAAAGTTCAAAAAACATGTTTACATCACCATATTACTGTGATATAATTTCATTCGTTGGCGACATAAAGCGTCAAGGATAGGGGAATCATACAATGGCTAGTATTGCGGTCTCCAAAACCGTTCATGCGGGTTCGAATCCTGCTTCCCCTGCTCAAAACAAAACCGCTTAATCATAATGGTTAAGCGGTTTTATTGTTTATAAAAATGATATAGGTGTCAAAAGTATCTTTTGACACCTATATCATAGTAATTATTTACTTACCTTGAAATTAAATGTAACGTGCTTCGCAAGAATTGCCAAAGTGTCGAAGAAGATATATACTGTATCACCGGCATTAAGACTTACTGTCTGCTTTCTTGTCTTAGGGAACCGCTTGTTGCCTGATCTGCTTGCAAAATAACCTTCACCGGGAGCGTTGGTCTTGATATTATCGTAAGAAGTAAGTCCATCAACACCATCAGCCTGCTGCTTGTATAAAGTGTAGAATCCATTTGCATAGCTGCCATTGGGTGTACTTAACTTAGATAATGTGAATGTATAATCCTTTGTAGCAGGAGCTGTGAATTTTACATATGATAAACCTCTATGATTCTTTTGCTTGAGCTTGAATTTGTAGCTCTTGCCTGCTTTAATCTCAGTTGCACATGAATTTGCAACGCTTACTGTGAGGTTACCGACATTATTCTTGATTGACTTTAATGTCTTTACCTTTGTTTTAGCTTCAACACTTAAAGGATTGGCTAAAACAAGTGCCGCAATAAGTGCGAGTGCCAAAAATCTTTTTGCGACAGCACTAACTTTTAAAAACTGATTTTTCATACTTTTTCCCTCCGGATATAATATTTAAATGATTATTTCTTAGCTTTTGCTTTTACAAGGCTTACTGAGTAGAACTTATTGTCGATATAAATATGTTTTCGGAAGTATAACATCCTCTCTGTAAAGTACCAGCTTGTCGAATACTGCGCCGGCATCTCCTGCATAGAGCGTGATAGTATTTATCCCCTTATGAAGGCTTACCTTAACACTTTTTGTATGCTCGTGTGAAAGGACGTCGTCGCACCACTGCCTGCATGGAAAATCTGTAAAATAGCCATCTTTCAAGGCGTTTTCGATTATAATTTCAGATTCATTTACTGCGTAGCCAAACTTAAGGAGTCCCCCTTTTACTATGGGATTAGTCATGGCAAGATGGAAATCCAATGTATAAACACCATCATCTTCGACAAGTACATTGTATTTCACCAAAGGAGCCTTTCCATCAAGGATTTCCTTTTTATCAAAATTTGAAGTCGAAGGGAATACCTTGATTGCAGGCTTGCCGCTCTTTCCAAGATAATCCACTACCTTAAAGCCAGCTCCGCGCACATCTTTTTTCTCATGAAAACACTCAGCATTTACTGTGATGATTCCACATTTTTCCATATAGAGGTTTTCTCTACTATAACCATCAGGGTAGTTCTCCTTGTCAGCTTTAAAAATGATGTCCACATCAGTAAAAGTGCCATCATCAAAGCTAATCTTCACCTTGGCTTTTGCCTCGATTTTTCCGGTTATCAGCTCTCCCCTTTTTGCAAAACATACAGTTTTCCTTCCGTCACTTGAAGTGCCGTTATCGTCTTCTGCTATGAGATTTGCCACTCTGCTTCGCGAAACTTCTACTCTTCCCTTAGCATTCTTGCAAATAAGCCAATCAATATCATTCTCAATTTCATAAACGTAACTCACATCACCTCTACTGTCAATATCAAGAAAGACTTCCGTAGTTTCAGGTCTTGTAAATCCGTAGCTTACAGGTGCAGGCGGGCACTGCCAATGAGCACCATAGTTTACTATCTTTTCACCCCTGAATGACACTGCTGCCTTAGGCCCGTGAATTGGCGAAACAACCGATACCGTAGGGTATGTCCAGTTATATGCATCCCAGCTTCTGAAATTAGTGTGATCAGAGCTCATCATATGTTTCCACTTGCAGTCATTAAACTCATGGAACTCATTAACATATCGGATATCCTCCTCGATCCTTTTCCTGACAGACTCAGCATAATGATTTGCATAGACGCAGCCTCTAAGAGCAAGCTCTCTATTCATACCTGCTTCAACATTCATAAGCACATTGTTAAGGCTTGCTGCAGCCTGATAATAAATCATACTCCTGTATGCAGTAAGTGCTTCATCTCTAAGCTCTCTATTTAATCTGTCAGCAGTATCAAGTATATCCCTTGCATCTCTCCAGACTCTGTCTCCCTCCATGAAGTTCACGGGATGATATACATCCGGATTCATAGTCTCCGGCGTTCTCTGCGCATTGAATCTCGTATAACCCTCGAGCACCTTAGCGATATCTTTTTTCTGCTCATCGCTAACACCGGGAAATTGCCTGTTAATCCAACCATAGACATACTCCTCTATCTTATTAACAGACTTTTCACCATATTTTTCATAGTCATATGCCATATCCATGAAAAATGAAAGCGGATACTCATTGAGCTTAAGGTCGCCCACATTCACAATCCACATCTGCCTCACTCCTGATTCGTAAGCAAGGCTCATCTGTTCCCAGGTCTTAGTCAGTCTCGTACAATTGACCCATTCATAGCTGACAGGAGCGCCATGATAATCAAAATGATAATACATTCCAAATCCGCCCGGATGATTTCTTGTATCATCGGTAGGAAGTGCTCGAACATGACCGTGATTATCATCACTAAGTAAAAAGATGACATCCTTAAGCTCATCCCAGTCCTTTAGTCCCTCGGTGTACTCATCACCAAAATAGTAGTCCTCTACCTCTTTGTAGATAGCGAGCATCCTTGGCACCATTGAAATATCCTCATTCACATTTCTTCTGATAAGGTCATCCTGAGTCTTAATAGCCTTCTTTATAACCCTGATATTATCTGAAAGTGTAGCATCCTCAGGCATGAGCTTTGAGTCCGCCTCACCGCGCATACCTATGGTAATCACATTTTCGAATGCCTTATTCCTGTTTATTCCGTCCTCCCAGAACTTTGTAATGCCCTCTTCATTTGATAAAAAGCTCCAGGTGTTATCGTCACTGTATTTTTTATACTGCTGCTGCCACTCGTTACCTGTTCTGCACATAGGCTCATGATGAGACAGCCCCATCACTACGCCAAGCTTATCTGCAAGTTCAGCGCTAAGAAGCCCCGGACCATCCTCCGAGAAATTGGAATTCCACATGGCAGGCCACATGTAATTGCCCTTCAGCCTTAGAAGGAGTTCAAATATCTTCCTGTAGCACTTTGCATTCACATCGCCGAATTTCTCTGTAGCCCAGTTTCCAAAGGCAGGCCACTCATCATTAATAAAAAATCCTCGATATCTAACAGAAGGCTCCTTGGATACAATGTCTTTATCAAGCTTTAGGATTATCTCGTTCTTTTTAAGTGGTGTCACATCTCCAAAATAAATCAGCGGAGATACTCCGCACATCTCAGAAAGTCTGAACATTCCGTAGATTGTTCCGCGTTTATCACTTCCTGCAATCACAAGCATCTGCTTTACATGACCATTCTCAGGGAAAGGTTCATCAACAAGTGATATCTTATAGACTTCACGTTTACCTTCTATGTCCTTTGTCGTTATCTTTCCAAGGGACTCAAGACTGTCAAGAACCGGGCTGTGTCCACAGGTAGCCATGAGAATGATATTTTCACATGAACTTTCAGAAACGTTTTCTGCCTGCATGTCCAATATGCCCCGGATAATCTCAGGCATTATACCGGTCACACTCTGTATGTCCTCTGCGACAGTTTTTCCTATTAGTTTAATCCCTTCAAAGCTCTCCTCTTCGATAAGAAAAGTGGCAGGTATATTGTTACTGAATATAGTGAATTTATCCATATTTATAATTATCCCCTCATCCGTCTGCTACGCTGACACCTTCCCCCTAGGGGAAGGCTTTAATTAACTTCACATCCTTCCCAAGGGGAAGGCATGATTTTAGAGTGCTGCTTTAACTTCCATCTCCTCATATTGCCTGGAGAAGAGCTGATGATAATAACCGCCGATATTCTTCATGAGTTCCTTGTGGGTTCCGCGTTCTATTATCTTTCCGTCTCTTACAACAAGTATGAAATCGGCATCAACCACAGTTGATAATCTGTGGGCAATCATAAAGGATGTTCGACCTTTGATAACAACTGATATGGCATCCTGTATGGCTTTCTCTGTCACGGTGTCAATGGAAGAAGTAGCTTCATCGAGTACCAGTATTCTGGGATCTGCAAGAATAGCTCTTGCAAAGGACAGGAGCTGCTTTTCACCAGTCGATAGCATATCTCCGCCCTCTCCGACATCACTGTCAAGGCCTTTCTCCATCCTGTTTACAATTTTATCAGCAGATACCAGCCTGAGTGCTTCCCATATCTCCTCATCAGTCGCATTCGGATTGCCATATTTCAGATTTTCTCTGACACTTCCCGAGAAAAGATGCGGTGTCTGCAAAACATAGCCGATGTTACTGTGAAGCCACAGCTGCGATCTCTCTCTTGCATCCCTTCCGTCTATAAGCACCTGTCCTGAGGTAGGCTCAAAAAATCTGCAAACGAGGTTTACAAGTGTGGACTTGCCTGCTCCGGTCTCGCCGACAATAGCTACGTTACTTCCCTGCGGAACCTTCAGATTAAAATGTTCCAGCACATACTCGGTTCCGTCGGGATAGTGGAAGGATACATCCTTGAACTCTACATCTCCCACCAGTTCTTCCCAGTTTTCCTTCTTAGGATTAAAGGTATCTCCGTACTTCCTGACAACCTCCGGTGAATCAGCAACATCAGACTCTGTGTTAAGTAGTCTCGTAAGTCTCTCCACATTTACCTGAACAGCAATAAGTTCGGAAATCGTAACAATTATATTCTGTATGGGTTCAAGTATTCCGAGCGCATAGGATAAGAAAACCGAAAGCGTTCCTATCTCCATAACACCCTCCATCGTAATCATACCACCTCTCCAAAGCACAAGAGCCAGCGCACAGGACGAAAGCATTGTTACCGAGGCCGTAAACATTGCAGAAAAGTGCGTCGCATGAACTGCGGTTTTTCTATACTTCTCTGTATCCTCCATGAAATCTTCCTGAATCTTCTTTTCAACAACAAGTGTTTTTATTGCCTTGGCACCTGTAATGCCCTCATTGAAATTACCTGTTATCGTTGAATTCAGCTCTCGTATTTTCCTGTTAAGCACGATAAGATGCTTCTGGAAATAAATAACAAGCACTATTGCAATCGGAACAAGTGCAAGAACGTATAGCGCAAGCCTTACATTAACCGTGAGCATAACTATAAATACAAATAATATGTAACTGCCGTTCCAGACTATATCCATCATTCTCCAGGCACACATCATACCGATTTTGCCTGTATCGCTCATAACTCTGGCATGAATATAACCGACATTGTTCTGGTTGAAGTATGAAAAGGACAGCTCCTGCAGATGGTTAAATGCTGCATTTCTAAGATCCCTGTCCACAGACATCTCTATTTCGCCGCACATATACGCACTGGTAAAGTCCATAATCAGCTTAAGTATAAGAATAACAGCGTAAACAAAAGCAAAGATGCCTATTCCTTTAATCGTTCCCCTGGCAACGAAATTATTTAGTGCATATCTGTTAAAAAGCGGTACAACCGAATCCACCAGACTTACCATACTCCCCAGAAAGACCATAACTGCCATCTTGGGCAGATACGGTTTCAAAAACGGCATAAGTCTTGGTATTCCAAACCACGGAAGCTTGGTGACGGTTTTATTGGTATCATTTTCAGGCAATACCTTCACCTCCTCCCTGAATCTGTATGTCATAAATTCTGCGGTAAAGGCCGTTTTCAGCAAGGAGCTCGTCATGAGTTCCTTCCTCTACCACTTTTCCGTGACTAAGTACTATAATTTGATCCGCATGCATCAACGTCGTTATTCTGTGAGAAATAATGATAGTTGTAGCCATTCCCGCATACTTATCAAGTGCTGCCCTTATCTTGGCATCCGTCTCCGTATCAACAGCTGAAAGCGAATCATCAAAGATCATAATCGGCGGGTTAGTAATGAGCATCTGCGCTATCGCAGTCCTCTGCTTCTGTCCGCCTGAAAGGGTTACTCCACGCTCTCCTACGAAGGTATCGTAGCCCTCATCGAAATTTTTAATGGTGTCATCAAGCGACGCCATCTTAGCAGCTTTTCTGACATCCTCCATCTTAGCTGACTTACTGGTAATTCCGATGTTTTCAAAAAGCGTTCTCGAAAACAGGAATGGCTCCTGAAGCACGAAACCGATGTTTTCCCTTAAGTAATGCATCTTGATTTTGCGAATATCGACTCCGCCTATAGTAATGCTTCCACCACTCTCCGGAAGGTTGTAGAGTTTGTCAAGAAGGTACATAAGTGTCGATTTTCCGGAACCCGTTCCTCCAAGCACACCCACAGTCTTCCCTGCTTCAACCTTAAAGCTGACGTCCTTAAGAATCTCTGCTGTCCCGTTTTCATAAGTAAAGCTCACATGATTAAACTCTATATCCTTGTTAAGCGGTGGTTCTCCGGCATCCTCGTCATCCTTCTCCACCTCGGAGTTCATGATATAACGAAGCCTGTCAATGGAAACGCCGGCCTTACTCATCTCGGATATAACACGCCCCAGAAGTCGCACAGGCCAAGAAATCATAGCATTGTATGCAACGAATGCTATGAGCTCACCCACTGTAATTCGCCCCTGTACGCAGAATACAGAACCCATCACAAGTACCGTCATACCCTGAAAGCCTGATATCAGATCATTTGATGTCCAGAAGGCTGCCAGCAACTTCATTAGGTGAACCCACATATTAGTATATTCTGTGTTCTTTTTCTCAAAGCGCTCACGCTCGAACTTCTCACGTCCAAACGCTCTTACCACTCTGACTCCGGTCAGGTTCTCCTGCGCTATAGCTGAGAGCTTTCCCTCCTCGATATCCGCATTTTCAAAGGCACTTCCGATCCTGTTATGAAAGAAAAGCGAATACAGTACGATTACCGGAATGAATGCTGCTGAAATCAGTGAAAGCTTCACATCTATCTGAAACATGAATGTTAATCCGAGCCCTATCATGATCACAATTCTGAAAAGTGCGGTCAACTGCTCAGAGAGAAAGTTCTTGATTGTCTCCACATCTGATGTACATCTCTGAATAATGTCACCCGTATGGTTCTCACTGTGCCATGAAAAGGGCAGATGGCTGATATGCTCAAAGAGAATATCTCTCATCCTACATATAAGCTTTTCAGCAGCCATCGAGTTGAGCAGCTTATTGAGATACCTGAAAACAGCACATAGAAATGCTATGATAACTACAATAAGAGCCATCATAGCTATATGCGCCCTTAGATACTCTTTTCCACCTGTGAAATCGACTATCATCTGCATATAAAACGGCATGCGGGAATTTGAATCCCCGATTAGATAATCGACCGTATACTGTATGATTTTGGGATTAACCATATCAAGAAAAGCCACCATTATCGAAAAGATGACTTCTGAAAGGAATAATGCTTTACACCCTTCTAAAAAATACAGGACCAGTGATGTTTTAGTAGTAAATCTTTCGTCGGTATTTTTCATAGTCCTCCGATCTATATGGGCTGTGGAAGGGCGAATACAGACAATAGCCAATGGCACGGCATTGGCCCCAAGATTATCTATCGCCTCCGCAAGGCTTGAATAGGCCCCCTGACGTGAGTAGCCGCCTCCCTTTGCCCTGAAATAATTGTTGTGTATATAGAAGCCGTCAGCCTCTTTCGAGATATTTACTGTATGAAGCTGATCTTTGATATTATTTACATTCCAGTAAAATGTCACGATAAAAGTACGATATCTCTCGCCAAAGGAATTGATATCCTCCTTTTTTCTTGTGGTAAGCTTTTTTACTTCAAAGCCCCTGCTCCTAAAAAATTTGCACGGCGCTGACGGAGTAATTCCAAAGCCACCCTTAAGTGCAATCCCTTTTTGTTCGAAATATCTTATAAGATAAGGTATAGTATCGCTCTTATCGCCGAGACTCCTAAGTGCGTTGTAGGTTGCTATTATTTCACAGCCCGAGTAAGACATATCTGATTTTTTATGAGTACCAAATAAGACACCTGTCCACTCCGACTGGTTCTCTATGTGCCCGGTATTCTTAAGAAAACGTTCTGCATGCTCTGAAAACAGCCTGCTGTTTTCCCGGAAATGCAGTTCTCTTATCCGTTTCTTTACAGGTCCCGAAAAGAATGCAATAATGGAAAAAAGAGCCAGAACTACTGAATTGGGCACAAATCTAGGAATTATTTTTTCATATAGTTTATTAGTTTTTGGCATTTACTTTCACCACGGCTTAATTTTATACGAAAACTCACTTTACATTTGTGGTTTTCCATTATTTAATATATAAGGTTGCAATTATTCATGTACAAATAAACATTTTATTCAAACGTATGAGGGCGCTATGAATATCACTGCTTTAGCTCAAGGAACAGAACTCACCGTGAGCACACTAATCGATAATATGCCGGTAAACATTAAGACGAAAGCTATCTCGGTTATGGAAGACTCACTTCTTGTCGGTCCGCTTAAATATCACGGACAACCCATACCCGCTGCTACTCAGGCTACAGCAATATCTAAGATGCCTTCCGGTATTTCTATAAATTTCCATCTTGAGTCAGTTATTCCGTATGAAAACTGGAATGATACATATTATCTTCTAAAGGGAACCGAAGCGATATCCGATGCAGATAATCAGAGAAAGGCTGAAAGATATGTAATAAATGCCCTCAGCAAAGCAGTTATAAATCATGTGACTACAACAAGCGCTATTATCTATGATATTTCTATTCGCGGTTTATCACTTCTTCTCGGAAAATCCGCCACAGCAAAAGCCGGTGACACAATAAGGCTTACCTTTAAGCCAGCCGGTTATACAAAAGCTTTTGAGATGAACCTTACAGTTGTACGAAATTTCAAAATCGGAACCTACGACGCAGTAGGCTGTAAGATGCGTGGTATCGACAGTCAGCTTATGACCTACATCCTCTCTGTTAAAAAGCAGAAAGATGAGATCAAAAGAGCTCAGTCCCTTTCAATGGTTACCGTTCATGATGAGTCTGCTCAGGATGAAGCGAATGCTGTGGTTCAGTAATAGGTATAAAAAAGGAGTTGCCTTAATTATAAGTCAACTCCTTATTTTTATCATCAGTCTCAACCTGCTGCAGGTACCATCTCGTCCATAACTTCTGAATTATCTATATTCTCATTTGATATAAGCTCATCCGTCTTACGTGGAGCGCGGACTCCGAAGCTTCCTTCGTATCGCTGTTCCTTCAGTATCTTACGGATAGCCTGAAGATCCTTGCTCATGTCCTCGCGTCTCTTACAAACGACTGTCGGAACACTTCCGTTTCCCATCTCAACCATATAGCCGGCTTCAGAAAGGATTCTCTGAATCTTCAATTTATCTGTGGTACGAATCTCTGCAGGTGTCTTATCTTCTCTCCCCACTACAAACCTCCTATGAATCACAATTAGCAGAATTTGTGTTTAAATCATTTCCTACCACAAAATATAGCACATTCGAAATAACATTGCAAGAATCGGTATTTCTTTAACAAACTAAAAATCCCATAAATTCTGGGATTTTCTGAATTTGACTACGGTAATCCGTTAATTTTTATTTCTGCTTCACACATTACAGATATAGTTTATAAACATAATATTTTTACTTTATGAACCGTCCATATTTTGGCAACATATTTATCTTAATATAAACACATCAGAGATGAAGAACATCTTCTGAACCCCAAAAAACTTTTTTCATACAACATGGCCATGCGACTCCCCATCGCATGGCCACCTCCCATTAATGGGGATTTTATTTTGTAATCAAATCTGTATTTCTTATTTCCTTTGTGTAGATCTTCACAAAGAAGTCTCTTTCATCTTGCCTGAGCATGCAATTGCCGGTGCTGTCGACCAGATAGCTGTGACCGCTTGCCGTGCTCACTGTATGTATTGATCCCAGATTGTTATGCCACTCATCCTTATGCTGCTCAGTTGTGTAATCCATGGCCTTTTCATAGACGAGGTACTGCTCCTTACCGGGTTTTATAACCAGAATATACTTTTTGTCTTTTTTTACCTCTATCTTTTCAGTTAAAGAAAACGTGTGATATCCTCCGGTAATCGATTTGCAATCCATTGTTATGATTGGGCTTCCGAACACACTAATACTGTAATAATCTGCATTTGAACCATCTGTTTCTCCCGGAATCTCGTAGATGCTTACAGTATCATTTGAAAGAGTACTCATCGTAAAGTATCCGAAGGCTGAAAGTTCCTCATCACTTTCCGGTGAAAAGACAATTCCATACTCCGCGTTATTTTTATCAAACATGTAAACTACATTTTCCTGGTCGATTATCGGATCCTTGATATGTGTCAAAAAACCTGCATACTGATAATTCGTATCATACCAGTTATCATCTTCCGGCATTGCACAATCATACGCAGCAACATTGTTATTACACAAGATACTGTCCTCGTAGGACAGATAAAAGTAACCCGATGCCCCGTATCTGGTACCCCAGCTGTTCCTGCAGATAAAAGCACCATTCTCTGAAGGTTTTGTAATGAAGTTTGCAGCAGGGTAGTCGTCATTCCAACCTACTATTAGTACTTCATGATCGGCATAATTTCCGTTTCCGTACTTTTTATAATCGTACAGCGCAACCTTTTTGCCTGTCCAATAGTCATCATCAGCGCAAATACTGGCCGTCACGCTTCCGTGCTTTACTATCAGCCTTTTTATAAGTTCCCTGTTCTTTTCTGTAGCCGGAACTTCCATGACATTCTGGACATGGCAAACGGCATTCCCATACGCATCAGTAGGTACATCAGCATTTTGCGTATAAAAATCGTTCTGACCTCTGAGAACATGTATTGAATTCGTATTTTCATCCACAACAGGACCTTTCCAGGCTGTCAGAATACTAAGGCAATAGTCAGTAACACCTCCAACGGATAAATAGCCGGTGTCATACTTGCTTAAAAACCCATCACCCTCTTCATAGACAAATTCGCGATAGTCTTCGTCGATACCACCGCCTGCAGAGCCTTCGGCTTTATGCATGTTATAGTATGCTCCGTGCTTCTCCGATAGGTTAAGCGAATCCGTCTCAAGATCCTCATGCTTCTTTAGAAGATCGCTTTCCACAGCCCCGAGCGCCGCAAAATTCCAACAAAGTGCAGTATCACCCTGATTCCTTACAGCTGTTATATAATCCCTGTTATCAGTTTTATCGGAAGTATAAAAACTCGGCAATTCCGTATCGTCCGATATCGATTCATAGTCTGTTTCTGTCCCATCTGCAGCGGTTATAAGGTCCTCATCAGCATCATCAATAACAATTGCTTCGCTCACCTCAAGTTCTTTGATATCAATCGGTTGTAATTCTTCTATATCGATTTCTTCGCCGTTTTCTTCACTGGCTTCTTCCTGAGCTTCATCACTTGCAGAAATATCATCTGTTTTACTTTCAGAAAGCGCAGACTTGGTATCCTCATCCACTTGAGTTATTGCTCTTGCAAGCTCAGAAGGATGCTCACCCTCCGGTATCTTCTCAAAGAGTTCCGGAGGATCTTCGTTTTCCTCACTATTTGCGCATGCACAGATTGCATATGTAAACAATACCGTCACTGTAAGCCTTATCACAGTGACGGCCATTTTGTTTTTCGTCATCCTCTACCCCTGATAAGTTTTAAAGCATCACGAAGAATCTCTTCGTGATCGAATGCAAGGTCCTTTGAATAAAAAACATTATCACCGCAGGAAAGCTTTACTCCTTCCGCAGTATCCTCAATCTTATACCATCCGGTGGCATCAGCATCGTCACCCGCTATAGGCTTTACCTTATTTTCATCAACCTCTGCAAGAAACGCAATAGAAATTGTCCAATCCCTGGGGTCTCTCCCGGGCTTACTGTAGACTCCGACAAGCTCAAGGTCGCTTGGAGCCATTTTTACTGCAGTTTCTTCCTCAAGTTCTCTCGAAGCCGTTTCTTCTATACTCTCCCCGGCCTGGGTAAATCCTCCCGGAAGTGCCCACATGCCTATGCATGGATGGTTTCCCCTCTTTACAAGAAGCAGTTTTCTATTATTAGAATCATTTGTTATTATACAAATATCAGACGTAACAGATGGTTTTTTCCACTTGTCCGGATTGTAATTCTTTAAATATTCCTCTTCTGTTAATCCGTTTTTATCTTTAAGTAAATCGCTCATAGCATCCTCCCCAAATAGCTGATTTAAGCCATATTTTCATTATTTTAAATTCATTTGCTATACTGTAAAGCGTCTGTTTCGATACCATTTTTCAGATATCATCTTATATATCGGACGCTTTATAAGCAAATAAAGGACATAACATATATAACTAAATACATATATACCTATGATACTGCCTATAATATGAAGTATGAGCAGTGGGGTGTCACCTCCCGCAAATCTCTTAGCATCCAAAAAGCCTACAAGTCTGAGATTTAAAATATAGACAGTAAAGGTTCCTCCGGCTATGGCATTTATTATACGATTGTTCGTTATCTTTATTTTTCTGAACATCATGAACAGAAGAGCTGCCTGGGAAATAATAAGCGGATTGTTATAGTTCCAGGCAATCGTATCATAGATATTCTTTCCTGCCCTTATTCCGTCAGCATAGCTCCAGGCTACCGTCACCAGGATACTCAGAATATACCAGAACAGCAGATGTCCAACCGTCGGAACATGCTTTTCATCCATATCCCGAATTCCCGCTCCAATCAGATAGACAAGCACAAAGTTTACAATTGTATATCCTGCCTGAGCTCCATCAATTCCAATAGTACTGCTTCCGGCAAGCTGTCTGCCTGACCAATATTTTAAAATATCAATCACTGTTGGATAAACCGAAAATAAAACAAATGATATTCCGATAAGGAGCTTTCTTCCGGAAACATCGAGATGCTCCCATACGATATTTATAAACGGCGAAATAAAATAGAGCGCCACAAACACATACACAAACCAGTTGCCCGAAAAAACATACTCAAACAAGTCGTCAATTGAAGAGCTTTGATGTAAAAAGATCCGCTTTGCCAAAACAGTAATCAGAGCAAAAACAAGCACCTGCATTACAAGGCTAAGTGGCTTAAGACCATCACGCTTATTAACTTTACACATGAAATAACCGGTGATCAGAACAAATACATTTACTGCGCAAATACTGAAGGCTTCAAGCAACACAAGAATAAACTGGTTTATGCTGCCATCAGCAGCTCCTGCAAAGCCTCCGTTTTTCACGCTGTTATAATGCAGCATTATTACCCCACAGGCTGACATTATTCTCAGAAGCTCTATATTTGATTCACGAAGTGGTCTCTGACTCATATATCCCCCAAATTATTAAAGCTATTCAGGAGAAAATGTCAAAATTTTCATCCTGAACAGCTTTAATTGTATCACAATTTGCAATTATGAGATATATGCCCTTACTTGAGTTTGAAGTTCTTTACAATTCCGTCAAGAGTAACAGCAATGTCTTCCTGTTTGCTGGACATATCACCGACGTTTTCAACTACATCAGCAGCAGTATTGATGGAATCTGTAATATCAGAGCTATGGGATGCTGTTTCCTGAGTAGACTCTGCGATATTCTGAATCGCATTATTTACCTCATTCATTGCATTTCTGATGTTCTCTACCATCTGTGCTATCTGATCGGACTGTGAGCCGAACTGCTGAGCATCATCACCATACTGACGGGCTACATGTACGAAGTTCTCATAGTCAGGTGCAGCAGTATTATTTACAAAATCAAGCAGTGCCTGTGAACTCTCGGTAAGTGTCTGGAAAGCATCCTGAACGCCGTCGATAGTGGTCTGGATCTGCTGAACTGCCTCGGCGGTATCCGTTGCAAGCTTATTGATCTCGGAAGCAACAACTGCGAAGCCCTTACCATGCTCTCCTGCTCTTGCAGCCTCAATTGAAGCATTCAGCGAAAGGAGATTGATCTGATCGGCAATCTCAGCAATAGACTGTGCCATGTTACTGATCTCTTCAACAACCTTTGCCTTCTCGGATGCATCCGAAAGCTCCTGACTTCTCTCCTGTGCGATATTTATTGCATTGTCGTATGCCTTCTGGCTGTTCTGCTCAATCTCATGTGCACGGATCATGATATCCTTTGTAGCAGCAAGGCTCTCTTCACTCACATCTGCAAGGCTCTGAACCGAAGTATTAACTTCCTCTACGGATGCACTTACTTCCTCTGTAGCTGCTCCGGATGACATCATCGCATCATTTACACCTGACATGTTGCTCTGAATCTTCTCGAACTGGCTGGTAAGTTCGTTTGCCATCGATGACAGTGAAGCACTTGCCGAGCTTATCTGTTCCGATTCATCGGATATCTGGCTGATTACGCTTCTGTTGGACTCATACATGTTATTTAAGGAATCACTCATAAGTCCAAGCTCATCCTGGTTCTTAGCATGAAGCTTTGATACGGTAAAGTCGCCGCTTGCAAGGGATCCTGCAAACTTTTTAACGCTTGCGATATTTCTTGCAATAGAACTTACAAGGAGTATTACTACCAGTGAACTTATAACAAGGGCAGCTATCAAAATTCCCACCATCATATAAGTCATCTGATTTACATCTTCTTCAAGCTCATCCTGATTCATGCGGATCATAAGCTTCCAGTTAACCTCCGGAACCGTTCCGTAATTAACAATAATATATTTTCCGTTCTCCTCAAATCTTGCCATACCTGTCTCATTGGCAAGTACCTGAGATGCGACAACTACAAGCGAAGCGTTATCTTCATCTGTTATCTTTGCGCCATCCTGAACCTTCTGATTATCTGCGGTATAGAGATAAGTTCCATCAGAGGTTACCATCATAGCTGATCCGGTTTTGCCTACAGTGATTGCACCGGCAATATTAGTAATCGTATCAAGCACAACATCTACAGTAACACAGCCGATATACTCGCCTTTGTTATTGTAAATAGGTGCCGAACAGGTCGACATAACCGTTCCCGATGTAGGATCATAGTAAGGATCTGTTATCTTCGCTGTTCCCTTTGTTAAAGCCTTTGCATTAAGATAATATTCCTGATTGGGATAATCATACTCAGCATTACTGTAATCCCAGGTCTCTACTACAGAAGAACCATCCTTATACCAATAAGGTCCCATGTACTCCTGATCGCCTTGATAAGCAAAGGGCTCAAACCAGATTCCGCATCCGGATATGATTTCATCGTTCAGCTGGACATTGGTGAAAACATCTTTATAATCTTCCATTGTCGCACTTCTGTAGGTTCCGCCAACAGTTTCCGCGAGTCCTATAGCCGTGGTTCTTATCGCATCCAAATAGCTGTCGACCTTATTGATATTACCTTCGGTTATTGCCTCAGTTCTTTCAGTCGTCTGCTCCTGGATCAGACTGCGGCTGGTTGAGACACTGATATAGGTCATCAGAATCATTGCTATAGCAACGATAGGAATAATACCAATCAGCATCTTTGCCATAATAGACATCTTTTTCCACATAGTCATACCCTCATAAATTATTTTTGTGGTCAGGCACTATACTGCCACCTGAACCGGTGTCAATAACAACTTCCATTTTATAAAACTTAATTTCATTTTTTCATATAAAAAGTGTATCATAAATCAAGTGGAAAATTATCAAATAAACGATTATTAATTATTAAAGTTTTGGAAACAAAGTTGCGGATTTTTCCGATATTCTTTACACTTTTTTTATATTTAAAATTATTGGCGTTTACTTTCTTACTTTAACGTGTTATAGTGGAACACGTTAGAGAATTTTATCGGAGGTATTTTCAAATGTCATTTCAATATATACAGCAGCTTCCGTCTCCTGAGGAAATCAGGGATGAGTTCCCGCTTTCAAAGGACTTGATTGAATTAAAAAAGAAAAGAGATAAGGAAATTGCTGATGTTCTCACAGGAAACAGTGATAAATTTCTTGTCATTGTAGGCCCCTGCTCTGCTGATAATGAGGATGCAGTTTGCGATTACGTTTCAAGACTTGCAAAAGTAAATGATAAGGTTAAGGATAAGCTGATAATCGTTCCCAGAGTATATACAAACAAGCCACGTACAACAGGTGAAGGTTATAAGGGAATTACTTCTCAGCCGGATCCCGAGGGTAAGACAGATTTCAGAGCCGGCCTTGTAGCTATGCGCCACATGCAGATTCGTGCCATCGAGGAGTCTGGTCTCACCGCTGCCGATGAGATGCTTTATCCCGAGAACTGGGGATATGTTGAGGATATTCTTTCCTACGTTGCCATCGGAGCACGCTCTGTAGAGGATCAGGAGCATAGAATGGTTGCCAGCGGTTTTGGAGTTCCCGCAGGAATGAAGAATCCTACAAGCGGTACCTTAAGCGTAATGCTCAATTCCGTTTATGCTGCTCAGCTTCCCCACTCCTTTGTATACAGAGGCTATGAGGTAAAAACCAGCGGAAATCCGCTCTCTCACTGCGTTCTTCGCGGCTCGCAGAATAAGCACGGACAGTCCCAGCCCAACTACCACTATGAGGACCTCAGTCTTCTTGCTTATCTGTATTCTGAGAGAGATATTAAAAATCCTGCTGCCATCATCGATGCAAACCACAACAATTCAGGCAAGAAATATCAGGAGCAGGTACGCATTGTAAAAGAAGTTTTACATTCCAGAAATCAGAACAAAAACATCAGTGAGCTTGTAAAGGGCGTAATGATTGAAAGTTATATTGAGGAAGGCTGCCAGAAGATAGGCGAAGGAATCTACGGAAAATCCATCACAGATCCCTGTCTTGGATGGGATGATACAGAAAGACTTCTTCTTGATATTGCAGAGCTCGCATAAAGCGTGTATCACATAAGGAGCATATAAAAACGGATCGTCAATCAGTCATCGGCGATCCGTTTTTTTATCAGAAATTATAAATCAGATGTACAGCAAGGGCACTTTGTAGCCTCGATGTTGATCTCGCTCTTGCAGTGAGGACAAATCTTTGTTGTAGGAGCTTCCTCCTCTTGTTCCTTCTTCACTTTTTCACTAACCTTATTAAGTGATTTTACTATGCAGAAAATAACAAGTGCCATAAGCAGGAAATTGATAACCGCTGTGATAAACACACCGTAGTTAAGTGTTGCTGCTCCTGCTTCCTGTGCTGCAGCAAGATTGCTGTACTTGGAGCCGTCAAGTGAAATGAACCAGTTTGAAAAATCGATGCCACCTGTGAGAACACTGATAACAGGCATTATGATGTCATTTACAAGTGAATTGATAATGCTCTGGAAAGCTCCACCGATGATAACACCGACAGCCAGATCCATGACATTGCCGCGCATAATGAACTCACGAAACTCGTTAGCAAACCCCTTGCTCTTCTCGAGAGCCTTACTCTTATCTACTACCATATTCTCCTCCAATCTGAAACGAAACTATTTTCAACCACTTGAAATTATAGCACAAATTGTTTATTATTAAATAGTTGTTTGCAGGACTAGTACATCGGTAGTATGTCAGCTTCCCAAGCTGAAGAGGCGGGTTCGACTCCCGTGTTCTGCTTTTTAGTATGCCATCACCTCGCTTACGCAGGTATCATCATATTGGGCTCCGGAAGTTGCCCCGGTTATCGTAATAACGATTGTATCCGTCATCACAGGCTCTTCCAATTCAAGCTTTGTCCGGTTAAACTCTGCCAGATTTTCCGCTGTGTATCCTTCATAGTTACAACTTATTACTTCACCTTTAACGGTATTACCATCTCCAAAATCAGCACTTGCCTCTGTTACCACTCCATTTTTTTTAAACTGCTCATAGCTTGCGGTATAGCCATTACATATCACTACTCCATACACAAGCTGCTTTTTGTCCAAATGAAGCGTGATAGTCTCGCCTACACCTGTTCCCGAGACGCCTTCAGCCCATACAGTGGTATAATCCCCATCGATCAGATTGTCTCCTGAATAGGTCTTCCCACCGGATGCCGAAAGCTCAGATGAAGTTTCTACGGAAGCTATGTTTATTTTCTCGTCACGGTATCTTCCATAGAGAAGTGTTGCGCCATATCTGCTGTCAGGGTTCTTAATAAAGAGAATATCAGCATATCCCAAGAATTCCTCATCTCCGCCATTACTTTCATAGAAGCCCGGTCCCGTAAAGAGAATGTAGTCATCATCCTCAAAAAATTGCATATGCTCAACCAGCTGCCAGGCTTCTCCATCAGCCATCAAAGGATATACATATCCGTCTTCTACTCTTTCGTATTCGTATGGGGTAAAATCTTCTTCGCCGTAAAAATCCTTGAATATACCCTCTGCATCCTCTAATGCTATCGCTGTCTCATCATTTACTGTCGTTGTTATATCCTCACGAACAGATGTCTGTAGCCAAAGAACATTGTTTATAATCTGGAAGCGAAGTGATGCCTTGCTTGCATTATCCATTTGCGAGAAAGTAACACCATCGGCATCCAGAACTCTGGCAAAGGTCACACTATCCGCCATTTCTTTAAGTACCTCGATGTTAGCAGGAGTTACCGGCTCAGTTGCCAAAAGCTGTTCAATTTTCTCTGAGCATTCACTTTCTGATAAATGAGCTACTTTAGCCGATTCTGTATTCTTATTATCTTCTGATGCGTTCTGTGATCCAGCTTCTTCTTTTGCTCCAGCCTCTTCCCCAGCACTTTCTGTAGCAGTCTCTTCAGCAGCTGTGCTTTCTGTAGCTGTAGCCGTATTGCCACTCCCACCTTCTTTACTTCCTCCGCACGCTATCATGTTCAACGCCATAACGGTCATTACAGATACCGATATAAGTGTTCTTAAAGTCTTCCTTCTCATAGCATTCTCCCTTAGATAGTCCTCAGTTTTCTCGCTTCTTCGTCAAAAAGAATCAGCAGTGTCATCACCTTGAAATAAAACTGCAGTGCTGGTAGGTTTCACCACTAAATTCCGTTACCGGCCACTCTGTAGTGGTCTCTTTTCCATCTTCGTCTGTTGTTACCTTAACAGTATATAAAGGCATAGTCTCAGAAACCGTCATCTTGTACATACTGCTCTTTCCTTTATCCAGATACTCTGTAGCAGTACATGTTTCGCCACCCTTGTATACATCAACCACAGAGTTATCATGAAGAGCAACAACCATAACATAGTTTACAGCAGTCGGTTCAAGCATATCTGATAAGAAAAAGAGATCTCTTGTCCAAATCTGCGGATCTGTAACAGCAAGAAATGCGGCATCTTCAGGTACATATTCCATAAACTTTCTGTAGTCACCGGCTCTCCCGGAATCTACATAATTACAATATGCATTCATTGCAGCGTCACGGCGCTCAGGCATTTCAAATGTCTCTTCCTCTACATCGCTATATCCATTTACATAGTAAGAGCATTTTACTTTTTTGCCGCCATCGGTAAATTCAAGATCTGAAATTTCTTCACCATCTACAGCAAACATAAAATCACCGCACAGGTCTCTCACTTCATTCTTCTGAGCGTAAATTGCAGTTGTAAAATCATCATCAAGCCAGGTCAGATTAGTCCCATCTATTGGTTCCTCGCAGAATTCTCCGCGAAACTTATCAAAAATGTAATATAAACTTGTATGCGGGTTTACATGACACTCCACAATCTCTTTTCCATATGCATGATAAACATCAAGAATTGCGTTGCCCGCACCCTTTCCTTCCAGATCAAAGGTCGTACCATTATAATTGAATTTCAGACCATCATAAGAAATCTCCGGATCCAAGTCACCAAGGTCATATATTCCGTAAAAAGCACTGTCAACCTCTTCGATATCATTTATGCTCCCATCTAATCCGATGCTCAGTCTGCACATGTATCTGGGATATTCCATTTCCAGTCGCTGCCCATTCAAAAGGAGTTTCTTATTAATTCCATCTGAATATTTATAATATGCAGCACTCATCTGCTTCGGCTCAAAAGCTGCTGCCGTAAAGCAGTTTAATGTATACTCATTTTCCCCATCCCAGGTAAGAGGCTTCATTTCCTGTGCCCAGAGCCCTTTATCATCAGCTTTCCATACCCATGCATAAAAGCTGCCTGTATTTGCGGGTGCCTCTATCGTATCGCTGCTCTTTCTATGCATAAGATAAGAATTTGATGAAAGTGAAAATGATCCGTCCACACTGCTTTGATCCTGGAACAAGACACTTCCCATGAAGGAGTCACCGTTGCCTGTCTCCTCCATATAAATGAAGTCTTCTTTGTCGCAGCTGCCATAATACAATTTCACATTCGATGTATCCTTACCGTCATCAGGCTCATAATATCCGTTGTCCGCAAAGGTCATCTTATCTATCCCTGACACATTTACAGAAAACGATAAGGGTACATTTTTCTCTCCGGGATACTGGTGATCCGGTGTAAACTCACCTGTACAGGTCTCATCAGAGCCTGTGTATCCATAGGTAAAAGTGCCATCGCTTTTGATCTCCATATGACCATAGTCTTTTAGTGTCACGGGATTTACCAGACTCCACTCACCCTCCATGAAGGCAAAAAGGTCTTCTTCTGATTTAGGGCCATCAAACGCACTTTCCTCGCCCCTTTTATAAAGTTCTCCATCCATAGAGACGCTTATGGTGTCCGCCTTTACATCATGCTCCTCACCGCCCTCATCAATAAGTACCCGGATATCATTCGTTCCTGTCGGCATATAAAAAGGAGCAGCGTCTTCATCTTCGTCTGCCTCATCCCAGGCATATTCGAGTCCTGCAAGCATTGTGTCACCCTGTTTTATTTTGCCATTAACAAGCGGATATGCACTGATAAGTGCATAATCATACTCATAGTGTGATTCAAGTATTAGATTTTTATGATCTTTATGCATAAGGAAAATAAAGTAGGAACTAGCCTCTTCCCCCTTATACTTTTTGTAGTCATCTTCATAGCTGATCATAAATCCGGAAACGTAGTAGTCTTCAAAATCCGGATTATACTCAGTTATTTCTGATGAATTTACAGTATTCTCTTCTCCGTCATCGTCCTCATCAAAGTACGTCTTATCTCCTCCCGGCATCATCATGATCCATTCATCCGGGATATCTTTTGCAAACTCCTCCTTAAAAATCTTCCCATCTTTATCCTCTGAGAAGAACACAGTATTTGCTGTCGAAAATGGTGAAAATACATTTGAATCAAACCAGAAGGTTACACCCTGAGGATCCAGCGTCCATGCGCACCCGGTGCCTTGCATACAGGTCTTTATACTTTTTTTAATACCTTCCTTGTCAAGGTTCGACAGTTCTCCAATATAATCAGACAGTGTTTCGTCAACGTTTTTCTTTACTTTTTCTGCCAGAAGGTCATAAAAAGCCTCCTCATCAGCGACGATGTCTGTGAGCATAATCTCTTTTCCGCTATCCACATAATATGAGTGTGCTATATATGACAGGACATTAAAGTCAAAAGTCCCCGCATTTTCACATTCATTGACAAAGCTGATGTACTTGCTGTCAGCCCTCCTAAGATACGTATACCAGCTGCACTCGAAGGTAAGATCATCATATTCCTTCGCTTCTTCCATGGATAACGTATAATAGTCATACTCGTGTGCTTCAATATCATCTCTGACATCATTTATGTTCTTCGCAAGCTCAGTGTGAGAAGCAGCATATTCTTTGTCAAGAGAAAGATAACTGTAGTAATGTTTGATATATGGCTTATTATCCTCATTCCATTCATATTTACTTGCCTTATGGAGAACAAGCGTCGGCACTCCATCATAAAGAGAAACAGCTTCAGAGTTTTCTGCAGATTTATCCCCGGCAGAATCGGACGAGCTGTTCTGGGCTGCTTCAGTCGAACCATTATTTTCAGGAGCTGTTGCAGCATCATTTCCATTTTTGCCACATCCGGAAAACAGACAGCATACTATCGTAGACATAAGTAATAGAGATAATGGTTTACTTCTCATTTGGTTTCCCCCTATTGACCTAAATGGATAAAAATCATTATTTATTGAATTAGTTGAGTTTCCTCGTTTAAGTTTAAATCAAAGCTATATTATTTACAATATTTCAAAAGGCGGTATGCAATCGCACACCGCCTTTTAACATCATATTTACATTATCTCCATCAGACTTTTTCTAAGGTCTATCTTATCCCAATAGGAAAGTGTATCCATACTCTTGAAGGTGTTTACCATCTCCTGCGTGTCTATCTGCGTGAAATTATCGCTCTTAAGCTTCTCCAGTTTTTTATCAAGTTCTGAATAGTAAAGATCTGATGAGTCCGGATCTATATTCCTTGGAATGTTTTTATCGTCTTCAACATAAGCAAAGAGGCCGTACAGTTCGACCTGACCGGCAGTTTCGATATTTACCTTATTCACCTCAACTTTGTATAGGCCTTCCTGATTACCTTGTTTCACATAGACTTCAACCGACGGATTTGTTTTATCATAGTCTGCGGGATACTTAGCACTAAGTTCAAAGCTATTTCCTTCCGCATCAGACGCTGCCGTCCTATGGAAGAAATAACCCTGACTGTAGTTATCCGGAAGTTCCAGTTTTTCTACTACTTTTGATTCTTCTCCGGGATATACATCAAGATTATTCTTATTCATTTTCTCAAAAGTACTGACATCTGACGGCGTATAACTTCCATCCTTGAGGCCGTTCAGTTTCCCCAAGAGATTGTCGTAAAATTCAAGTTCCTTACTATTTCCGTTTGCACTGTTGTTTATGGTGTCATATCTGGCCGCTGACACAGCATCTATTGCTGAATCCACAGTCCCGCCAAAAAGATCCTGGACTCCTGCGATACTGTTGTCTGTCATTCTTGCACTGGCAGATACTTCCGCAAAAAGCTTTGTTGCACCGCTTTCCCCGTATCCCATGCCATTAAAACCTGTCTCCCTGGAAGCATCAATCCACGCACTTTTGACTTCCTGCGGTGCATTAGGCGCAACTCTCTCAAGCGCAGCAACATCCGCATCCAGCTTTTGAAGCTTTCCTATTGTAGTATTCTTTGTTCTCTGCGCATCCCACTCTGCCTTTGAGTAATCTGACTTTGAGGTTTTCTGAATTGTATCTGCCGCATTATTGTAGCAGTCTGCAAAGCTTTGGGTATTGGCCGTATTTATCTGTGATGTTTGCTTTGATTGCTGTATTTTATTGGTTTCTATCTGTGCAGAATTAGAGTTTGATGATACTTTATCCAGCGTAACATTATAACTATAGGTATATATTCCGTTTTGCTCTTTAATTTCGGTGAGTTCCATCATAGACAATCCCTCCTTTTACTAATCGCTGTTGAACGATCGCAGTTGTCCCAGATATCCCCCCATTTTTACATTGATTTTCTCCTCTTGTTCTAATCCAATGTAACATTTTTCTTATCTTTACCTTGAAAAAAGCATTATACAAATTTCAAGGTACTGTTCCTTGAATTTTTACCGCTCATGCCCAAATATTAGACACTTCCTTAATTTACAGGTATGAAAAAATCTCTTTTTTACCAAGATTAGTCTCTTATTACTCAAATCTTGGTAATAGGCCAACTCGTCTTTACCCAGATTTTTATAGTAGTAAGTATACCTTGGTATTTATTCAGGCGCTCTATACCCAGATTGTTCGGATATTCTACATATCTTGGTAACAGAGCAAATCTTCTTTACCAACATATTCTTTATTTATCAAATATCTTGGCAAATAATTCTTTCCGTTATACCAACATTTTCCCTAAATCAGAATAATCTTGGAACCCCACATTATTAAACATACCCATAAATCCCCATTCTTCATCATTTATGGGTAAAGCATCACTCCTCGAACACAAAAACAGCCGAATACCAAAGATTATCAATCCTTTGATATTCGGCATATCCCTTGCTATCTTATATATCGGCTAAAAACATTATAACTTTAGAGGAAATTTAAAAATTTTAGATCAAAAATAAAAAGGCCCGAACAATATGTCCGGACCTAAGCTTATCAATAATATGAGCATCTTCATGCCTTAAGATGTTTCCCTGTAAGCAGTGCTGTCAGGAATACTGAAAAGCTGGCAAGCATTGCAATGAAGGTAATCATTATGCGGTTATCATCACCTGTTTTGGGAAGATCTGTTGTTGTGGTGGTTGCTGCTGTAGAAGCAATGTTAGCAGCGACATCTGTTGCTGCCGGCGTAGTAGTTGTCGGCGTGGTTGCTGCCGGAGCAGTTGATGAAGCCGTATTACTTGTTGCTGAGGAAGCCTTGGATGCACTGTTTGCTGCAGTACTTGAGCTCGCGGTGCTTGCAGCATCCTCATCTTCATCTTTACCGTTACCATCCCTCTCTTCGCCTAAAAGTCCGGCATCGTAATTGTCCTTAATATCAACCGTTACGGCACCTGCGCGGATTCCAGATACAGGCGTAAGCATAAGCATAAGACAAATTGGAATTATTGTAAGTACTCGTATTTTTTTCATGTCAAATTCCCCTTCCGATGTTTAGACTCAAAATTCATCTCTGTCATTTAGCAATTTATCATCCTACTCGTTTCGCAACAACAAGTAATCTTCCGTTCTTCATTGTATAGTCACAGGTTGAAAGTGTAAGCAGCTGGTCACCGTAGGAAGCTGTCGCTGCTATCTTGTGAAGTGACTTTGCTTTAAGATATGCAATGTAGGTATCAAAAGTCTGCTTATCATTTATATTGATATAATCTGCGTAGTTAAAGCCATCCTTCTCACCGTTTGCTGTGGTATCAACCACTGCTATTATCTCATAAAATCGCTGTTCTGTCGGTGTGTCAAGCTCAACTGCCTGGTGCTTTCTAAGATACTCATCTTCTTTATAATACTTCAGAGTTCCGAACAATGCTCCGGACTTCATGTTATGTCCGTGTATCAGAAGGTGATTATCAGACAAATCAAAACTGCATCTTTTATCTAAAACCAATAGGCCGTTTCTGTCATCATTTCCGAAAAAATCGTGCTGAAGATAATAGTCATTATCCCCTTCCCTGTACATTATCGGATAATCAATATCCGAATTGTTAATTCGAAGCCAGCCGGTCAGATCCTTGTTCTTCTTATACAGGTACTCGATTTTCAGAGCTGCGAGATTGTTCTTTGGATCATCAGGATCATCACTTATAGCCTTCTTTACGGTGCCGGATTCGCCAACCGTAACGGCTGCCATTGCCTGAACTTTTCTCATGTTGGCGCTGCTCTTTTGCTCCTGATAAATCTCTACAGCAAAAATACCTGTCACCACCAGAAAGGTGATGCAGGATAACGTAAGGATAGTATTTCTTATTGTTTTCCTGATTTTCCCCCTACGTTTTTGCATGCGCATAAATCCCCTGCTTTTATTTTTTCATACTTTATTTCGGCATAAACTTAGAAAAAATTTAGTATATTGTTTTTCCCTCATCCGGCACTTCGTGCCACCTTGTCTACGCTCCGCTCCGGTCAGCGCAAAGCCGACGTCCCCCGGACGTCGTGCGCCCCACAGGGGAAGGCTATATAGTTATGACATCATTTCAGTAGCTCCATCCCGATATCATACACATTCCCGTTTACGGCATCGTGAAGCCATCGCGCCATTGTCACATCGTTTTGCGAAAAAAGGGTAAAATACGGTTCCCGCACTGCTGTATGAACAGTTCCACCCTTTGTGACAATAGGCAACGTCCAGTCATTGATAAACATACCGAACTTCGGAGTAAGATTCTTTAACTCCTTCACCATTTCCTTAAGCTGATTATAGTACGCATCCTGAACATCCGCATCCGTCTTGTAGGTTTTGTTGGTAACATCATTATAGTAGGCACTAAGCACATAATCCCTGGTGGAACTGGAGTAAAGATATCTAAGTCTGTCACCATATTTTTTAAATAATCGTCTATACCAGCTAAGCGTGATGTTGTCTGACTTAATGGCATCACATATCGGCTCCGGAGCTTTCCAAACTTCCCGTGCGGTATACTCCCACTTATTGTAAAGAAGAAGCGCACTGTCCGATAAAAGCGTCACATCTTTCACCTCAGGGTACCACACTCTGAGTATCTCATCAGTAAGTGCCGGAACCGCAAAAGCGCCTGCGCTGTTACCAGCTATCAGAAGTCTTTTCGGGTTTCCGAACAAATTTCTGGATACCCCCATCGCTTCGAGAAAATTGATATATCCGTGAAAATGAAGAACATGCTTCTCTCCATCCTCACCTTCATAGGGGAAATCGTTGTTTCCTACGTGAAAATCACCGGTGGCATAGGGTATATCAATTATAGACCAGTCCTTGAACGGATTTGCCTTATCCTTGAGGTTCATAATGCCCATATCGATGTTCATTATCTGTGTAAAAGGGCGCAGATTATTCCAATAGTAATTGGGAAGATCCGCAGCAACCTTTCCACCGGTAATAGGCCTTGCAGCAGTGTACTCGTTGTACGCCACACCTCCGCCTGAAAAAAAGATGCAGAGCTTTTTGGGATCTGCAATCTTTACATAAACATGATATTCAGAGCCATCACCGCTAAGCCCCATGGGAATTATAACGCGGTACCACTTCTTCTTTTCAGGCTTATCGGGGAGTTCAGGGGCAATAAGGTCTTTATCAACTATTCTTTTCCCGATGGAATTCTCCACGAAGTCGCCAAACTGCTGCTCTAGTTTTTGCTTTCTGATTTTGCGTTTTTCTTTGTAGTCCATGATCCATCATCTCTTGTAAGTAATTCTTCAGAGCCAGACTCGAAAATGCAAGCATTTTCTCGTTGTGGCTTCTCGCCACATAGAAGGTTTACACGTTAAACATCCTCTGCGTTGCACTGCTAAGCTCTCTAAAGCGGAACAGTAACAATGCGGCGACAGCAATCGCGAAAGCTGCCATGACAAACACCGCTGCGTAAGGATATGTGTTTTCACCGTTCCAGATGAAATAGGCCTGGGAAAAGGCGAGCACAGCATCAAATACAATATATATGATGTACTCCTCTATACGAAGCTTCATAAATTTAGCGATAATCCAGCTCGCGATCGAATGCCCCACCAGGCAAAAAGGAATCATCCAAATAACACTCCATCCGTGAAAGCCTGTAACCTTGTCAATGTAATAGTCGACAATTATCGCGACAAGTACCTCAACTGCAAGAACTTTTAATATGTTATAGCGGTAACGCATGATGGCCAGTATATCCAGCCATAACACAACACTTCCGAGAATAACCATTCCAACCCAGGTCACCATATCTCCGAAGAGATACTTAAGAGTAATTCCAAGTACTATAATGATTGCCAGTAAAAAGGTGCATATTTTCACAAAAGTCACGCCGTTGATTTTTCTCTCGGGAAGCGTCGGGTATGGCTCATCCGGCTCCTCCGAAAAGTCATCGATATCATACATCCTCTCATCTATACCGGTTCTAAGAACGTCGCTCCTGCCGAGAATTTTTCCTTCACACAAAGGACAGCAGGTCTTGTTCCCTCTTATTACAATTTTACATTTCGGGCAATAATGCATTTACTTACTCTCCCTTGTCTTCTTTTCCTTAATAATTGGAACATCATAATCATTGGTGCTTATCTCAACACCGATTCCCTCAGCAGTCAGCCTTCTGCAAAGGTTCAGCATCGTGGGATGATTGGTGAAGGCCGAACACTCTCCGAACACCATTTTATCCCTGAAGCTGCATATGGTTATCTGCTCCTTGGAAGCAGTCATAAACGCCGCAAATCTCTCTATGAAAGGAGTCACCTCAGCGGGCATTTTTATAACACCCATATTTGAAATCGAAGTCGTCACACCTTTCTTGGCAGCAGCATCAAACTGTCCTACGACATAATCCTTTATGAAAAGCGGCACAACCTTTATCGCTATATTATGCTCAAGCGCCGCATAAGAATTCATGGTCTCATTAATTCTTGAAGGCTCAAGCTGCTTCTTAAAAGCTGCATTCACCACATCTATAATGCTCTGCAGCGTATTGTCAAAATCCATGGGATCATATTTTATGCTTATTACCCCAAAGAAATTTCTCGCTGTGTAAGATTGAAAATACTGCCTCAGGTTTACCGGCACACTTACAACAATAGGCTTTTTCTTCTGTGCAGTCGACATCGTATCTATTATGGCTGCGATATAAACCGCAGTCGAAAGGACTCCAACTGTTGAGCCATACTTCTCGGCAAGCTTTTTGAAAGCCTTAGCTGAAACACAGGCTTCAACAATATGTGACTCATTGTTACTGTCAACTTCTCCGTGAAGCTGATAAGCATTGTTTGAAGAAAGGCTCTTTAGCTGCTTTAAGCCTTTCTGGTTCTGATAAAAATGCCTGAAGGCATCGTTATTTTTCTCCTGAAGAGATGAAATTTCCGCTGCGAAGAAATCGTCATCCACATGAAAATCATGAGCAATCTCGAGATATCTCGTCACCATACGCCTAAAGAACATGAACGCACCCGTTCCGTCAGCCAGCACATGGAACATCTCTATGCTTATGCGTCTCTTATAATAAAACACTCTGTATAAAAGACTCTTTTTACCGGGAAGATACAGCGCACTGCAGGGAGGCAGATGCTCCTCTTCCACTTCACAGGAAAGGTTTGAATCCTCAAGGTAATACCAGAAAAGTCCTCTCCTTAAAATGCAATTGAAAAAAGGGTATTCGACGATGGACTCATCAAGCGCCCTTTGTAATATGACCGGATCAATCTCCTCAAACAGTTCGCAGGAAATACGAAAAACTCTCGTATTTGCCCCGCTAACTGTTGAAGGAATGATCTTTGCAGCGTTATCAAGTTTGTACCAATTTGTATGTCTTTCCATTGTTAATAGTTATCTGTATCACAGATTCTCAACAGTCTCTGTGACAGGCTCAATAGGTGATGTCTTTACTCTGTAAATAACATCCTCTAATGAGATGAATTTTTTCTCCTGTATAAATTTTAAATATTTAGGTGTGAGTCTCATAGTTATGCGGGGCTCGAGAGCCTTATTTACTCTCTCACTTATAGTCTTGCAGGCATCTGCGGGATCATGAGCCATACTCTTACTGAGTACGCACAAAAGTGTTCCCACTGTCTGAACAAGACCGCTCATATTGGCATCAGAACCGGCATCTACAGACTGCAATGAGCTGACACTCCATTTTTTCTTCTCCGAATAGATTCCGTATTCGCAGTCAACCTCAACAAGCCTCTGCGTTTTAAGATCGCGAAGCCACGCCGTGTTGCCTCTTACAAAAATATCCTGAACCTGGAACAACGTTCCATTGTAGGGGAAGGTAACATTTTCACAGCCGGTCATCGTAATATCAGCCTGGATTCTTGCCACTTCATCCTCTTTTTCCATGGCTTCCCAGCTTGCTTCACCCTCGGGGCCGTTCTCAAACTCCCCAAAAGGTCTCTGCTCCGGCTCCATATCCTCCAAGTCCTTCTGAGAAATACGCTTACGCGCTCTTCCTTCAAGGCGGTGTTTATCGTGATAATATATTGCACGTCCGCCCATGGTGGGATATGCAACGGTAAACCTGTCCGCAGCACCTTCTTCAAAAGGTCCGCAGAGCGGATGGATTGATCTTTTTCTTCCAAAATAGTCCGTATCAAAGATAATCTCTGTCCCGTCCGGATTTTCAAAAAACTGCTCCGGCTCAAAAGCCTGTCCCATAACCTTTGTTGAAACCATTCGAGTCATGCTCCTTGGCAGATACTCGTAGAGGTTTGTGTGAAGTCTGAAATGTCCGTCCTCTTCGGAGACAATTATCTTAACGGTATGATTTTTCTCAATATAGGGCGAATGCTCGCTGTCACAGGGCTGCGCTCCGTTAAAGAACGCATTTCCACCGGTGTAAACCGGAAGATGATCATAGTATTTATCATTGCTGCCGGGCTTAGCGAAGTCTCCGGACATCGGTTTTAACGAGGCAAAATACTGTTCCTTCGTGGGATAACCATCATAGGGCTTGGTTCCGCATATAAAATTGTATAGCGTCAGTGACTCAAAGCCTGCCTGATGCACATAATCTCTGAGGTCCTGCCTTATCTCCTTCTGAACGAAGATATTGTTATAGAATCTTGCATCGCCGTGCAGAATAGTCATAAATCCCGCAATTTTCGTGGAGTGCGGAACATGGTACGGCGTGTATCTGCAGCTCTGGAACTTAAGTCCGCCGTTGTCACAGCCCTCACCGACAAAGGTAAATGAGCCGTTTATAAGATTATGCACAAGTGCGATACCCTGCGTACTGAGTCTGCAGGAAATATCAGACAGCATAAGGTTGTGGTCAATAAGAGTCGGTCCGTGCGATACCTCGACAAACAAATCCTCTCCCAGAGACAATCCGCTCTTTATTTCGCACCCTTCGGGCGGAGTATTATCATGGAAAAAGTTCTGAGTAACCCTTGTTCCCTGTGCCTGCCAGTCAAGCCAGATTCCTCTGGTGCAGTGATGGATGTGATTTCTTCTGAAAATCGTATCGATTGCGGCGTGCATCTTGATACCGCCAATCTCGGCACCTTCTATATTATGCTTGGTATTTATCCTGTAAATATGGTTATCTTCAATTGTGCTGAAGGCGCCTCCGAGATGTCCCACAATTCCGGTCTGCCCGCAATCATGGATTTCACACCTTCTTACTATGTGAGAACCAATATGCTCTTTGTCCCATCCCTCATTTACTGCCTGACAAACAGCATCGCGCTCGGTCTGGGTGCCATCCTTAATATACGTCTTTGTCCACTTATTATCATTGCCGCTCTGAAGATATTTTCCCAAAGAAATGCCCGAGCACTTGGATTCATAGATCTCACAGTCCTCAATGATCCAACCCTTAGCCCAGTGCGGTCCTATAAGTCCGTCCTGATAAGCTGTAGGCGGTGCCCACTGCGTTGCTGCCTGCCTCATTGCAAAGCCTGACACAGTGATGTAATTTATACCATCGGTAAGCGGCATGAAGCAGTTCCTTCTTACGCTTATCTCGACGTTTTCTTCGTTTGGATCTTTTCCATGAAAATTGGCAAAGATAACGGTGTCATTCATCTCCTGCGCTGAGAACCAGGTATAAACGCTAAACTCCGGATCCCAGGAACTTCTTCTGACTTCAGGATTCTCAACTGCCTCAAGGGAATTCTCTTCATACATGGATTTGCCGTTTAAATAAACTTCTCCTGTGTGATTCTCCCTGTCGGTAAAATACCAGTCACCTTCTACCTTCGTTGTGAAGGGATTGTAATTTCCGAAAATATTATTGGGAACACTGACTTTCCAGACATCTCCCCTGAAGGGTTCCCATTCCTTTATTTCCTCGGCGCCTGTGATCACAGCCCCCTGAGGCTCGGTGGTACAATAAACTATAGGCTGATCCTTGGTTCCGCTGTTTTTCGGATGCACAAATTCTCTGTAAATACCCGGAGCAACAATTACTACGTCCCCGGGGCGCGCTATGTCGGCAGCCTCCTGAATGAAACGGAATGGATGGTTTCTCGTTCCGTCGCCACTTCGAACTACGCTCTGTGAAACATAAATCTGCATGGCTTTACCCCCATAAAAAATATTTAATATAGCATCGGTATTAGTATAGCACAATTAGCTAAAGATTCCCTTAATTTAGCGTAATTTCACACGGTGTATAATTTATTAAAAAATTATAAAATTTATAAAATGCCGAAAAATAGAGGCTCTAAAAGTGATAAAATAGTTGGAAATATCGCAGATGCGAAATTCATTACAACTCAGGGGGACTCATCGTGTCTGAAGCTCTGTATTATACCGAAGCCAATATAGCATGCACTATCATTTTGGGGCTAATTCTTATAAAGATAAATCAAGGCATTGATCGCCAGACTTCAACAATTGTTCTGCGTCACATGATTCTGGTATTGATGGGATATTTTCTCTCAGATGCTGTCTGGGCGCTTTTCTTTGAGGGACTCATTCCAAGTACTCAGAGCGCAATGTTTATCGTTTCCATTATTCCTTATGCATTTATTGTTGCCTGCAGCTACTGCTGGTTTTTATTCTGCGAACTGAATCAGCAAAACAAGGACATCCTTTCAAGAAAAGGAGTCATAAAAAGTGCTGCTCCCATGATACTGGCTATTCTCCTGATTCTCTTCGGAGCATTTGGCGGTATAGTCTTTTCCTTTGATGAGTCAGGCACACTTCTGTATGGTCCTCTTTATGCCGTACTTGTACTTGTCCCCATCGGATACATGGTTCATGCGTCTATCAAGGCTTTTATCAGAGTCTACACACAGGAGCGTTATATTGACCACGGACTTTATTTTGTAATCGGTATTTTCCCGCTCCTTCCCATAGCATGCGGAGTTCTTCAGTTGATATTCCTTGAGATTCCAATCATGTGTTTTGGTGCAACGCTTTCCATCCTTCAGGTTTATCTGACCTCATTGGAGGATTTGATTTCCATGGATTCCCTTACTCAGGTCAACAATAGACACCAGATGCAGCGTTATCTTCTGAAAAAAATGAAGACGCCTACACCGGGTCTTTCACTTTATCTTATGATAATTGACGTGGATCACTTCAGGGAAATAAATGATAACTACGGACATATAGAGGGCGATAAGGCTCTTGTCAGAGTCTCCACTGCAATGAAGGAAGCCTGCCAGGCTCACAGAAACAGATTCTTTGTTTCAAGATATGGCGGGGATGAATTTATAATCATTGCCGAAACCGAATACAAAGGTGAAGTAAACTGGCTCTCCGATAAGATCAGATCAAGCGTGAAGATTCTCAACGAGAAGGCCGCTGCTCCCTATGATTTATCAGTATGTGTAGGCATAGCGGAGTACGACTACTCCTCTCCCGTCCCGATTCCATCCTTGATTGCCCGCGCCGGCACCGACCTCTACCACATGAAACACGCCAAAGCATAAATTATACAAAGACATAACGCATGCAAAGACATGAAACACATAAAGGCATGAGCAGGCAAGAACATAATGAATACTAAAGCATAGAAAAGCCGCCGCATATATATGTTATACTTCAGACGATTATGCGTTTTTTGCAACGAGTCTGAAGTATAACATATATATGCGGCGGCTGTTTTAATGGTTTTGTTTTATGCTCCTCCGGCTACAGCCTTAAGAGCTTCAAATTCGGATTCGAATACTCCGCCCATCTTCTCTAGTTCATCCCAGTTGTACCAGGAGCCCGAAAGCTGGATTCCGTTTATTGATACATCTGTTACCACCACCATGAAGGGCTTGTGATTTATAACGATATAAGCGGTTCTGTTCATGCCAAGAGGCGCCACAAAAACATGACCTGTGTCTATCAGGTGGTTTATCTGATCCAGTGTGAGGTTTTTGGTTAAAGGCATTGTTCTTAACATCAGACCACTCCGGGAATAGAATTGAGCAAATTTTCACGCCCTATTAATATTCTAAAGTTCCGTGGGCATATTATCAATAAAATGATTATGAAAAATTGGTAAACTGTGATGGTTACACCTTACCGTAGTCGCGCTCGCCAAATATTCCGGTGCCGACTCTTACAAAGGTCGCCCCCTCTTCTATAGCGATCTCGTAATCTCCGGTCATTCCCATTGAAAGTGTATCAAGCTGCGTCCCTTCGATATTTTCTCCCTTGAGCTTTTCCAGCATCTCCCTGAGTGCCCTGAAATATTGTCTGTTAGACTCAGGCTCATCTGTGTAAGGCGCTATAGTCATAAGTCCGCGAACTCTGACATGAGGAAGCTTTGCTATAGTTCTTACAAATTCCGGCGCCTCCTCCGGTGTAAGGCCGAACTTTGTATCTTCTCCTGCCATATTTACTTCGCAGAGAACATCCATGACAAGGTCGTGTTTTGCAGCCTGCTTCTCAATTTCTTCAGCAAGTGAGAGCTTATCAACAGAGTGGATCATATCCACTTTTCCCGGAAGATACTTCACCTTGTTGGTCTGAAGATGACCGATCATATGCCAGTGAAGAGGCTCTTTAATCTCCTCCGTTTTGTCCCTTATCTCCTGAACCTTATTCTCACCAAATACGGTAATGCCGCAGTCCATCGCCTGTCTGATATCAGATACGGGCTTGGTCTTACTTACCGCAATAAGTGTAACTTCGCTTCTATCGCGTCCTACTCTGTCACAGGCTGCCTGAATTTTCTTCTCTACTTCTTCTAAATTGTCTTTAATCATTGTCTTAACCTTTCCCTCATCCGTCAGCTTCGCTGACACCTTCTCCCAGGGGGAGAAGGCTAATATATTACTGTTTTTCTTCCAAAAAAGCGAATGGTTCCTCATCATGTAAAAAGTGCTGGAGCTGATAGGCTGCAAGAATTGCAACATGCTCCTCCTTAAGGATGCGTCTGACTTCATCCCTGTCAGCAATTACAACCTGAATCTCCTCGCTCAGTTCCTGGTATTTATCGGTTATCTTACCATCTGCGTATCCGAATACCATAGCCACTGATTCATCTGTCATTCCGACCGATGAGAATCTCGGAAGCTCATACATCGGATCCACCTCAATAGGGTGAAATGTAAGTCCCGTCTCCTCGCGAAGCTCTCGAACTGCAGCTTCGTGATAATCCTCTCCTGGCTCGCATAGTCCTGCGGGGAACTCATAGATATAGGTATTTATCGGATAGCGGTATTGTTTTACCATAACCACCTTGTCATGCTTCTCTCCGCAAAGCGCATAGATAGAAACACCATCCGCCACATTTTTCCCTGTGTTTATCATAAGTTCGTCTTTTGTCTTGCATCTGGATGCCACAAAATAATTGGACTTATGCCCCTTATCATTCTCACCCTTTACATGGAACAGATTAACGAATCTGTTCTCGGTAAGCTGTTCAACTGAATTGATTGTTGCCATAGTTGTTCCTTTCTAAATGCATTTACTCAGATTCCGAAAAATCCTCTTACAAAAATCTCTATTCCTATTCCGATAAGAATTATACCGCCTACAATTATGGCTCTTCCTGCAAGTTTAAGTCCGACTTTTCTTCCAAGGTGAAGACCAATCCTGCATATCACAAAAGTAACCGCGCCGATAATGAGTGCAGACACAAGCGCCTCCGGTGCGTTGTAATCAGAAATTGTAAAGCCTACGGAAAGTGCATCTATTGCCGTTGCAATTCCCTGAACCATCAAAAGCTTTACAGTAAGCGGTTCCTTTTCAATAGGCTCATCACTCTTTTGTTCCTTAATTCCCTCAATCAGCATCTTACCGCCAATATATGAAAGAAGAATCAGCGCAATCCAGGGAATCAGTACCTGAAACTGTGTAAATATAGTAGCTATTGTATGTACACAGATCCATCCGATCATCGGCATCAAAAACTGAAAACCGGCAAAAGTACCCGCTATTACATTTTTTCTCTTAGGGTTCATCTCAGGATCTGCTATGGCATTTGCAATCGACACGGAAAAAGCATCCATCGCAAGACCAATGCCAAGCAGTATGGAATTACTGATAAGTAAAATTATATTTGACATGAATTCTCCTAGCCCAAACTATTCCTGTACCGGATAATAATCTATCCATACAAAATTTTATTATACACACAATACCTTCCATAGAAAAGGGATGCTGCTCATATTGCAGCATCCCAGTCAAAATACACAGCACTGTCAATGGCTTAAGATTTTATTTTTTTCATATACCGTAACGCGGTTCTTTCCGTTTTCCTTTGAAAAATACAGGCTATCGTCCGCATTTTTTAGGACATCATCCTTACCGCTTCCGGTGGCAACCCCGATACTTAAAGTTATCTTCTGGTCCTCCGCGAACATCCAGGTCTGCTGCTCCATATAAAGCCTGAGTCTGTTCGCAACTGCCTCAGCATAAGGCACAGCTTTTTTATCAACGAGCAATACGAATTCCTCGCCGCCGTAACGATAGCAGTGAACATCTGCTGTGATTTCCCTTTGCATCAGCTGTCCCATTCTTCCCAGCACTATATCGCCATTGATATGACCATAGCTATCGTTGATCTGCTTAAAGTCATCTATATCAACCATTATTATGCTGAATATCTGGTTTCTTCGTTTTGCCCTGTTGTAGTCGTGATTAAAGGTCTTTCTGTTAAAGAGCCTTGTAAGACCATCTATCCTACTGTTTAGAAGCAATATTATAAATATCAGTATTATAATGCCAACAACAATCATTGAACCGATGATTATCTGCAATTTCTCGACATACTGTTTCCTGTACTGCTCATCTCTTGTCATCTCAGCCTTTGAATCAGAGACCATGTTATCAATGACATTTGAATACGATATATTCTGATTATCAAACAAATCCGTATACAATCTGTTCAATATGCCATACAGTTTAAACCGAACCTCGTCACTGGTCGGCGGATAATCGGTCTGAAGCCTTAAAATAGTGCTAAGCTCTGCTTTCTGATAGCCATTTTCCTCGCAAAGCTCTATAAATTGATCAAGGTGTTCACCAACCTCAACTTCTCTTTGTTCAAGCTCCTCCTTACTGAGTTTGTCTGAGTCCTTTAAGGTCTCGGCGGCAGACAGATAGCACTTAATCTGGTAGTAGGGAACTATCAGATCCCGAAGCATTATCTGACGGTAAACATCCATCATGAACATATCGTGTCCGTCCCACTTATCCAGTTTTTCCTGACACTCTTCATATCTTCCTGTATCCACATAAACTCTGGCAAGCCAGGTATCATTGATTGCCATATAGCTCTCTTCATATATGTTTGTATGCGACTGCGCAACTATATCCTGAGATTCCTCAAGATATTTCTCCGCAGCCTTATAATCTTCATCAAAAATAGCCATGATGCCAAGCATTCGGTATGCATAGCTCTTAATCTGAACATCTTCGATATCATCGAATTCTTCGACCTTTTGTGCCTCAGTGATCATTTTTCTCGCCGAGTCCTCTGTATAATTGTTCAGGAAAAAGTTAGCAAGATCGAGGTAAATGTTGACAGTATAGTCTTTGTCCTCACTCCGTTCAAGATAATACAGGGCATAACCCAGGTATCTGTAGTAGCTCATGGTTTCGCCCTTTTGCATATATATAAGGCTGGCCTTCTCATAGAGTCTTCCGAGATCCTCATTTGTAAAGTGTCTTGTCTCTATCATCTCATTTATCTTTGCCAGGTCATCATCAATGGTATCCCAGCTGAAAACGAGATCCTGATTGATATATTCTCTTAGCTTTTCATGATTATTCTTTTTTTCAAGGCTTACCTGGGCATAGTAAAGAAACTGCATCACAAAGAGCGCAGCTATAAAAAGAAATGCCGATATAATCAATTTTCTGGCAAGCGTTTTATCCATAGTTTTCCTGTTATTCCGATATCATACGGTACCTGGCAAACAGTCAAAAAACACAATTCCATCATTAATTATAATCGGCATTTATAAAATTTTCGTTTCTTAAGTATAGTATTTTTAGAAATTAACTCCGGCGGTAACTAATCAAGGTAAGAGGCCTTGGATAAGGATTATGGCTATGAGGATAGGGAGGATGAATTTAAAATAATACTTGAGGATGTGAGGCATTTTCATGCCGACACCGGTGTTTGTTTCCTCAATATATTTGTCAAAGCCCCATCCGAACTTTGTTGTACAGAACAAGAGGAATATAAGTGATCCCAGAGGAAGCAGGATGTTACTTACAATAAAGTCCTCGGAATCAAGGACATCCCTTGCTCCAATGATGTGGAGATCACTCCAGACATTATATCCAAGTACGCAGGGAATGCTGGCAACAATGATAAATATGCAGTTTACTAAAATTGATTTTCCTCTGCTCCATCCAAGGTTATCCGTAAGGAATGCCACGAGATTTTCAAATACAGCAGTAACTGTCGAGAAGCTTGCAAAAGTCATAAATATAAAGAACAATGTTCCCCATAATCTTCCAAGATTCATATTCAAGAATACTTTGGGCAAAGTTATGAAAATAAGCGCAGGCCCCTGACCGGGTTCAACGTTATAGCTAAAACATGCAGGGAAAATGATAAGGCCCGAGATGATCGCTACAAAGGTATCAAGCGCGCATATTCTCACTGCTTCTCCGGTAAGAGAATTCTCTTTTGACATATAACTACCAAATATTTCAAGGGCACCGATACCAAGGCTCAGTGTAAAGAAGGCCTGGTTCATCGCTGCACTTATAACCTTGCCGATTCCAACCTCCATGGCTCTCTTCCAGCTGGGAAGGAGATAAAAGCTAACACCCTTTGCCGCACCCTCCAGTGTCAACGAATGAAGTGCCAGAACTATAATCAGAGCAAGCAAACCAATCATCATGACCTTGTTGACGCGTTCAAGTCCATTTTCAACGCCGAGGCTTAAAACCAGGAATCCGAACACAACGGTTATCACCATAAAGATTCCCATCTCCTTTGGATTAGCCAGCATATTTCCAAAGACCTCTTCTACTCCTTCGGTAGCTACATTCGCAAATTGTCCCGACGCAAACTTGTAGAAGTAGTCAACCATCCAGCCTGAAACCGTGGTGTAGTACATCATGAGAAGATAACATCCGATAATACACATCCATCCGTGTATATGCCACTTCTGTCCCGGCTTCTCCAGCTTCTGATAGCCGCGCACCACAGTCTGCCCACTGGCACGACCGATGGCAAACTCCATTGTCATTACGGGAATTCCCATGAGAATAAGAAAGAGCAAATAAAAAAGCACAAATACCGCGCCGCCGTTAGCTCCCGTCACATACGGAAACTTCCATACATTACCGATACCGATTGCGCAGCCTGCACTTACCAGAATAAATCCAAGTCTTGAGCCGAAGCTTCCCCTCTGTTCTTCGTACATTTTTAACTCCCTTCAAACTTTCATACACAAAGTCTAAATATAATTTTATCACATTTACACTTAGGATTAATAAAAAGATTATTGGAAACATCAGCAATTTTGTTCTATTATAGTTGCATAAACAACTTAATTTTTAAGTAACTACGGAGTTATTACTATGTTATTATCCAAGGATTGGGAAGAGAATGAACTGAATCTTTCAGAGAGCGAGATGATACACCGCCAGCAGAACGATGAGTACATGTTCTATCAGAGTGTTGCCAGCGGGGATGTGGATGCCATCCAGGAAAACATCGACAACCACAGATTCCTCGATGCCAACGGAACCGGTACCCTCTCAAGGGATCCTCTCCAGAATCTCAAATATCATTTTGTTGTGACGGTAGCACTCATCACCAGAATATGCACCGAAAAGGGCATGGAGATGGAGCGCGCCTTCAGACTCAGCGATTTTTATATACAAAAGCTCGATGACATAAAGACTATCAATGAAATATCGGATCTTCATTCCAAGATGGTAATGGACTACACCGTCAGGATGAAGGATTTAAAGCACAACGCAAATCTTTCTAAGACAACAAACGAATGCCTGAATTACATCTATACAAATGTAAACGACCGCATCACTATTGATGATCTTGCTGAACATATGAAGACTTCAACAAGTCATATCTCAAGATTATTCAAGGAAGAACTGGGGATATCCCCAAGTGATTATATAAGGAATGTCAAATTGGACAAAGCAAAGAACCTGCTCAGATTCAGCGATTATTCAATAATTGATATTTCCAATTATCTCTCCTTCTCTTCACAGAGTCATTTCAGTAAGCTCTTTTTCGAAGAGACCGGAATGACACCTAAGAAGTATCGCGAAACATATTATGGAACTACATGGAAATAAAAAGGGATCCCGCACAATCACTTGAATTGTGCGGGATTTTGGTATGATAAAAAAATATAGGGAGAACTATCAAACCGGGCGGCATGCCGCCCGGAACGACAAGCATAAATTATTTGCGGACGAAGGTTACACCTGTAAGTCCGGCTTCCTCGAAGAGCTTAGCTATTCTAACAAAGTTCTCATCATTAGATGCATAGATTACAACTATGAAGTCCTCATCATGTTTGCAATTTTTGAAGGCTGATTTGTCAATCTTAGTAAGATTATCACCCTTTACAGTGATCTTCTTAAGGTTTTCGCAGCCGTTAAACGCGTTCTTACCGATCGTGGTAACATTCTTTCCAATAGTTACATTCTTAACCTTTTTGTTACCCTTGAATGCGTTCTTTGCTATCTTTGTTACCTTAACCTTGGCTCCATCAATTACAACGGTTGAAGGAACTGTGAAAATCTTCTTCTTTGAACCAGTGTTAGGCTTGAAGCTTGCTTCGCCCTTACCTGTTACCTTGTAAACCTTGTTCTTTGAAGCCTTTACTTCGCCTTTCTCAGCCTTTCCATTATTGTTAGATTTAGACTGAACCTTTGCTGGCTCATTTTTCTTGGTTTCAACCGTAGGTGCAGGCTGCTGTGCTGCTTCCTCGCTTTTGTTTTCGGAAGGAGCAACTTCTGAAGCTTTCTCCTGTGCAGGTACTGCCTCTGAAGTCTTCTCCTCTGTAGGAGCTACTTCTGAAGTTTTCTCCTCTGAAGGAGTTTCTGCAGGCTCTTCTGCAGGTGTCTCTGAAGGTGCCGGAGCAGGTGCTTCATTACCGTTTAACTTATCAAACTCTTCCTTTGTGATCTCTACAAGTGAGATATCATCGATGTAAACATCGTGCTGATCTGTTATCTGTACTCCGTCAACAGATCCCATTGTGATGTTAAATCTTGCAGCATCATCCTTAGGCATCTGGAATGCGCTTGTAAATTCTTTCCAATCACCGTTAACTGTCTCTACAAAAGCACCGTCATAGGTTGACCAGTCATTATCGGTCTCTCCGTTATGACCTACGGAATACTTAATCTTACGCTCTATGCTTGACTTTGCTCTGAAAGCAACCTTATAGTACTTATCCTTCTGAAGCTTGATATCATCCTGGTTGAGCTGGATGTACCAGTCATTTCCGGCATCTCCTGTATTATCAATCTTCATCGCGAAGGTATTGGAGTTGCCATTCATGCTGTCAATTACGCTGCTTGCTTTTGCTGCTTCATTGACATAAACCTTAAAGGCTGTCATTCCTGCATTGAATGAACCATTCTTAAGAAGAGACTTTTCAGCTAAAAATACATCGTCAAGGAAGTATGTTCCGGGCTTTGTAAATGTGAACTCTACTCCGGTTTCTTCTCTTGTAAGATCGTTGTCAACAACGAGTACATTACTGAAATTCTTCTTCTCATTTGTAAGCTCAGGTGTAAAGGTCTTGCCTGCGACTGTAGCTGTAAGACCGTCCTTTTCACCATCAGTTGTGTATGCGCTGAAGCTGAAATCGTACTCGCCTGATACCAAAGGAGCAAGATCAGACTGTGCGATTGTCACAGGGTTAGTCTCTGAAGTTCCTTCGGGAACCTCAACCTTAACCATAAGCTCTCTCTTGTTCTTTGTATTTGTTACGGATACGTTATCCTTATCCTCTTCCTCAACTTCCCAGTAACCTAGCCTCTTATCACCCTGGTCAAATGATCCGTTGTATACATAGTTTCCGTCGGGACGGATTGTCTTTTCATTAGTCTCCTGAATCTCTTCTCCGGACTTATGAACAAGTTTAACATTTGAAATTGTCACAGGTGCTGTTGAACCAAGCGCTCCAAGGTTGAACTCAAGTGAACCGTTGGGATCAGTTTTATCATTGATAGTGAAATCAAGAGTATAATTCTTGTTCTCCGGAGTAATATTAACTGTTGTATCAGCAAGATATCTGCTCCAGTTGCGATCGGGAGCGGAGACATCTACTACTATACTTCTGTTCTCTGTAGAGTATGCATCGAATGAAAGCTCATACTCCCAGCCCTTGTACATAGGAATACCTGCCTGCTTAAGCTGTACGCTGTAGCTCAGTTCGCCTACTGTAGAAGGAGTAATTGTAACTGCGCCATCAGCTGTTTCTGCTGTTGATCCCTCTGCATCATCCTGTAGGTGAATCACCCAGTTCTTGCTGGAATTATTATCCTTATCTTCGTCTACAGGAGCTGAAAAATCTGCGTTTAATAAATAGTTGCCATCTACGGGCTCTCTGTACTGTACAGGCTCTTTCTCAGGACGTGTTGCAACTTCTTCGCCCTGGGAGTAAGAAGCCTCATCCTTCTGATATACTCTCACATAATCAACAACGAACTCTTCACCGTCAATATCGTGATAATCATCGGGATAGCCAACCCAGCTTCCGCCTACCGCAAGATTCAGAATGATGTAGAAGTTCTGATCAAAAGGAGCGGGATATGTAATCTGGTTGTCATCATCGGTACCTGTGTGCCAGTCATTTGTCTGATAAACCTGCTCTCCGTCAACATACCAGGTGATTAGACCGGGTTCCCAGTCAACTCTGAAATCATGGAAATCATTGGAGAATCCATTCTCGTCAATAACCTTTGTCCCCTGATTCTCTTTATGTGTATCCTGGCTGTAACCGTAGTGGATGGTATGGTAAGACTTGCTTGTATTCTGTCCCATAACCTCCATGATGTCGATCTCTCCGCACTTAGGCCACTGTCCATAGAGCCCTTCGTCTGTAGCCATAAGCCAGAATGCAGGAAGAAGTCCTTTTGATGCAGGAACCTTAGCTCTTGCTTCGAAACGTCCATAGGTAAAATCGTGAAGGTTCTGTGTTGTGATTCTTCCCGAAGTGATCTCACCCTTTACAGTCTTAGCAGATCCGCTTGCCTCAGAAAGCTCTCCGATTCCGTTAACAGTCAAACCGGTACCGCCAAACCAACCCCAGTTTGAATAATCCATAGCATTAACCTGAACAGTTCTGTTATTGTCTGCTACGGCGCTCATCTCGAAATGATACTTGTGACCCGGTATAAGCTCAAAGTCCTTCTGCTGGAACTGAACATGCCAGTTTTCAGAACCGCACTCATCAATTTTAATCTTAAGCACTCCGTCTGTTACGCTGTACTCACCCTTAGCAGGATCTGTAATTCCAAGTTCCCAACCGTCAGGTCTTTCCCCGTCTGATGAGTCAAGGTCTGAGTTTTTCAAAACTTCAACACCCTCGCCTCCATCGGTAATATCCTTAAGTGAAACACTGTCAATCAAAACCGTTGCAGCTGCTTCACCGAATTCGCCATCTACTTTTCCGAAATTAAGCTGGAGAGTTGTTGTAGATGATTCTCCGCCCATATCGAAATCAAAACCATATGTGCTAAATTCAACTGAGTCGTAGTTAGCTTCGCCCTGGTCCTCGCTCTCACCTTCGGCATCCTCGACCTCTGTCTCCTCATATTTGGAAATAATATGAAGCATGCCATCATGCACTTCGATATTGCCCTCATCAATTGCGGTATATCTCTGCTTCTCTTTATTAACCCAGCCGGGTTCATGCTGCTCAACATTCCAGTCGTTGGTGTTCAAGGTTTCACCGTCGAATTCATCCTCCCATACAAGAGAATACTGGCCATCGTCGCTCTTGTCCGCACCTTCTCCTTCTGCGGGCTCTGCTGCAGCCTCTGCTACGCTTCCCTCCGGAGCCTCTTCCTCAGCTCTTACTGAAAGCGGAGCACTTGTAACCGTTAAGGCCATTGCCATTGTCATCGCAAACAACCTTCCCAATTGCTTGTTTTTCATGTCCTTTTTCCTCCCATAAATCTAATCGGTATAGCCATATTAGATAATTTTAGAAAAAGGTTATATCAAATTTATGTTTTTTTTATCATTTTCATCCCGCGTACTTCAATCCTTCAAACAGGTCATCCACTTCGCCTTCTTTAAATGAAGCCGGATACTCAAAGGAAGTATATGTAAATCTTACAATCCGGTCATCATCAAGCTTGCAGTCAATGTAGGTCTCTCCATCGGTTTTATAGGGGATAACATGTGTCCCTACCGGCAGAGTAACACCGCTTTGAAGAACAGTTCCGTCTTCTCCGACGATATCAGCGCTTAGCTTAGTCTTGCTGTAAGCCTCTTCCGACTTCCAGGCAATGTGAAATTCCTTTGATACAAGCTCAGGCATTCCGTTTTTCCCTACTTTGTAAGAACCATAGCAGGTATAAGTACCGAGGCTGTTAAGCACCTGACCGAAATGCATATTATCAGGATTCGAATATAACGTATCTATGTCAAAACCACCGTAGATAGACTCCTCCAGGTAATGGAATCCCTGGTCTCCGACATAAGTCACACTTCCGTCTGTTATATCAAATACGTTAAGATAGTAGTAGTCATTTTCTATCGGAATTATGACATAAATATACTCTCTGCCCTCCGGAGTACCGACTCTGTAGGATTTCAGACCTCTATCACGTCTTATGCTAAAGCCGCCTCCGATTTTTGCACTGCTGCCGTTTTCCATAACAAGCTCAAGATCCTCCGCGGAAATCATTTCGTCGTCCATATCATCGTAATCTGTAGGATAGTAGTTGTAGTGGATGTAATGAATATCTGAGTCATTGCCTTTTTTCCAAACCGGGATATCTTCTCTTCTGCAATAGCCGGTGTTCTCCTCGGGAATGAATCTGCTTTCAACAAGTCCGGGATATTCTTCATATCCGATCACGATATCCTGCATACCGTCGGCGTAAGACGCTATTTCATAGACATTGAAAATGATATGGATACCATCATCAGACATATACCATTTATATTTGTATTCATGAACATCCGAATTCGTGTCAAATTCCGCATAATAACGATAACTTTTAAGCCCATCCTCTGCCAATGAAAACTGTCCGTCATACTCCTCGATTTCGTGAAGCTTTGTCAAAATTATCTTGTCAAGTTCCTCTTCAGGTACGGTCACAACATCTCCGAGATCAAGCTCTTTTCCTGATTCCACATCAAAGGTCTGGCCTGAAGCACCATAAATTCCATGAACTCCGCCGGTAAACTCATAGTTAAAGCAATATATGCTAAGCACAGTATTATCGGAACGCTTTATACTGTAATCATCCGTATTTTCAAATGGTCCGAAAAATGTGTAGCCGTTTTGTGCGCTGTCTTCGTACTGGGCCTTTGCTTCCTCCGCTGTACTGTTTGCCCAGCCGTCCGCCTTTTCAATGACATTCTGAGTCTGGTCATATAGAGTTTTATAGAGTTCCGGATATATATCCTTCCACTCCTCATCCATCAGTACCGACTGCGTTACTCCCTCGAACAATATTCCATTGGAATAATCCTTGCTGTTTTCATTATTTTCAGGGAAGGTTACATCACCATCATATTTTATACTGTATTCTTTGGTTACAAGCTTGTAGGTAGGTCCGCCGACATTATATGCGGTGTTTACGCTCTGATCGGATGACAATTTTTCATCTGTATTGTCTTCTTTCTCACCACCTGTTTCATCTGAGAAAAATCCCGGAGCATCCTGACTACCATCATCTCCGCTTAATATATTTGTATGCTCACTGCTGCCAATACCGTCTTTAGTATCAACCTTTACCTGTTCTTCAGTCTGTGTATCTGAGTTTTCCGACTCACCACTATCCACTACTGCGTCAATCTGTTCCTGCGGATTAGCTATGCTGCAGCCGCTAATCATTGATGCCGTAAGCACCAGGCTCATCATTGTTCCTAATGATCTCATTTTCTTATACATCATACTTTCTTAAAACCTCCCTGATATGCAGTAATTGCCCTCGGTCTCTCCTTTTTTCGTAGTATACCGTTTATTGTTACCCTAAAACGGCTTCACTTATAATACAAATATCCCCTCTATAATGTTGCAAAAAACACAAGAAAATTTTTAGTTTTCTTCATATTACATCTTAATCACTAAAATCCCTGTCAAGATTTATCTGGAACGAATACTCCGGATATACGCTCTTTAATTCAGAAATAACATCATCATGAAGTTTTTCTCTATTGCTCTCCTTGAAAGAAACAACCATGTCAAAAGCTACGATGTTCTTGGTCTCATCAAGATAAAAACCGTGGATCTGTTTTACCGTGTCGTACTTGGAGAGTATACTCTTAGCAATACTATTTCTGAGCTTACCTGCTGCCGAAGAATCCGAATTCTGAGAATATATACTGATACCCTCAATTGCAACGCCGTGCTCCTCATAGACCTTGGCTGCTATTTCTCTCTGAAGCTGATCAAGTCTGTAGATAGTGATATCTTCCGGCACTTCGATGTGCACAGAGCCGATATATCTGTCCGGTCCGTAGTTGTGAAGAAGAAGGTCATAAGCTCCCTGCACTTCAGGAAACGATGCTATCGTCTTCTTAATCTCACTTGAAAGTTCAAAGTCAACTCTCTCACCGAGAATCAGTGACAGATTATCGCGAAGCATCTCAAGGCCCGCCTTAATGATAACTATGGAAATCACCGCTGCAAGATACGCTTCAAGACTTACTCCGCTCGCAAGAAAAATTATGGCTGCCAGCAAGGTAGCTGCAGATATAACAGAATCAAGCTTTGCATCCTGTCCCGATGCGACAAGGGATTCGGAATTGACCTTTTCTCCCACCTTTTTTACGTAGGTTCCGAGAACGATTTTTACAACCACCGCAACAGCAATGATTATAAGAGAAGCTGTTTGATAGGATGGCTTTTCAGGGCTAATAATCTTCTTTATGGATTCCACAAAGGAAGTGATGCCGGCATAAAGAACAATTACCGAAATCATAGCCGCACTTAAATATTCGATTCTTCCGTAGCCAAGGGGATGCTTTTTATCGGGCTCTTTTCCCGCAAGCTTCGTTCCTATGATTGTGATAACTGATGAAAGCGCATCGCTCAGGTTGTTCACCGCATCAAGAACTATCGCGATAGAGCCTGAAATTATACCAACTGCTGCCTTAAAGCTTGCTAAAAGAATATTGGTAACGATTCCTATTATGCTTGTTTTGATGATTGTCTTATTTCTGTCCATACGTATATCTCCTCATGCTGTTTTCTTCTGTAAAGCCATAATACTTTTCCCATTATAGCAATAAAAACGTCTTAAGTACTATAATAGAGCTATGAATAAAAAAGAAATCCTTGAAAAAATAGATAAACTTAATAACACACCTGCCGTCTCTAAGGGAAGCTCAGCAGTCATCATCCCTCTGATTGAAAAAGATGGTGAGATGCACATTCTCTTTGAGGAGCGCTCTCATAAACTTGAATTTCAACCGGGAGAAGTATGCTTTCCCGGAGGGAGGATTGAAGAAGGAGAAACACCAAAAGAGGCTGCCCTAAGGGAATTTTTTGAGGAATTATTTTCAAAGTTCAATCATGATAACATTCCAAATAATAACTCTGAGGCAAAGAGCTGCGAATCTTCAATTGAAGACTACCTCGAAATCCTCTCAGAGCTTCCGCCCATAATGGGCCCTACAGGTGCGATAATCTATCCGTTCGTAGGACTTGTAAAAAAAGACGACTTCACCTATTCAAAAGATGAAGTCGAGAAAATCTTTACCTATCCGGTGTCCTACCTGCTGGATCACCCTCCTGTATGCTATAAGATGCAGAAAAGAACATTTGCGCCGGATAATTTCCCTTTTGAAAAAGTTACCGGCGGAAAAAGCACCTATGGTTTCCATGTTCAAAAGTATGACATGTGGATCTATGAGGATACCGATCCGATAGTCTGGGGCTTTACGGGAAGGCTCCTTCACAGCTTCCTAGAACAGATTAACAGCAAAAAACCGGCTGGTTAAGCCGGTTTTCTTATTTGCACGCTTCTACTGTTTGCAGATTATCCCCCCGCCAAGCACGATATCTCCATCATACAAGACCGCTGACTGGCCTGCGGTTATCGCACGCTGGGGTTCATCAAAAAGAATCTTGCAGATTCCGCCCTCTTTTTCGGGAAGGGTTACGGTTGCAGGCTGTTCCTTATGCTTATATCTTATCTTAGAGCTGCATCTGATATCGCCCTTTGGCATTTCTCCTGTTATCCAGTGGAAATCCCTGACTGTCACCTCACGCTTAAAAAGAAACTCGTTGTCAGACAGAACCACTCTGTTTTTCTCGGTATCAATCTCCGTGACATAAAGCCTTCTGTCTGCAGGAACCCCGAGACCTCTTCTCTGTCCGATGGTATAATTGATAAGCCCATAGTGGTGTCCTATTACATTTCCGTTCTTATCAACTATATCTCCGTCCGGATATTCCTTACCTCTGTACCTTTTTATCATGGATGCGTAGTCTCCGTCTGGCACAAAGCATATATCCTGGGAGTCGCTCTTGTGAGAGGTCACAAATTCATTTTTTTCCGCAATCTCTCGAGCCTGCGTCTTTTTAAATTCTCCAAGCGGGAACATAGTATGTGACAGCTGCTCCTCTGTGAGATCATAGAGAACATAGCTCTGATCCTTAGTGTCATCCACCGCTTTTTTCAGATAAAAATGACCGTCCTTTTCCTCTATCCTTGCGTAATGTCCTGTGACTATGTATTCACAGTCAAGCTCCTTCGCCTTTTTATAAAGAATATCGAACTTCAGATATTTGTTGCATCTGATGCAGGGATTCGGTGTCTCCCCGCGCTCATAGCTGCAGACAAAGGGCTCTATTACGTTATCTATAAACTCTTTTTCATAGTGAAAAATGTGATAGGGAATTCCTATCTTCTCCGTCACAGCTCTGGCATCATCGGTATCCTTTTTGCTGCAGCATGTTCCGAAAAGATCCTCGCCTATCATGTCATTTTCATATAGTCTCATAGTGCAGCCTATACATGAATAGCCCTTTTCGCTCATAAGCTCAGCCGCAACGCTGCTGTCCACTCCGCCGCTCATGGCGATGAGTGCTGTCTTCTTCTTTTCCATCTTTCTTCCTTGTACTTATGATTAAGGCATCGACGGCTCACAGTAATCTGAACTGTTTACCTCGATGCCCTTTTTCTTAACTCCAGATAATTGTCATATCCACGCTGTCTTTTTTAACTCCGACGATAACATCCTTGGCAAGACTTGCAACTATTGATTTCTCAAGCTCGTCATTTGCCTCCTTAACATCATCCTCTTCATCATCGGCTTCATCCAATGCATCTTTATAGTTGCTAAGCGACCAGATAAGCGGATCTCCCATAGGAGGAAGCTCGCCCGGAGCACCCATTCCGCACATCGTAAAATCGGCTGCTCCTCCGCCATATTCCTGCTGAAGGGACATTACCTCATCAAAATTGAGAAGTCCGTTCTCAATGATATCTCCGATTTTCCCCATGAAACCTTTAGCGGCTGCATTTTTCTTGGAGGTTGCTACAGAGAGAAGCTCTTCCTTTTTCTCCAGATTCATCTTCGTCTTTGCAAGTAGTTTGACTCTGTACTCCCCGTCTTCATGCTCCATCCAGAAAAGAGCTTGGTAATCTCCGGTCATAGCCTTAACCATTCCGATTGTCTCTTCGGCAAGAAGTCTTAAATGAATGGCTCTTTTACCGGTAAGCCCCTGATGATTAATAAAAGCATCCACTGTATCAAGCGCCTTTTGTGCCTTCTCTTCGGTGTCACTGATATACAGTTCCTTAGTTTTATCCAACTTTTAAACCCTCCTCATAAAGAATATTTAAGAAAATATCTATATAGTTTATCCTACCATTTTTCAATGCATTCCACAAAACATTTATTGGGATGAAAGGTCATATAAGTTGTAAAACAATTCTATTATATAAATTTCTGAACAGCCTTCTGGAATTCCTCCACCGCTGTAGTGTCGCCGTCCTCTATGGCATGAATTATGCAATGAGTCATATGCTCGTTGATTATTTCCTTACCAAGGCTTTTCAGCGCTGAATTAACTGCTGATAGCTGCATCAATACATCTGCGCAATCCTCATCCTCTTCAATCATGGTTTTTACATGATTCAGATGTCCGATAGCTTTACTAAGCCTGTTTATCTGCTTCTTTTTTATCTCCGGAGAATGATAGTGCACATGACTATGAATATGCCCGGAATCATGTTCGTGATTATGTTCACCCTTTTTACTGCTCATTATTAGACCTCATACTACATGTTACTTTTTAAAACATTTTATACCTTCTGAAACCTCAGCGGCAATTCCAATCCGTGGTCTTCCAAAAGCTTCTTATCTCTTAGTATATCATCTGTTTTTCCGTCTGCCTCTATCCTGCCATCATATAGCAAAACCACCCGCTCGCAGGTATCCATTATGAAATCAAGATCGTGGGATGCAATTATTTTAAGGCATGAAAGCTCGTTCAAAACACCTATGAGATTGCGTCTGTTCCTTGGATCAAGAGCGATTGAAGGCTCATCCATAAGTATTATATCAGGTTCCATCGAAAGAATCGTAGCTATTGCGGAGAGCTTTTTCTCACCTCCGGAGAGCTTGAAGTTCTGCTTTTTTCTAAGTTCCTCGATATGCACCTTTTGAAGTGCCTCGGTCACTCTCTTTTCAACTTCATCCTTGGAGAGCCCATAGTTTCTTGGTCCGAAGGCCACATCCTCTTCGACAGTTGATAAAAATAGCTGGCTGTCGGAATCCTGAAAAACGTAGCCTATATGCTCCCTTATATGGTTTAAATTCTTGTTGTTTACAGGATGTCCCGCCACCTCAAGTTTCCCGTCATAATCAAGGTACAGTCCCACAAGAAGCTTTAATAATGTGGACTTTCCGATTCCGTTCGCGCCGATAAGTCCGATACTCTCTCCTTCGGATGCATGAAAATTGATATCAAACAATACCTGGGCATTCTTTTCATAGGAAAAGTTCAGGTTTTCAATTGTAAGTAGTTCGCCGTGTACTCCGGTTTGCATATAGGTCCCCTCATCCGCCCTTCGGGCACCTTCCCCCTGTGGGGGAAGGCTTTATTATTCATCATATTTTAATTATATTTCTTATAAATACAAATATCGCGATCCAGGCGATTGTGTATATTATATCAAAAGGCCTTGCCTTTATTTCTTCCATGTCAAAATTCCCTTTGAAGCCTCTAAGGAGCATACTCTCATAAACAACACCTGCTCTGTCCATACTTCTTATCAGCCACATTCCAACGAGGGTTCCCCAGGCCGAGTAGTGGATTCCCTTCTGGCGCGGTGCTCTGAGCTTATAGGCGGTGGCAATTCTGTCTGCCTCTTCGCCCATTATGAAAAAATATCTCTCAATCAGAAGAATTACAATGACTATAATCTTTGGAACATGTATCAGTCTCAGCGCATGACACAGTTTTTCAATGGATGTCGTAGCAATCAGTATATATGCGGCAAGCACTGCATAAAAACCCTTCAGCATAAGCGTGATCATTGAGATAACTCCGCCGCTTATACCAATCTCACCCACATAAAACAATATATCTCTGTCAAAAAACGGATTGAGAATTCCAACGAAAAGTACAAGCGGCAAAATAAGTCTCATGCGATAAATTCCCATTCTAAGGGACAACTCACCGACTATAAATCCGAAAGCAGGATATACAGCCATCAAAATAAGTGGTGCCAGGGCATATTTGTCAAAGGATACCACAGTAAAAATGTACATAACGGAAATAAGCAGCTTCCCCAGAGGATGAAGGTCATTCATCCAGTGGGAACGCTGCCATAACTCCTGTATCTTTTGAAATTCACGTAATCTTTTTTCTATTGAATCCATTAAATATTTCCGACAGGTTTATCCTTCTTAAAGAACTTAAATGCGTAGCATGCACCGATCAGGATGACAACCACTACCAAAGCTCCCACTATTCCGGAAAAGCTTGTACCGACAGCTGCTTCGCTGTTCTTGAACGCATAATCGGGAAGTAGTGATGTTGCTGTCTGGATGCTGTCTGCAACCTCATAAGCACCGCCTGCTGCTTCAAGCTCTGCTGTTCCCGCAACCTTCTCCATAGACCACTCGAGTCCATCCGGAAAAGCTGAAGCGAAAAGTGAAACAATACCGCCGCAGATAGCTGCAATAACGCCAAGAACCACAATAGTATTCTTAAGTGAAAGTTTTCCTTCCTTTGCCTTGCTCTCATCTCCAACTCCCCAGAGAAGCTCAGGTCTTGCCTCATTTACAAAAATAAGTACTGCTGCTGTAATAAGGCCCTCAACAGCTCCGATTGCAAGGTGAATCGGCTGCATGGTAGCAACAAATACCGAGAACGGAAGCTCTGTGATTCCTGAAGCCAGGGTTTCAAGAGTAACTGAAAAAGCTCCCATCTGAAGTGTCAAAACGCAGCCAAGTATTGAAGCTAAAAGTATTTTACCTCTGGTTGCTCCTTTTTTCATAATGGTCTTCCATATCAAAAGGGCACCTACAAAACACCCGTAAAAGGCCATATTCCATACATTACACCCCAAGGCTAGCAGACCTCCGTCCGCAAACAGCAGACATTGTACCAAAAGGACTCCAATCATGGTAAGGAATCCTGCGTAAGGACCAAGAAGAGCCGAAAGCATCATGCCTCCGCAAAGATGTCCCGATGAACCTGTACCCGGAATGGTAAAGTTGAGCATCTGTGTTGCAAAAACAAATGCACCCATAACACCCATTACAGGGATTTTTTTAGGATCATTCTCCTCTTTAACCTGCTTGATTGAGTAAGCTGCCGCTCCTGTTGATAGTACATACATAGTGCCTGCTACTGCAGGTGAAACCAAAGCATCCGCCATGTGCATAGTAAAAAATCCTCCTGATTTGTTGAAAATACGTGGCAAAAAGCTCTTCAAAACTTTGAATTTTCTTTTTGCTCAAGAAGAATTATAGCTTTACAGGCAGAAGTCGCAAGCCCCCCAGGGGGTTATTTTCCGCCAAAAATCCGTATTTTTTATGTATCGTTATATTTTACAAGATATATTATGGAATACGATAAACAGAAAAGTTGCAATCATATTTAAGAGTATATTTTACATTATTAGTTTAGTTTATGATTTTATTATAATTAGTTCAGACTTTGGTTATAAATCTTATGCTTCTTTTAGGCTATGTACATACTTTAGACAAACATTAAAGGTATTATACAAGTATCAGAAGTGAGAACTTCTGACTCCCCCAACAAAACTTTTTTCATACCAGAGCTGTCAGATTCCCCATCTGACAGCTCCTCCTCCATTAATGGGGGATTTTTTTATTTTCGCCTTTTGTTCTTAGGATTGGATCCCCTCATCCGGCGCTTCGCGCCACCTGTCTCCGCTCCGCTCCGGTCCGCGCTGGACCGACGTCCCCCGGACGTCGAGCGCCCCTCAGGAGAAGGCGTAGACTTTGTTTTTCTCTTCTCAACAGATGTTTTAGGCAAAGGCTTGCGGGGCGGAATAAGGAACTGCGGTCCGAAGCCGATAAGGTCCTCTCTGTGCTCGCGAAGAAGCGCTTCCTTAACAAGATCGTAATTCTCAGGTCTTCTAAACTGAATGAGTGCTCTCTGCATCGCTTTTTCATGCGGATCTCTTGCCACATACACACTCTCCATAGTAAGCGGATCAAGACCTGTGTAGTACATGCAGGTAGAAACCGTGCCGGGCGTGGGATAAAAATCCTGAACCTGTTCGGGGCTGAGCTTATGCTTGCAAAGATACTCAGCAAGAGCTATGGCATCCTTCAGGGTGCTTCCCGGATGCGATGACATCAGGTAAGGCACTGCATACTGCTGCATTCCAAGTTGCTTGTTTACTCTATCGAATTTTTCAATAAAACGATCATAGACCTTAACGCCGGGTTTACCCATCTTACTTAGAACATTATCGGAGATGTGCTCAGGAGCCACTCTCAGCTGCCCGCTGATGTGGTGCTTACATAGCTCCCGTAAAAATGTATCATCCTTATCCGCAAGCAGATAATCGAATCTTATTCCCGACCTTACAAAGACCTTCTTAACACCGGGCAGCGCACGGAGCTTCTTCAAAATGCTGAGGTAATCCTTGTGGTCCACATCCATGTTTTTGCATACCTCCGGATGAAGGCATTTCTTATTCGGACATGCTCCGAGCTTCATCTGCTTTTTGCAGGCAGGTTTTCTGAACTGAGCCGTGGGGCCTCCGACGTCATGGATATAGCCCTTGAAGTCCTTTTCTTCAAGGAAAAGCTTGGCCTCTTTAATGATGGACTCATGACTTCTAGCCTGAACTATTCTCCCCTGATGGAAAGTAAGGGCGCAGAAATTGCACTCCCCAAAACATCCTCTGTTGGAGGTAATGGAATATTTTATCTCATCAAAGGCAGGCACGCCTCCCACAGCGTCGTATACGGGGTGCCAGGCCCTCATATAATCTCTCTCATAGACATCATCAAACTCCTGCTGTGTAAGCGGTCTTGCAGGGGGATTTTGCACCACAAAAAGGCTGCCATCATAGGTTTCATACAGTCGTTTACCGTTAAAGGGATCCGTATTTTTATACTGTATGCTAAAGCTTTCGGCATACTTCCTTTTATCTGATTTAATCTCTTCAAACGACGGAAGCTTAATCGCATCGTATATGTCTTCCTCGTTTCTGGTCTTATAAACAGTGCCGTTTATGAAGGAAACATCAGCGATATTCATGCCTGAAGCCAGGGCATCCGCTATCTCGACTATGCTTACTTCGCCCATTCCATAGGATATAATATCAGCCCCGGAATCAAGCAAAATAGAGCGCCTTACCTTATTCGACCAGTAATCGTAGTGTCCTAGTCTTCTAAGGCTTCCCTCAATACCGCCCACGATTATGGGCTCATGCTTATAAACTTTTCTAATGAGATTACAGTATACGATAGTCGCATAATCGGGACGAAGTCCCATCTTGCCGCCCGGACTGTAGGCATCAGTCTTTCTGCGCTTTCCTGCAACTGTGTAATGGTTCACCATGGAATCCATATTACCGGCAGAGACCAGAAATCCGAGTCTGGGCGTTCCGAGAACCGTTATGCTGTTTTCATCCCTGAAATCGGGCTGACAAATAAGGCCCACGCTGTAACCGTGAGCCTCTAATGTTCTTGTTATGATGGCGGCACCAAAACTTGAATGGTCTACGTAGGCATCGCCGCATACATAGACGAAGTCAAGCTGATCTATACCGCGCTCTTTCATGTCTTCTTTGCTGATTGGAGGAAATTGATTCATTCTTACCTCTTTTATGCGTTCGCTTCGTTCATCTCTTTTAAGAGTTTGTCTGCATATACAAGCTTAACACATACTGTGAAGATCTCCATTGCTGTGCGAAGATCCGCAAGTGAAGGATATGTAGGAGCAATACGAATGTTGCTGTCCTTGGGATCCTTCTTATAGGGGAAAGTTGCACCGGCGCCTGTCATGGTAACTCCGGCCTTCTTAGCTCTGTCTACAATAGCCTTAGCACAGCCCTCAGGTGCATCAAAGCTGATAAAATATCCTCCCTTGGGTCTTGTCCAATCACCGATCTTATACGGAGCCAGATCTCTGTCGAGAATCTCAAGAACTGCTTCGAACTTAGGTCTTATGATCTCGGCATGTTTTTTCATATGTTCCTTCATGCCCTCGATGTCGCCGAAGAATCTCACATGACGGAGCTGGTTAACCTTATCGTGTCCGATGGTCTGGTTTGAAAGCTGAGCCTTGATCTCCTCAAGGTTATTGAGAGATGTTGCAAGAGCAGCAATTCCGCTTCCGGGGAATGTGATCTTGGAAGTTGATGAAAACTTGTAAACCATATCGGGACTTCCGGCCTTCTTACACTCTTCAAGAATCTCAATCAGATAATCCTGATCATCATCATAAAGATGGTGAATACCATATGCATTATCCCAGAAAATTCTGAAGTCTCTTGCAGCGGGGCGAAGTCTTGCAAATCTTCTAACTGTCTCATCGGAATATGAATATCCCTGAGGATTGGAATACTTCGGAACGCACCAGATTCCCTTTATTGATTCATCCTCGGAAACAAGCTTCTCTACCATGTCCATATCCGGTCCTTCGGGTGTCATGGGAACCGGAACATTCTCTATTCCGAAATACTCTGTAATTGCGAAATGTCTGTCATATCCCGGTACAGGGCAAAGGAACTTAACCTTATCAAGCTTACACCAGGGAGTATTGCCCATGATTCCGTGGGTATACGCTCTTGAAACTGTATCATACATTACATTAAGTGATGAATTGCCGTAGATAATGATATTTTCAGGCTTATTCTCCATCATAGCTCCGATGAGGACCTTAGCCTCATGTATGCCGTCAAGCACTCCGTAATTACGGCAGTCTGTTCCGTCTTCACAGGAAAGATCAGCGCCGGAATTAAGCGCGTCCATCATTCCCATGGAAATATCAAGCTGCTCGTGGCAGGGCTTACCTCTCGCCATGTTGAGGGTCAGATCCATGGCCTGGTATCTCTTGTACTCTGCTCGCATGTTGGCAAGCTCGCGTTCAAGCTCTTCTTTATTCATCTCCTTGTAATCTTTAATCATAACTGTAGGCTCCTTACTTCGATTTAAACTCTAAAGATTATACAACAAATATAAATAAATAGGAAGAAAATAAAAAAGCTGCTGCATTTTTATGCAACAGTTAGAGTCCCTCATCCGGCGCTGCGCGCCACCTTCCCCCAAAGGGGGGAAAGGCACTATAGACTATTAACACTAAAAATATAATCAAATTGGATCAATCAAATCTCTGTACCACTTGAGTGCATCCGTGTAAGCTTTGTAGGTCGCATCCATGTCGATTTCTTCGGTAATCATTAGACGTGAAACCTCCTGCCAGGAAGCATTCTCATATTCGAACATGAACTGTAATACAGGCCACAGCTCACCGGTATGTCTAAGGAGAGCATCCTCAATCTTCTTGGATACATGCACCAGCTTAAGTGACTGTTCCATAGTCTGGTCAAGCATGACATCAAGAAGTGAAAACAGTCCGGCTAGGAAGAGCTCAGGTGCAAGGCCTTTTTGCTTAAAACACTCGGCAAGGTTTTCGGCAAATTTCGCTCTCACCATGGAGATACGTGTAATCTCACTTGGCTTGTCGGAGCAAAGTTCCTTCGTTACCGCTGTATTAATCCATCTCTTCAGTTCTTTTTGTCCAAGCATTGCAGCCGCATGTCTTACGGAAGTAATCTCAGAATTAAGGCTCATGTGGTTAACCATTTCCAACATAGAAATGACAAGAGCGGCATCCTTTCCGATTACATCAGCAGCAGCCTGGAGATCAAAATCAGGATTGTTGACAACATTCAAAAGCTCAATATATGTAACCTTCAAAGGAGCTACGGTCTTCTCTGATTCTTCTACCGGAAGTCTGAAAAAAATACCTTCATACAGATCATAGGCCCCGTCTGAAGTAAGTCTGTCGTAGTCCTCCTTAGTATCCACGCCAACTGCGCAAAGCTTAATGTCCGGATATGCTCTTGTAAAATAAATCTTCGCACTTCTGATATTCACCTTGCGATGGTCAAGAAGAATATAATCGCACATCTCCAGAATCGGCTTATAGGTCTCAAACTGATTACCTGCAAGCTTCCTTATCGCAATTTTGTAACCCTGTCCGCGAAGATCCCACAGCCTTGACAGATAAGGCTCCTCTGGAAGCACCGAAGTATCCAGAAGAAGAACTATTATGTTCTTAGGTGCTCTGCACTGTTCCTCTATATTGGCAAATAGTGAAATATTGTTGATCTCAACGAAGACTTCCTTACCTCCTGAAAGGACATTTGTTCCAACGCTGTCCACAATGTCAAGACCTACAATGTTGACAACGTTATCCAAGAACCCGGTCCCCATCAGATAAGGATTCATCAGATGATTATCTCTCTGCGCAAATACAGAATAGGCACAGACTTTCATTTCATCATCAAACAAAGGAATCAATGAAGCAAGCATTTCAATACTCCTTTCAAAGTTCGCGTACATTTGTCTGTCAATTTATTATATCATTACGAAAAAACATACACAATTGTTTCGTTTATTAAATATGTATGAAAAAAAACAGCCCCTAAGGCTGTTTTGAAATAATCCCGAGAATGCCGGTTCCGGTTATTTGACTCCTAGCTAACGCCAGGTGGGTTACCGCAGCCCTTTTCGCTGTCTTCCTCTCCCATAGCTTGTCTGCACATGTGCAGGGCCGGAGGCGTGACATTGGAAAATGCAATCTAAGTGTCCCGTTTAAAGTAAATGTAGGTTCAAATTACACCGGAGTTGTCGAGCATCCCAGGCGAGCACTTGGCTCGAAACGCTGATCTGCGTCAGCTTCTAATTACATTATAAACCTACACCCCGCTAAATCAATAGATTTTACCTAAAAAATTATTAATTTAATATGAAGAAAAGCGCATGAAATCTACACTTCACGCGCTTTTTTATGAAATAATTATTTAATCGGTCTGGTCTGTTTTTTAAGCCATTCTTTTATCTCATTCTCTTCGATAAGAGGTGAGATTGTATCATAAACCAGTTTCTGATATTCATTGATTGCATCAATCTCGCGAGGCTGCAGATACTTTTTATCAATGGCATCAGGGTCGAGAGGTACATAGGTAAGATGACGGAATTCAAGGAACTGTCCGTCACTATTCTTCTCACCGTATACAACCTCAAGGATATTCTCGATGCGGATTCCATGCTTACCCTCGATATATACGCCGGGCTCATCCGACATGATCATACCTACCTTAAGCGGTGCTTCATCCTCTGAAGATCTGGACTTCCATCTTATGCTGTGAGGACCCTCGTGGACATTAAGCATATATCCGATTCCGTGACCTGTCCCGCACTTGTAATCGATTCCGATATTCCAAAGGGGCTGTCTTGCAAGAATATCAAGGTTTCTACCGTTGCAGCCTTCAAGGAAATGTGCATTGGCGAGCTGAAGCATTCCCACTGCGGTAAGTGTATAGTGCTTTTTCTCCTCATCGGACATGGGACCGAGAACTATGGTTCTTGTTACATCAGTTGTTCCGCCCATGTAGGTCGCTCCTGAATCAACAAGCAGGAAATCCTCAGGCTTAAGCTCTGCATTGGACTGCGCTGTTGCTTCATAGTGCATCATAGCAGCATTATCCTTATAGGCACTGATTGTCGGGAATGAAAGTTCAATGAATCCCGGAATCTGAGATCTCATCTCATCCAGATGCATTGCTGCAGTATATTCGTTTAATGTGCCGTTTTTAACTTCATTTTTAACCCAGTAAATGAACTTCGTAAGAACAGCGGAATCCTTTATGTAAACTTCCCTGATGTTCTTTATCTCAGTCTCATTTTTGCATGCCTTCATCATCTCGGTAGGATCGTAGATGTTCTTGATGTTGGCGCCGCTGCTCTCTGAATTATCTTTTATCGTTCTGTAAACCGAATAGCTTACATTTCTCTCATCATAGAGTGTTAAGCCTTCATACTCATATTCATCAAGCCAGTTTATTATCCTGTCATAGGAAATAATCTCGATTCCGTTATTGGCACAGTAAGCGCGGACCTCATCATTTAATTCTTCAATCTGTACAAACATGCTTACAGACTTTTTAGTGATGAACAGGTAACTGAGAATAACGGGATTACATTCCACATCATTTCCGCGAAGATTCGTAAGCCAGCAAATATCGTCAAGTTTGCAGAGAAGATATGCGTTTGCTTTCTCCTCTTCCATAACTTTTCTGATATCGGCAAGCTTGTCCGCAAAGGACTTGCCACAGAGTTCATCCGACAAAACATATATAGGATTGCAGGGAAGAGCAGGTCTTTCACTCCAGACTTCTCCGGCAAGATCCTTGTCGAACTTTATCTTTACCTGGTTCTTTTTTAGCTTCTTTTCATAAGCAAGTCCCTCTCTTGCAGGAACCACTTTTCCGTCAAAACCTAGAACCTGTCCGTTCTTCATATTCTCAGAGAGGTATTCTGAAATTGTGGGAACGCCTTCCTCTCCCATCTTATAAAGAGTAACTCCTGTACCCTCCATCTCTCTCTCGGCCTGAATAAAATATCTTCCGTCAGTCCACATTCCGGCCCAGTCGGCGGATACCACGAGAGTTCCGTTTGAGCCTGTAAAGCCACAGAAATACTCACGTGCTTTGAAAAAATCGGCTGAGTATTCCGAGTTATGGTAGTCGGAAGTCGGCATCAGATAATAGTCAATGCCGTTTGCTGCCATTTTTTCTCTAAGGGCGGATAATCTGCCCATTATTAAATCATTCATCTTATTTTTTGCCTCCAAAAAATCCCCTCATCCGGCGCTTCGCGCCACCTTCCCCCTAGGGGGAAGGCATTTTATCTTTCTTCCATAGGGATATAGTCTTTATAGTCGCTTACTGCCATATAAGCAGGGCGAATAATCTTGCTGTTGTTAGCAAGCTCTTCCATCCTGTGCGCACTCCAGCCGACGATACGCGCAATCGCAAACATCGGTGTAAAGAGTTCCTCAGGAAGCTCGAGCATCTTGTAAACAAAACCTGAGTAAAAGTCGACATTTATACTTACGCCCTTGTACATCTTGCGCTCTGCGCTTATAACCTCAGGGGCAAGTCTCTCAACAGCTTCATAGAGGGCAAGCTCTTTTTCCATGCCTTTCTCCTTAGCAAGCTGTACAGTGTACTCCTTAAGGAGCACTGCTCTCGGATCGGACTTTGAGTAGATAGCATGTCCTACACCGTAGATAAGTCCTGCTTTATCAAAGGCCTCCTTGTGAAGAAGTTTCTTCAAATACTCCTTGACTTCTTCCTCATCGGACCAGTCTTTAAGCTCTTTTTCCATCTGCTCAAACATGTGAATAACCTTGATGTTCGCGCCGCCGTGACGGGGGCCTTTAAGTGAACCGATAGCCGCAGCAATAACGGAATAAGTATCTGTCATGGATGAGCTCACAACGTGAGTCGTAAAGGACGAGTTGTTACCACCACCGTGCTCCATATGAAGGATCAGGCAGATATCTAATAGTCTCGCCTCAAGCTCAGTATACTTACTGTCCGGACGAAGCAGATACAAAATATGCTCAGCCGTAGACAGTTCTGCCTTCGGCGGATGTATAAAAAGGCTCTTCCCTTCATGATAATGGTTATAAGCCTGGTATCCGTAAATAGCAAGGAGCGGGAACAGACTTATCATCTGAAGACTCTGCCTGAGTACATTGGGCATAGAAACGTCGTCAGCATGATCGTCATAGGAATATAGCGTAAGTACACTCCTTGAAAGGGTATTCATCATATCACGGCTGGGTGCCTTCATGATGATGTCTCTTACAAAGCCTGTGGGCAGAGATCTGTAAAAGCCCAGAAGCTCAGTAAAGCCCTGGAGTTCATCCTTATTTGGAAGTTTTCCGAATAAAAGAAGATACGCTGCTTCCTCAAATCCGTACTTTGTCTTGCTTGCTGTTCCGTGAACAATCTCTTTAACATTTATTCCGCGGTAGTACAGTTCACCGTCTGCCGGTACTCTCTCTCCGTTTACCTCTTTTGTTGCATTAATGGTGGATATATTGGTAAGACCTGTCAGTACGCCCTTACCGTTTAAGTCACGAAGTCCCCTTTTTACATCAAATTTAGTGAAAAGTTCAGGATCTATCTGATCGGCGGTCTCAACAATCTGCGCGAGACCGGATAACTGTGGTGCGTTATCTGTGTAAATGTTTGTCTCGTTATGACTAATTCCCATACAACCTCCTATTTCATCCCCTCATCCGGCAGCGAAGCTGCCGGATGAGGGGTTACATTCAACGCAAGAACTCTCTCACTGCATCAGCCAATGCATCCTTCGCCACAACCTTATCATGTCTAACCTTAGCGTCGCGAATGCTGGTAACTGCTTCAGGAATCTCTACCCCTGAAACCTCAGAGAGCTTGTCTGCAAGCTGGAAGTCATCAAGACTTGCATCATCTTTTCCGAGCGCCTGCATAACGCTTCTGGTGAACTTGTAAGGACTTGCGGTAGATGCGATAACCGTAACAGTCTTATCGCCCGTATCCTTTACATATCTGTCGTAGACACTTGAAGCAACTGCTGTATGTGTATCGATAAGATATCCTGTGTTGTCAAAAAGATTCTTTATTGCGGAAGCTGTCTCCTCCTCTGTGGCAAATCCGCCGTAGAAGCAGTCAAGCTCCTTTCTCATAGAATCTGTAATCTCGTATTTTCCGTTCTCAGAAAGTTCCTTCATGTAGGAAGCATCTGCATTTGCATCGTCACCTGCGATATGATAGATAAGTCTCTCAAGATTGGATGAGATGAGGATGTCCATTGAAGGTGAGCTTGTGAGCACGAACTCACGGTTTCTGTCATACTCTCCGGTCTTGAAGAAATCGTATAAAACCTTGTTAGAGTTTGATGCGCAGATAAAGGTCTTGATCGGAAGTCCCATCTTACTTGCATAATATGCAGCGAGGATGTTACCGAAGTTACCTGTGGGAACTACTACATTTATCTGATCTCCCTCTGCGATTCTGCCCTCCTTAAGGAGTCTTGTATATGCATAAACATAATATACGATCTGAGGAACAAGTCTTCCGATATTGATTGAGTTAGCTGATGAAAACTGGAAGCCCTTCTCATCAAGTTCCTTAGCAAAATCAGGATCTGTGAATATCTTCTTAACGCCTGTCTGAGCATCGTCGAAGTTACCCTCGATTCCGATTACGCAGGTGTTGTCTCCCTCCTGAGTTACCATCTGCTTTTCCTGGATAGGTGATACGCCGTTCTTGGGATAGAATACGCAGATTCTTGTTCCGGGAACATTCGCAAAGCCTGCAAGTGCAGCTTTTCCTGTATCTCCGCTGGTAGCTGTAAGAATAACGATCTCATTCTTGATCTGATTCTTCTTGGCAGCTGTGGTCATAAGATAAGGCAGAATAGAAAGTGCCATATCCTTAAATGCAATGGTTTTTCCATGATAGAGCTCAAGATAAAATGCTCCGTCAGCCTCTGTAATGGGTGCCATCTCGGGTGTATCGAATTTGGAGTCATAGGCATGTTCAATACAGTAGCGAAGCTCTTCCTCAGTAAAATCGGACAGTAAAAGCTTCATAACCTGATAAGCGGTCTCGCGGTAATCCATCTCCTTAAGCTCTGAGAGACTCTTATCAAACTTCGGAATGCTGTCGGGAACAAAAAGTCCTCCATCCGAAGCAAGCCCCTGCAGAATAGCCTGTGAAGCTGTTACCTTCTTCTTATCACCTCTGGTACTTGAATACATAACGTTCATGTTGCCACGCTCCTTTGTTTTTCTTATTTTCTAAGTGCTGTCTAATATGATAGAATAATGAAAAGACGACTCTACACTGATGAGTGTTTGAACGATTTTCTTATGACATTACTTTGAGTACAAAGTATACCACAAAACTGCATATAAATACACAACTGAATTTAAGCTTATGGGGGTAAACTTAAATGACTGGTAAGGTTACGGGGGTGTATGAAACAAGTTTGAAGGACGGGACGAAATCCTACAGAGCGTCCATCACCTTCAGGGGGAAGCACATAGCATTGGGGTCCTTTGCCGATAAGAAGACCGCGGGGAAGGTCTACGATCAGGCTGCAGCCGTACTTTCTGACAGCAGCTGCACAATCGACTCCTATAAAAAGGGGCAGCCTCTGCCTTTTGAAAAGTTTGTGGTTCTTATCAACTTCAGAGACAAAGGGCTTTATATTCCTACGCCCATCTATCTTGAGAAAAAGTACTTTTTCTACTATCTCTCACCGAGCCACACACTTATTTTTGATATTGACGATCTCTTCTATTATTCATCGCATAAGATAATGAAGAGAGGTTCACATCTTTTCGTGGCTGACTATGGCTCCCAGATCAGTATCCTAAGCCGCTACGGGATCCGAAGTTATGCGGTTGAGGGGCGTGACTACCGCTTTGCCAACGGCAACTCCAATGACCTTCGATATGAAAATATCGAGATCCTTAATCGCTACCACGGCGTAAGGCAGTACGCTGAGCGCGGATTTTTGAAGTATAAGGTTGTGATTCATGTAAACGGAAATTTTGTGGTAGGAAAATACAATACCGAGAATGAAGCTGCCATCGCCTATAATAAGGCAGCCGATATTTTGAAGAAAAACGGTTACGATAAAAATTATATGCTTAATTATATAGAGGATCTGTCTGCATCCGAATATGCAACACTCTATACCAGCATCCGCATTTCGCCCAAGATCATGAAGCTCTCTTCTCCTTCCGGTAAACCAGAGCGCATGGCCATGGATGCATAAATAATCTTCGAAGGATCATATATTTTATGCAATCACATACATTAAAAATGCAAAACAAAATGTCAGTAAATACCCGCAATTACCTGCGGGTATTGTTTATGTTCATATGCTTTTTTACCGGCTCTATGCTCTCAGGCTGCAACAAGGTCCCGAATGATGAGGCAAGTCAGAAAGTAGGCTTTTTCTTTGATACCGTGATAACTCTTACCGCCTACAACAAGGACTTTGTATCAGAGGATTCCTCTTTTTTCACAAGAAACACAGATGCAGAAAAAAACTGCGACGAATTTCTATCTGAATGTCTTACCGAGTGCTCCAGATATGAGAATCTGTTTTCGAACAAAAAGGAAGGAAGCGATGTCTGGAATATCAACCATGCCGGCGGCAGCGCCGTAGTTGTTGGCAAAGATACCTATGAGCTCATAGAAAAAGCGCTTGAATATGCCGAGCTCTCCGAGGGAGCTTTTGATCCTACGATCGGAACCGTTACTGATCTTTGGAATTTTCATGCAGATTCCGACAAGGCAGTTCCGGAATCTCCTATCATGTCTGCTGCTCTTTTTCATGTAGATTATAAAAATGTCGAATTAAATGAAGACGATGGGGAGTACACTGTCCGCCTCCTTGATAAAGGAGCCGAGCTTGATCTTGGCGGAATAGCCAAGGGATATATCGCTGATAAATTAAAGCAGTTTTATTTGGAAAGAGGCATAAACAGCGGGATCATAAATCTTGGCGGAAATGTGCTTTTGATTGGCCAAAAGCCGAATAAATCAGGTGGTTTCACAGACTTTACCACAGGCGTCCAGAGACCCTTTGGCGATGAAAATGATCCCATAACAACTCTTTCTCTTTCAGACAAATCCGTTGTAACCTCCGGAATTTACGACCGCTATTTTGAAAAAGACGGCGAACTCTATCATCATATTCTGGATTCCAAAACCGGTTTTCCGATAAAAAATAATCTGTACAGTGTTACTATAATATCTGACTCTTCAGCTGACGGTGATGCTCTCTCAACTATTTGCTATATTTACGGCATAGAAAAGGGGATGAAGCTCATTGAGTCCATCCCCGATACCTACGTAATGTTCATTACGGATAATTATGAAGTTGTAACCTCAGAAGGTTTTCCCACTGATTAAAGCATAAGATTCATCATGTTGCTCTTTTGCTGCTCATCATCCTGCTGCTTCTTCTGCATCTGCAGACGATATGCATCCAGTGTCTGGTTCTTCTTAAGCTCTGTAACCTCCTGGGCAATGTCGGTATCAGCTATTGAGCTCTGAGCACTTAAGAGGTTCTCTCTTGCAATGTTGCTGTAGCTTACATTGTGCTCAAATCCGTTTGTTACTGCACCAACCTCGCCTCTTGCATTGCTTACATTCGCAATTGCTGCATCAATGGAATCGAGATCGTTAACATCAAGCTTATCAAGTCCCAGTGATTTCATCTGGGATGAGTCAAGCTGCTGGCCGATTCCCTGCATCAGCTGTGAATTTGCATTTGCAATATCGCTCCTGTCGCTTGCTGAAAGTGTTCCGTTCTGAGCATATACTGCGTTCTCACGAATGCTCTGAAGATAATCGGTAACACCATCCAGTACGCCATCCTTAATGTTCAGCTGGCCAATGTTCTCCAGTCCGTTCCTGGCCTGAACCTTCATGGTTCTCTGCTCTTTCTCCATCTTCTCATTGATAGCGAGTCCGGCAGCATCATCAGCAGCACTCTGTAACTTCTTACCGCTAGCTATCTTGCCGTATTGAGAGTAGTTGGAATAACTATTATTGCTTATGCCTCCTATCATATGTGCGCTCCTTTCTTTCCTCCGTGAAAAAGGATAAATCCATTTTTGCGCCGCAGCCTCATCTCCGGTCCCCACCATTAACTGACTGCTCGTCACACCATCTGCAGAGTGATAATGTGATTAGGATCCTTCCCAATACTCCGCCACTCAGGGTAGAGTAACCTATAGTTATATAATAGAATAACATTTTGCTGTGTTTTTGTAAATAGTATTTATTATGTGATTATTCATAAAAATATATAGTCATTTTAGGTGATATCCCCCTCATCCGTCTGCGAAGCAATACATTTACCTTAATGATACACAATCTGTCCAGCCCACGTTTCCGTTATCAGCCTGTCCGACCTCATCATCGGTTGCATCCGGGAAGCAGAGATCTACCACAGCCTGGGGAAGTCCCTTTTCATTGAAGAGGAGTGTAGATAATGACCTTGTTTCATTGCTGCCCTCAATATCTGTGCTGAAGCTAATATTCGCAAACTTCTCACGGTCATAGGTGAAGCCTCTCCACTTTTCATTTACATCACCTGTAGCTCCATAAAGTGATTCCGGTACGGTGTATTTGAGAACATCATTTATCTCATTTGTATTCTCACTGGTCCAATACTCATCATGACCGTATTCACCGTCTTCTGTATAAATTGTCACACCCACTGTAGCCTTAACAATCTTATCCTGTCCATCCTTCCAATCGGTGGAAATTCCGTTCTTTTTGAGGAACTCTCCTGTCTTTGTAAAGGACGGGAATATGAAGAAATTATATAAATAATTACTGTCATACGGATTATCGGTATTCTTTAAACCTGAAATTTCTATGCTTGCAAGCTCCTTTGTCAAATCGTCAAAGGTCTGATTCATCACGTCTTCTCTGTAAGCCTCAAGGAATTCTTTCATTTTTGCAGAGCCTATATTCTCTTCAAAATAACCTGAAAGTGTTTCATAGCCAATCTTATCGATCTCGTTTGGCTCCATAGTCAAAGCAGGGAATTTCCCGTATTTATACTCATCACTATTGTAGATAGCTTTGTAAGCATTCACCAGTTCATCGGTATCAATATCAACATAGTATGTTCTTCTGATCTTTTTACCGTTTTTCATGTTCCACTGAACATTTATTATTGTGTTATAGGCTGTTTTCCCGTCCTCTCGAATCACAGCAAGTTCACTCTGGCCATACCGATCACCTCGATAAGCTACTCTGTGGTTATTCTTGGCATTTATGGCTCCCTGTTTTGTCAGCTTTTCAACATTTTCCATGTCCTTAAGCTTCATGTTTCGGAAAATGAACTCGGAATCACTTGTCCCCCAGTCGTAATATAAATTATCCTCGGGATTATCCATTGTTCTGTACATTGGGCAGTGAAGATTTGCAAATACCAGGTAATCATCGATTGCAACGCTCTCAACTTTGTCAGGCATAGGCTGCCAGCTCTCATAGCCAAAGATATCAAACACAAGCGCCAACAGTAAAACCGCAGCAATTCCCGTGCCAACAAAGAATGAACCAAAGTGCTTAAAGCTTGCCTTAAAATCAAATTCATATATTGTCTCAATTACAAAGTGCACCACAATAAGGCCGCATACCATTCCGAAGATAAAGCTTCCAAGACTTCTGGTATCACCGATGTAAAACATTGTTATTCCGCCGCCAAGAGAAGCTACCACAAGCATAACAACCTTAATAACAGGCTTTGTAATATCAAAGGCCATCGCTTTTCCTGCAGCCTCAGCATGTCTCTTTGTGATCAGAAACCTAGAAAGGCCGTACCCTGCCACTGCAATAAGAATTGTTAATATACATGGTACTATTGCACGGCCAAAGCGGAATGCTATCTCATACTGTCCGTCCCCACGAAGTGCATTCACAAGATCAGTCGACAGTGTTATGGGTGAGCCCTTAAATAAGCCTGATCTGGGTACGTCAGATGCATAACTTCCAAAAAAGGTTCCCATCAGTGCTTCTTTCAAAGTGGCCACAACAGGACCAAGGAAGAAGAATACTCCGCAGCCAAGAGCCGCAATCACAACATGTCCTGTAAGAACTGCGGCGAGCACGCACACCTCGTAAAACATAATATAAACAAGTATTACTATCAGAGCAGATGCTGCATAAAGGGGAAGCGTTTTTGCCTCAACATAGCCTCTTGAAAGCCCCATAAATACTGTTATTATGTGGCAGATAATATAAGGCACCGCAAACACTATAATTCCCATGAGATTGGCAACATCAAAGAGCTTAGTTCTTTTGACCGGAAGCGAATAATAAAGATCCGTCTGCCTGGAGTCAAAGAGGTAACTGTAGCCCTGGAGCGCAATTAGCAGAGAAAGCCCAAGAAGAATTAAGAAAATCGCAACATTCTGCATTCCACCGACTTCGTAATAGAATGCTCCTCTCACATCATAAATTGTTGTTCGCCCATCGATAATTCTTTCTTTGTAGCGTCCTATCATCAGAACCGCCAGAACTATCTGTGCAAAAAAGTTTGCCGAAATTGAAAGTGCGATGGGCCAGAGCCTTCTTTTGGAATTTTCCTTAAGCAGATCAGCAAATAATCTTTTTGATGTCATATCCCTCTACCCCCGTTTCGCTTATAAATATCTCCTCAAGAGACAGCGGAAGAATTTCCATAAAAACAGGACTCTCCGCTCTTAAAGCGTCGTTTATTTCATCCTCCTGACCTCTGATAGTCATTGTAACGAGTTTTCCCCGTTCCTCCGTAGTGAGAATACACAACCTCTCTTCTATCCTCTTTCTGCTGACGTCATCCCTGAATACGCACTGCAGCTTATGTACATCCGCCTTAGCATCATCAAGGTTTTTGGATAAAAGTATTCCTCCCTTGTGAAGAAGTCCTACTGTATCGCAGATATCCTCCAATTCTCTGAGGTTGTGGGATGCGATAATAGGTGTGAATTTTCTCGAAGCCATGTCTCCCATGAAAAGACTCTTAACCGCCTGTCTCATCACAGGATCAAGACCATCGAAGGTCTCATCGCAGTACAAATATCTGGTATTTGCTGCGATACCAAGTATAATTGAAAGCTGCTTTTTCATTCCTTTTGAAAAAGTCTTTATTTTTCTGTTTTTATCAAGTCCAAAGTTACCCATGAGAGTATCAAATCTCTTCATATCATATTCGGGATAGATGCAGCCGTAGAAAAAGGCCATCTCCTTCGGTGTTGTATTGGGAAAGAAAGCGGTGTCATCCGAAATATAGAAAAGATCCTTTTTTACCTCCGGATTCTCATAAACAGGTCTTCCGTCAATTATTATAGAACCTGTATCCGGCTTAAGAATTCCTGCCGCCAATCTTAAAAATGTACTCTTACCTGCGCCGTTTGTCCCCACAAGTCCGAAGACCTGCCCGTCGTCTATGGTAAGATCAATACCGGCAATCGCCTGTATATCATCAAAGCTTTTGGATAAATTACTTACCTGAATCATACACTTCCTCCTGTTTTTTCATTTCTTTGTCCTCACATTCCTGTGAGGTTCCACTCCGAAAAAAGTGGTGCTAAGTGGTCATTTTCTTACTGACTCTGTCGATTAGTTCTGCAGAAGTCATACCGATCTTTGCGGCCTTATCAACAACTGCGTCAAGCTGATCCAGTATCTCCCGCTTCTTCGCAGGAAGTACTTCGTCTGCCGATGCTGCGAATCTCCCCCTTCCCGTGACAGAGTAGCATAGCCCTCTCTGCTCCAGAGCATCATATGCCTTCTGAATCGTGTTGGGATTGATGGAAAGATCCATGGCTAGCGAACGAACAGACGGCAGCGCTTCATCAGCACTTATCACGCCGCAAAGGATCAGCTCTTCAATTTTCCCTGAAATCTGCTCGTACAGAGGTCTTTTGTCTCTGTAATCAATCTCTATCAGCATGTCATCCTCCTGTTTGGTGCGTACTATTGTAACTAGTACACTTAGGATAATAGTTTATTTAGTAGAGTTTGTCAAGCGCTCCCCTCATCCGGCGCTGCGCGCCACCTTCCCCCTGGGGGAAGGCGATGTTCAACGCAATAAAAAAGCCTTCCCCCTTTGGGGGAAGGTGTGTTCAACGCAATAAAAAAGCCTTCCCCCTTTGGGGGAAGGTGGTGCGCAGCGCCGGATGAGGGGCTACCTGTCCTTAAACCAATCTCTCACAGCCATGAGCACGAAGCCCAATTCATTCTTGGCCTGAAAATCGGATTCTTCTTTATGCCAGTTCTGCGGTGGAATAAGAAGTTCCCCGCTCTCGGACAGCAGTTCTTCTTTCGATAAACCTGCTCCGTAGATATCATCCGTGGGGCTTGCTTCTATCAGCACAGCATCACCTGTAGATAGTAGTACATCGGCAAAGTCCTTATCGGAAAGGAACTTCCCGATATTACCGTTAAAGATAATTTCGCGGTTGCAGCTTCTCCATACAGCCTCATCAAAATTTGAGATTTCTCTGCCAAGCTTTTTGCAGATGGCAGGATCCTCTTCGCTCATGATCTTACTGTAAGTATCGAAATCATTAAAAAGCAGGGCCTTTTCAGACATCATATACTGCTCAGCAGAACTATACTTTCTACCGTTTATATAGATTGTTTTTCCTTTATACCACTGAGAAAGCTGGCAGTATTCACTGGTTTTTTCAGCAAGAAAGAAACATACGTAAGTATGGTCATTACCGTTTGCAACCTCGTCTATCAGCCAGTCGATATGATATTTATTGTAAGGAGCACCGGGCAAAGAAGGAGAAACCGTTGGGACGGGCAATTCTATACCCGGCACTTCGCTCATCGAAGTAGTTTCTACAGCTTCATTTTCTGCAGCTTCATCTGTATTCCCCGTTTCATTAGCGCCATCTTCACTCCCGGGCTCGATGTCTGCGACTTTTTCTTTAGCCTTTTTTGCGCTCTTTTTCTTTGGCTCCGCCTTTTTCTTAGGTTCTGATTTCTTGGGCGCAGCTTCCTTAGCGGCCTCGGAATAAGTATTAAAACTCAAATCATCAGGAACAACAAAGCTGATATCATCAAAGGCGTCCGGATTTTCGGCAACGAAATCAGAGACTGTAGCTATAGCAAGCTTTGCAGCCTTATCAACGGGATAACCATATTCACCTGTAGAAATGGAAGGAAATGCGATTTTGCGAATGCCATTTTCGAGGGCGATTTTCAAAGCGCTGACATAGCAGGAGGAAAGAAGCTCCTCCTCGCCTGCTGTACCGCCCATCCATACAGGACCTACGGAGTGAATTATGAAATCACATGGAAGGTTATAACCAAGCGTAAGTTTGGAATCACCGGTTTCACAGCCGTTTAACCTGCGGCATTCCGTTTTCAGCTGAGGTCCGGCAGCTCTGTGAATCATTCCGTCGAGACCGCCTCCACCCAGAAGAGAATTATTAGCCGGATTAACGATTGCTCCAAAACCTGTAACTTTTGTGATATCACCTTGCAAAACGTGAATCATGATGTCCCCCTTTAGGTCTTGTATGTATAGAATTAGGGATTAACCCTGGAATCCAACTGCTTTGTTGATTGCATCCTGTGCAATTGCATAGTTTACGATGCCGAGACCAACAATCTGAAGAATGATAAACAGAACAGCAGAGCTTCCGTTCGGAGTATTCTTGATCTGATCAGTCTTCTCACCCATCTTGTAAGCCCAGTACCATCCGTAAATACCACAGGTAACAAAAGTAAGCAGGAATGCAATTACACCTGATGTCTCATGGCTGCGCCCGCTGAGCTGATTGGACTCATCTGTAAGAACAATAAACCAGTAAATACTGTAAATACCACAGGTAACAATTGAAAGAACGATTGCAAGAGCAATGCTTCTTCCGCTAATTCCGCCTCCGTAGTAGGGCGCGGGCTGATTAGGCTGAAAGCTGTTGTAACCGCCTGAATTCTGGGGATCAAAGCCAACAGGCTGATCATTCTGAGGTATAAAACCGCTATTCTGATCATTCATTGAACCCATGCCCGCATTCTGATTAACCTCGGGACCTGCACCCTGACCCGGATTCGGAACTCCGAGAGGCGCGCCGCAATTGGTACAGAATTTGGAGCTATCGGGATTTTCTGCTCCACAATTAGTACAAAACATATCTGACTCCTCCTAAATATAGTTGTTTGAATTACCTGCTTATTATATCACAATATAGTGTATAATTATGCTAAAAGGGGGAAAAAATTATGCCGATTTTAGGAGCTTTCATGGTACCTCATCCGCCTATTATCCTACCCGAAGTAGGTGATGGCGAGGAGAAAAAGATTTCCGAAGTAACAGCAGCTTATGAGAAGGTAGCTGACGAAATTGCAAGCCTCAAACCTGATACTATCGTTATCTCCAGTCCTCACAGCATCATGTATGCGGATTATTTTCATATTTCTCCCGGGAAAACTGCTTATGGGGATATGGCTCGTTTTAATGCTGAGCAGGTAAGCTTTGACGCCGAGTATGATGAAGAACTTGTAAGCACCATCTGCCGGATTGCTGAAAAGGGCGGCATGGACGCATCTGACAAGGCTAACGACTCAGATAGCGAAGGTCAAGGCGGTCTGGCTCTGCATGAATTTCCTGCAGGCACTATGGGTGAGCGCGACCCTTCCCTGGATCATGGAACAATCATTCCGCTTTATTTCATATGTAAAAAATATACTGATTTCAAGCTGGTTAGAATTGGACTCTCCGGCCTTCCTCTGGCACTCCATTACCAGATGGGGCAGATTATTCAGAAAGCTGTAAACGAAACCGGAAGACGTATAGTCTATGTTGCAAGCGGTGATCTCTCTCATAAGATGAAAGAAGAAGGCCCCTACGGTTTTGCTCCGGAAGGGCCGCAGTACGACGAGCGTATAATGGACGTCTGTGGCAGCGGCAACTTCAAGCGTCTGTTTGAATTTGAAGACAGTTTTTGTGAAAAAGCTGCTGAATGCGGACACAAATCCTTTGTAATGATGGCGGGTGCGCTTGATGGTCTCTCCGTAAAGGCCGAGGCTCTTGTCCACGCTGCAACCTTTGGAGTAGGCTACGGAATCTGCCGTTTTGAGGTAGGCGGTCCTGATGAGAACAGGCATTTTCTTGATATATGGAGAGATGAAAAGTTAGATGAACTAAGAGAGAGGCAAAAGGATGAAGATCCTTATGTAAAGCTTGCCAGATTTTCATTGGAAAACTACGTCAACGCAGGGAAAACCTTGCATGTAAAGGACGTTATGGATATGGGTCTGCCCAGGGAAATGTATAAAAACCAGGCGGGCACTTTCGTCTCGATACATAAAAACGGTGCTCTTCGAGGGTGCATAGGTACTATCTCACCTACCTGTGGCTGCATAGCGGAGGAAATCCTGCAAAATGCCATAAGCGCAGGAACTAACGATCCGAGATTCCCGATGATAACGCCGGATGAACTCCCCTGGCTTGAGATAAGCGTGGATGTTCTTGATGAGCCGGAGCCCATATCATCACCGGACGAACTTGATGTTAAGCGCTACGGAGTAATAGTTCGAAGCGGATATAAGCGCGGTCTTCTCCTTCCTAATCTCGATGGAGTTGACAGTGTAATACAGCAGATAAATATTGCCTGCCAGAAGGCGGGGATCCCCAAAGGGGAAGAAATTAGTCTCGAACGATTTGAAGTCGTAAGGCATGAATAATTATAATATAAAAAAGCTTATCCATCCGGTTCTGTTTTTCTGATGGATAAGCTTTTATGTCTTTATCTTTTTTCTTATTTATTGTCTGTAATGCTATCTATCCCATTCTTCATGGCTTTGGATACCTTGTTGTCCATCTCAGAGTTTATCTGTGTACTTAGCATGTCCATGATCCTGCTACTGCCCTTGGAGAAATTCATGGCCGAGTGGCGATCCATGGACTGCTTTTTTCTGTCCTCTTTGTGATTCATATCATAGCTCTGCCTCATTGTATTATTCAGAGTACGCATAGCCTGGAGTGAATCATAGACATCGGAAAACTCTTTTCCCACCTTCTCTTTAGCTTCGTCAGCTTTTGAAAAAGAACTGGAAATAGCATCTACAGCGCTCTTTTTGTTGCCTTTTCCAAGGCTGTAAATGCCATCGGAAGAAAGCAGTGATCCACTGCCCGAAAGTCCTGTCTTATCAAGATATAAATCTGTCAGTCTTCCCATAGAAGAGGATAAATCGTAACTCATAATATGCCCTCAGTTTAATAGTCATGTATACTTCCGCTATATATATCGGCATATTGCGGCAAAAAATAAACTGACTAATCCTTAGGAAGTTCTGTCGGTATTCTGCTGTAGGTCTCTGCCATCAGTCTTATGCTTCTCGCAAGATCCTCCGACAGATAGTTTGGCAAAAGTCTCCACATCCAGTTGCCGTCCGCCGTCCCTGGCGTGTTGATTCTCGCTTCTTTCCCTTTGCAGAGATAATCCACAAGAGGAACTATGCACAGATCAGCCACCGATCTGTAGGCTTCTCTTATAATATCCCAGACAAGAGCACCATAATTCGTATGCAACGAATTGATATATCTTCTGGTAAAATCGCGCTCTCCGTCCGATATCTCCTGAACCCATGCAAAGGTCGGAGTATTATCGTGAGTCCCGGTATATACCACGCTGTTTCTTGTATGCCTGTGATTTACATAAATACTGTCCCAGCTTGTAAAACCATATTGCAGGACCTTCATTCCGGGGAATCCCGAATCCTCAAGGAGCTTTATATTCTCCTCTGTAGTGGTACCGAGGTCCTCTGCGATCATATCAAGCTTACCGAGCTGTTTCTCCAGCGCCTTAAAAAGATCCATTCCGGGGCCTTTCATCTGCTTTCCGCCCCTTGCATCCTTATCGCCGTAAGGGACCTCATAGTATTCAGCAAAGCCATGGAAATGATCGATTCTGATGACATCAAACCATTCGTAATTGCGCTCTATTCTCTTTACCCACCAGGAATAGTCGTTCTTTTTAAGATAGTCCCAGTCGTAAACAGGGTTACCCCAGAGCTGGCCATCCTTTGAGAAAGCATCCGGAGGACATCCGGCAACCGCCTTAGGAACAAGATCCTTATCCATTTGGAAAACCTCGGGGTGCGACCAGCTGTCAGCACTGTCCATAGCAACATAGAACGGAAGGTCACCGATAATCTTAACCTTGTGTTCAAGGGCATATTTATGAAGCTTTTTCCACTGTTCATCAAATTTAAACTGCTCAAAGCAGATAAATTCTATCTCGTCCTTAAATTCGCCTCTTGCCTTATCAAGAGCCTTGGGATCTCGTTTTCTTATATCCTCAGGCCAGTCAAGCCATGATTTTCCATCCTGAGCAGCCTTTATCGAAACATAAAGCGCATAATCCTCAAGCCAGTATTCATGCGCTTTCCTATATTCCTTAAAGGCCTTCATATCACCTTTTTTGAGGAAATTCTCATAGGCTTTTTTGAGAATTAATGGTCTGTTTTCATAAAGCTTTCCGTAATCGACTTTTTCCTGATCACTTCCAAAATCGATACCGTTAATATCGTCCCAGGTCAAAAGGCCTTCCTCTATAAGCTTCTCCGGTGAAATAAAATAAGGATTGCCCGCAAAGGCTGAAATGGGCTGATACGGCGAGTTCCCAAAACTTGTCGGTCCTATAGGAAGAATCTGCCAGAAGCCCTGATAAGACTTTTCAAGAAAGTCCACAAAATCATAGGCTTCTCTTGAAAAACACCCAATACCAAACTTAGACGCCAGCGAAAATACCGGCATCAGAATTCCGCTTTCTCTGCTCATAATTCTCACTCCCCTCAAAACTTATACAGCTATTGTAGCATAAAAAATGCAGAGCGCCACATTTCGTGACGCTCTGCGTTGTCAGATTTTATGAAAAGCTCTTACTGCACTTCTCGTTTTTTCTTTTTTCCTACGAAGAGAAGAATTGCCAATGCTGCAGCTGCTCCTATAAGAACAAAGAGTCTTGCTGTATTTGTGGAATCTTCTGTTGCTCCTCTTCTTGAGCCAAGTACTTCACCCTTCTCCTCAGAACCGTTCATAGGTCTGATTGCACCAAGAACCTTCTTTTCCTCTGTGGGAGGATTATCGTTATTCGGTGTCGGATCATAGTGGTTAGTCTTCTTCGGCTTATCAGGCTTTTCATGCTTATTGTGCTTCTTCGGCTTATCCGGCTTGTCAGGAGTCTCAGGATCCTTCGGCAGATCACTCTTCGGATTATCCTTAACGGTAAGTGTTCCGGTAACCTGCTTAATACTGTAATCAAGAGGCTGAACCACATTCACAAGCTTATAATTAAATGTGTTAGGTGTGCTTCCGACCTCTGTCTGAGAAGCAAAATCAGTATACTCTGCACTGTCGCCTGTTGCAAATCCGTCTGCACCTACTGTGATATCAGTAGCTGTAAGAGGTGTTCCGTCATAAAGCTTCTCTGCTGAAGGAGAAACAAGCTCAACCTCTCTGGGAAGGATATACAGATGTCCGATTACGGCACTTGTAGGCTGCTTCTCTTCTGCATTTACTGAAATTCCGGAATCAAAAACTATCTTGAACTTATCGGATATGTCTTTCTTAAGTCCTTCAACAGTAATCTTCTTATCCTTGGTCTCAACAGATATCGGATATCCTGCTCCATCGGGAAGAACGTGCTTACCGTATCCGCCTGTTACTGTAAGTCCACTTACAGTAATGTTAAACTTGATACCATTATCAAGGCTAACCTCGACCTTCTTATCATCTACAGCGAAGACCTTATCTTCCTCAGCAGCACCCTCATTAAGGGCTACAGGTTTTCCTGAAGAAAGAGCTTTTATCTGCAATGCTTCAGAAAGTGAAACAGCTTTGGGCTCAGGCGTTACAGCACTACTGTTAAGATCCAAACCGTCAAGAGCATTCTTAATAGTTTCTGTATCAACAACAACATCTACATCCATGTTTCCACGGTGGTTTGAACCATCATACTTAATATATGTATCGCGACCATCCTGATCTGATGCAGCCTTAATCTTAACAATAATTGTTATAACCGAATCAGGCAACCAAACTGCATAGAAGTCTGTATCACTCATAAGAATTTTTGAGTCACCGGGATCATAGTATTTTCCGTCTTTATCCATCCAGCAAAGGAATGAATATCCTTCAGGTGCCTTAGTAAATACTCCTTTATCATCACTTGCATCTGTTTTGGAGTATTCTTTAAGTACATGTGATGATCCTGTCAGCTGTTTCTCAAACGGAACAACATCCGGCTCACCCTTAACATCTTTAGGATAATTTGCATGATATCTAACTGTTACATAAGCGCGGTTGAGGTATCCATCAATATGATATGCCTTTTCACCTTTAGCTTTATCTCCAACATTTTTGTACACATACCATGTGATATCACTTGCCTTAGGACTTCTTAATTTATTAGTTGTTTCATCAAGAACTTTATACTTCTTCAATACGTCATCGTTCACAAAATCCGCATCTATCAGATCTGTCGGCACAGTATCAATTTCAGCATTAATCCTGGCTCCTGTAGGATCCCAAACGTTTCCGTTCCCATCTCTTTCACTATCGGGTATTGCGTAGAGATCTCTCTGTGCGGTTCCAAGCCACTTCTCATAGCTATAACCTTTGTTCATCTCGGGATAATAATTCTTATCATCCTGCTGAGTTGAATTAGCCGGTATTGGCTGATTAGGAAGAAGCACATAATATGCTACCTTTGTTTTTCCTAATGATTTAGGATCCACCTTGTAATATATTACAAAAACATTCGTATCAGGATCATTATTCGGATTATCTACTACTTTGTCGATAGTAGTAACATTGTTTTTATTTTCCTTATCGAATATATATATAGTGTTTCCAAGAGAAACATTATTCTCCGGAGTGAGAGTTAATGACTTATCAACTACAGCTTCCAGGTTACCAAAAGGATTTACCTCATCAGTTGAATTGAACACAAATGAAGGAGCATCTGTATATTTGCCATCATTATCGCTTATAAATATTTTTACATTATAAGTTGTTATTACAGGCACTTCAGTATTTCCACCTGATGTTTCACCCTCACCAGTTGTATTGCCACTACCATTTCCACCGGATGTTTCATTTTTTTCTGTCTTTGTGCCTTCAGCATTTCCATCTGACGGACTCTGAGTATAAACAGTATTTGCAGGAGTATAGGTCTCTTCTACAGGAGCATCGGGATCATCAATGATTGCGCCCTCGATAAACCATTTTTCTCCTGTTACATGAGAAATCTTATTCCACTCAACTATCTTATTCTCGCCAGGAATAACATTGGCAGCTGCCCAATTGTAGAAGCCTTCTGTAAGTCTTGCAGCAACAGCATCTTTCTCAGTAATATCTACATTACCTGCCTCATCGGTAGGATCTATAGAAGTAAAATAGTCAGTCAAAGTAACTTCTGCGCCTGTGTCCTGATTAAAGGTATCGAAATATATTGTCTCGCTATCCTTAATAACAGAAACAACCAGCATGCCCTTCTCTACAGCAGGAGCTGCTTCTACGGTCTCTCCGCCTTCAGCGGGAGTTACAGCAGGTTCTTCTGCAGCAGGAGCTGCTTCTTCAGCTGCAGCGGGTGCTTCAGGCTCTGCAGGAGTTTCACCGTTCTCATCAATTGCAGGTGTCTCAGCAGGAGCTGCTTCAGGAGCTACGTTTTCACCCTCTGCAGGTGCGGGAGCCTCTTCGACATTTCCTTCTTCAGCACTAGGTGCGGTAGCCGGCTCTTCTACTGTCTGAGGTTCTTCGGTAACTACCGGTTCCTCAGCCGGCTGTTCCGGTTCCTCTGCAGGTGCTTCAGGTTCCTCTGCAGGTGCAGCGGGAACTTCAGCTATCTCAGTTTCTTCAGTTGAAGGTTCTGCACTTTCCAACACTTCGCTTAAGCGAACTGTTTCTTCAACTGAGGTTACTTCTTCATTTGTACCCTCGTCCGCTCTTACACCAATGCTGTTATAGTCAGACACGAAGGTCCGAAGCATCAGCACAAGTACAAGTGTAAAAGCAAGTTTTCTCACTATACTCTTCTTCATAATCCCTCCTAAGATTAAAATTTTCATTCGACTATATAATTATATGAATTATTTTTTCACTTTTGGTTACGAAATATGAATAATTCTGTTCATAATTCGTACTTGACAAGAACATTTTTTTGTGATTATCCGATTTTTTATTATCAGTTTCCTAGTGCATAGAAAAAAGCGCAGGCCTTTATTATTCCTGCGCTTTAGTTTCTTAATATTAATATCAAATTGGTATGAAATTACAGTGCTTTAAGTACCTCACACAGGTACTCCCAGGTTCTCTTTGTAGAAGCAACGCTGAGTTTCTCACCTGTAGAATGAATATCCTGCATATCAGGACCTATTGAGACACAATCAAGGCCATCGATTTTTTCGGAAAACAGACCGCACTCAAGTCCTGCATGAATAGCTTCAATTCTGATATCCTTTTTATAGAGTTCCTTATAGACCTTGGCCATTGTATCTCTAAGCTCAGACTTCTCAGCATATGCCCATCCGGGATATTCTCCGGTGACTTCAAATATTCCGTTAAAGCCCTCGATTATTATCTCCATCTTACGGATAAGGGCTTCCTTTGCGGGTGCAACCGAACTTCTGACAGAATAGTCAAGAAGGAAGGCCTCATCCATAGTTCCGGCGCTCTGGCTCGCAGCGCCTTTTCCTTCAACCGCTCCGGTCTGACTGCTTACTATCTTCAGTATGCCCAGATTCAGTGAAGTCTCAACCAGACCTTCAATGGATGAACTCATTGACTGAACACCGTAAGGCATAGCACATATGCATCTTGCGAGTTCTATAACCTCTGCGCACGGAATAACTCCTGAAACCGCTTCTCTCTTCTCATGAGTCTCCGTAAAGGTATCAACACTTGAATCAAGATTTACGGACGCCATATTTGAAATATCGGTCTTTTCGGGCTCGAGAGTCTTTTCGTGTACTTCTTCTACCACAATTGAAAGTCCCGGATCTCTGCTTCCAAGTTCTGCCTTAAAATCAGATTCCACTTTATAAGCAATTGAAGACAGTTTTCCGAAAAGTGAGAAGAAAGATACATCAGGTCCTACAATATTACCGTGCATCTGAGAGGCCAGTCCCATAAGCAAAAGCTCAGCCTCGCAGTCTGTAGCAATCGCGTTGTCAGCAACACCGCCGTTAAGGCTTATAATACCAACCTCGAGAGCATCGGTTATCTCGAGAAGAAGTCTGCCCATGATCACATTGGCATTGCCGCGGCCTTTTCCTATCATTTCACCGGAATGTCCGCCCTGAAGCCCCTTAACATGTATCTTAACCTTTATTCCGCTCTTATTCTCTCTTGTCAAAGGAAGATATCCATGAAATCTTGCGCCACCTGCACAGCTTACGATCATCACGCCTTCTTCCTCGTTGTCGATGTTTATCATCCTCTTGCCTTCGATGTCATCGCATTTAAGAGCCATTGCTCCATCCATTCCAACTTCTTCATTAGTAGTAATGATGACTTCAAGGGGTGGATGCGGAATCTTTTTGCTGTCAAGAAGCGCCAGACAGTAAGCCACAGCTATACCATCATCTCCGCCAAGACTGGTCTTATCAGCCCATACAAACTCTCCGTCGGTTTTTACATCAAGTCCGTCCTTCTCCATATTGATTTTTGCGTCTTTTTCCTTAACCGCAACCATATCCATATGTCCCTGAAGGATAACCGGAGCATGCTTCTCATAGCCCTTGGTTCCCGGCTTTTTTATTATTACATTAAGATCGTTGTCCTGACGAACGTACAAATCTCTGTCCTTTGCAAACTTCACAAGAAAACTGCTGATCTTCTTCAGATTTCCCGATCCGTGCGGAATATTACATATCTCCTCAAACCATTTAAATACCTCTGTAGGCTGTAATTTTTCAAATGCCATTGTCCATACCTCTCATCTCTATAATCAATATTTGTTGAGCAAACGCTAACATCTAAATATATCATCTACCATAATAACACACTTTTTATTTCCTGCCTTCGCGGACGATGGTTTTATCGTTTTTTTATTATTTTTTTAATCCCTTTTCAGTAAATTTGCACTGGGTGCATGTTAAAATCAAAATGATATATAGTGAACATTTAACATGCACGAATTAAGCGTAGCAGAAAGGATGGCCTATGAATGCACAACAGTACAGGCGCGCCAATAAAGTCAGTTTTATTGTTTGTATTATCATTATTGCCAGCGGCACAGTTCTTGCATTGAATAATCTGCTTGGCAAAGGACAAACACTTGGTGTTATAGCTATAATTGTCAGCGCCATAGTCGGCATACTTATGGTGGTTGCAGGCAATTATAAATATCCCGAAGTAAAAAAGGGATCAGTACTTATCATGGGCGGTGCTACAGTCTTCTACTTCGTTCTGCTTATCGCGTCCGATGATCTGATTTACTTCGCATTCGGACTCCCGATTCTGATCAGCAGTATGATCTATTTAAATATCAGACTTTCCCGAGTTGGTATTGCTGCAATAACCCTTTCCTTTGCAATTACCTGCATCAAGGCTCTTGTCTCAGGCAAGCTTTCTCTTGAATATGTACCGCCGCTTATTACTCTGGCGCTTGCATTCATCACAAGCTTAAGTGTTGTAGGTCTTCTTACCAACTTCAACAATGAAAATAATGATAAAATCAATCGTCATGCTGAAAAGTCATTGAAAACTGGTAATCAGATGGCTGAAATTGCTAATACAATCACCGATCTTTTCAACAACTCACAGAGCAACTTATCCAGCCTTCAGGAGATCATCGAGTCTCAGCAGTCCGGGATGAATGATATAGCAAGCAGCATGGAGAGCACCTCGCAGGCTATAAGCCATCAGGCAGACAAAGTTCAGCAGATTCAGTCCGAAACACAAACCACAGAAGAACACACACAGGAGATGTCCCGCGTATCAAAACAGACCCAGGATACTGTTCAGGAAGGTGTAAAGGTTATCGAGGAACTTAAGGAAAAATCACAGAATGTAGCTGCCACCAGCCAGGTTACAGTTGAAGCCACTCAGGCCGTTATCAATAAGGTTGAAGAAGTTCAGAAAATTGTCGGCGCCATTATGTCAATTTCCAAGCAGACTAACCTCCTTGCTCTCAACGCCAGCATTGAAGCAGCAAGAGCCGGTGAAGCCGGAAAAGGATTTGCGGTTGTTGCTAATGATGTCAGAGATCTTGCAGGCGAAACAAACAATGCTTCAACTGAGATTACAAGAATCATCAACGAGCTAACCGAAGATGTTCAGAAAGCTATGGCAAGTATCGATGACAGCATTTCATCCGTAACAGAGCAGAATGAAATGATTGAAACCGTAGGAAACAATTTTGACAGTATTAACGCAAACGTAACAGATATGCTTAACAGATTCAGTGATATCGAGCGAGGCATGCAGACTATCGCTTCCTCCACCACTGAAATCAATGACGGAATCAGCAATTTGTCCGCAACAAGCCAGGAGGTTGCCGCCTTGTCAAATGACGGAGCCCGTGCTGCCGATACTGCTGTAAGCCAGTTCGATGACTTTAAAGGAATACTTCTTGAAATATTCCAGCAGGCAAACAAGCTGCAGGACATGCAGACAGATAAGGATTGATTCTTCTGAAAATAAGCACTATAAAGCGTATAAAAAATCCGGTTCGAGTCAAATAACTCGAACCGGTTTTTAATATACATATCATCTTTACTGATTTTCATCAGCTGTAACAGCTTCTTCAATTTCTTTGGTTATCTCATCTCCGGAGCCGGGTGCCTCAACCTTAACAAAATCACATCTTACAGTTACACGGCTTGCGCCTCCGATGGTACAGGTAAATACTGTGAAATCCCAGGTGCCTTCATCCATCTTATCGACTTCATAGGTTCCTATGTCTTCGATATAAGTAACCTCGTAGTAGTACTTTCTTCCATCTACATCAGTCACGATGATGGTATCTCCCGCAACGAGATTTTTTAGATTACCAAAATGCCTCTGGTAGTTATGTCCTGCAACAATCAGGTCATTTTCATATACAGAGCCCTTATATCTGCAGGGCGAAGTCTTAGCATTCACAGAAGACCACTCGGTCTGTATCGGAAGTCTTATGTCGATGGCAGGGATATCAATGATTCCTATAAAGGACTGTCCATTCACATCAACTGATTTCATCGGTCCCGTAGGATTCATATCAAGAGGAGCATTTGTTACCTGCGCCTCAACTCCTTCAAGGAGCCCCGCTGCGCTTACTCCGGCCTCAAGATCCTCATTCTGGTTATGCACTATGATATTAGCAGCAATTCCAAAACACAGGAATCCCATAAGGATCATTATTCTACCTTTTGTAATAATTTTCATGTTAAGCCCACCTTTTAATCTTAAAGCAAGCCCCCATAATTGTGTCATGTCCCGATCATCTTAGGACTATAAACACTTTTTTCTACCTTATCTCCAACTGCAGATTTATTTTCTGTGCTTCTCACTTCTAAATCCAAAGATTATAAGAAGTATACCCAGAATAGCAAGTACAGGAATCGGCCACCAAAGCTGTCCTGTCTGAGGAAGTCTTCTTGCACCTAAAACCTCTGGAAGTTCTCCAATAAAGTCTCTGATAGCACCAAGTACATCAGGCGTATCATCCGGTGTCGGATTATCCGGAGTATCCGGTGTTGTAGGTGATTCCGGGTTATCCGGTTTATCGGGTTTTTTCGGTGAACTTGGCTTGTTAGGCTTATCGGGTGTTTCCGGAGTCTCCGGATTCTTGGTATTTACAACAATAAATGAATTCTCATTTCTTGAAACATTTGAAGTATAATCATCTGTATTCATTACCTCTTCTACCGTGAAATTATGCCCCTTTTCATATTGCCAACTGTACTGCCAGTTATTTTCATTTGAAAGATCTACAGTCTCGAGAAGGTTTCCATCACAGTAAATCTTAACTGTAATTGACTTCGGTCTGTCCTCTCCACCGTTATCAATCCACTGCTTATACACGCTGAAAGGTTCCGGATCATCTTCAAGGTGAACAGCTTCTCTTTTAGGGATAGCTACTACATCATAAGATGCATTTGACCATGTTCCGTCCCATCCGTTACCCTGATTCTCTTCAAGGTTGTTAGGTCCGGGAACTACAGAAAGGAAATCCCAATATTTATACTGAATCTGATCGATTACAACCGGATCACTTACTCCAAGATAAAGTCCCTTGTCAACCTTTCCGAATTTTGCATAGCCTTCTGCATCGGAAGTAGCTGTATAGCTAGGCTGAACGCCGTTTGCAGCGATACATTTGCTCGCCTCTGTGATGATATTGTTCCACTTATCCTGGTCAGCAACTGAGTACATATCTGTTATATCAAGCCCAAGGCTATCAAATGGTGATACAACAGTAAACTGACCTGTCGCGGAAATAGATGCAATCTTGTAGGCTTTGACATTAACTCCTGCCATTTTTCCATATTCAGGAATATCTCCGTAGGAATTAAAGTAATAGTAAACCGACAATGTAGCGTCCTTGTTCATGTCAATGGTACCAAGTCCGTTGTTGTTATCCGAACTTGCGCTCGCTGCCACTCCCGGAAGCAGTAGCATCGCTGACATGCTAAGCGCCGCAGCTCCTACTATCAGTTTTTTCACCTTCTCAAAAATCTTCATAAAAACTTACCTCAAATGTCTGCGTAAATCCTCTACTGTCGCAGATTTTTTCTTTTTCCCATGGTCTGATGTACTAATTACAAACCAAATAAACAGAACTAATATTATCGGTCCTGCGATAAACGGTGCAACAAGAAGATTATTTATCTTCGTCGCATCAGCAGGTACTATAAGTCTTGATTCTTCATTATAATCAACACGCCTGCCCCTTACGAGCATTCTGTGAGTGTTGACACCGTAAGGTGTACACGTCACCAGCGTGACATAGTCTTTGTCAGGATAAATCGTAAGACCCTGCGTCTCCTCAGGAAGCACTATCGAAATATTATCAACCTGATATGCAAAAGTCTGATTCATTATATGCAGAAGGAATGTATCTCCTTCAATCATCTGATCCAAGTCAGAAAAAAGTTTAGAGGATGGTAATCCTCTGTGTCCGGATAGAATCGCATGCGAACCTGTTGTTCCAGCTGGAAGCGATGATCCGGGTATATGTCCGATGCCGACCTGCAAAACAGATTCGGAAACATCGTGATAAACCGGTAAATCCACGCCCAGTTTTTCAATTTCAATATGTCCCATTACTCCTGTCCCGGTTGGATCAAGTATTGAATGATACTCTGCCAATTCCTCTTCCGAGAGGTTGAAATTTATCCCTTTCGAAAGTAGCTTTTCATTATATTCATAGGCAGCATTCCAATAATTCGTGTAATCTTCCTCTGTAAATGAAGACATAAGCTCTTCGTAGTTCGAAACTGCTCTACTTTGGTTCTTGGTATTAATATAATTACTTACGGACGGATACAAAAATATACCAAGTCCAACAACAAATATTGCTGTAAATATGATGTTTGGTAATTGCTTTGCAAAGCCCTTACTCTTCATAATTTTTCCGTCCAAATTTAATAACAATCGATAGTCAGGCTATAAAACGCCTTCCGTGCAACAAATTCTCCCCCTATTTCTTTTTATATAGCTCCTCCGAAATAATATATCTGTATCCCGGATCGGGCGGATGAGCCCGACCCGGTGTTACAGTATGTTTCTATATATATTGGTCTACAGAAACAAGATTCAATTATTCCAGTAATATAATTATTGCAATAATCCCTCTAAATTCTCTATCTCACAGATATTACTCAGCATCAGCCTTTCTGCGTACTACGAAGAATACAACAGCTGCTACGATGAGAAGTCCACCGATGATGTAGAAAATTGTTGTACCGATTCCACCTGTGGAAGGAAGAAGTGAACCTGTACTATTCTCAATTGTCTCAGTTGTAGGAGCTTTTACAGTTGACTGCTCTGTTACAGTAACCATCTTCGCATGCTGCTTTCCGCCTGCTTCTGATGTAATAAGGTTGTATCCTGCAGGAGCCTCTGTCTCTTCAAGGATATAGTTAGCTGCGTCAAGACCTTTGATCATGATAGGTGTTGTCTCAACAGTAACGATAACTGAATCAGCATCAGATCCATTAGGATCTACCTTGTATTCTGTATCACTTACCTTTGTAAGCTTAACCTGAAGGCCTGTATCAGCTCTGTAAATCTTGAACTTAGCGCCTGCAAGAACAGTCTCTGTTCCTGCAATAACCTTCTTGAGAACAAGAGGATATGTCTTGGTAATTGTCTCTACAATAGGTGTATTTGTATTACCATACTTAAGATATACAGTATTCTTGTTTACATCCTCTGAAATCTTTGCATTTGTATTTACTACTGCACTGTATGTAACAATAGCCTTAACATCAGCTGAAGGCTCAGCAAAACTCATCTCAAAGCCATTATCTGTAGCTGCATCAAGTTTATACTCAACTGCAACAGCCTCACCACCATCTTTTGCAGGTGCAAATGTTACTGAGAAATCTGATTCATTCTTATTAAGTGTAAGACCTTCTGTAAGAGTATCGACGATCTTGTAGTTTACACCGCCCTTCTTAAGATCAGCAGTTACGGTAAATTCTACAGTATCACCAATCTGAGCGTTGTTTCCTGTTGTATCAAGTACAGTCTTCTGAGTTGTACCATTTTTTGTAAGACCTGTGATCTTCTTATCAACTGAAGGAACTTCTGTCTTCTCCTCAAGCTTTGCATTAGGAGTAGATGTATTAAGAGATACTGCACTACCAAGTGAAGAATCCAATACATAATAGCCATAGTCCAAACCGGTCACTTTAAGAGTTCCGTTAGCATCAGCAGTTTTTGTTACTTCAGGTGCTACTCTGAACTTCGCAACTTCTGTCTGGCCATTCTTGGCATATGCTATTACTTCCTGTCCAAAAGCAATTGCATCAGCTTCTGTTGCAAGTTTGGATGTGTCAAGAATATCGCCATCACCTACTGAAAAATAGCTACTTTTAAAACCTGAAAACTTTGCTGAAAGCTTGTAAACACCTTTTGTCAAATCGCTGCCGGCAGGAACATAGTCAAATACACGCCATACGTTATACTCCTGGCCTTCGCTAGCCTTCTCAATTGTAATGCTGCCCTCTCCAGCTGCCTTGGCAGTAGTTGCGGATCCTGCTGAAACTGTCATGGTAAGAGCCATAGCACCAGCAAGGATACCAGTTAAAATTTTCTTTAATCCTTTCATTTAAAACCTCTCTCCTTTTGTCTTGAATCTTGTCTGTTTTAGACGTTTTTTAGTTGCTTTATTACTACTTATATGAGGTGCAAATGAGCACCTTGTTAAAATGCATTCAGCATTTTAGTCCTTTTTCCTGCGACCAAAGAGCAGAGCTGCTCCTGCCGCGATAGTCATAGCAATACCGACAATCATAAATGGAAGTGTTCCCATTCCGCCTGCTGCCGGAAGTTCATTAACCACCAGACTTCTGTTTGTTATCGTTACTTCACCGTAGCTGATATTGTCTGCGCCAACATGCATGCTGTATCCGGGATCATATGTTGTAACACCATCAACACTTATCTGTCCCTGAGCATTTGCTTTTACTGTATCAGTATGCTTACCGCTTGCGTCATTAACGGTATATTCATAGGTCACTTCAGTAGATGCAAGGTAGCTATCGGCTTCCTTTACACAATACTCGTACTTCTTCCCATCCTTAGTCAGAAGCGGAAGTCCTGTCAAAGTAAATGTCCAACTCTTTTCAGGTTCCTTCTTATTTGGTCCGAGTTCTATATCATTGCCGTATCTGGTCCAGGTTGTGGTTCCTGCCACTCTCTGCCAGATGCTAAGCTTCAGTGAAGTATGATTAGCTGAATCATCCTTTTTATCAGAGTCAAGCCATACCTTCTTAACGCTTAAGTTACCGCTAAGTGTATTGATAAAGTTGACATTCTCAACCTTACCCTTGGTGTAAGTCACAATAAACTCATTGGACTTAGGATCATTTGTATTTAATCCCTTGCCAAGAGACAGATCACAGATTGCTATTACATTTGAATACTCAACATCATCCGTATAGGTTACGGTTGCTCCAAGATAATAGAAATCCTCTTCCGGCATAGTCTTATCCAGATTATTGGCTTTCTCATACTGATAAAGTGCCGGATGTGTCATATTCTCAGCAGTATATGTCTTAGAGAATGTAGTGTACTTCTTCTCTACATGAATCTTTATATAATAAACTGTCTTATCATATGCGATTCCCGGAATTCCGGTCTCATTCTCATATATCTTGTAGAAGTAATCTCCTTCAAATCTGAAAGGTATGGATGCGAACACAGCCTCTGCTGTATAGGAGCCATCCTTCTGCTTTGTCATATCCTTCAGAGTAAGAGTAACTGTATCCTGAACCCTGTTCGTATATTCATGAGTTGTACTTCCGGCCACTTTTTCCGATACTACAGGCATTGGCTGATTCTTCAGGGAAATCGGATTTCCTGCAGAATCATGAGCTGTATAGCCCGCACCTTCAATCTTGAAGGTAAACTGCATATCATCAGTCATCTCACCGCCGGTATATCTCTTGAATACCTTGATAGGTCCGATAGGCTTACTGTAGTAGTTACATACCTGAACTGTTTGAGTATGTGAAGGGTTGTTGATATCAGTGCTTCCAACCAATACTTCTGTCGGTGCCAGATCCTTATGATGATCTTCTCCGCCAAGGTCACGGGAGAATACCATTCTGTAGTTCTCTCCACCGATACCGTAGGTATCAAGCCCAACTTCCTCACTATCAACAGTCACATCGTATTTAGTAACACGTGACAGGTCTGTTGCCTCAATAGGTGTGCTCACATTAGACTTTGCATCATAAGCGATTGTTAATCCGTCAGCAACCTCCTCAACAGTATATGTACCTGCAGGCAGACCAATTATTGTCCACTGTGCGCTCTGGTTATATACAACCCTGTATGTAAGGTCTTTGCCATCTTTACCTTTTAGCCTGCTGCCGTTCTTAGCATATGCTTTTGCCGGCTTAGTCTCATCTTTTGCATGACCTGTGAAACCTTCAACAACTATGTAATTTCCGGTTTTATTATCAGTAACACGGAAAATGACATTTGATAAAAGTGCACGTCCGTCTTTACTGTCCCTTACAAAGTCAGAACCAAAATCATTTACAACCATCTTGTGTATTCTGAGATTACCGATACCATCTATGTAATTTCTGAATACCACCAGATTTTTCCCTGAAACCTTCGGGCCCTGATTACCGGTTAATGTTTCTATCAGATTCTTTAAATACTGCTTGTCATGATTGTCCGCAGCTTTCTTTAATTCATTAACCCAATAGTTAAAGTACTGATCACTCTGATCCATCTTCCAGTATGTAACCTCAGGGTTCTGAGCATTTCTCGAATAGTCGATCTTTACAAGGAAGATTGTTTTATCAATTCTATAACCTTCCTTAGCTTTCTCATTAATCTTGAAGTAGAATACATTGTTTGCGGAAGTATTCATCTCCCAATAAGCGGGATCTATTGAATACTTGATCGTATCACCTTCATTGTGAATAAGATTCTCTACACCACCGCCGTTCTTCCATCCTGAGAAATCATCCTTCAAACGCTTGATTACGAAATCAAACTTAACATCTCCAGGATTCTCATTATTAAGGAGCTTATAAAGTGTAATATCTACAGGCTTTCTTACTGAGTTGTTAAATACAGGCTCCTTGGTATTTATAGGTGTACCAAGATTATTTACATTCGCATCAGCGCCATTTAATCTGTAGTAAGTAACTGATTCAGGATAGAAAGTAATTGTTGAACCTTCTGTCTTCTGTTTAATTACTACCTTGGCAACATAATATGTATTGTCATAAACAGTTGATGCATCATTCGCCTTAGCTACCTCATGAATTCGGAAGTAATAAGTTCCTTCCTTCTTTTCAATGAAGTCTGAAACATCAGCACTTACTGTCTCTATCTCGTTGTTAACTGTTATCGCATTCTTAGTATTCCAGTCAAGATTTCCGTACCAGTTAGATGTTCCTGCCTCAACTGTAAAGTCATATACCTGATCAGCTGTAGGATTCTGTCCGTCAACCTTCTTTGTAGCACTAAGCTTTACAATAGCGCTCTTCTTTGTAGTACCTACAAAGTCTCTACGGTGAGTCTCACCGGAAATTGTAACGTTCTCAGCTATGAAGTTACCGTTACCTTTGTTGACCTCGAGGTTTGCACCAAGTGCGATAACCTGTCCGAAGATCTCCTGAAGCTTAATGTTCTTATTCTTTGCCTTATCTACATTGTAGAAGTTATAAACAATTCTTCCTGCCTTGATGGCTGTAGTCTCACTTGTAGAAAGTGTTTCGGTTCCAACCTTGATCGTGCTGGCCTTATTTGGCATTCCTATGTAATCAGCACCTTCGCAGTTGATGTTGATGATGATAGCCTGTTCAGGATTTGCATTTTCATCACTCTCAAATACGAATTTAAGCTCTCTTTCCGAAACCAATTCGTTCCACTGTGCTGCTGTATAGGTCTTATATCCGGCGCCTCCGTTGCCTTCATACTTAATTACTGCTTCGGAAGTTGTTCTCTGTGAATCATTAACTCCGCCATCTGTAACCTTTGCCATCTCAAGAGACATCTTTGTGATGTCTTCCTTAACCGCATTCAGGTCAATGTAAGGATTCTGAATTGTGCTCTTATCCTGTACTATATTGAACGGCTTGGCAATCTTTATAGGATCATTTCCGTTGTAAGGAGCAGTAATTCCAAAGTAATGATCACTTGTTACATTTAATGTGACATTACTTCCGATAGCAAGTGTATGTCCTTCCTTGGAAGCCATGTTCTCATTAGCCTTAGAAATGTTCTGCACATAAGAAAGTTCTTTTTCAAGATTGTTTGTACCAAAGTTGGATTCGGTATGAAGCATCTTGGCAAGAACGTTTCCGTTTGTGTGAGCATTAAGTCTTGCAGTATCAAATGCTACGATGTGGAAGTTACCTGCTACTCCAAATACAAGGCTCTTGTCGTAATAATCACTTTCCTTGTATGAATCCTTTGTCTCATTCAAAGTATATGTAAGGTTTCTTGATCCGTTACTGAATGTTGTTGTTCCGCTAAAGTAAGTAGTAAAGCCAATAAGTGAGAAGTTATCAAGTGAAATCTCAACCTCCTCTGCCTCGGCATTGACCTCTGCCTCAACCGGAACTGTACTGATATCTGATGCTTCAAGCTCCGTAGCCTCAGCAGTTGAATCAACGCTCTCTTTTACCTTCTCATCAAGAGGCATATGGATAACTTCAATGTTATTATCTTCTCCTGCCTTCTCATTCAGCTCACCCAGCTGATTAGCAAGGAACTCGAATTTGATTGATACACTGCCCTCTTCAGGCTGGTACTCAACCTTCTCACCTTCGATGATGTTGCCCTCTGCATCCTTCTTATCAACCATGAACGCAACGTCATAAAGAATTGTGTTTAAATTGTTATGATTTGAAAGTGTTGACTCTTCACCATCGTTAAGAGCCTTCATGTATGCATCGTAGTCGTAGCCTTCTGTCTCTGCAGTAACCTCAGTTACTACAAACTCTGCGTCATCCGGAATAGCATTTGCTTTCTCAAGTGTAGCTACTACTCTGACCTTCTCGTTTTCAAATACATACTCTGTCTTATTTGCTTCAATTGCTTTATATGTAAGAACAACTGTCTTATTCTCTTTAATTACAATAGTCTGAGTTTCTTCAGAGGAATCTTCTGTCTCTTTTTTCTCTGCAGTTACTTCGTAATACTTGTGATCGTTTGCGTCCTTCTTAGCGACGATCTTGGTGATTACTGTTCCATCGATTGCTGCATTTACAAACTCATAACCTTCCTGCTTGGGAGCTTCGGTAGTAAAGTCAAGGCTCTCGGAAAGGTTGATCTCTTTTTCGTCCGCAATTTTCTCAGCAGCTTCATTCACATAAGAAACTGTAAGAACAACATCCTCTGTAAGCTCGATGTCATTGTTGCTGGCAAGCAATGAATTATCTTCTGTATTCTCAGTCTGCTCTTCAGTTACAGCTTCCTCGCCTGCTACGTTCTCTTCTGTGCTTTCACCCTCAGTAGCTGCATTAGCCTCTTCTGAAACAGTGCTCTCTTCTGAGACCTCGCCTTCGTTTGAAGATTCGGTATTCTCTGCATTTTCTACATTCTCAGTTTCAGAAGTAGCTGTCTCACTTGAAGTCTCTTCGCTTGTGTTAGCACTTTCAGCTTCTTCACTTGAAGCAGATGCATTCTCCTCAGAGCTTTCACCTTCTTCGCTATTTTCTACAGGAGTCGCGTTTTCTGTGCTTTCTTCTTCGTTTGTAACTCCGGCTTCTTCAGTTCCCTCTTCGCTGCCTTCACCGGTAAGCACCATTCCCACATCTTCTGCGGTCTCCTCAGATACTGCGGATGCCGCTTTATTAAGGGCATACATTGTTGTGCAGGTAACAAGTAGTGCTACAACAAGCATCACAGATATCCATCTTTTTAAGAAAATGTGCTTTTTTACAAACCCCTCAACGCGATTGTTATCTAGATTCCTCATTCTTTCCTTCCCTTAACCTGTTCTCCATCCCGTTTTACTGCAATTCCGGCTCTTCCATGCTTTCATTGCCGGTGCTGGCCTTACTTTCAATTCCCCCGAAATCCTTAAAAGGATATATCCTGAAAAACACTCCGCCAATCAGCTGTTCTGCGGAAACGCATCCAACTGTGGTGGATCTTGAATCAATCGAAACCGATCTGTGATCTCCCAGAACAAAGTACCTCTTATCCGGTACCTGATACGGGAACTCAACCTTGTCGCCTTCTCCCATTCCGGCAGCATACTGACTCGGATCCGAAATATATGGTTCATCAAGTTCTACGCCATTGACAAATACCTTGCCGGTCTCGTCAATGTTGATCCAGTCTCCCGGAGATCCAACAACTCGCTTAACAAGCACCTTGTTATTGTAGTAAAAAGCGATCAGTTCTCCTGTTTTGAACTCAGAATAGTTATTCGCTATTACTATCTGTCCTGTCTCCAGAGTGGGAGTCATGCTGTCACCGGTAACCTTAAGAACTGTGATAAAAAAGCTTGATACAAGTACCGAGAGCGCCGCAACAACTATGATAACCACAAGAGTATTCCTTAGAGCTCTCTTATAGTCGTGCTTTCTATATTCGCGCTTAAGCTCTGCCTTCAGTTCATCCAGCGACGGTTTATTCAATTGATCATTTGGAGTTTCTTCGACTTGGACTTTTTTGATTTCCGTATCCATATTACTCCTTGTTTAGTCCAGGCTAAAACGCACTTGAATAAATGCGATTCAGCGGGTAGCATTCTCATTATAAGTGAGGTACAAATTTTTATGTTTACGAAATATGAAATGATTTATTCATAATTCGTACTTGACAGCGTTGATTACTCATGCTTCATCCGCAGCGGCGGGGTTTTCAGTGGTGGCTGAATTTTCAGTTTCCTCAATTTTTTTTGCTTTTTTTGATTGAGTTTTCTTAACCTCAGCTATTTCGCCGCTTTCAGCCTCATCATCTGTTTTAGTTTTCTTGGAGGTGGCTTTCTTTTTTGTGATTGAGTTTTTTTCGGCTGTTGTTTTTTTAGTTGTTGCTTTTTTGGTTGTCGACTTTTTAGTCGTAGTTTTTTTCGCTGTCGTTTTCTTTACGGTTTTCTTTTCAGTTTTTTCATCGACAGCTTCCAAAGCCTTACTCTCATCAACCTCAGCTTCAACTACCTCTTCAGGTTCATTAGTCTTCTCTACAGCCTCTGCCTTCTTCAGTGTTCCTGAAAGTCTCTTAATCCTGAGCATCTCCTCGGATTCGCCCTTTTCCTCAGGTTTAAATCCGCGTTCAGCTTCTGCTATTCTCATAGCCTCTATCTTCTTTATAGTCTCTTCATACTGCTCTGCGGCCTTCTTGGCAGCCTCAAAGAAGCCGTTTATGGAAAGCACTGCCTCAGCAAGTGTGCCTGCATCTTCTATCTGTTGTAACTTCTTCTCTTCCTCAGCGTGAAGGGCATCTCTTTCTCTCTCAAGGCGTGCATGAAAGCCCTTGAACTCTCTTTCATGCCTGGCCCTTAGTCCGGTGATATCCTTTTGGAAAAGTGCCTCTGCCTTTGCCTTCTGTTCATTGAATTTTTCACGCATCTCAGCCTTCTCTTCGTTGAAGCTGTTAAGAAGCGCAGCTCTTTCAATGGCGGCCTGCTGCATATATGCTGCCTTCTCCTTTGCGTACTGGGCCTGAAGTTCTTCCTTTTGCTGCGTGAATTTGCTTCTCATCTCAGCCTTCTCTTCATCGAACTTGGCCAAAAGATCCGCTCTCTCGTCAGCCATCTGTTGAAGGAGCTGTTCTCTCTCCTTGTCGAACTGTTCCTGCATCTCCTTCTCGTGGGCTCTTATTGCCTCACTTTCTTCGGAAAATTCAACAAGCATCTGAAGAAGTTCTTTTCTGTTAAGTTTTCGTAATTCTTTCTGTGCCATGGCTCACCTCTATGAACACCAATCTTTGATCGCAACAATTATTAGATTATGACTTAAAGAATACATTACAAAAAACGCATACACATTATAGCCCAGTGCTATTATTTTCGTAATAGTCATTTTTGACTATAATTTATAAACTTTTTAAGCAAAAGTATAATTGTACTACAATTTTCTATGTCCGTACTTCTTCAGCAGCATGATGGCCAGGCCTGCAAAGGCAAGCATAATAAGAGCCAGTCCGCCAAGATAATATCTCATCGTGCCACTTCCACCGGAATTAGGAAGTGTATAACCTCCGCGCTCATTTACTACTTTAAGCTTAATGAACGGGAAATTGTTTCCCGAAACATAGGCAAGGTTCCAGGTCGTCGTACCCTGACTTCCTCCGTTATTCCTATCCGTAAATCCACGCTTATACCTGTAATCGGAGAGTTTTGTCACATTATTGTAATTGTAATCATAGTAAGTACGCAGATTACTGTCGGGATAAGGATTTCCGTCTTTATCACACTCACGGATATAGTATACATACTGCTGCTCCGCGTCATGCTTTCTTTCAACCGCAACCTCATAAGTCCAGTCATTATCTGCAGATAAAACAATCGCTGACTGTATTAGTTTTATACCATTTATACCGCTTGATGCATCACCCTGATATGCTCCGTCATCGCCGGAGTTTCGATAGGACTGATAAAGGTTTACGAAAACTGCACCAAAGCTCTTTGCACTTTGAGCAGAAACAGGTTGCCCGTTTATTGTCCACTCCTTCTGAATTATGAGATAAGGAGTATTGTGGAGAACAAACTGTGTTGAGCCATCTTTTGCTTTCTCGGTGTATTTGTTGGTAAGTTTATATCCGTTTACTGTCGCTCCGTTCAAAGTAAGCTCTGTTTCCTGGCCTTCATACATACAGTACTCTCTTACAAAGTACTCTATCTTGTTGCCCTTTGAATCATAAGCCGGCATGTCCTCGAAAACTATCGGGTTGGATCTTCCTGTCCATACGCTCGGATATCCTCCTCTTCCGCCAAGTCTTTCCTTCTTTGAATCAGCGGTTGAATTATCGGATACGCTAATGGTCTTGGTTTCGACCAGTGTCTCTTTTCCATCCTCTTTTGAATAGAGTTTCACTATTACATCGAAAATGTTATCCGGTGTCCAGGAATCCGTAAGCGGAGGTCCCACAAGTGAATCCCATTCCTTCACAACATAAATATCCGCACTTGCACCGGTCTTATTTTTAAATGCCACACCATCATCTGTCACTTCATTTGTGCAATATGAGGGCGCCAGAGAATTATTGGCAAATAATGCATCAGTATCCGAGGACTCATAAACTTTGTAATAGTGAATTTCAGCTGTGCCTATCGCTGTATAATTCACCTTTGCAATTATTGCACCCGGATCCATCGTGCAGGTAGTTTTATTGTTTTCGTCGCACTTACCCTCTCTGAAGAGGAAGTAGTAAGTTCCGCCAACCTTCATTTCCCATGCAGCGGGATCGATTTCATAATCAATCGCTTTTCCGTTATTTGCGACCCAGTTGTGATCCGGAAGATATCTTCCCTTACAATCGCCTGTCTCTTCATCATACACCCTTACCCAGAAGTAGTACTTCTCGGTTCCGGGATCCTTTGCATCAAGAAGCTTGTTCATATGCAGCTTAAGAGACATTCCGGTATTGGTAATGCTTACTTTCCTTAGTCTCTCGCATCCTGTGCTCGAATCCTTATAGTTTTCCGTGACAGTAGTTACCTTCTTACCCTCTGTCTCAGCATCTGATGAAAATCCCTCAGGAATCAAAGTCTCTTTTGCATAGTAAACTATCGGCTCTCCCTGGGAATCAAAGGCAGGAAGTGTCTTCCAGGTGTATGTCCATGCCGTGTCAGCACCTTCAACTGTAGGCGTAATATTATCAGTTACCACAACCGGCTCAATACCTGTTGCCTGATCCTGGATATTTGCTGAATTCATCCAGAGCTCTATTTTTACCAGACTCTTATCCGGAAGATTTTTTCCATCAAGTATCCAGTTCTTTGTAACCTCAAAGTCTATTACCTGAGTATTGGTTATTGTTACTTCGCCGCCGTTACCGTCAACAAGCCCAACTCTCTGCCATGAGCTTCCGCCATAGGTAGACTTCATATTCGGAACCGTAGTGCTGTAGCTTACCACATATCCATTTGAAGCTTTGCTTATTCTCACATCTCCACCGGGAAGTACTGCACTTTGCCCGTCCGAATACTTAGTGACATTATTAGCATCAGTGTCACCATCGTCATAGAGTAGCAATCTGTGGTCACCGGCATTAAGTCTTGCCAGAATTGTATTGTAATCAATCACGTTGCCGTAAACATCTATCGCATTTACTTCTGCAACCCTGTAGATAATAGGACTACCCTTTGCAGTAGCTGTTGTCAGGTCTGTAATTGTTTCAGTCCAGTTATTCTCCCAGCTGAGCGTTACTAGTCTGCTTTCTGAAGTAATATCCTTACCATTTGCACGTCCGCATACATACACATAAATGAACGGATATTTAAAGGAATCGTAGTTCCAAACTTTCTTAATCGTAAGACTTCCGCCCTTGGTGTTATTAAAAGCGATATCATCATCATAAACACGGTGTGCAGTATTGCAGTAATTAGGTGCCTGAGAAGGATTCTGAAGAACATCACTGTATCCGTAATATACCCTCTTTTCGCCTTTTTCATCCAGTATAATCTTACCTTCCGTGTCCTCCTCATACATCGGAACGCGGTAATAGTTTATTTCCTGCTTCGCCATACGATAATCCTTAACCTTCACAAGGATGAAGGATCCATCTTTAGTGTAGGGCGAATTGTCAGGAAGTTTATTTTCTGTAAATCTGAATACATAGGTCTGTCCGACAGTCATATCCTTAAGATGATCATTTTGAGATATATCCTCAACCTTAAAGCTTATGTTGTTGCCTGCGTTTTTAATATCAGATTCAACTGTATCCCATCTGGTGTTATTGTCAACAAGTCTCTCCAGCTTGAAGGAGAATGTTTCCGTCACATTATCCTTGGAGCGGTTAATCTTTTTAATAACATTAAATTCAAGCGATCCGCCTACTTCACCCTCGACGTCGCTGATTGTAACGTTGCCTTTGAGCGTAAGGTATCTCTGAACAGTAATCTTATGAATCTCACCGCTTGCATGATTTACAGTGCTTCCAATGATTGTTCCGACGTGGTTACCGGATTCGTGCTTGACATATGCAGAAGGCGCAACAATCGTGCCGGAGGTTAACTGAAGAGTAAGTGCTCCTGTATAGGGCACATATTCGCCGTTAACCTTCTGAACAGGATTTATAATTATCTGATTTGCGACTTCTTCCCAGTCCTGACCGCTCTTCGAGCCGTTCGCAATAAACTGGGTTATTGCATAACCCTTATCTACAAACCTTGTAAGATCAAGATTTATTACCAAGAGCTTGCCGCCAAAACTAAAGCCTCCGTTTTCGGCTGTAATCCAGTTCTGATCTTTTCCGAGAGCATTACCCACATCTTCCCTGAAGTTTCCTGTTGTCGCCTTAATATTCACAACTTCAACCGAATCATTGGTCTTTATATATGCCAGAGATTTTGATAATGAATATGCCTGCGAAAGAAGGCTTCCAACATTTACAGGATAAGGACTTGTTAAAGCCTCATCCTTAACGTCGTCTCCCGTTTTCCTGTAAACCTTGTTCTCATTCTTTACATAGAGATTGATTGTCTGTCCATCCACTTTCTGAATGACATACTGAGGAGAATTACCATTCATATTCTCTACGTAGTTATCACTGAACTTTCCGATAAGGGAATTATCTCCTTTGCCGTTATCCGTAGAAACATACTTCGCTGAATCAGTTATAGGCTTACCCTGAGAATCAAGCTCAAACACGAAAAGATTAGTATACTGCTTAGCATCTACAGGAACAGTATACGTTCCGCTTCCACCGTTACTGGTAATATCTATGCTGAAAGTATGAATCGGATTACCCTCAGCCTTGGAATTTGAGTAAATCGCAAAATTATATCTTCCGGCTCTTGATGCTTTTCTTGTAACCGTGAGGTCAAAACCGCTGATGTGAGTATAAACATTCGTAGAATTACCAAGTGCATTGCCTGCGGCACCACCTTGAAGATTTACAACGGCAACATTTCCTTCAGAGTGAGTTGCAAGAGCAAGGTCATTTGCAACAACGCTGAAATAAATATTATCGCCAAGTCCCTCTGCAATCTGGGAAGATGACATGCTATTATTTCCTGTCCAGGTATAGGTTCCGTTGATAGTTATAGCCCAGGCTGAGAAGGAATCTGTTTCAAACTCAACGCTGTCCTTGTCTCCTTCAAGATTCGCATCACTTTCAGGCATAACTTCGATGGAGATATCTCCTGAGGAGATGTCTGTTGCTTCCTCAGTTGAATCAACATTCTGCATTACTTCCTCGGATACAGGCATGTGGATTACAGTTACGTCCTCCTCATTTTCTGCACCGAGATCCTCTGAAAGCTGGTTCTCTATAAGCTGCATGGAAACAGAAGCTGTTCCCTCGGCAGGCTGATATTCAACGCCATCAAGCTTGAAACAGATGTCATATATAAGAGTATTGGATTTATCGTAAATCTGGGCTTCTTCCTGTCCGCTGGCAGAGGCAATGCTTTCTGCATTCTCGTTCATAGCCTGAAGATATGCATCATAGTTGTATCCGCTGGAATTCTCATTGATTTCGGACACTACAAGCTCAACACCCTCCGGAAGTGATCCGGGATTGGAGAGTTTAACTGTAACAGTTACCTTGTCATTGGTAACAGTGAATGTATCCTGCGTGTTTGCATTAAGATAAGTGAAGGAAATCTCGGAATTCTCAGTGACCTCGATAGTCTCACCTTCAACAGTAACAACTTCATAGGTCTTATATGTAGTTGCACTGCCTTCCTCGATCTTTCTTGTGCCATCTTCGTCTTCCACGATTATCACAATATTCTTTCCTGTAGAGGATGATCCGGAAGCTTCGGAAGTTTCACTATCTGTAGCTGTTTCATTAGCTGTATCTTCCGCTGCCGTTTCAGAACTGTTTTCAGAAGAATCGCTCGTATTCTTCTCCTTCAGTTCAACAGCTTTGCCCTCTTCGATGGCCTTGTCGATCATTTCATCAGTGATATCTTTTTCAACAATGTTTACCGAAGCTACTTTCTTATCCTGATAAGTAACCTCTTTGAAGAAATATCCGTCTATCTTCTCGGTCTCTTCAGCCTTGGAGAGATCGAGATTTTCTGTAAGCTCAAGTTTCTGATCTTCCTTGATATGCTCACCTGCAGAGCTTACATAAACTGCGGTAACAGCGACATCATCTATTATTACCTTTGATCTCTTGCCTTCGCTCTCTGCCACCTCCTCTTCGGATTTAAGATAGGTGATAACAAGCTTAGCATCGGAAGTGACATCATAGACATTTCCGCTTTCATCTGTAGCTTCATAATACTTAAATCCGCTTTCTTCGCCTTCGGATTCAAGCCTTTTCACAGTAATTCCTGTAACAGACACGTCATCAAGGGCTGCACCCACATAGGTGTAACCCTCTAATTCACGTACATCGCTGCTGCCCGCCGTAAGATCAAGCCCCTCCGAGAGATTCATCTCTCTTTCATCGGCTACAGCATTTCCTTCCTCATCCTTAATAAGTTCGCCTGCTTCATCAACATAAGAAACCGCAAGTCTGACATCTGCTGAAAGTTCTATACTCGCAGGAGCTTCCTCTGCAAGTTCCTGCGTTGTTTCTTCAGTTGTCTCTTCGGCATTTTCGTCTTCTATAGCCTCTTCAGAGCCTTCCTCTGTATTTTCTCCATTTCCCTCTTCACCTGAAGACTCTTCACTTTCAGCATATTCTTCGGAACTCTGCTCTGAATATTCCTCGGAATCTCCGGCATCAGCAACGTATTCTTCCTGGCTTTCTTCGGATTCCTCGCCACTGCCTTCTTCGGTATATTCCTCCTCATAGGACTCCTCACCGGACTCCTCGTAGGATTCTTCTGTAATCTCTTCACCGGACCCCTCTCCGGATTCTTCCTCTGAGCTTTCCTCTGCAGCCCCCTCTTCACCGCCTTCAGGACTGCCCAGAGCATCGGGATTAAGAACCATACCTACTTCCTCTGCTCCCTCTTCGGTAACAGCTGAAGCCGCCTTATTCATGGCATATAAAGTAACGGTAGTAATCAGAAGACCGACAACCAGCATTACTGAAAGCCACCTTCTTAAAAAGTCGTGCCTTTTAGCATAATTTTCTACTGTGTTTTTTCGGAAATACCGCTTTGCCATATTTTTCCCTCAAAAAAACCCTGTTTGAAGCTTCTCAAACAGGGCAAATCATCACTGCGAATTGTAACCGCGCTCCTAAAATAAAAGCGCAGGCAGCTGGCTGTCTGATAAGCCTCAGACCCTGTAGCTTTGCGTCACTACCTCACGATAGCTTTGCCCTGAATTCCATCCATATTAAACTACGGACTAAAAAGTCAACCTGTTTGGAAAACTTTTCAATCATAATTGAAACACATTTTCACGTGTTTCACTTATTTTATGATATTATATTTGATTTAAAAAATCAACACTAAATGTCATTTTTTAAATGTTTTTTTCATATTTTTCCATTTTTATGATTATTTCTCTATCTTGTACTTTACCCGTTAAAGCCAGTATTTACAAGGGTTTACATACTTTTTTCCTAAAGAATTTATGCTTGTTTATAAAGTTTATTCTAGGTTAATCATTCTTTCAAAATGTTCGAATTTTGAAAGTTTTTGGGCATAAAAAAACCGCTCCCAAATCATTGGGAACGGTTCGTAATAGTTATGCTATCTTCTGCTTAGCGATCTCTGTAAGAGTCTTGAATCCTTCAGGATCATTTACAGCCATCTCAGCAAGCATCTTGCGGTTGATCTCAACCTCTGCAAGCTTGAGGCCGTGCATAAGGTTTGAATAAGACATTCCGTTAAGACGAGCTGCAGCGTTGATACGTGTGATCCAAAGAGATCTCATATCTCTCTTCTTCTGCTTACGACCAGCGAATGCTGATGTAAGTGCTCTCATAACTGACTGCTTAGCAACTCTGTACTGTTTTGATCTAGCGCCTCTATAGCCCTTAGCGAGCTTTAAAACTCTCTTATGCTTCTTCTTGGCATTCATGCCACCTTTAATTCTTGCCATTTCGTTTTCCTCCTAAATTAATTTCGAATAACCGGTACTGCTCTTATACGATAATACTTAAGATTAAACGTAAGGCAGAATCTTCTTCATTGTCTTTACATTGGTAGCGTCAACTACTGCTGCCTGTCTGAGATTTCTCTTTCTCTTTGTAGACTTCTTTGTAAGAATGTGACGCTTGTACGCCTTGTTACGGATCAGCTTACCTGTGCCTGTTACCTTGAAACGCTTGGCAGCAGATCTGTTTGTTTTCATCTTGTGCTGCATAACTAAATCCTCCTATGCTTGTAAATTATTTCATTATCCGTCCGAAAGGACAGTGTAATCATCCAATAATCAAGCTGAACAATTACTTATATATGTAACTTGCCTTGTGAGCAAGAGACATTACTTCTTCTCGGTAAGGAACATAGTCATAGAACGTCCCTCAACCTTAGGCTGCTTATCTATCACAGCGATATCAGCAAGAGCCTCAGCAAAATCTGTAAGAATGTGCACACTTGCTCCCATGTGAGCCATCTCACGTCCTCTGAATCTCAAAGTAACTTTAACTCTGTTACCCTTCTCGAGAAACTTCTTAGCAGCGTTAACCTTTGTATTAAGGTCGTTAGTGTCGATATTGGGTGAAAGTCTTATCTCCTTAATCTCGACATTTTTCTGCTTCTTACGTGCTTCCTTCTCTTTGCGAAGCTGCTCATACTTGAATTTACCGTAATCAACAATACGGCAAACCGGCGGCTTAGCATTGGGTGCTATCTTAACCAGATCAACTCCGGCCTCATCAGCAAGCTTTCTGGCATCCTGAATTGACATAACGCCGAGCTGCTCATTGTCTACCCCAATAACACGAACTTCTTTGTCTCTGATCTGTTCATTGATGAATAAATCGTTATTGCTAATAGCTTTGTACCTCCAAAACTTGTATAAAAAAAGTGGACTCACAAAGGAAGTCCACTTAACAATCAATCAGAATAACCGCGTAGTCCAATATCTGCGGTATCTAAGATGTATTAACACCTGCAAGCTTTGCGCCACAGGGTGAGAGTGGAAACCTCTGCTTTGTTTTACATACTTGGATAATATAACACTCTTATCGTTATACTGTCAATACTATTTTTTATAAAAAAGCAAACATCTAAAGATTACATCTCAATCTTACAGGTAACCCCAAGCTTTGAAAGCTCTCTGTCTACCTGTTCGTAGCTCTCAAACAATATTGACTTCATTCCGAAATCACTTGCAGCATCTACATTTCGTTGAAGATCATCTATAAATACACACTTACCCGGAATAAGGTCGTATCGTTCGCATATAAGTTCAAAGATTTTTCTGTCGGGCTTTATTATCTGTTCCTTATAACTAAGAATTCCGCCATCAACCTCATCAAGGAATTCCTTCATAAAGGGATTGGCATCCTCAGCCTGCTTTGAATAATTGGAAAGAACAAAAACCTTAAAGCCTGCTTTCTTAAGCGCTCGTATCCAGGGAATAGTCCGCTCTCTCTTCTTCAAAAGACCACTAAGGTCAGAGAAAACATCATACAACTCCGCTTCCATGGAAGGATTGTTTTTTACAAACCCCTGTATTACTTCCATAGTATCGAGAACGCCTCTGTCGAACTCATCCCATGCAGGCGATTTAATGCTGGCTTCTGCAATTTTGTTTACTGTATCCTCAACGTAGCCCTTGTCCTTTATGAACTGTTCCCAACAAAAATCAGCGAGAACTCCACCAATATCAAAAATCACGCTGTCTACTTTCCCGTTGGATGCCTTGTCGGATTTCCTTGACACAGAGGAAGTCTCGGATTTGTCTGTGGATTCCTCAATATTCAGGTCTTCTGCCATTATCTCATCCTCAGATTCGTCTTTCTCATTTCTCCCGTAAGGATCAGGAGATGCCACTGTCCTCTTCCCTGTTACGGTTGAAAAAGCCCATACAAAGAGCCATACTACTATCGGTATTGCAGCAGTAGACACAGCAGCTGTGATAAATGCACTCGGCGTATCAAAGGTCCCTCGAACAGCCTTTATGAAAAAGATACCGTTTACTCCGAGAAGAACCAAAACACCTATTATTGCCAATATACGTCTGATAAGCGGAGTTTTATCATTATTGCCTCGTTTAGCCATGTATAATCCTCAATTATTTAATCGGGCTCTCGCGATAGATGATATCTTCTCTGGCAGGTCCATTAGATACCATGGTGATCGGATATCCTATCTCCTTCTCGATGAACTCGATGTACTTACGGCAGTTCTCCGGAAGATCTTCATACTTCTTTATGCCACGGATATCGCTCTTCCATCCGGGAAGTGTCTCGTATACGGGCTTAGCCTTCTCAAGTAGATGTGTTACAGGGAAGTCCTTGGTAACCTCACCATCAATCTCATAACCAACACATACAGGTATCTCATCGAGATAGCCAAGTACGTCAAGAACAGTGAAAGCAACGTCGGTTGCACCCTGAAGTCTGCAGCCGTACTTACTTGCAACGCAGTCATACCATCCCATACGACGAGGACGTCCTGTAGTTGCACCGTACTCACCGCCGTCACCACCGCGTCTTCTGAGTTCATCAGCTTCTTCGCCAAAAATCTCTGATGTGAAAGCACCTGCTCCTACAGCAGAAGAATAAGCCTTGTTAACTACTACAATCTGCTTAATCTCATAAGGTGCGATACCTGCTCCGATTGCTCCGTATGCAGCCAATGTTGAAGAAGAAGTAACCATAGGATAGATTCCGTGGTCAGGATCCTTCATAGTTCCAAGCTGGCCCTCAAGAAGAACTGTCTTATTTTCCTTAATTGCTTTCTCAAGGAACAACGCAGTGTCTGCAACATAGGGCTTAACCATGTCTCTCCACTCATGAAGAGTATCAAGAAGCTCTGCAGGACTGATCTCCGGCTTGTGATAAAGCTCCTTAAGAAGGATGTTCTTTGTAACAAGAACTCTCTCTACCTTCTCCTTTAAAAGCTCCTCATCAAAAAGTTCATTAACCTGGAAACCGATCTTTGCATATTTATCTGAATAGAAAGGTGCGATACCTGACTTTGTTGATCCAAAAGACTTACCGCCAAGTCTCTCCTCTTCATACTGATCGAAAAGAATGTGATAAGGCATAACTATCTGACAACGATCTGAAATAAGAAGATTCGGAGTCGGCACATTTTTCTCAATTACTGAATTAAGCTCTCCGATGAGTACCGGAATATTAAGTGCCACACCGTTGCCGATGATATTTGTTATATTTTGGTGGAATACACCTGAAGGAAGAGTATGCAGTGCAAACTTACCATACTTATTAACAATGGTATGTCCTGCGTTCGCGCCTCCCTGAAAACGTACAACCACATCAGCCTGATCGGCCATCATATCTGTGATCTTACCTTTTCCTTCGTCTCCCCAGTTTGCTCCAACTACTGCTTTAACCATTTTATTTCTCCATTCTGTGTTACACGGTTTAGTTTACTAAAATAACCACATGATAATATACTACAGAATCCTCCATAAGTAAATTATTTTGCAAAATGGATTTCATATTATGAATAAAAAAATCAGCAGATACAAAACCGCCTGTTTCGATCTGCTGACTTGAATTTACATTTAATTATGTATAAAAAGGTTCATTCCGCCTTATCAAGAATATAGTTCCACAGTCCTTTATTGGGCTTTGGTGAATAATGCACCCCGTCTTTCGAATCAATAGATACCTTATTTGCGATGTAGTCGTTCATTGATACGGTCTTTACCTTTTTCTTTTTTCCTGCCCAGTCCATCAGCTGGATATTAAACCTGTTTATAACTCCGGTGTTGAAAAGCGGCTGTCCGCCCTCATCAAGAAATGCGTCCCTTGTCATTCCAACAGAACAAACCACCAGCTTTTTCCCTTTCGAAACAAGCCCGTTGTATTTAACTATATAAGGCTTAAAATGACCGAAATCATTTGCTCCCATCCAGGTTATTATCATGTCGTAGTCGCTAAGATCCGAATGATCAAGTACTTCTCCAAGGAATCTCACATTTGCGCCATTCAAAGCACAGACAACTATATCGTTATGAACCTCGCCAAACACCGATTCAGCCGTTGCCGAGAACAGGTCAACGCTTCTGGAATCACCTACATAAAGTGTCCGCACAGTACTCTTTGCTACAGTGACATATATATTGCACTTATAAGATTTTTTCTTTTTTGTTTTGTAAACAACCTTAACGTTTGCCGTACCGTACTTATTAGCTGTGATTATTCCGGCATTGTTTACTGATGCAACCGACTTCTTATTGGAACTAAACTTCAAATATTTATTGTTTATCTTTTTTCCCTTAGATTTAACAACAATCTTTATCTCTTCACCGATTGCCACCTTATCATAATATCTTGGCTTTTCTGCGGGTAATTCAACCGTAAGCTTTTTTTGCCTGCCCTTAGGCGCCTGCTTTAATACGGTTTCAGATTGTCCCTCCTGCTTTTTTGTCTCTTCCTGACTTTTTCTTTCTTCCTGCTTTTTTACCTGTTCCTGCTTTCCGGATTCTGCCTGTTTCTGAGAGTTTTCCTGCTTCCCGGTAGTCTTATTCTGCTGGCTTTCCTGCTTTTTGGCATTTTCTCCTTCAAATTTCTTTTCTACCTCACTAATTTCCTCGCCATCATCGTCGTCTTCTTCATCTTCTTCAACATCATCTTCTTCACCTTGCTCTATTTCCTCAACTTCGCATTCCTCTTCCTCTTCTTCAGCAGCATATACTTTCACCGGTTTTGCACACGGAATCATCTGTAAAAAAATAAGCATGGCACACAGAAGCACCAATGCTGTTTTTAGCTGCTTAAACATAAATTTTCTCATTGTTACCCCCGTTCCTCCCCCGTAAAGACTGCGCCTTTTCACGCTTTTGCGGGAAATCATATTCGTTATCTATATTGTACTGATAACATATAAATATTATTGATAGAAAAATTATCAATATATAAACCCGGGGTGAATTCTTTTAGAGTACACTATTATTTTTTTGTTACGATTAATAAAGAGAAATAAAAATTGTAATGAAATAGGTAGATAAAAAAAGAGAACCGGGCCAAAATGCCCGGTTCTCCTAAAGAAACACCTTCATGTAATATTTATGAAATTTTACTTTATTATTTCATAATCATAAGATGCAAAATCAGCCTTAAGCGAGATCTTGTTTCCGTTATTCTCCCATGTAAAGGTAAGAACCGAACCATCCTGCTTGAGATCAAGCTTTGCATCAAAACCGAATGCCGGATCGGTATTACGAAGTCTCAAAAGTTCAAGCTGCTTCTGCACAACCGGTTTACTAAGCTTTTTCAGCATCTCCTCATTTGAAAGATTTGTGCGGTTAATCTCCTTGTGTCCGCCCGCGCCAGCTCGTTCTACTGCAGCGTAGTCGTTCTCTCCCGCAAAAAGATCGAGATACCATACCTGAGGCTTGCCCGGCATGAACATCTGAACCGCTCTCGCAAAGAGCATCTTCTTATCATCAGCACCAAGAGCGCTGTAATAAGTTGAATTTACCTGATAGTACATATTCTTCTGTCCGTGAAGATTCTTAACAAGTCCGCCTCTTCCGACAATAGTCTCTATCAGCTTCTCGATTTCCTCATCGGGAATAAGGCCCTTCAGATCAAGAACCGGTATGCCATCGTGGCATCCAAGCATATTTACCACGCGGATTTTCTTATCCACAAGTTCCTTAGCCCAGCATGCAAGGGCTTCACCGTTTTTCTGCTCCATCGCATAGATAAGAAGTCCAGGAAGGAAGAAATCATAGGTCATATAGCCCTTGCCTGCAACCTTCTCATAGATGCCGGCACCATAGCTGTCGTGAATCTCAGGAAGGAGTCTCAAGCTGTTCTTATCTGCAATAGTCCTTACCTTCTCAAGAACATCCCAGGTATCAGGCTCGTTAAGGAAATTCTTCTTACCAGGCTCCTTAGGAGCATAAGCAAAAGCATCAAGTCTAACGATGGCAGCTCCATATCCTGAAAGCGCCTTAAGTGTATTCTCATAGTGCTCCCAGACAAGATCTGATTTGATATTCAAATCCATCTGTCCGAGATATTTTCTTCCGTTTGCAAGGAATTCAAGAATTGCCTCGCGATATTTTGCATATTTACCGAAATCTATTTCCTCCGGCTTTTTCCCCTCATCAAGACCCTCGCAGACACACTTCGCAATATTCTCTGCAGTCATATACTGAATTCTCTCGGATCCCTGTCCGTTAAATTCCTCTACTGCATTAATAATGTCCTGAGCATCCGGTCTTCTGTACTGAACCTCCTGATAGAAGGTGTTCCAGTAAGGTATCTCCTTTCCGTCAGGCATTCTTACCATAAGGATCGGAAGTCCGGGCTTTCTGAAAAACATGTCCTTTATGTACTTCTCATCAGGCTGGATATAACCGTCCTCGGTCATCTCTCCGCAGCCATCCCAGAATTTGTTCCAATTTATGAAAAAGTCTGCATATTTTGATTTCTCACCGTTTTTCAGAAGATCCTGGAACTGCGGTGAAAGAACTGATGCATGATTTAAGATGAAATCAAGCTTAAGGTCAATTCCAAGGGCGCGGAGTCTGTCCAAATCAGCCTTTGAGCCAAGCTCCTCATTAATACCATAATCAATTACGGAAAAGCCCCTGTCCAGATCAGTATTGTAAATGCTCGGAAGGATATAGAATGAACTGAAGGTATCCTTAAGTTCATCCTTCTCAAGGAAGGTTACAATATCGCCGAGTGTACCACCGCAGCTGTCGGGGTAAGCATTCAGCATAGGTCCGTTATCTACAAATTTACTCATTGTGTTTCCTTTCTTTTTTGCCTTCCCCACTGGAGAAGGTGCCCGAAGGGCGGATGAGGTTTTCAGATACCCATCAATTTCTTATAATCATCGTAGCTTATAATTTCACCCTGCTTGCTGACAATTATCTTAGCCTTGTGAGCCTGTGCCATAAGCTTGTTCTGCTCAAGTTCAAGAACCATCATTGTAAACGGACTGTCTACTTTGCCGTCACGTGCACGGCTTCTTCTGTGCTCAAGAGTCTCCTGAGGTGTGCTGTTAAGAAGAATCGGGATATCAACCTCTTTCATGCAGTCAGTATTGCCGTGAGTCCACTCTATGATAAGAACCTGCTTCTTTGACATATCAACTTCGTCGTACCAGAGTGTGCATTCATCTCTGCCCATTCTCTTGAGCCAGAGCTTGTCCGCACCATCTTTAAATGCGGCAAGAATACTGTCTACTTCAGCAAAATCAGTTTCTGCGGGAGTCCCGAGGTATTCGGAAAGGCCCTTTTTACCTGCTTCAAGATATGATGAAAACCAGGGATTCTCCTTTGCATGTTCTGCATTGGCATCATCGCCCTGTTCCTGCCACTCCTGAACCTTCTTTAAGTTCTCTGCGTTCATCGCACCGCCGTCTACCATTCCACGGATAGCGCACTGTCTGAATGTGTGAAGTCTCTCCGCATCATTATACATAGGAATGCGATGAGGATAGTTGTCTCCTGACATTGTGTAGCTTCCGATACCGGACTCTTCAAGCATATAAGAAAGAAGTGAAGCAATCTCCGACTTTCCTACACCTGATCCTCCGCATACGGTAATAACCGCTCTTCCGTAAGGATTAGCTGCTGTTACCTTTGTAAGCTCCTCCAAAAGTCTGGGGAATATTGTCTTTGCCTTGGCGATGTGACTTTCGCCGATCTCTATCTTATCTCCGGGCATGTCTCCATGCGGTATATCCGAAGGAATCTGTATATCCTTTCCTCCGAGTGTGGAGGTCATGTCTGCGGTTATTGCATTCATAGGACTAATTTTGCCGTAAACAGTGTTCATTTCTACTTCCTTTCAAAAATAATTTTGGGGTGTTTTTAACTTTAACGCAAAAGTTTCTATATTTATGTGCATTTCGAGATTTTTGACAGCGCATTTTCGCTGTGTTATTTTTACACTATAATCATTTTTGAACTTTTGTAAAGTTAATTTTTTTAGTTAATGGATTTTTTATGATTACAATTAAGGAAATCGCTAAGCAACTAAATATGAGTACGACCACTGTTTCCAACGTTATACACGGAAAAACAGGTGAAGTATCTCCGGCTACAATTAAAATTGTAGAAGATTATTTGAAAAAAGTTGACTACGTGCCTAACATCAACGCACGCAATCTTGCTCAGAACGAGTCAAAGATTATAGGCGTGGCGCTCAAGGCAAGAGCCGACAAGTATGAGAATCTTCTAATGGATCCTTTTGTATCCGAACTTATAGGTGGTATTGAGGAATCGATACGAAATGCCGGCTACTTCATGATGCTCTACATCTCAAGTGATACTACCGAGATCATGAGACATGTTTCCACCTGGAACGTTGATGGTCTACTGCTCTTCGGAATGATTGATAACGACGGTATCCGCGTCAGCGAACGCTATAAAAAGCCTATCGTCTGCATTGATACCTATAGTATAGAGGGACTAAAGCACTTTATTAACGTTGGTCTTAATGACAGACAGGGATGCTTTGACATGGTTAACTATATGATCAAGCTTGGCCATAAGAAAATAGCATTTCTTTCAGATAATATGAACGGCGTAGACTATGAGCGCTTCTCAGGTTACAAATATGCTCTTGAGGGAAATGGTATTCATTATGAAGAGGACTGGTTCCTTAAAATAAGGCCGAGAAGTGATGAAATAGAGGAATCACTTGAGGAAATCTGTAAAAGAGCTCCCGAATTCGACGCCATCATGTGTGTATCCGATTTATATGCGGTTCAGCTGCTCTCCGCTCTTGAGGATCGCGGCATAAGAGTTCCCGATGATATCTCAGTTGCCGGTTTCGATGATACTCTGTTTGCACAGTTCCATCGCCCTGCCATAACCACTGTTCATCAGGATGTGAAGCTAAAGGGAATAACTGCCACCGAGACACTTCTTAAGAGAATTCGAGGTGAAAAGACTCCTAACCAGATACAATTACCGACAAAACTTATAATAAGAGATACTGTTAAAAAAATAGAGCCTGTCGAATAAACTTAGTTTCCAAATTCGATATAAATCAAAGAAACCGGTGAAGGTGTTAACCTCTCGGTTTCTTTTTTTGTCCCAAAAAGTGTACATGTTACACAACAAAAACAGGGCTTACTACGAAAACGATTGAGCAAAGTGCCGACAAATTATAAACAGGATTTTTATTATTTTTTTAAAAATTTAATAATTTATATAAAGCCAGTCGTAGTCAGCTTTTACGCGTAAGGTGTTGCAAAATCTGGAGACTTTAGAATTTTTTTACTTGCATTTTGATTATTATCGTGATATTTTAGTCTAAGCATAAAACTTATGCGCAAAAGTAACCGCCAATCAACACATCTGATTGGCAAAGTGCACAATTAAGGAGGGTAACATGAAAAAGAAAGTATTATCTATTCTTCTGGCTGGAACAATGGTTCTTAGCATGACAGCTTGCGGCGGCAACTCAGGTTCAGGTGCCGACACATCTGCTGATACAGCTGAGTCTACAGAGACAGCCGCTGACACAACAGAGGCTGCTGATACAGCTTCGGACTCTACAGCTTCGGACTCTACAGCTTCTGCAGGAGCTATCCGTCTTCTTAACGGTAAGCCCGAGATCAACGATCAGCTCAAAGAGCTCGCTGAGCTTTACAAGTCTGAAACAGGTAACGAAGTTGCTATCGAGACAATCGGTGGTGACACAAGCGCAGGTGATGAGCTTAAGAAAATGTACCAGGGCGACAACATGCCTGACATCTTCGTAATCGAAGCTAACCAGGCTGCTACATGGGACGGCATGCTTGCTGATCTTGCAGGTGAGGAATGGACAGATAAGACAGGATTCGAGCTCGTTGATGCTAACATGGGCACAATCGGATTCCCTTATACAGTAGAGGCTACTGCTCTTGGTTACAACGCTGACATCCTTTCACAGTGTGACGTTGATCCTTCTTCTCTTACAAGCCCCGCTGCTTGGAAAGAAGCTTGCGAGAAGATCGACGCTAAGAAGGATGAGCTTGGTCTTACAGCAGTATTTGCATGGTGCGCAGAGCCCACAAACCTTGGATGGTCTTCAGGTACACACGTATTTGGTCAGTACCTTGATGCTGGTCTTAAGGCTGATGACACAAAGTACATCGACATGCTTAACGATGGCGGTACAATTGATGAAGCAAGAATGAAGGATTTCGCTGAGTTCGTTGGAATGATGAACGAGTATGCTGATAAGGATCACCTTCTTGTTGACGGAACATATGATGAGCAGGTTGCCGGATTTAAGGAAGGCAAGTTCGCATTCATCACACAGGGTAACTGGTGTGTAACATCTCCTGATGATGTAAGCTTTGAAGTTGGTTTCGCTCCTTATGCATTTGAGGATGGTATCAACACAATCATCGCTGGACCTCCGTCATACTGGGTAGCTTACAAGGACGGCAACGTAGATGCAGCTAAGGCATTCTTCAACTGGTGCGCAGGTTCTTCTGCACAGGATATCCTTGTAAACAAGGCTGGTCTTGTATCTCCTTTCGATGATTGCGAGTTTGAAGCTACAAATCCTTTCTACAAGAGCATGAAGAGCTACATCGATGCTGGCAACTACAGCGGATGGCACACAATGCTTAAGAAGGATGGGCTTCAGAACGAGACATGTCAGGTATTTGCTGATTATGCTAAGGGATCAATCGCAGATGCTGACGAGTTCGTATCTAAGATTTCTGCAGTAATCAAGAGTTACTACGCTGAATAATCAAAGTTAAAAATTGTTAGTTCTCGGGCAGAGCAAATGCTCTGCCCGATTTATCTAAACCACTGAAACATCGTCACCCCATTATCCCGGAACAAAGGAGCTTCCACTATGAAAACACCTTCTACCTCAAAAGGAGTATTTTCTTTCATTTGTCTGATAGCAGGTCTTGGTCTTCTGATTTGGTCTCTTATGCTTGACTTCACGAAGTCCCAGGCTTCATTCCGTGGTGCCACACTCATCATTGGTATTATTGGAATAGTTTTAGGTTTATACTTTTTCCCGACACTCAAATATCATCGCACAATTATAAATATACTTTTCTTATTCCCTCTTCTGTTTGCCTTTTTGGTAACAGTTATCATTCCTCTTTTCCTCGGTATCGGATATTCATTTACCGATTGGGATGGTATCAGGGTTAGGAATTCCGTTGGACTCGCAAATTACACAAGTATGTTTTCACAGCCCAGTTTCCTCTGGTCTATATTTTTAACATTCTTGTTTGTTGTATGTAACATGATAATGGTTAACCTGGTTGCTTTCCTTCTTGCCCTTCTTTGCACATCAAAAATCAAGGGCCTTGGATTTTTCAGAGCAGCTTACTTCTTACCTAACCTTATCGGTGGTATCGTACTTGGCTATATATGGCAGTTCATTTTCAGTAATGTTGTAACAAAGCTTTTCAATACACAGTATTCAATGATTGCCGATACAGGCACTGCTTTCCTCGCGGTAATCATCGTATACATCTGGCAGTACGCCGGTTATATAATGCTCATCTACATCACAGGTCTTAATACCATACCCGGGGATGTGCTTGAAGCATCTGCCATTGACGGAGCTAATCCCATGCAGACTCTTTTCGAGATAAAGATTCCCATGATCGCTCCCACAATCACGATTTGTACGTTCCTTACCCTTACAAGTGCTTTCAAGCAGTTCGATGTAAACCTTGCACTTACTAATGGTAAAGGATCTGTAGATATTTTCGGACAGTACCTGACAAACGGAACCGAGATGCTCGCTCTTAACATCTATAACACAGCTGTTATAAAGAACAATTACGCACTCGGCCAGGCAAAAGCCGTATTGTTCTTCATCATACTGGCTTGCGTTTCAATACTTCAGGTTCGCATATCTAACAAGAAGGAGGTGGAATTATAATGCATACCAAGGAAAAGACTTCAAACGTTATTATCCGTTTCATTATTGCAATTATAATTGCAGCTTATGTGCTGTTCCCTTTCTTCCTTGTAGTTATCAACTCATTCAAGGATTCCAATGAGATTACAGCAAATCCCATCGGACTGAATGGAGCATCTTTTGCAAAGCTTGTTAGAAATCTTAATGATGTTATAAACAACTCCAGTTTCACATTCTGGCAGACCTTTGGATTTTCAGCACTTATTACTGTTCTTTCCCTTGCACTGCTCGCTCTGTTCGGAGCAATGGCAGCATGGGTTATCTGCCGTAATAAGACTGTATGGTCAAATGTGATTTACTTCACATTCATCGCATCAATGATCATTCCTTTCCAGGTAGTTATGCTTCCTCTTATCTCTACTTTCAGAGATGTCGGAAAGTTCATTGGTATCCCGATGCTTAAGTCAGTTCCCGGTATTGTTTTCGCATACCTTGGATTCGGCGGCGCAATGACAGTATTCATTCTTGTAGGATTTATTAAGGGAATTCCTTATGATCTTGAAGAAGCAGCATCTATTGACGGATGCTCACCCGAGCAGGTATTTTTCAAGGTAATTTTCCCGCTCCTCACACCTGTTATTACAACAGTAACCATTCTTAATGGTATGTGGATCTGGAACGATTATCTTCTGCCTTCAATGATGCTTGGTCAGAACGGTCCCGTAAAGACTCTTCCTGTAGCAGTTCAGGCCTTTGTCGGTTCCTACGTTAAGCAATGGAACCTGATTCTGGCAGCTGCACTTCTTGCTATCCTGCCCATGATTATTCTTTTCCTGATCGCTCAGAAGCAGATTATGGAAGGTATGATCGAAGGTGCAGTAAAAGGCTAATAAAACCCATTCCATTCTTTTACCCCATGGCAGTTCACCTCTGCCATGGGGTATTTTATTGATAAAGCGACGGCCTTAAATTAGGGGTATATATCAATTTATTGTTTTAGGGATAATATTTGATATCAGTTCCGCACATTTTTCAAGGTCTGCAGATTCTTCATTGGCTTCAGAGAAGCGGCCTTCTGTGTTGCTGTCGATGTCGAGGACTCCGATGACTACCCCGTCTTTGTTTCTGAGGGGGATAACGATTTCAGAGCGTGCCTCACTGTCGCAGGCAATGTAGCCGGAAAATTGTGATACATCAGGGACGATGAGCGTTTTGTTTTCAGAAGCGGAAACGCCGCAGACACCGCGTCCAAGCGCGATATGAGTGCATGCTACTTTTCCCTGGAAGGGTCCAAGGATAAGTTCTTTATCGTTACCCTTATCAGTCATTAAATAGAATCCCACCCAGCTTACATCAGGGATCTGCTGCCACAGGCAGGCAGCCACATTAGAAAGATTTGTGATGTACCAGTCCTTTTCTTCTATTACTGCTTCTACATAATTTGATAATGCCATTTATCTATTCCTCCGGAATTTTCTATTTTGTACAATCTAATCAATGTCAGTATCATATCACAAATGACAAAATCATGAAACAATACACAAAAAATCACGTACCGAACTGCCCTATAGACTAGTCCGGTACGTGCATATAACGTTTTAACAACGTTTTGTACTTTATTCAGTTTGTGATGAAACTTTTTTCAAACTATCCTACTAATGGTCTCCTGTTATATAAAACGATCGTATTCTGCAAATATCAGTTTACATTAACCATGATAGCTGCTGTTCTGCCTCCCTTGTGAGCGTAGATACGTGTTGAGCCATGTCCCTGAGCTCTGATGTTACCATGATCATCAACTGCAGCAATTCCCCAGTCCTCACTCTGGAACTGTACACTACCGGTCTTGCCTTCTTCAATTGTGTATGCCCATACAGAATATCCCTCGCCGAGGTCAAGTGTTACTGCGGGCTTGCTGAGCCAAATCTTATAAACCTTGCCCTTTTCGTCAGAGCCCTTTCCGCTGCGTGCAAGATAGCTTCCCTTTGCAACGTCTACACAAACAGTTGCTGAATAGCCCTTCTTATCCTTAACCTTAATCTCAGCGCTTCCAACCTTCTTAGTCTGGATTACTCCATCCTTTGTTACTGAAACAACTGCTTTGTTGTTAGTCTTATAAGTTACATTTCCTGTTGCCTTCTTAACAATAATCTGAGCCTTTGCACCAGGCTTAAGAGTGATGCCTGCTCCACCGTTGCCGTCCTTAGTCAAAGTAACTTTGACTGTCTTAACAGCAGCCTGTGCACGAGTAGGTATTGCTATAAAGCAAAGTGTTGCAGCCAATGTGACTGCCAACATAGTTGACATAATTCTTTTGAAAGTATTACCCATAAGACAAATTCTCCTTTCACAAAAACCATCACATATCTTTTTTCTTTGCTTTTCCCCCACAGCTATATTATTAGCACTTCTATATTGAGAAGTAAACGTTTAACCCGATAACTTAACCAACATTTTAGAATTGATTTATAGTTCCTTAAAAATAACGAAATTATAATATATTCTTAAGTCGAAACCCCTTTTTAAAAACCAAAAATAACAAAAAAGTACCCTATAGCTCAAAGAGCTTATAGGGTATTTATGCACATTATTATGCGTGTTTATCAAAGCAGTGCCGGATCATGTCTGAACATACTCTCTATATCTTTTGTGAAAATAATTTTAGCTGACTTGATTTCAAGTCCGCCCTGTGCAAAATAGAGCTTAAGGTAGAAATTTCCAATCATCGCAGGGCCAAGGCCGATTTTAATGGTCTGCCATTCCTTATCCATTCCGGTCAGAGTAACTGATTTTACCAGCATCTTATCCTGGAATACAGAGAACGGTAGCTGGGCTACATCAGGCTGATTATTAGCTCTGATAACAAGCTCTAAATCAGTGAGACACTTTCTGGGACTGGTAATAACATAAGTAGTTGTCTCTCCCTTTCCAACCTTTATCCTGGAAGCATCAAGGTCAAGCTCATCGCCATCAAACTTGAGCTTTATTATATCCTGGAGAACAGCATCCTCTGCCGAAATCGCAGCTGCAAGTTCCTTATCCAGTACTGATTCCTCTCCGAGCAAATGTCTGTATGCAGGAGTTTTCAGCAGGAATTTGCAGATATTTATTGCACTTCTTACAAGCTCTGCACGGGTAAGTCTTCCCTCTGCAAGGGCCACGTCAAGGTCATCCTTATTCGAATTATCCTCTGCGCTGGTATTTACCATGTTCAGATCATTCTGGGCACGAACCTGAGCGGATACATTCTGGTAGCTTCCTGCAGCACCGGCCTCGTCGTTACCCATTGCCCACCAGTCGGTCATGACGATGCCATCAAATCCCCACTCTTCTCTCAAAATTGAAGTAAGAAGGTCATAGCTGCTGGCGGTCCAGATACCGTTTAAGGGGCCGTAGGTACTCATAAGTGCACGGGCTTTTCCCTCTCTTACAGCAATTTCAAAGCCTTTAAGATAGATTTCGCGAAGTGCCCTCTCCGATACGACGTTGTCAACAAAATGTCTCTTGTATTCCTGTGTATTACCCGCAAAATGCTTAATTACACCTGTTACATCATATTTATGAAGACCACGGAGCTGAGCTGATACAAGCTTACCAGTGAGTATCGGATCCTCTGAAAAATACTCGAAGTTTCGACCGTTCAAAGGATTTCTGTGAATGTTCATACCGGGGCCGAGAAGTGCATCGATTCTGTTTCTCCTAAGGTCAAGTGCCTCCCAGTTAAAGAGCTTTTCATTTAATTCTTCATCAAAAGTACATGCAAGGCAGGTTCCGTTCGGAAGTGAAAATGCATGAGTTCCGCAGTCCATACGTATACCGCTGGGTCCATCGGAGCAGCCTCCGACAGGAATACCAAAATCTGAGAGTCTGTCTGTCACTCCGCCGTAAGCACCTGCTATTCCCGCAGTTACCTTGGGAGAACACATTCCCTCGCCGCGCATCATAGCAATGAGGTCCTTATCGGAAAGCTGGGCTATGAAACCCTCAATGGAAACATTCTTCTCTTCCACGTCCTTAAGCTTAAAGCCTTTGTCACCTGAATAAGGAAGTGCTTTCGGAAGTCTGTCTTTTCTCTTTTTATTAGGATCAAGGGTCCTAATAGGTGCTTTCTCATATTTTGCAGTGTAGCTATTGCCACCCTTTCCACCGGCACAAGGCTTCAATCTCTCAAATTCTTTAACCGGGGCGTAGCTCTCCTCGCACTTACAGATTACTTCGAGCTTCTTAAGCTCAAATTCACCTGCTGCTTCTGCGCTTCTGACATCACTACCTGCATAGATTCTGTAGGTTCCGGCCTCCATGACATAGGATGACTTATTTTTTGTAGCCCCGCCGTCATCATAGGAACTCATCCAGTACTTGGGAATATCAAACTCCATGCTCTGCATCTGACCGGGTTTAAGGACGTCTGTCTTTGCAAAGGCTACAAGTGCTCTGGAAGGTTTGCCAAGAACACCCTGCGGAGCCTCAACATAAACCTGAACAACCTCTTTTCCTGCCCTGTTACCTGTATTGGTAACAAGAACATCCAGTGAGGCGCCTTCTGTCGCGTCGTAATCAAACTCGCCTAAAGCTATATCAAAAGTCGTATATGACAATCCAAATCCAAAAGGATACATTACCTTGTCCTTTGCAAAGGTCTCAAAATAGCGATATCCTACGTAAATATCCTCAGACTGGAAGTTTCTCTTCTCTGAGCCGAAATTCGCTGTGGAAGCATAATCCTCGATATTATAAGCAATTGTATCGGACAGTTTTCCTGAAGGGTTCACATCCCCCGTGAGCACATCCAGAACGGCATTTCCGCCCTCCTGACCGCCCTGCCATACGTAGAGAACGGCCTCGGGGTTAATCTCTTTTACCCACTTCATATCGATGATATTTCCGACATTCAAAAGCACGATAGTGCGCCTAAAGGCCTTGCAGACCTTCTTCAGGGCAGCCTTCTCCTCATCAGTAAGAAGATAGCTTCCCTGCTCATTTTTATTGTCCTGATCCTCTCCGGCGGTTCTTCCGATTATAAAAACCGCAGCATCGGATTCAGCTGACGCTCTCTTTAAAAGCGCATCCTCAAGAGGCATCTCCTTCTGAAACCAGGGCTCTCCTGCCCATCCTATGCCGGCATCAAAAGGATTCTCTTTTACGAATGCCTCATAGGCTTTGCGTACATCCTTGTTTACTTTGATTTTCTTTGAAGCGGCCAGAGCCTCATAGATTCCGACAACATAGTCAACGTTAACCATGCCGCCCGAACCGGTTCCACTCTTGTAGTAATTCATCTGGCTTCTTCCGAAAACAGCGATCTTTGCCCCCTTCTCCAGCGGAAGAGCATTTTTATCATTTTTCAAAAGGACAATACCCTCTGCTGCAGCTGCGCGCGCAGTTTTTGCAAACTGTTTTATATCCCATGTTTTTCCCATAAAAAACTACCTCATTTTCCTGTATTCATACACCGCATTATAAACAACAATGCGGGATACTGATTTTTGCATATCATAATTATGCAACATAAAAACAAGAAAATGAAGTAGTTATATTTGTCTTTTTATGTATTTTTTCAAATAGAAGTTCTGCTCTCTCGCGCTGGGCCGGGCAGAACGGCTCTTATACGTTTATTTCAGCGGAGAGGCCAAGCTCATCCTTGTTGGCTTCGAGAATGGGATTCACAACCTTGCTTAAGAATCTCTCAACCTGATGTGCACTGCAGCCTGTGTATTTCTTAGGATCCATGCACTCCTTGATCTTATCCTCTGTCATATGGAAAGCGGGATCCTTTACGATCATATCAAGAAGATCGTTGTCGAGTCCGTCCTTCTTTACGTGGTCTCCTGCGATCATGGAAAGCTCTCTTATTTTCTCATGAAGCTCCTGTCTGTTTCCGCCAAGCTTTACGGCATCCATCATTATATTCTCGGTAGCCATGAAAGGAAGCTCTGACATGAGGCGCTTCTCGATAACCTTGGGATATACAACAAGACCGTCTGTTACATTCATGCAAAGATCAAGAATACCATCAATTGCAAGGAAGCCCTCGGGAATTGAAAGTCTCTTGTTTGCAGAATCATCAAGTGTTCTCTCGAACCACTGTGAAATCTCTGTAATAGCAGGATTCAATGTATCAACAATTACGTATCTTGAAAGTGAACAGATTCTCTCACTTCTCATGGGATTTCTCTTATAAGCCATAGCTGAAGAGCCAATCTGTTTAGCCTCATGGGGCTCCTCAACTTCCTTAAGATGCTGAAGAAGTCTGATATCCTGAGCCATCTTTGTAGCAGATGACGCGATTCCCGCAAGGACATTAACAACCTTCATGTCGATCTTACGACTGTAGGTCTGACCTGAAACCGCCATACAACCCTTGAAGCCCATCTTGTCAGCGAGCATGGGATCAAGCTTATCAACCTTTGTAAGGTCTCCGTCAAAAAGTTCAAGGAAAGATGCCTGTGTTCCGGTAGTTCCCTTTGAACCAAGAAGTTTCATATTATCAAGAACATAATCAATGTCCTCAAGATCGATAGTGAAGTCCTGAAGCCAGAGTGATGCTCTTTTACCTACTGTTGTAGGCTGTGCCGGCTGAAAATGTGTGAATCCGAGTGTCGGCAGATCCTTGTACTCATCAGCGAACTTTGCAAGGCAGCTGATAACATTGAGGAGCTTTCTGCGAACAAGCTTAAGTGCCTCGGTCATGATAATGATGTCTGTGTTGTCTCCGACATAGCAGCTTGTAGCGCCGAGGTGAATGATTCCTGCAGCCTTGGGACACTGCTGGCCGTACGCATATACATGGCTCATTACGTCGTGGCGAACTTCCTTCTCACGGGCAATGGCAACTTCATAGTTGATGTCCTCCTGGTGTGACTTAAGCTCATCAATCTGTTCCTGTGTGATGTTAAGTCCGAGTTCCTTTTCAATTTCCGCAAGTGCGATCCAGAGCTTTCTCCAGGTCTTGAATTTCATGTCCTGTGAAAAGATGTACTGCATTTCCTTACTTGCATAACGCTCTGAAAGCGGGCTACTGTATCTGTCTGTACTCATATTATCCTCCTAAATGATTTACGCTTCGAAGTCTCCCCTGATATCTTCATCCGGCGGAGCAATGGGGTAATCTCCGGTAAAGCACCCCTTACATATATCAAACTTGTTATTTACCAGTTCACTGAGTCGTTCCTCTCTCAAATAACCAAGAGAATCAGCTCCGATAATCTTACATATCTCATCGATGCTGCGGTTATAGGCGATCAGCTGTTCTCTTGCAGGTACGTCGGTTCCGAAGTAGCAGGGCCACAAAAACGGCGGCGATGATACTCTCATATGGACCTCGGTAGCTCCTGCATCCCTGAGCATTCTTACAATCCTGTCCGAAGTGGTACCGCGAACGATTGAATCGTCTATCATTATAACTCGTTTTCCCTCGACGGCGTTTTTAAGGGCATTCAGTTTTACCTGAACACTGCTCTCACGGCTCTTCTGCCCCGGCTTTATGAAGGTTCTGCCGATATACTGGTTCTTCACAAAGGCCTGTCCGTAAGGGATACCGGACTCCATTGAATATCCAAGTGCAGCGCAGTTACCTGATTCCGGAACACCGACAACCACATCCGCTTCCACCGGTGAATCCATTGCCAAAAAGCGCCCTGCTTTTATTCTGGATTCATAGACACTCACTCCGTCAAGCACGCTGTCCGGTCTCGCAAAATAAATATATTCGAATATGCAATGGCCATGCTTAACGCTGTTGGTCATCTGAAGATTGGATTCAATACCCTTCTCCGGAGAGATGGTCACTATCTCTCCCGGCTCAACATTTCTGATGAACTCTGCGCCGATTGTATCAAGCGCGCAGGTCTCGGATGCAAGAATATAGCTGTTATCTCTCTTACCAATTACAAGCGGTCTGAAGCCATTGGGATCCCTTGCTCCGATGAGCTTCCTGGGCGACATGATAACCAGGGAATACGCACCCTTGATCTTCTTCATCGCGTTGGCAACAGCACCCTCAACATTGGGAGTATTAAGCCTTTCTCTTGCAATATGATATGCGATAACCTCTGAATCTATCGTAGTCTGGAAAATCGCACCGGTATACGCAAGTTCCTCTCGAAGCTCCGGCGCATTTACAAGATTACCGTTGTGCGCCATCGCAAGTGTCCCCTTAACGTAATTAAGGACAAGGGGCTGAGCGTTTTCTCTGGTGCTGCTGCCGGCAGTTGAATATCTCACATGCCCTACACCTATGTCACCATGCATCCCTGAAATGATCTCATGGTTAAACGCTTCATTTACCAGTCCCATGTCCTTATGACTTGTTACTTTTCCTTTCGGACCCATTGTTTCGCTGACAGCAATACCGCAGCTCTCCTGCCCTCGATGTTGCAGGGACAACAGTCCGTAATAAATCGAGGGTGCAACATCCCCGCCATCGAAATCATAGATTCCGAAGACACCGCACTCCTCACCTATCTTATCGTGTTCATTGTTAAAATATTTTGCCATTGAATTACCTACAAATAAATCTTTCCATACCCAACACAAAACATAGTACATTATCTCCTATTTATTAGCAATAAAAAATGAAAAAAGAATTTATACCGATTTCTTTGAACAACGTGAAATGAGGTATAAATTCTTTTTGAGTTTTAGCAAATCACTCCGCAGACGAAAACGCAAATTTATGATACCCGCACTGTCTACGGCCCGGAATTTTATGCTCCGGGATATCTTTGTTCGAAGCGGTCGACCATGTCGAGGATTTCCTGGCGATAGACAGGATATTGGCGTACGAGCTCTTCAATCTCATTTTTGGCATTGCCTGCCACAACATCTCGGTTATAGTCCATCTGCTTACGAAGAGATTGCCTCTGCTGCACAAGCTCGTGGCGGATTTCGACCTCCTCGTTGTGATTTATGAGAGCAATCGCCTGGTGAATCCAGATCTCGGGATCCTTAATCCTGTACTTACGTAGTGCAAATACAAGCGCCTTCTGATTGGTATCCAGCTGCTTTTCTGCAATGGCATAGCGCTCGCGCTCATTTTTTTCCATAAGGTACTTATTGTACATCTGAAGCAGTTCCTTGGAACTGCTGATACCATACTTTAAGCACTCGTAATCTATAAGATTCCTGTTATTTACATAGCGGATCTTAACTGTATTCTGCAACTGAATAAGACGTGCGATGGAATTAAGGATTACCTTCTTTTCTCTTCTCGCCTCATGAATCTTCTGATTGAGAAAAAGGAAAGCCAGGGCTGCTACAGTTATCGCCACCATATAGCCATAAATAACGTTAAGCTTAAGTGCCAGAGACAAGATGGCAAGAGCAACCGTGATAACTCCAAGCGCCACAGCGACCACAAGCATAAGCCTCTGCATGTTGTCCAGGGACACCTCAATCTCGGCACGTCTGAAATCGTAAGCCTGCCTCTCGCCGTCCAGCCTTCTAAGGTCATTTTTGACCTTTTTCTGGTGTTCCTCCGTCTCCTTTAGAGTTTCGGCACTCTTCTTGACCTGATTATGAAGGCGCTCCATCTTCTCGAATTCCTGATCGGTCATTCTGCTCTTACGTCTGTTGAAAGTTTTCTGCTGTTCTTCACTATCGAGAATACGCTGGGCACACTGATTAACCTCAGCGCGCTGCTCTGGCGGAAGTGCATCGATTTCTTCCATGTCCCGCAAATGTGAGGTAACTACGCGGTATTCGAACTGAAGGTTATCCATCTCCCTGCTGGCCTCAGCCATCTGCTGAAGACAGTTTTCGATGTACTCATGCCTCTGTTCAGGGTCGTCCATGTCTATATTTTTTCTTGTATAGACGATATCATTCCAGTTTTCCAGTTCGTTTTGCTGATGACGTTCTATTCGATATGTATCTTTTTTCTTGAAAAAATCAAAGAACCCCATTATTCAACCAATCCCCGATATTCTTCCTTCATATCCTTAGTAATTCTCTCCACCGCTTCGTAGTACTCGCTCATCTTAGCACCGGAGCGGTACAGTTCCAGACTTCTGACCTTGATATTTGCAGTGCTGGCATCATACAGATCATTGGCCTCGTCCATGCGCTGTTCCAGCTTTAAGGAAAGATTGTGTGCCTCCTTATGCGAACTCACAAAGGAAACATATTCTTTCTCATCCATCATCATGCGCTTTGCTGCAAGATAACCGAGATAGGACTCGTCTGCTCCGCCGTCCTCCCATGCCTTATGGAAAAACTCCGCAGCCATATCATACATAAAAAGATGTGCATACATGACACCCTGATTGTGCTCTATCTTGGATTTTATATTTTTATCCATTTCCGGCATATGCTTCAAAAGATAGTCATATTCACTGAAAGCCTGAGTGATATGCCCCTGCTTCATCAAAAACTCAGCCCTGGACATGCGTTTTTCATAGATATCCATGTCCGCATTACTTCTGAGTGTCTCCTCTGTGCTGTCGATTTCTTCCTTCGTGGAATATCCGACATAATCAAGGATCATTCCAGCAAGGGAAACAGCAGAACACTTGTGAACTATCATGTGTCTCAGCTCATCGGCAAGCTTTTCAAGACCAAGTTCATTTCCTATCCAGTCTACAAGACTCATTTCAAAAGAATCCACATCGATAAGAAATGCGTTCTGAGTTATACAGTAGCAGAGCTCTTCTATTGAATAAATACGTCTGCCGATTTTCTCAAGATAATAGGGTTTTAAAGCGTACCTTCCGGTACAAAGAATAAGTCCTCTCATACCGAAATCTCCTCGCTCCATGACAAGCCGGAGTTCTCAAAGAGCTCTCCAAAGCCCATGTCCTCGATATGTATTATAACCTTGTCCGCAGCCCTCATAGAGACTTTCATGCGAAGTCTCGTGGTTCTCGGAGGACGCTCCGGAAGGTCATTAAGTTCAATAGTATGTACATGCTTTTCACCTGCGGTGAGTGACGTAATAATAATATCTATAAAATTCTCATCTTCCAAAATAAGATCAAGGCTTGTACCGATGTCATACCAGTTTTCACCGGCATCAAGAAGGGCATGATAGGCCTCCTTACCCTGCTTCTTAACAAGAAGACCGATATTTGATTTTAGTTTTCCGCCGTCAAGGAGCACATATTTTTCCATGCGCTCGCTGGGGCCAACTTTCTCTCTGGCCGCAATGCTTGCACCCTTGCTGAAGAGATTGTTTCCCTGGAATACACGCCTTGTTCTGCATAAAAACTCCAGAGATTTCTGCATCCACTGATCCCTGAAGCCGTCGCCCAGCAAAAATACGGAGCTGACAATTCTGCCCTCCATGGTCTTTTCCGCAAACTCCAAAAATTTCTGGTCAAGCCTTACTACCTGCTCCTCGCGCTCCTTCGCATTCTCAGAGAATCTCCCCTGCGAAAGCACCATCCCGCCGTAAGTTGTTTTATCTATGGTCACAACAATGGGCTTTGTTCTATGGTTGAGCTTCATGTCATAGACAGTCATCTCGCCGAAGCTGTAATCGCAGGCGATAACCGCATGAGACAGAAGATCATCAGGCTGATAAAGCATGTAGTGATAAAGGCTGTCCTCATAGCTCTGATAAAAGATATTCTTAACAGGAAGCGAAAGTGCTCCCGTAACCTCAGATAAAACCTCTATCATTCTGCTGTCCATGGTCCTTGTCGTAAATGCAATGGCATCTACCATGTCCATTGACAGTTCCATCGATAGCAGTGAAAGGGTTCTTTTTACAAAAAGAGTCAGAAGCGAAACGGGATCATAGCCTGTTCCGTCTACATTTACACGCTTTCCGGATCTGGCAGCCTCAATAAGGCCGTCAACTCTGACGCCCTCCCCGGCTTCAATCTTAGCGATGGCCTCCTTACCGTAAAACCACTGGTTAACATCCTTTCGTTTACATAAAACAGTTGGGATGTTGTAAGCCTCTGCGCCTGCCAGGGTTGAGAGTGTCTCCGGAAGGTCGGAATCAGACGCAAGAAAACTAATCTGCGAGACATCCTCTCCCAGATCATAACCAAGTACATATCTTCTTGCGTTTTTTGATTCTTTGAAAAATTGCATTGTGCCCTCATCCGTCAGCTACGCTGACACCTTCCCCCACATGGGGGGGGAAGGCTTTATAACATCCTAAATAATTTGTTTGTCATGAAACGCTTTCTGTAATACTCGGAAAGAAGTCTGTCCACAGTATCGTAATCCTGAAGCGTCTTGCCGATCATAATATCGTTTATTATCGAGTAGCGGCCGACTATGGTTTCCTGAACAATATCGTTCTTGGAGATAGCTCCGCTCTCCGTCAGTTTCTCACCGCGGCCGTTGTAGTTCTCCTCGGTGATGTAATACTGAATCTGCTCACCAAAGAAGAGTATAAATGAGGCGTCATAGATACCTCTGTACATCTCCTGCATGGGCGCGGTCTTGTACTCCTCATTCTCATCCTCACTGGAGATGTAGTGAACGATGCACTTGGTCCCCGGTGTGGTTCTGTACTCAATTATTGACTTATCGCAGAACTGTCCCATCTGCGGAAGCTCGTTCTGGTAGTACATGAAAAATGAAAAGTACACATTCTGATCCAGAAGCCTCTTTAAGAAGTCCTTCACAATATCCTTGTCAGGCTTAAGTCCTTCGTGGTTAGCCTCTGTAAAGCTCCTAAGATATGCCATTCTGCACACATCAAGAAGTTCTGCACCCTCCTTTGAAAGTGTGGCAATTCTCTCGAAGACATAGCTGTCTGTAACCATGTTATCCACGAAGTAATCGTTGGCCGATTTTGCTAGAAAAGCTCTCTCAAGCTCATCTCCGCCGCCGCTCTTTTCCACATAGCTTCTGAAAAGAGCAATCTTATCACCGATATGTGCTCCGGTGTAAAGAATCTGAGTAAGGATTCTCTTAGACAGTTCAAATACATCCACACTTAGATTGTTCGCAGTTTTCCAAAGGTCTCTCATCTCCTTGACGGTTCCGCTATAGTTTGCCGCAAGGAAAGTCAGAAGCTGCTCATCATACTTCGCGTGAGAGAATGCATACCAGGCAATCTTGGCATTATCCTCAGTATTCTCGAGCGACTCATTATCCATAAGTCTGCCGAAAAGTCGCATAACAATTCTGGGATCCAGCTTGTGCGTGCCAAACCTGTGAACAAGCTTATACGCCTTATCATAGTTGCCGGACATAACCATAAGCTCGAACATCGTACTTCTGTCAGCGGTTCCGAGATCCTCCATAGTAACCTCATCCATGTACTCTGCAAGCTGACGCTCAAAGTTATTTTCATAATAGAACCTTATAAGGCTCTCTCTTATATGCTTTCTGCAAATGGACCTGATCTTGGGATCACTGGCAAGCTCCCTGAACCTTCCGACATTTTCCATCGTGATGGTATAAGAATTTTTCTCAATATCACAAAGGAAAAGCTCCACGCTCTCAGATCCCTTCTGGATATAAGGCGTTGCATAGGATGCAAGCTGTCCCACCAGCATAAGCTTTGAATTTATAAATGGTATGCCCTCTGCAAACCTGTTGTCATCGGCATCCGCAAGGAAAACTGAGTAATCGCTGCCATACAAAGGAACATAGGCAACTCCGCCCGCAAGCAGATACTCCACCTCTTTTTCCAGCTTGTCGTAGACAACAATCACCTTGGTCATGCGCTTATTGTCAGTCCTTATCTCATTGCTGTATAAAATCCTTAAAACCTTGTCGGCATTGCTGGCATCAACCATCTGCCTGGTGAGCAGATTTTTATATAGATAACCGAGATCCTTGTTAATCCTACCATTGTCCACCTGCTCTACGAGATACTTCTCAATCTGAAGCCTGTAGGAATCGTAGATATCAGGATACTCGTCTCTGTGTTCGTGAAGATACCTGTAGAGTATCGCATTTTTTTCATAATCAAGATTGCTCTGATAGGAAAAGAACATGAGCACCATCTTGGATATCTCGCAGGGAAGCATTCCATCCTCATCGAGATAAATGGCAGCCATATAGTACTCATAAAGCCTTGTGATATGCAGTTCCTCCTCAACTCCAAGGGCATACCACTCGAAGGATTCGGGATCGGTTCTGTTTCCCTTTATCAAAAGCGAACATATAGCTTCCAGCGTAATCTTATCAGGATTAGTCTGATAGCATGCCATGAGAATCTTGCACAGCTTCTCATTGTAGCTGCGCTCTCTGGATCCTATATAAACTATCTGGTCTATCAGATTCTGCTGAAGAACACCCTTTTTCACTCCATAAGCAAGAGTCTGAAGTTCAAACTCCGAGGCCTTGGTAAGAAGTGTCGGCGACTCAAACATAAGGTTAAGTGCCTCTATGAAAATAATTGGACTTCTGCAGCCGTCCTGGAATTGCTGTTCCATCAGCACCCATCTGCTGGTGGGGCTGTTAGCATACTCCTCCGAAATATATAAAAGAAGCCATGCGATTCTCCAGCTATCTGAATTTCTGGAGAATATACCTTCCATCATTCTGGATACTTCGTTGGTCGCATACTCATCTCTCTCAACAAGAGTAGTGAGATATAGATAATAACAGTAAAGGGTATCGTCGTCCGGATACTCCTCCTCCAGAACCGGCTTCATCTGGTCGAGTATCCATTTACCCTCGCTCACTCTCGATGCTGTGATGAGATACTGAGCTGTATATAATCTGAAGGCAGGATCCTTGGCATCCACTGCGTTCATTCTGTTAACAAGTTTTCCGCTCTCCGAAAGCCAGTCCCTAGAACCTATTTTCTTAAATCTGAAATCTTCATAGAGCTTAACAAGTTCCACTATGAGCTTTTTCTTCTCCATCTGTATAGATGAAAGGTGTTCTAATCCGAGATTCACCTTGGCGGTAACAGGAATCTTAACCTCCATATAAGGAGTTCTGAAGGTTATCAATCCAAAGTTATTGCCCTCATGCAAGAGACTTGCATCCACACGAAATTTAAAAAAGCAGTTATTTCCGATAAAATCGCTGTCGGTAAGGTCAAGAGAATCCGTTGAAAGGAAATCTCCGTCAAATTCAACTTCAACACGCGTATACCCCCATCCGTTCCTGGAAAGCATCACGGTATGCTCCGAAACAGCTGTCGGATTATCTATTACAATCTCAGTCCTGTCGGGAATATAGCTTATCGGCTGTTTCTTTTTTATGGAAATAAGAAACTCCTCCATGTTCGCTTCGGACATGGGGACTGAAGAAAGCCCTCTGTACAGGCTTTCAAAGCCGCTCTCATTCTCCTGAAAAACATCGATAAATTCGTCGGAATAAAAGAGTTTTTTCGCTTCATCCCAATCGGTTTTTGCAAGATTTACAAAGTGAAACATGTTGCGAATCGGTCCCATACTGGACATCACGTGACTAATCTCCACGTTCACAACAAAAGGAAGCTGATATTCTCCCTGATTGGATATGACTGAGAACTCACCCTTGATGACATCACCGGCGCTAAGACCCGTGCCATCAAACCTAAATCCCACCTCATATTCATAGCCGGAAAAATCAGCTGTCAGAACCTGCATACGGAGCTCAGAAGTAGAGATGAGCCCCTGCACAACCTTGTCCTTAGGTCCATAGATAATGAAGCTCCCTTCACAAACCTCCCCCGGTTTAATATTTAATTCCAGGCGCGGAAGCGAGAAGCTGAGCGTTCTTTCTATATTATCAAATTGTCCATTTAATAAGCGGTCAATTACACTATTCACGTAAAGAATTCCCCGAAAGAAAACATATTCCAAATTATTATAGCACAAAAAACACAAAGCCACCCATACAAATAAATGTATGGATGACTTAATTTACGAAAACATTTCGGACGTTTTAATGCGTATATTTGTGCGTTATATTGTGTATATCACTCCTGCCTCAGCGCTTCAATAGGATCCATCTTCGCCGCTCTTCTCGCAGGATAAATTCCAAAGAACAGTCCATCGGCTATCGAAATCGCAACAACCATAAGGACGTTCATCGGACTGATTGCAGGCGGGAACGACATGAAATTCTCCGCAATTTTTGTAAACAGAAAGCCCATAAGCATTCCGATCATACCACCTATAAGTGTGATAATTGCAGACTCTGTCAGGAACTGTATCAAAATGTATGAGGTTCTGGCTCCGAGAGATTTCCTGATTCCGATTTCTCTGGTTCTCTCTGTAACCGTAACCGTCATGATATTCATAACACCAATTCCGCCGACTACGAGCGAAATTGCAGCAATGAGAGCAACTACAAGTGTCACGACATCAAGAATACTGGTATATGCTCCTGCAATACTCGCAAAGGACTGAATCTGGACTGCACCTTCGCCTCGAAGCTCCAGCATGTTCTCGGTTACACTTTTTACTTTAAGGGCTGTCTCGTCCGCCATACCCGGATTGGTATAAATTTTAAAGCTTGTAATCTTATCCCCCGCAAGCCCGAATCTTCCGGTCAAAAGAGCATACGGCACATAAATTGAACAGTAATAATATGCCTCTTCTTTTTTCTTTATAGCTTCCTTTGCAGATTCAATATCTTCATCACTGCTCTTTGCAACGCCGACTATCATCAGGTCAACACTCTTGGACCCGATGTCGACCGTAAATGTCTTATCAACAACATCATCCGTTCTGAACAAAAGGAGCGCATCCTGCTGAGAAATTACGCATACTGCCGTTCCGGCTTCCGCCTCGTCATCCCTAAAGAATCTTCCGGCATGCATTCCTTTCGTCTCTTCATGCGAAATATCCGCAGTTCCGCCGGTAATTCCAAGTTGCCTGTCATCCTTGCCATCGTTATAGGTTCCGCTCGAGCTGATGGTCAATGTTATTCCCTGCATCTCCGGAACAGCATCCTTTATTCTTTCAAGATCTTCCGGTTCCAGATATCTGTCGGTTTTCTTGGGATCAAGATTGATTGTTACTCCGCCGCTTGATATTTCATCAAGACTGCTGTTGACAAAAACCTTCATTCCGTTACCTATTGAAAGAATTGTTATAACAGAGGATATACCGATAAAGATACCAAGCATGGTAAGGAAGGTTCTTCCTTTATTCTGTTTTATACTCGAAAATGCGCTTTTTATGTATTCCAATTCTTACCCTCATCCGTCAGCTTCGCTGACACCTTCCCCCAATGGAAGGCATATATCAATTTCTTGCAAGTGCGTCTATCGGCTTAAGTTTTGCTGCTTTTCGTGCCGGATAGATGCCGAAAAAGATTCCGATCATCATAGAAAAGAGCGTAGCTCCTATTACAATTTTGAAGTCTATCACAGGTTCAAGATCAAGAAGTATGCATCCAACATAAGCTCCCGCTATTCCGACGATGACGCCCACGATTCCGCCCATCAGGGAGATGATAGCGGATTCAGCCAGGAACTGGAAAAGAATTGCTTTGGTTCTTGCTCCGATTGATTTTCTTATACCTATCTCTCTTGTTCTCTCAGTTACGGTAACAAGCATAATATTCATAACACCTATACCGCCGACCAGAAGGGATATGGCAGCAACCAGTGAAATAAATGCTGTTATCGCTCCCATAATAGAATCTACCTGGCCTGATACATCTGACATACTCATGTAATAAACCGCGTCCTGTCCTCGCAGCCCAAGTCTGTTCTCAACAAAGCGAACAATACTTTTAACAATAGTACCCGGCTGTGTGTTATCCCAATATATCTCGACACTATGGAATTCAGAGATGTCCTTACCAAAAGCTCTGGCATAGGTTGTGAGCGGCATCTCAATCATAGCTGTATAGGAGTCGGTTTCCATATCAATCATCTTGGAAATCATCTCACTCCAGTTTTCTCTTATTCCGATAACCTCCAGCTCGATAGAACTGCCGCCAACGCTTAATTCAAAAGTTTTGCCAAGTGCATCGGCCGTTCCAAAAAGACGGACCGCATCATTTTTCATCATGACGCAGACTCTTGCTCCCTGATCCACCTGATCATCGGTAAAGTAGGTCCCTGTCTCAAGCTTGGTCAGTGTGGATTTCTGATAATCGGATCCGGCAGCTGTGATGAGCGTATCATAAGCTCCTCTTGGGCCTGAAGAAATGCCGTATTCATTGTCATAAAATGTCGCACTGACTCCGGGGAAGTTGTCCTTGATTTCTCTTATATCGTCGTTATTAAATCCCCTGTCCGCAACCGACATATCAAGATATATATCCGCAACGTTTCCGCCTATAGCATCAACCTCGTTTCCTACATATCTTGCCATTCCGTTTCCTATGGTAAGCGCCGCGATGACCGAAGCAATTCCGATTATGATTCCCAGCATCGTAAGAGCTGTTCGCATCTTATTGCCAAGAATATTTTTTATGGCACTTTCTAAATATTCAATAAATGTATCCATTACTCGCTCATCTCGATGACTTTGGTTCCTTCGACAAGGGTTGTGGGATCGGTGGTAACGATGGTATCACCCTCGCTGACACCTTCCTTTATCTCTGCATCTGTACTGGTGGTAAGTCCCAGAGTAACAGGCTGTCTCTTAAGAATTCCATTATCAATAACAAATACGAAATCACCCTCAGAATCGGTTCCGATGTACTCATAAGGAAGTACAAGAACACCCTCTGCCTTCTCGGTGTGAATCTTATTAGTTGCTTCTACTCCGAGAATAATGCTGTCATCGGGATTCTTTAGCTTTATTTTGCCATCAACAACAGGCACTCCGCTCGCGTTATTCTTAGCTGTTCCGGAAACCTGTGTCACTTCGCCTTCGTAATCATTGCCATTAATTGTGACATCCACCTTCTGCCCCTTCTTGATCTTACTAAGATCTGACTTTGAAATCTGGATATCAACTCTGACATCATCGGTACTTTCGATAGTCATGATTTTTGTTCCGGGAGCAACTGTTGAGCCCTCGTTTGCACCAATCTCTGTTACTACTCCTGAAAAATCTGCTTTGATTCCGCCCTCTGCCTCTTCAATGTCAGTAATGGTATTCGTGCTCTCGAGCTCTGCAAGCTCTCTCTGAGCTGCAAGTGAACTCTTTTCACCCGAAGTAAGAGCACTCATTTCAGCTGATGACTGCTCGGAAAGATCCTGCTTCTCTTCGTTCAGGGCAGTTATCTGTCTATTCCACTCCTGAATCTCAGGATCGTTTGACAGTGCGTACTGAACATCGGAAATGGCATCCTGGATTTCAAGTGCCATCTGGCTCTCACCATCCTCTGTTCTTCTCTCATTAGGTCCCTCGTTTTTCAGTGCTGCATCATAACTGTCTGAGACCCTGTTCTGATCAACATCCTGGCTTACCTTCTGAAGGTCTGTCAGAGTCTGATTCATCCTTGATGTCTTCTCTGTGATCTTGTCATTGATCGCATCTATCTCACTTGTAATCTCATCAAGACGATTGTTAATATCGTGAATGCTTCTTCCTTCAAGAACATCAGTAGCCTTATTGTTCTTTTCGATGCTTCCGCTGTAGCTGCCGTTTGCCTGCTGAAGATTGAGCTCAGCCTGCTTCTTTGTCTTTTCAAGTTCAGCTTCATCATAGGTATAAATAACGTCTCCCTTGTTGACCCTGTCACCTTCCGACAAACTAAGCGTTCCGATCGGTGCCTGAAGCTTCGCGTAATAACTCTTGGTCTCATCGGATGCAACGTTTCCGCTGATTGAAACGATAACTTCGATGTCGCCCTTTCCGACTGTAGCGGTTGTGACCGGCGTGGGAGCATTTTTTGCCTTTATATTATTGAAAACCACCCAGCCTACAATCAACACTATGAGTCCCAGAACGATGAACTTCACAAAGCCCTTCTTCTTACCGGGAGTATAACTTGGCGCATCTTCTTTCACTGCATAAGTCTTAGTTTCCTGCGAAACTTCTGCCTGAGCTTCCTGCGCAGCATCTACCTTAGCTTCTCCATTTACTTCCAGTGTGTCCTTTGAATTCTTCTTTTTCCCCAAAACCAAATTCATAATTACTTGTCTCCTCGTAGTCTAAAAACAAAGCCTTTCATGTTACAAAGTAAAATTCTCGTTTATCTCATCCTTTGCGATTTTTCCGTCGCTTATGGTTATAATCCTCTTAGCCTGTGCCGCAATTCCCGGGTCATGGGTGATAAGTATCACCGTTCTGCCCTCGGCATACAGATTCTTAATAGTAGCAATAATCTCTCTGCTGGAACCACTATCCAGGTTACCTGTAGGCTCATCAGCAAGAAGTATCGGCGGAGCCTGTGCTATCGCCCTTGCTATTGCAACTCTCTGCTGCTGACCACCTGAAAGCTCCGAAGGTTTGTGCGTCATACGTTTCCCAAGCCCAACATGTTCCAAAGCCGCTACAGACAGCTCACGTCTTTTTCTCTTGGGAACACCTCTGTACATCAGCGGCAATTCAACATTTTCAAGCGCAGTAAGTGACTGTATCAGATTGAAACCCTGGAAGATAAAGCCTATCTCCCTGTTTCTGACATCTGACTGTTCATCATCACTCATATGAGAAACATCCATTCCATGGAGCAGATATATCCCACTTGTAGGTGTATCAAGACACCCAAGCATATTCATCAGTGTAGATTTTCCGGAACCGGACTGGCCGATGATAGCCACGAATTCCCCTTCTTCTATTGTAAGGCTCACATGATCAAGAGCCCTGACTTCATTCTCCCCGGGATTATAAATCTTACATATATCCCGTACCTCAACTAACGCAGGCATTACTCCTCCCCTCTAACTCAAAGCTATTTTTCAAAAAGAGAATGTTTGATGCTGGCATCGGGAGATTACAGCCATTTCTTATCGGGAGATTATGACCAATTAGTCTCATCACAAATCAGCATTGTTATTCGTAAATGAGAGAGCATTTTAGGCATTTTGGTATACCTTTTATAAGCTTTTTGAGGCTTCTGCAAGGCATTTTGTAAATAAGAGCGTGTTTTTCGAATTTTGGTATACCTATTTTTAGAAATCATGGGTACCAAATCTCTAAAAATGTCTTCTCATTTACTTTTGGTTTTGAAAACCTATTAAAATAAGTCGAAAATGTATACCAAAACGCTAATAAACCCACTTTATTTACTTTTTTCAGCTGCTATGCTCCGATGGTTGGTCAAAATGTTCCAATAATAATTGGCGAAAATCGCCTGATGCTAACAAAAAACTTTTTTCATAGTAAGGTTATAATAAACTATCTACCATAGTATATAACGAAACAACTTCTATTGTATCTTCATTTATTAAAAAATAAATGATCTTTTTTCCTGATTTCAAGAGTAAATTTATCATATATATAAATACAGACCGAAATGTACACTTATTTCGGTCTGTTTTACACTTAAAAATATTTTCCCAAAATATGAGAAATAATTACTTAGCAAGAAACATCATAATGTCATTGCTTCTCTGAACGAACTTAGTCATGGACTCAGCATCAAGGGGTGCATTCTGGATGCGGGCAAGATCGTAAAGCTGCTCGCAGATTGTGCTTACGTTCTCACCGTCCTCGTTGTCCATTACATACTTAACAAGCGGATGGTTAGCATTGAGGATAAGCGTCTGACCGCCCATACCAAGGTCGCCCATCATCATTCCGTTTGCGGCATACATCTTCATCATATCCTGCATACGGCGTGTATCCTCGGATACAGTGAGCATTGAAGAAATCTTCTTATCCTTGAGCTTCTCAACCTTAACAACGAGCTGCTCATTCTTAAGAGCCTTCTTCATCTTCTCGCCGATGTTCTTCTCGATCTCCTCGAATTCCTTCTCAGCCTTCTTAGATGTTCTGCTCTTAAAGGTATCTGTAAGATCAGCATCAATTCTCTGGAATCTGATGTCCTGATTCTTGGACTCAAGCTGCTGAATAAAAGGCACATCTATGTTGTGATTTAAGATGAATGCATCCATCTTCTGAGCCTTGAACATGTTGATGTACTGGCTCTGCTGCTGCTCATCAGTTACATAATAGATGGTGCGGGGTTCTTTTTCCTCGTCCTTTTTATCACCAGCCTTGTCAGCACCATCTCCGCTTACTGTATTGCCGTTCTCATCTATTACTTCAGCTTCTACTGTATTACCATTCTCATCCTTAGCTTCCTCAGCTGCGGCAGCCTCCTCAGCCTCTTTGTTGATCTGGAGTGCTTCGGGAAGTGTGAGATATTTTCCATCAAGGTTCTTGAAGAGAATGTAGTCATTCATCTTCTCGCAGAACTTGTCGTCCTTGAGGCAGCCGTACTTGATGAAAGGAGAAATATCCTCCCAGTACTTATCGTAGTTTTCCTTATCTGTCTTGCAGAGACCTGCAAGCTTCTCAGCCACCTTCTTAGAGATGTAGTCTGAAATCTTCTTTACAAATCCGTCGTTCTGAAGTGCACTTCTTGAAACGTTAAGAGGCAGATCAGGACAATCGATAACACCCTTAAGGAGCATCAGATACTCAGGAATTACTTCCTTAATATTGTCAGCAATGAATACCTGGTTGTTGTAAAGCTTGATAACACCCTCAGCTGACTCGAACTCCATGTTGATCTTAGGGAAATAGAGGATACCCTTTAAGTTGAAGGGGTAATCCATGTTAAGGTGAATCCAGAAAAGAGGCTCCTTGTAATCGCGGAATACCTTTCTGTAGAATTCCTTGTACTCATCATCGGTACAATCCTTGGGAGTCTTTCCCCAGAGAGGATGTGTATCGTTAAGGAGCTGAGGTCTTCTCTTGATTTTGAGTTTCTTCTCCTCTTCCTTCTTCTCCTCAGAAACTTCGCCATCCTTAGCTTCTTCCTTCTTCTCAGGCTCGATAACTTCGATTACAACATCGTCATCGCGCTTCTCGGATTCCTTGATGGTCTCTGTGCCTTCCTCGTTCTCTCTTGAAAGATAAATCTCATAAGGCATGAATGAGCAGTATTTCTCGATTACTTCTCGAGCCTTGTACTCATTGCAGAACTCAAGGCAGTCATCTGAAAGGTGAAGAGTAATAACTGTACCTACGTTCTCTTTATCTCCATCCTTCATCTCGAAGTCTGAACCGCCGTCGCAGGTCCAGTGTACTGAAGCCGCATCTTCCTTATATGAACGAGTATCGATCTCAACATAATCAGATACCATGAAGGTTGAGTAGAAACCAAGTCCGAAGTGTCCGATAATCTGGTCTGCATTTGCCTTATCCTTATACTTGTTAAGGAAGTCTGTAGCACCTGAAAAAGCTACCTGGTTAATGTACTCCTCAACCTCCTCAGCTGTCATACCGATACCGTTATCAATAATCTTTATTGTCTTATCCTTATCGTTAAGAACAACGTCAACGCGGGGCTTGAAGCCATCGGGAAGTGTATACTCTCCCATCATGTCCATCTTCTTGATCTTTGTGATCGCATCACATGCGTTGGAAATAACCTCACGATAGAATATGTCGTGATCTGAATATAACCACTTTTTGATGATAGGGAACATATTCTCCGAGTTAATTGAAAGATTACCTTTTTTCTCCATTGTAGTGCCTCCATTACTATCGCGAAGCGGGATGAAAACCGCCCCCTCCGCGTTTTTATTAAAATAATATTGCGGCGTGTTCTACATAATATAGAATACCCACAAATATGAGTTTAAGACTGTGAGAGACAAAAGTCAATAAAAAATTAGCACTCAATTGAAGCGAGTGCTAATAAGCGGTTAATTCACGAATTGAAGGTGTATATTGCATAATATACTGCTACGGAAGTATAATTATTATATACTTCTACAGAAGTACTTTTGTGGTTTTAGGAGATTATTTTTATGGAGATGACTATATATCACGGTTCTGTGCAAGTTGTAAATAAGCCTGTTTTCGGCTATGGGAGAGATGACAATGACTATGGCAGAGGCTTTTACTGTACAGAAGATCCTGAGCTCGCCAGGGAATGGGCAGCAATAACTGATAAAGGAGGATTCTTAAACACATATCGTCTCAATACTGAAGGTCTTAAGATCCTGCGATTGCTGAGTCCTGATTTTCATATTTTAAACTGGCTCGCCATTTTGCTTGCCAATAGAAAAATAAGATATTCAAGTCCTATAGAAAAAAGAGGCGCGGAACATATACTTGATAATTATCTTCCCAATACAAAATCTGCTGATGTTATCATCGGCTATAGGGCTGATGACTCCTACTTTTCTTTCTCGAGAGCATTCCTCAGTAATACCATAACGCTAGAGCAGCTCTCATATGCCATGAAATATGGTGATCTTGGCAAGCAGGTTGTGCTAATGAGCAAAAGAGTATTCGACAGCATCACCTTTTGGGAAGCCTCACCTGTCAACGGACTTATATACGCGCCAAAGCGTATAAAACGCGATGCTGACGCCAGAGAATCATATCAGAAATTGTTGGGAAAGGAACAAACTGAAGGTATCTATTTAAATGAAATTATACAGAAAGGAATAAGCGATGAACAGCTGCGCATACTCTGAGTTATATTTACATGATGCCATGAGTAATCTTGGCGAGCTTGTAGAATACTTGGTTGAAGCAACTCCCGATATCAAGCCTGACGATTTTTTTCAGATGATGATTATCAGCGGCTTTGCTGAACGTTTTGAAAAGGGCGATCCCATGGTTGTCAGCGGAATGTCCGGCACTGAGCTTCATCACAGAGTTTTGGAGACCTGCGGATTCTCTGACAGAACCTGGCCTGAGCCTCTTATTCGCTTCGATACCGGGGTGGATTACTGGTGCGGATACATTCTTGCCTACTATCAATGGAAGAAAAATATCAGTTTTGCCAGAATATTTGAATCCCTAAATTACGAAAAGCTGGCAAAACTATATAACACAGGCCATACCACCTCAGACGACCACGCATTGCTTTTGGTAGAAAATGTCTCATCTTCCGGTGCAAGCAAAACAGTAACACGAATCCAGGCATACAGAAAACTCATAGGTTTGTCCCAAAAAGCTCTGGCGGATGCTTCCGGTGTGAACCTGCGAACCCTTCAGCAATACGAGATACGCGATAAGGATATAAATAAAGCCTCAGCAGAAAAGGTCCTCTCTATGGCAAGAGTATTGAAGTGTAGACCTGAGGACTTAATGGAAAAGTGAATTTCTACTAGTGTCTTGTCTAATTGACATTTAATTAAATTACTACTATTAATTGATGGCATTTTCCGCTATAATTAAAAGAAAACGGCGAGGCTAATTATGGCAGGAAAACCCAACAAAAATGCAATTTACTTAACTGATGATGAGTACAATACACTTTCTTCACTTTCAAAAAAGAAATCAAGTTGTAAGACGCTAAAATGCAGGTGTCATGTACTCATGGATCTTGATAATAACCACGGCAAACGTCTTACCTACAGCCAAAGTGCAAGAGCAAATGGTGTTTGCCCTGCTACAGTTTCTAACATAACAAAGCTTTATAGAGATGGTGGCATTGATGCTGTAATATCATTAAAACGTAATGTTAATTCTGACAACGCTCGTCGCAAAATGGATGGACGTGCCGAAGCACGCATCATTGAAATTGCTTGTAGTCCAGCACCGGAAGGCCATTCAAGATGGACTCTTAGGATGCTTGAAGATGAATGTAAAATTGTCCTTGAAGAACCTGTAAGCAAAGAAACCATACGTACAACTCTAAAAAAAACGAATTGCAGCCTCACCGAAACAGATACTGGTGCATCCCCAAAAAGGAAGACCCGGAATTCATAGCTTGCATGGAGGACGTTCTCGATGTATATGAACGCCCTTATAATCCAAAAGAACCTGTAGTTTGCATGGATGAAAAGCCATTACAGTTACTCGGAGAAGTGCGTGAGCCTCTTCCTATGAAGCCTGGCGAAGCAGCAATAATTGATTCCGAGTACATAAGAAATGGTACTTGCAGCATCTTTGCATTTATTGAACCACTTGCTGGAAAACATCATGTAAGTGTTAGAGAGCATCGTACAGCTACTGACTGGGCAGAGGAAATCAAATACCTCTGTGATGTAATGTACCCGGCTGCTGACAAAATCATTCTCGTTATGGACAATCTTAATACACATAAGGTTGCATCGTTATACAAAAAGTATCGTCCAGAAGAAGCATTCCGTCTAAAGAAACGGCTTGAAATCCATTACACTCCAAAGCACGGAAGCTGGCTGGACATTGCTGAGATTGAATTAAATGTAATGACAAAACAATGCCTATCAAGAAGAATTGAAAGCATTGACAAGCTTAAGTCTGAACTCTCAGCATGGGAGTCAGAACGTAATGCCAAGCAGGCAAAGGTTAATTGGCAGTTCACTAATGATAAAGCAAGGATAAAACTGATTTCCTTATACCCTAAGCTTGAGTAAATCTCAGGCTTGGAGATTAAATTAATTGTGAACTTGCCACGACACTAGGTTATCAACTGAATATTCATTTCTATCATTTAATTACTAAAAAAAGTTCCCGGATATAAGTTTTTAGGCTTACATCCGGGAACAACCTGTAATTTTAGTATTTATAGTATTTTTTTATCTTACACTTCTTCACTTTTGTTTTCATATTTTTATTATCATAAAAAGTTCCGGTAATCTTCGTATTTTTTATTGTGAATTTTTTACCTGAATAATTGCTTACATCTCCGCCAAAATTACATTTTATAATCTTTACATTTTTAGCACTCGCCATCTTTGGTTTAGATGGGTCTTTTATAGTTTGAAATGCAAAGTACCAATTAGATGTTCCCTGCTTTACACAAGTTACTTTGGTGTTTTTAATAGTAATATTTTTACATACTTCATCTGCTGGAATTTTTCCATTTACTGCATTAGGCTCTATATTTATGCCGCAACTTGGTTGAGCACCCTTGGCCTTCAAAATCTTGCAATTATCTATAGTTACATTATCTGCATCAACTATAGCTATATTGTTTCTTCTGTTATTTGAAATCGTACAATTGGTAATGGATACTCCATCACATCCATAAAGACTATCCTCAAGGTTCATGGATCCAAGATAAATACCATCTCCCCAGTTGTTACAAATTGTCATATCAGAGATGGTAACATTCTTACAATCTATTACTCCGATGCCATGTCCATCAGCTCCGGACTTTCCATTAGATGATCTATCTCCAGTGATCTTCCCGCCAGATATTTTGAATCCATCTGCTTTAACACTTATAACGCAGTATTCACCGATAGTAGTCGGCTTCACCTTTAGTTCCGTTCCTTGGGCAAGTTGGAATGATATGTTTGGCTTAGTAATATTAATTCCAACACCATAGCCGTCGAAATCCAAAATATTTATGTCATATGTTCCGGAATCAAAAACAATAGTCCCACCACCGGATCCTATTGTTTCGGAGATAAAGTTATTAATATCAGCCGTATCAGACTTGTTATCATCAGGCTTGATTCCATAATCAGAAAGCTTATAAGTGTTTTCCGCCTTAACCTCTCCTGCAGGTATAGATACCGCAAGCATAGGAACCGCAACAACTGCTGCCATTACCAAAGATACAAATTTCGTTCTAACCCTCATAAGAAACCTCCTTCGGAAATAACGTTGTTATTATAATATTAACAGAGGCGCATATAATGCGCCTCTTAAATAATTATGAAATTTAATATACGTTTCATTCAGAAAAATGTTTGCGATAGATATCGAAAAAATCGCTGCCACTGCCATCGGATATTTCTGCTATATGAATTTTATCGTACAAGCCCTGGTTAAGTATCTTTGAAAGATCCGATGCAAAAGCATCATACTGCTGTCCAAATACTTCCCGCTTTCTCTCCTCGACAATCCTTACCTTGTTGGCCTCTGTTTCTTCCCTGTTGAAGGTACTTATACATTTCAATATAACATATGAATCCTGAGCTTCAATTACCCCGCTTATTTCTCCGTTATCGAGGTTAAAAGCTGCAGTCTCAATTTCGGAATCCACATCGCCCTTACCGATGGAAACAGTTCCCTCCTCAGCCTCATTATACTTTTCCATGAGTACGCTGAAATCGGTTCCCTCTCCCAATTCTCTTTGTATCTGAAGTGCAGTGTTTCTGACCGTTTCCTTTTCAGAACCTTCGAGAGGTATTTTATCTCCCTTGGAATCAAGCTTCCAGGTATTAAGCACTATCTGCTCAACCGTAATGGTTCTGGCTTCGTCGTCACTTATCTCGGGATTTATGTCTCTGATAATGTAATTATAGAGCTTATCTGCGGTGGCATACTCTGTGTACATCGCTGTCAAAGTCTCTTCATCTATATCTCCCATCATCTTCTTTTCATCATCGCTGAGTGAAGATAAATACTCGGAAGCGGCCACTGCTGCATTACTGATTTCGGATTCCGTGAGTTCAATTCCTTTCTCCAAAGCGAGAAGATTCATTGCTTTTACCTGAGATATTGCAACAAGGCACTTATCCTTAACATAGCTCTCCATGCTGCCATCGCCTATGTTCACATTCCAGATTTCACTGCCGAAGCCTTTTTCATAAGTCTTCTGAGAATTATAAAGGTACACCAAAAACTCAGACTCCAGGCAGGATTTGTCCTCTATTCTGAAGAGCTCATTTTCCTTAAAACCTGTGGTAAATACAACTCTGGTATTATCAAGGGCAGCGCATCCTGTCAGTGAAAAGGTCATAGCCGCAGCCATTGCAATTGCCACAGCAGTTTTCCGGATTCTGTATATTCTGTTTTTCATAAAGTTTCTGTTATCTCCGGTCACGACTTTTCGCATCATTTAAGTTTATTAAGAATACTCCTTGCCACTTTAAGTCCGTTAGCACTAGCCTGCTGAAGGCCTCTGGTTATTCCTGCTCCGTCACCGATTGCACGAAGGTGACTGATGCTGGTCTCAAAGTCCTTGTTCACGATTACCTTGTTGGAGTAGAACTTAACCTCAACGCCGTAAAGAAGTGTCTCTTCGGAGGCAATTCCGGGAGTAACCTTATCAAGCGCCTGAATCATCTCATCAAGGTCAACCATGATTCTGTGCGGGAAAACAAGAGAAAGATCTCCGGGAACCGCATCCTTAAGTGTGGGAATCAGGTTGTTTCTTGCAAGTCTCTCATCGGTTGTTCTTCTGCCTCTTCTGAAATCTCCGTAGGTCTGAACAAGAATTTTGCCGTCGCAAAGCATATTTGCAAGCTCCGCAATTTTCCTTCCGTATTCAATAGGAGTCTTGAAGGGCTTGGTGAAATTCTTGGAAACAAGCAGTGCAAAGTTGGTATTGTCTGTCTTGTAATCACTGCTCTTATATGCATGTCCGTTTACTACCGCAAGTCCGCCCTCATAATACTCAGTCGCAACCTCTCCTGAAGGATTGGTACAGAAGGTTCTGACTTTGTCATCAAAGGTAGGTGTGTGGAAGATGAGCTTAGCCTCATACAGATTTTCATTCAAAAATTGCATAACCTCATCTCTGACTTCGACGCGGACTCCCACGTCAACAGTTCCGGGCTTGGTCTCAATGCCGATCTTATCGCACACTGAATGGAACCAGTCAGCACCTTCACGTCCAACTGCAGATACGATTTCCTTAGCGTTTACAACGGTGCCGTCATGTGTTTTTACACCGGTGGCAATGCCGTCTTCCACCAGGATCTCCTCAACCATTGTATTAAACACAAGCTCCACGCCCTTTTCCTCAAGGTGCTCCTGAAGCTTTTTATAAATCTTATAGCCTTCCTCGGTGCCGAGATGTCTGATGGGACACTCTACGAGTTTAAGGTTGGCATTGATTGCCTTCCTTCTGATCTCGCGAATCTCCTCAGCTTTGTCTATACCGTATACACTCTTATCTGCACCGAATTTCAGATATATGTCATCAGATTCCTTGATGAGAGCCGTTGCCTCGTCATAGCCAAGAATGTCCGGAAGTGTTCCTCCTACATCAGGTGAAAGAGATAATTTTCCATCGGAAAAAGCACCTGCTCCGGCGAAGCCTGTGGTTATAGAGCAGGGTTTGCATCCCATACACTTTCCTGTTTTTCTCTTGGGGCACTCTCTTTTCTCAATGGATCTGCCCTTTTCGATAATCATTACTTTTAAGTCCGGGCGCTTTTCAATAAGCTCATAAGCGCAGAAAATTCCGCCGGGACCCGCACCAATTATGAGTACGTCTACTTCTTTGTTTGTCATAAAAAACCTCTCTAAGATACATTCCCCTCATCCGCTCTTCGGGCACCTTCCCCCAAGGGGAAGACATAAGGATAAGAATGGCTGCCACAAAACTGTAGCAGCCATTAGTCCGTTTGATCACATGTTTTTAAAAAGTTACCGTCTGAAAATTATTTGGTAGCTTTTTTAGCCGGAGCCTTTTTAGCTGTAGTTTTCTTTGCAGCAGGCTTCTTTGTTGCTGCTTTCTTTGCAGGTGCCTTCTTGGCAGGAGTCTTCTTTACAGGAGCCTTCTTACCAAAGTCCTTTAAGAGCTCTGCCTTTCTGAGGTCACCCTCAGCACTGATTTTTCCTGAAAGATGCGCATTAACAAAATCTGTCTTACCGTCAAGAATGTCCATAAGATCAGCAGCTGATGTATACACAAGAATGTCACGATCAAAATACTCATAAGGCTCAACATTCAGCTTACCGTTATCGATCTCAACATAGAAAGCGCCTTCGCCCTCACCGGAAATATTGAACTGGTAAGCAGCATGCTCGTTAACATCGCTGACATCAACATCCTTAAGTGCATCTTTTACCTTTGCTACTACTTCTTCGTAAGTCATTTTCTCCTCCACTTCATAAAAAACTTTTTCAAAACATTGTTATTATATCACAAAATTACCTACTGTTGCTACGATACTGCACAGGGGTCATTCCGTACTTTTTCTTGAAGAGCCTGTTAAAGTGCTCAACATTCTGATATCCTGCCGCTTCAGCGACTCTCTCAACCTTCATGTTTCCGTTCTTTAAAAGAATGCTTGCCTTTTTAAGACGAATCTTTTTAACGTTCTCTCCGAAGGTCATGCCGGATTTTTCCTTAATATACTTTGAAAGATACGGCTTTGATAAATAGAACTCTTTTGAGAGATCATCAAGTGTTACTGTCAGGTAATTCTCCTGGATGTAATTGAGAATTGCACTGATTCTCTCATCCTTGGCATCTGTGCTTGCCTTTACTTCGTCAAGCTGGTTGACTGCAATTGTGAGAGCACTCACGGAAGATCTGATGATATCCTCATCAATGCCAACTCCCCAGAATTTCTTGCCGTTGCTTGTGATACCAACGTAGGTTACAGCCTTGGACGAAGAGCCGCGGCTAAGAGCATGCTCCTCATAAACAGAAAGCTCATAGCTGATGTTGAAGTACTGTTTGAAAGCATTACTTACAGCATCGAGACGTCCGTTTCCGTTAGCCTCAACTATGTGCTCTTTTCCTGCATGAGCAAGTGTAACCTCTGCAAGGATACCATTTGTCTGCTTGAAGTGACAGTCCGCAACTCTGAATACAGAATCGTTGTGAACATATTTGTCTTCAAATATCTGATAGATTCTTCCGGGTGCAAGCTCAGCATGTTCTCTGTCGGAAACATCCTTTATTGTGTAGCTGATGTCTGCCTGCATCTCTCTCGGAACCATCATGCCGTAGTTGTTCTTCAATATGTAGCTTACGCCGCCCTTTCCTGACTGAGAGTTAATTCTGATAACATCGCCGTCGTACTCTCTTCCAAGATCCTTGGGATCGATGGGGAGATAGGGAACGGTCCAAATTCCTTTGTCTTTTCCTGCTTCGTGCCATGAGAAGCCCTTGCTGATGGCATCCTGATGAGATCCTGAAAATGCTGTAAATACGAGCTGTCCTGCATAAGGCTGTCTCTCGAAAATGCGCATTCTTGTAAGACGCTCATAGGTCTCGCCGATCTCATTTATGTTGCTGAAGTCAAGCTTCGGATCAACGCCGTGCGAATACATGTTAAGAGCAAGTGTAACGATATCAACATTACCTGTTCTCTCACCATTTCCAAAAAGTGTTCCTTCTATTCTGTCAGCACCTGCAAGACATCCAAGCTCAGCATCACTGATTCCCGAACCTCTGTCATTGTGCGGATGGAGTGAAAGTGTTACCGCATCACGATACTTAAGATTTCTGTGAATATACTCAACCTGAGTTGCAAATACGTGAGGCATAGCAATCTCTACAGTTGTAGGTATATTGATGATTACTTTATTTTCCTTCTTGGGCTTCCATACATCAAGCACTGCATTGCAGACTTCGACCGCATAGTCAACCTCTGTTCCGGGGAAACTCTCGGGTGAATACTCAAATGAGAAGTTACCCTTTGTCTCCTTTGCAAGCTTGTCAAGAAGCTTTGCACCATCTACAGCTATCTGCTTAACATCTTCTTTATTCTTTTTGAAAACCTGCTCTCTCTGAGCTACGGATGTGGAATTGTAAAGATGGATAATCGCTCTGGGCGCACCCTTTACAGCCTCAAAGGTTCTCTTGATGATGTGCTCTCTCGCCTGCGTAAGAACCTGAACGGTTACATCATCCGGAATCATGTTCTTTTCAATAAGAGTTCTCGCAAACTCAAACTCTGTCTCGGACGCTGCGGGAAATCCTATCTCAATTTCCTTGAAGCCAAGATTTACAAGCATTGTGAAAAACTCAAGTTTCTCATCAAGGCTCATGGGCTCTATAAGTGCCTGGTTACCGTCGCGAAGGTCAACGCTGCACCAGATTGGCGGCTTGTCAACGTAGTCTTTTTTCACCCAATCATAGGTAGCCTTGGGTGGCATGAAATACTGTCTCTGATACTTCTCGTAGTTCTTCATAATGCTCCTCCTGGTTATAAAATATTCAGTATTTTCAGTCGATTTATTACAATCACTCTACCTGTTTGTAGTGGAATTAATCGGATTCTATATTGTTATCGACACAAAAATAAAAATCATCAACTAATATTGATGATTTTTATTTTAGCACTTGTTTGAAATTTTAATAGTGACGGATTTAATCAGTTTTCTTGATTTATTTTAATGTAACACTCCGTTTATTAAATATCTGCTTTCCAAAGTCCATGGAGATTGCAGTACTCATAAGCTGCAACGGCCTTCTCACCATCTGCAAGAACAAACTCAGCAACAGGCTTATCGGAAGGAGTGAGGTTTTTCTGCATGTAGCCTTTATCAGTCTCAAGCCAGATGTACTGAATGTAATGGGCGTCCATCATAGGATGCTCAACTTCTCCAACCTTAACGGTTACCTTATTTCCACTAACTTCGACTACCGGAACGTGCTTCTCATGAGCGCCGTCAGAAGTTCCGGGAACGAGAGCTGTCATAGGATCGCCGCAGCAAACCGGAGTACACGCAGCATCATTGATCTTAATCACCATACTACCGCATTTTTCGCACTTGAAAATGTTCATAAAAACCTCCTTTTATATCATGTATTTTAGAAACATTAATAATTCTCAGCTTTTATCTGGAAATAAGCCTGAGGATGGTTACATACAGGACATACCTCCGGAGCAGAGGGACCTACTACGATATGACCGCAGTTTCCACACTGCCAGATACAATCGCCATCGCGGGAGAATACCAGCTTGTCTTCAATATTCTTAAGAAGCTTCTTGTAACGCTCTTCGTGCTCTTTTTCTATTGCTGCAACACCCTCGAAAAGCTCGGCAATCTCATCAAAGCCTTCTTCTCTGGCGGTCTTAGCGAAAGACGGATACATCTCCTGCCATTCATAGGCTTCGCCTTCTGCAGCTTCCTTCAGATTTTCAATAGTGCTTCCGATTCCTGTCAGGATTTTGTACCAGATTTCAGCATGTTCTTTTTCGTTCGCAGCTGTCTCCGCAAAGATATTGGAAATCTGAACAAAGCCATCTTTCTTAGCCTTCGAAGCAAAGAATGTATATTTGTTTCTTGCTTCAGATTCCCCTGCAAAAGCAGCCTGAAGATTTTTCTCTGTCTGAGTTCCCTTTAAATCATCGGCTCTGCATCTCCACTTGTTGTTTTCTGCCATTTTATCCATCTCCTTCCCAATATTATTAGATTCCTACATTTCTAATAATAGCATAATCTACCGCTATAATTTATTAGATTTTTATAAAAATATTTGTCGCAATATCGTAAAAAAATCAAATCTAGTATTTCATCCTCAAATTAACTGGACTTTTTAATCGGCAATGTATCAACAATCAATTCCTCTGATACGTCGATGTCATCCAGGTTATACTTCCAGTGGAAGACCACCGGTTCCTCATTCGCTTCTTCAAAGTACCGGTAAATACGCTGAACAAGTTCATCTTTGGTTTTAACGCGTATTCCGCGAAGCATTTGACGTGTCATCTTACTGAAGAAGCCTTCAACCATGTTTAACCATGAACCATGTTTCGGAGTGAAAACAAATTCAAATCTTCCGGGTACAGTTGCAAGATAACGTCTTGTTTCATCGGATGTATGTACTTTAAGATTATCCAAGACAATTCGGATCTTATCGCCACGAGGATATTTTTCATCAAGGATTTTGAGGAATTCGATATACTCCTTGCTGGTGTGTTTATCCCTTACAAGCGGTATTCCTTCACCGGTCTGAAGATCGATAGCTGCTAACAATGAAACGGTTCCAAGGCGCTTATACTCGTAATCACGCTTGATGGTTGAATTACTCTCATTTGGTCTTAAATCATCAGAAGTAGTCGCAGTAGCCTGGATGCCTGGTTTCTCATCATATGACAAAATATGTACGGTCTGATCATCCTCTTCAAAGGGAATAAGGTTTCCGGCTTTATCAAACTGGAATGAAAGCTGCTTATATACAAGAAGCACGTTGTGCATCTTGGCATCAAAATCAGGGTCTCTGTTTTCGCAGTAATACGTGATCTTGTGTGGCTTTATATCAGCTTCATCAAGAATGGTGTTAACGGTACTTTTATGTATGGTTGAAAGACGGACATAGCCGGCAGCTTCAGCCGTTTTGTTGATATGAGATGTCAATTTTGCGTAAGTCCAGGTTTCTGCCGCATAGCCAAACTCAGACGGTTTCTGGCAGGCAATGTTGATGATCCAGGCTTTTTCTTCGTCTGTGATCTCGGCATTCCGACCTCGACCGGGGGCGTCATAGAGAGCGTTTTCAACTCCGCCTTCTTTGAATTTTTTAAGGCAAAGCATGACGCTTTTCCTGTTCAGATTCACTTTGCTGGCAATCTCATCAATTGAGACACCATCGGCTTTAAGCAGGATTATTCTTGCACGGCTGACAGTCTGAGCCTGGATGGTACGAGCTCTTGTTTGTAGTTCGAGGTATTCGCGATCAGCCGGTGTGAGTTCGATCTGTGAAGCGGTTCTTCCCATGATAAATGCCCTCCAGTTTCTTCTCTGGATCCATTATATCATGGCATGAATATTTAGTCCATTTATTTAAAAGATATTATACTAGATTATATGTGTCAAAATGTTTTCTTGACACGATTTTGCTATATCATTTCCCACTATACAGTATCTTCCACGCTGTGTATCTGGAGAAATTGAACTTCCTTATCTCTTTATAATGCTTCTCGTAGTAGCCGCGCCTATCACTAAGTCCGGTCTCGTACAGTTTCAGCAACTCTTCGTTTCCGGCATAGGCAGGAACAGCATCCTCGGAGATCTCTTCGGTAAGGTATCTTGTCATTGAGCTCTCGTATCTTCCCACTGAGTCTGTGCCGCCTGAGGTTTTCATGTATGCAAGGTCGTACTTTGCGACATGGTAATCAGGGTTAGCAAAAACGAACACAATATACATAGCAGTCATCGCTATCATGCAGCACTTAAATACCGGGAAGCTGTCATTATAAAGTCCGATAATCAGGAACAACAGGCAAATAGCAAGCACCGCGAGAAACCATAATACAAATACTCTGAGAAAAGTAAGGTGGTATGCTTCGATGTACATAAACATTCTGAATGCACTTGAAGCTATCATTATAGAAGTACAAATACCGATCAGAGTAAGAATGGCTTTAAGGACATTATTTTCGGAAAAGAGCTTCTTACATACGGTAACGATTGCAAGGTTGAGCACACTTACCGCAAGCAGCTGATAGAAGCCCTCGTGCGCATATTCTGCGAAAGTATACTTTGCGGGAAGTGTCATATTTCCCATGAAGAGGAACACAATCTGTATCACACTGAAAAGCAAATATACAATCGCAAGAAGGCTTGAAAAGGTGATGGCCACGATTGCGTTATATCCGCAATTCTTATTCTCTACAGTAACACCCTTCTTGGTAAGCACCTTAGCAACTGTATAAAAGAGCCATAGAGTCCAGGCAAGCATCCAGAGTATTCCGATCACATCCCAGAAATTATCAGGAAGCTTGAAAAGCCCAAACACTTTACCAAGAACATCAGAGAAAATTGCATCCGCGGAAGCAAGAAGTGCAAGCACAATCGAAAGAAGCGGAACTGCAACACAGATTCCGGCAAGCACTGCAATCAGATTCTGCTTATTCTTTGAGCTAACCTTGGCGCCGCCCACCCTGAAACACTCAACGCAGTCCAACACCGGATCAAGCATATTAGTTAAAGGTGACACAACCACTAACAATATTCCGATAAGATTACTGATAATATCCCACTGCTTAGTATCAGCGTACAAATGTGTCATAAAGCTGAACATCAAAAGAAATATGGCAAATCCATCAACAAATAAAAGGGATTCATTTGCAGTGGTGCACTTTGAAATTGATAAGAGCATTAACGAAATTATGTAAAATAAGTTAAGAGCGCTTTTCCCGTCTCTGTCTTTAAAAAGTGACAAACCGTCGCTTTTTCTGGCAAATGCAATAAGTATAAGTGTGCCTGCCATAAAAAACGGATATGTAATTCCTGAAGTATTTCCATAAAGGCAGAAGGTATGCAGAATCGCAAATATTACAGCCAGCGCTCCATACTTTTTAAAAGAAACTGCATCTCCCTTAGCCTTAGTCTGAACGGCATCCTGCACATAACATGCAGCTCCCACAGCGGTCTCGGCCAGGCATGCCTGCTCCACACCATTCTCCTGTAATAATCCCCCATCTATCGGTCTTTCCATGATGATTCCTCCTTTTTGTGAAATGCCATAATAGCAAATCACATTATATTTGCGGTCATTAAATTCAAGTATCATCATCCGGGATGAATTCGAGAATATCTCCCGGCTGACAATCCAGCTCTCTGCATATCGCATCAAGCGTCTGAAGCCGCACTGCTTTTGCTTTGTTGTTTTTAAGTATTGATAGGTTAGCCAGAGTTATATCAACCTTCCCGGCCAGCTCTGTGAGGCCTATCTTCCGCTTCGCCATCATCACATCCAAATTTATAACGATTGCCATCTCTTCCTCCATCCTTAGATCGTCAGATCGTTCTCTTCCTTGTAACTGACTGCCTTGTCAAAGACCTTTGCCAGAACCTTGCTGAGTATTCCCGCAAAAAGGAATACCGCTGAAGTCACTAAGGAAGCAGGTGTGAAGTAGATAAAATTCCTGAGGATTTTTACCACCGCAATCGCAAATGCATAATTCGCCATTCTCGACAGGCTTTCAACATTCTCCCTGATAAAACAATTGTCCTCGATAACCGTTTTCATCATCTTCCTGAGTTCAAAAAGAATGAGTAATGCCAGCCCGCCGGCAAGCATTATGGAAATTATTGCAAAGATGTAATGGTCCATAATTTCTGCATATTCAGTCGTATCTCCGAGAACCGTCATGGAGATCTCCACTGCCTTTTTTAGTCCGAACGGCACTGCAAGCTCCATGATAAGTCCAACAACAAGACTGATATCCAAAAACTTCTTGAAATAAACATTTAAGCGGTCGCTCATTATTACCGGTCTCACTCCTTTTCATGCGCATATAAATAATCTTAAGATATTTTCGTTATATCACAGTCATTTTTGAGAGTCAATAATTTTTTATCGTTTTTCGATAAATAGAATTTCACCCCGGAAACAAACCAAGCCTATAAAAATGGATAAAAAAACTGCGCATGACCCGCTAAAAGAGCCATGCGCAGCGTAACTGCCAAATATTTTATACAGCTTTTTGTCCTTTATTTGTTCCCTGTCTTTTTCTCATTCTTTGCAATAATGGGAAGCACAACTCCGAGTGCGGTAAGCACAAGAGGAGTGATTACATTAAGTGCAAAGGTAAAAGGATCTGTATCATACATACCGAGAATGCAGCTTGCTGCAGTCACGATAAAGCACCATGCTCCGAAGAAAAGTGCAACACCCTGGTTCTTGACGAATCTGTACTCAGCGGGGAACTTATCACCTGCTTTTCTAAGTGCCATATACGCAAAGAACACCCAGAGATAACGAAGAGGCATACATACGGAATTGAGCTTTGTAAGCTGCTTAAGTACTGCTGCCGCACCGGGTACAAATGACTGAATAAGAATGATTGATCCTGAAAGAACCGCAACCATCTTGATTCCGTTTACATACGCACCGGCATCATTTTTCTTAAGAAGACCTGAAGGGATGAACTCTCTTGCGTCCTCGTTATCGAGAAGCATACGAAGAGGTGCATCAATACTGATAACAAGAGTTGAGAGCTGGCCTATCATGTTGCATACAGCATAGATGATAAGAAGAAGATCACCTACATGATAGTAATTGCCAAGCTTCTGGAATGCCCAGTAGCTTCCGTTTGAATTGTAAGCATTAAAACTCTCTGCAGATGCGTTGATCTCAGCAGGGTCGAACATCATACCCATTGAAATAGTTCCGAGAATAGCGCATACAACTACCATGATAGCAAGTGTGATCATGGATCTGGGGAACCCTTTGCTGGGATTCTCAACCTTGTTTACGTAAGGAGAAATCTTCTCGCATCCGCCAACAGCAAATACAAGGATTGAAAGTGATGTGAAGTATTTAACATCAAACTGAGGGATAAGATTTTTCATCCCAAAGTCCATTGACACAAAGCCAGCATTCGGATTAATTGCCGGAGCTGCAAACATCATAAGGATATAAAGAATAGACATCACAAACATACTTGTTCCAGCAATTGTTGCAAGCTTCTTAAGAGGATTAAGACCTCTTGATGCAACAAAGCAGAAAAGAAGAAGAATTGCAAAAGTCACAAGCTGAACAGCAAGTGTCGGGAATGTGTCGTATGTCTCACCGTTTCGGAAAATAGCCCAGCAAAGAGCCTTAAGACCGCCTGATGACTTTGACGCAATATAAGTGATATGGCATGCCCAGTAGGTCCAACCCGCGTAATAAGCAACCTTGGGACCTGTTGTACTGAGTATCCATGAGCTTACTCCACCGCCTGATGTTTTGAAAGCGGAGCCAAGCTCACCGACCATAAGTGCATAGGGAACAAAATAAAGTGCAAACATTAGTATCCAGCTGAAGATAACCTGAATACCATTGAAGTAAACGAAACCATTTAATACGTTACCAAAGCCCCACACCGTAGAGAAGGCCATGAACGCCAAAGTGGTCCATTTCATACGTTTTGAATCCATTTCTCTAACTACCTCCTAAAAATTCATAAATCTTTCGTTTGCAAAAACAGATTCGTTTTGAGTGCAACTTTTCAAGTTTACACCCGAATTATAAAAATGTCATCACTTAGTTTCAAAAATGGTTGATATTGAATAAAAACAGACGATTAATGCATTATCACAGGAAGCGTATGCTCCTTGGAAAAAGTTGTTTGAGCAGCTGAACTCTCAACCGGTACAAATTTGGTATCCTTTGACTCGGGATTGATTCTAATCATCGGTGTTCCGTCACCCGCCATAAAAGCCTTAACATATTCATCAATGTTATTTATTTTGTAAGGAAAACTCATCGCTCCCATGGAAAGCTGCGGGAAGGAATGAATGTCGGATCCGGCTGACATAAGGAAATTGTGTTCTTTTGCAAATAGATAGCCGAGAGCATTCTGCCAGTCAGGGTTGTTGGAGTTATAAATCTCCGCTCCGTCGCAAACGGAAGGCGTCAGATGAATAGCAGACAAATAGCCCCTTTCTCGATAGGGATGCGCCTGTATCATGATACCGCCCGCCTGATGAACAAGATCGTATACCTCTTTTCTGGACTTCTCCATGATATTTTCATTATCAAGAAGCCAGTTTTTATCAACTCCGTAAAGAAGATATTCGTCGCCCTCAAAGTTGAATTCTATGCCGAACATAACTGTAAAATCAAGTCCATCGGCAGCAGCAAGTGCATGTTCATAGCCGCTGCAATACTGCTCCACTCTATTTTCCCAAGGCAGCGCCTTAGGAATACAGCTGTTTCCGTTAAAAAAGTGATCTGTTACAATCAGGCCACTGTAACCAAGATCCATCATATATTCAATGTAGTCACCGGCCGGCGTACTTGAGCAGGCACTCGCCTCCATTGTGTGTAAGTGCGTTTCGTAAAGGTATCCCATATTTTTATCCTCTCGGAAAGTCATCATGAATCAGTCCCAAGTCATAGTCCTGATCGTCATCATAATCATATACATTATTATCTTCCGAACCTGCGCTATTGCCAAGTACTTTCGCATACTCAGGATTCATAAGAATCTCTCTGAAAAGACCATGGCAGCCCTCTGAGCAGTCCCTCCAGGTATCATCAAAATTACCGGTATACCACGGATCAGACACATCTCCGCTCCTGTCGGCAAAATCAAGCATCTTATATACTTTACCCTCGGGATCATTATTGAAAAGTCGCTTCAAATCTCTGATATTGGCGCTGTCCATACCGATGATAAAGTCAAATTTGCCATAATCAGCCCTTGAAGTAAGTCTTGCTCTTTTCTCAGACACTCCCAGTTCATTATCCGGAGTTCCTATTCCGTGCTCACGAAGTTTCGCCTTAGCAGGCGGATAAACCGGGCTCCCCTGACCATTCCATATCTCATCTGTGTGAGTTGCTGATGATTCAATGTGGAACTGATCCTCCAGGTGCTGTTTTCTGACTATATCTTTCATTATGAATTCTGCCATCGTGGAACGGCATATATTGCCGTGACATACGAATAAAATTCTTATCATTGCTCTAAAGCCCTCTATTTCTGCGTTTTCCCGCATTTTGTATTTTTATTATTTTGTGGCTTACACCGCATAAGATGGCATATCTTGGTGTATACTTCCCGGCAAGTGGGGTAAAAATTGGGGTAAAACTTTTAAGTTTGCCCCTTAAGTATTTTCAAGGCTTTCAGACAATCTTCAATCCTCGAAGTTCCTTCTTTGCATCCTCAAATCCTATATGAGTATATGTGTTTAATGTAACACTGATATCCGAGTGTCCCATTAAATATTGAAGTGTCTTTGGATTCATCCCTGACTTTGCCATGTTCGTACAATAGGTATGCCTGCATATATGTGGTGTGACTTTTGGCATCTGCACTTTATAAATCTTATTGTATTTCTGAACAATATGCTTAAAGTAGTGATCCCAATGCAAAGAGTATACCACGCTTCCATCCTTATCAAAATAGAGGAAGCCTGTTTTTCCATCTATCATAGGCTCTACATCAGGTGGTCTTCTTCTGGCAATTATTTTTCTGAAGCACTCCTCCACTTCTGCAGACATTGGCAATACTCTTTTGCCGCTTTCGGTTTTTGTTTCTTCAATGTAGTATCCGTATTTAGCTTTTTTCTGTAGCTGATGATCTACATTTATGGAGTGATTCTTGAAATCAATATCAGAAACTGTCAGGCCACAGAACTCTGAAATCCTCATTCCAGTCTTAAAAAGAATAAAAATCGCTTCGTAATATCTTGAGAAGTGCTTATCTTCTTTAACAAAATTCAGAAACTTACGCTCGTTCTCTCTTGACAGCGCCTCTCGCTGGATACTGTCGTTAATGATTACATTAACAAGTTCAAAATCAAATGGATTCTTTCTTATTAAGTCATCATCCAAGGCAAGTCTGAATGCTGGTCTTAAGACACCTCTTATATTCGTGATTTGACTATAGCTTTTTTCCTGCTCTTTTTGTAGCTGAATAAGCCAAAGTTTTGCATCAGATTTACGAACTGTATCTATCCGTTTCTTTCCAAATGGATCTTTTTTCAAAAAATTAAGTACCGTTCCGTAGTTAAGCATTGTAGTATGCCTAACCCCCACCCTTGTATCGATATACTTTTTCGCCAGATCAAATACAGTAAGCTTTCCTCCGTCAGTTACTATTCTGTCAAACTCATCAGCCTGTATCTTCTTTTCAAGCTCTCTTAAGGGTTCCGTGTCCTTCTTCCCGGGAGGTACTTTATCGTGAATATCAAGCCTCCAGCTATACACTTCTTTTCTTTTCCCATCCCATGCAGTATATCTGAATCGATATCTGCCATCTGATCTCTGGCTTTCTCCATCTCGAAGAAGCCGTCCTTTATCATCTTTTCTCCTTTCAACCATATCGTGCCTCCTTTTCTAAGAAAAGAAACACTTCATCCATGTCTATAAATAACATATCAGATGCCACATGAAAAGCATGACGAATATTATTAAATAACTTCTGCTTCATCTAAGTACTCCTCAAACATTTTTCTCTTGATTCTTGTGTGTGTTCCAATCTCAATAAGGAAACTGGCTCCTGTATTTTCTGCGACCATGCACCTAAGCCTCTTTTCACCAATTCCAAAGTAATTCGCTGCTTCCTGTATACTCAGTGAGTATTTCCGCCATACTGGTATCTTACTTTCTTCCATATCGTTTTCTCCCCGGCAATCCCAGCTGGATTCGTATCGCTTCGTTTATGTCCTTCTTCATTGCATCCTCAGGGATTGTTCCTATATACGTAAATAGTTTTGTTTTATCTATAGTAGAAATCTGCTCTGCCATAATTGAAGACTTTTCATCAAGCCCTCCCATATGGTCTATCATCACATGAGTAGGCAACCCTCTACTCTTGTGGATTTTCGTTGTTATGGGTAAAACTGTTACCGTTGGTGAATACTTGTTGCCTATATTATTCTGAACAACCAGAACCGGCCTTACCCCATGTTGCTCAGACCCTATCCCTTCTCCCAGATCAGCAAGGTAGATGTCCCCTCTCTTAATATCATTCAAACTTCATCACTCCTTCCTATGTAAAAGAGCGCCTTCTAAAAAAGAAAGCGCTCCTGAAATCATCCAAAATATTCTTATCTATTTGTCCTCGACACCCCGATAGTGGGAAGTCATCAGGTGGCTGCAGCTGACAGCGCCATAGGTTTTTGCCTCCCCGCGGATCTCGCCGGGCCGCTCCCATTACGATGAGTTGTGGCTGAGCGGAAGTATCATTATCCATGTTATTGTCATCGCCAGACCGGTGCTGCCGGTTTCCAGGGAGGCTATCTCGCGCAAGGCGTACCTTTGGGGCTAGAATAACAGGAATGTGCCTGATGAATGGGTATGTGGTTGTAGATGTAGGACAAAACGAATTTTGTCCTCTCACCTATTCCCACAGAAACTAATGATTTTATACCCTATTTTCCAAAACTTTTTTCAAATTTTTTATTGCAGCTGATAAAGCAGTGGAGATATTCTTTTGGCTCACCCCTTCAATCCTTGCAATCTCAGCTTCACTAAAGCCATAGTAAAAATATAACTTGCAACGCTTCTTCTGCTTCTCAGGAAGCTTATCTATCGTTTCCCGAAGCACCTCATATTCCATTTTGGAGATAACCATGTCTTCTGGTTCGTCCGATGAAAATACTGAGTGCATATACTCTGTAGTTCCTTCTTCATAACCCTGATAGTCATGGTGCCGGAGCTGCCTCATGTCATGCTTCTTTTCGTTGAGCTCATATTCACGAAAAGCCTGACCCTGTTCTACTGACATGATCACATAGGGCTTATATGGCATCAGGGCATCTCCATACCTTTCCTCAAGAACAGACTTGTCCAGATCCGTTATCACAGCCCACTTAACTCCTCCAGTCATCCCCGGATACTCAAATCCAAGATTTACAACGCTGCATTCTTCATTAAATTTCTCGATATTCATTTTCCGTTTCCTCCGATTTTTGAAAGTTGATAAGTTCCAAAAATCGGGGATCACGGATATCTGCCTATAAATGCTTCCCAAACAAAAAGGTGCATATCTGAAACCAAATCAGAGAAAACAGAGAGAAATCTCTGATTGCATTCCAAATCTGCACCTTAAAAATGGGCAAAATATAAAAGCGTAGCAAAACAGAATACCCATAATGGATATTTCTCTCTGTTTTGCTCCGCCTTTCAACGATTCTGTGCCGTTCCTAGCCGCTTAAGCAAACTCTTGCTACCTGCTGCGAACTTTTCGGTTCTATGCCTGATCCAACGCCTGATACAGGTAGCTCAGTCCGTATTCACTTAAGTATGCCTTTTGGTCATCTGTGCCTATACAGTACACCTGCGGTTTCGAAAAAGTCTGAATCCTTTTTCGTCATTGATTGCAATCAGATAGTTATGACATCTGTTGCATTCACTCTCAGCTTCCCCATGTCCGAGCGTGACAAAATACCTGCCACAAAATGGGCAATACACCTTAGTTTTTTGCTTTCTTGCGATAATTATTGTTCCCACCGTTGGTTCCTCCTCAAAAAATTTTTTAGTCTTATATAAGCGCCGTCAATCCGCTTATTTAGGAGCATACATACACCATTGGTTGTATATATGCCACCTTAATCAATTACTGCGTCCTTTCTATGCAATTTAATGATTCCATGATTGTTTTTAGAATAATCATGAGGTATTCGCATATGAAAAATGTTAAAAACAAGCGTAATAGCGCATCAAACAAAGCTCTTGCTCTACGCTTTGCTAAAGTGATGAAAATGTACAGAACTGAGCAGAACATGACACAAGAAGAACTATCTGAAAAATCAGGGATTGATGTATCCACGATCAAAAGGCTTGAAAATCCTGATCTTCTTTCAAATCCAGAGCTTTTCACGATGGGACCTATTATAGAAGCTTTGAATATAGACCCTAATGATATATTTTGCCCTGGGAAAATCACTAAAAAGCCCGACTTACACAGACTGATTCATTATCTTTTAAACCATTTGTCCAATGCTGAAGCAAAGCTTGTGGAACCAAGCTTTATCTCCATAGTAGAAATGGTTCAGTCAAAGAAGATGAAAGCAATAAAGGAATAAAAAAGAGTCTGCTTCTCCAATTAAGGAAAAGCAGACTCTCCACATGCATATTTCATGTGCCCGGCTCCAAGCTTTTTTCTATCCTAAAATGTATGACATTGATCAGGGTTGTCCGTTTGCACTTTTGACAATGCAGCGGAAACTTTATCAGAACAGTGTCTTCTTGAACTTTTATTCTTGTTTTTTTGTCACATTCTGGGCATCTGACCCAGCGTGTCTTCTTTTCTTCGCCCATAAACATTACTCATATTAGATGCGGAAAAGAACGCAACAGATATGTTCTACCACATCATTTTTCAATAATCAATACAGTCTGCATGAATAGACGTTATTTTGACATAAATAGTCACCAAGATATATTTAATCTATGTTTTCATCAAATCTGAACTCTGAAACGAGACAAAAATCAGTCAAATCCTCCCAGTTCTATATATGTTCTCAAAATACCATTAAAAAGCTCTTTTGTGTGGTCGTCCACAATACAATATCTGTCGTTTGATACATCATTTAGGACTCCATCCGTAGAATTATAATATATTTTTGTATCTTCTATCAGGATAATGCAGTCGCTAAGGCCATCCGTTGTACCTTCTTCATTCCAGGAGGCCTTGATAATTTCTTCTTGAATACCTGCTGCGTCATCATCACTAAGTTCAAAAAGCTCATCCGGCGTATAAAATGCTGATACAGCCACTTTTGAGGAATTATTTTCAATACCCTCCTGCCCGGAAGTATACAGCGAACGATCGGAACCCATGCTTTGATCCAATTTAGCCCCAGATACATCTACGTCCCAATCATCCACGCTACGCTCTCTGCAAAGCATTGAACTATCCATTTCACCGGAATCATAATATTCAATTATCCACTCATCCTGATTGTGGTCTTTATACTCATAGATCTGATCTTTGACATCCCCATCAACTATTCCGATCTGTATTCCTCTGTCAGTATTGTCAACTGCTGCTAGGGGAATAAAAACTTTGTCCCCTGTAATAACGACCCTTAAGCCATCCTCATCCCTGGATGTGTAATTCGCATAACTAATATCCTTGTGTGAGCATGCAGTAATACTCATAACTGCCACTGCCAAAACAACCAAAAGCCCTCTTTTCATATCATTATTCCCCTATAGCTTGCGATACAAGCCAGATGCAAGTATACCCATAGCATCCAGATACATATATTCAATTTCATTTTGCCGGTTCATGCCATTATTTGAGTTCTTTTCTATGTTTTCTTCTGGTATTTTTTTGAAAGAATTTAATTTGTATTTTATAGGATCACTGTTGCTTGTTTGCTCATTAGAATTACTGTTCCCGCAGCAGTCAACACCACCACTGATAACAACATTTTTATCGACGTTCCCGTTTTCATCCAATGTTATACAATAGCTTTTGGTCATCTGGTAAATATCTGCATCAAAGCCATTTTGAGCTGCAATGACATTATCAGCAAGGTCATAGTTTTCTTTCCACTTGGCTATTTTCTTATATATCGCATCATCATACGATGGATCCTTTTGCATCTTTTCTTTAAGGCTCTCCGGAATTATCACCACCATTTCCCCCAAGCCTATTTTCTTTAATCTGTCTTGTATTTCTGCTTGAGATAGACCAGAAGCTGAGCCATGCCACCCATTTAGTTTATCAGCAGTGGTATTTTTATCAAAGTATTCCCAAAAAGGAAAATCATCTTTTTCCCAATTGGTCCTTGTCACTTTGCATTCTTTGCATTCTCCCACCTTAAAGGAAACCTTGACATTTCCTGTTTCTTTGCATTGCAAAGGACAATAACTACCAAGCTGCTCAGCCAGCATAGTGGCAAAAGCTCCAAATTCTGTCTTCTTCAACCCACCACTATCAGGAGCCTCTATATTGCTTATTGTATTGTAAGCTTTAATCTGCTCAACAACCATACTTATCAGCCTTCTGAGAAAACGACACTCATATCCTATTTTACATAGGTGATATCATCAGCAAATAGAATAAAGCAATGATCCTCATGAGCATTATGCCCAAGAACAACATAGCTAACAATTTCTTTTTCTTGATAAATGCAGGTACAGTCAATGCTAGCAGTAAAATGTATGCCAGCAGCAGTTTTGCCGTAAATCCCATGCCCCCTAACAACTTGTTTTTTCTCTATGTAATGCTACAGCGACGTTACAATTGGTCCCATTCTCAATGTATATGCTGATAGCAGTCCTTCTTGTGAATCCGAATATGCCATCATCCTACTGTTATATACTTGATCATAAAGAACTGATTCTATCGACCGGTTATGATACATTTCCTCTTGTACACGATGCCTCTCTTCAGCAACTTCCTTTGCTCTTTCCTGTGCCTCACGTGCTTGTTTCGCTTTTTTCTCTTTCTTGGCTTTTTGTTCCGCTTCGAATTTAGCAACCTTTTCCGGTGATTCTTCACCACTCAGATAATGAGTTACGGTTCCATCTTCATGTATTACCAAGCCTTCAGATGTTTTCCTATGCCCAATCATTGCCATAAATGCATCTGTCTGAGGTACCCCATAGTTAAAATAATCCGATATTTTCTTTTCATAGTAAGCTGCTTTTTCAGGATCATTAGCCATCTGCTTCAAAATATTAGGTGCTATGGCAACATTGCCGGAGCCTGCTGTTCCGCCGGCAAATCTATCCATGCTATTCTGATCTTTTCCAACGCTCGTCACAGTAATTGGGACTCCGTATTTGTCCTGTAAGTAGTTCTTATAGGCATCAACTTTATTCTCCGCAGTAGCCTCCTGCATGGAGCTTGTGAAATCTGGTGAGGATACCTTATTTGACCTTGTCAGATTCGCATACTGATATGCATTTGCAACGCTTCCGATACCGCCAATATTCATAGCGAACCTCCGAATAATAAAATAGCAGGGACTCCATATGACAAACATCATCTTCCATGAATCCCTGCACAGTTTAATGAATCCTATTCTTATGTCATGGGCTAAAACAGAACCCACATGTGCGTTTTCCCTCATAATTATTGTCAGCTAACAGCCTTCATAAGGCAACAGCAACTGCATGAATAGACGTTATTTTGACATGAATGGACAAAGCTTGCCTTTATAGCATTACCATTCCAAAATAATCCATTATCCAATTCCTGTCCGCAGTATTCTTTATTGGAATATTGTTGGCTTCCAGGTATTGGTGTATTCTTCCTTTACCTTCACGCAGATCATTATTATAGAGGCTGTTTTTCTGGAGTTCCATGACGAGACTTGACCGATTATTTCCTGTATTTTTGCGTATATTTTCATTCACATACTTGGTAATTGCTGCTTTTACTGTGTCAAGGTCATTCTTTTCTCTCAGTTCAACCCTTGCTTCACAGAAAAGGAAGGATCCCGAAGGGACAAAGCTGTTATCTATTACACCGGAATCATCCAGACCGCGGTATGTGTTTATGGTTTTCTGATTCCAGACTCCATTATAGGTAATGCCACCGTCAATGAAGGTTTTACTATTATCCACTGCATCATAATCAGGTCTCGATGCACCATAACTGTCTGCCAGTTCATTAAGAGTATCCTTGAATACAGTTTGCATCTCTTTGTAAGCGTAGTAATAGTCGGCATTATAATACATCGTCCCCTTAAGATTACCATAGTAATCGCCTACATCCGACCTTAGACCAGTTTCTGTAAATAATTTCTCTGCTTCCCGGGCGTTTTTCTCGGCTGCATTTTGTGCATTGGCCCTTGACATATGTTCATATACAGTTGACAATGCCTTTGTAATGCCAGTCTTCGTTGCAGTGCTGAAGCTGCATGTTTTCTTTATATAAGCAGTGACATCTTCTATCGTCTTTTCCCCAGCATAGAATCCTTCCATAACGTCATAAGACTCATGAAAAAGTTTATTCCAACTAAGGAGCGGTGCGTCTGCCGCTTTGTTTTTTAGATCATTGTAGTTCTCGCACGGAATTGGAGCTGTAGATATTGCCGGACCTTCATATCTGTCTAACGCAGATTCTGTACCATCAGCATTTATCTTTATCAGATTATCATTGTCACCTTTTCGAAGGGAGATCGTTTCACGGCTATTCCTCTGATAATAGCTAAGTTCATATGTATCTGTCAGACCTGTATGTTGTATCATGGTTTGCTCCTTGCTTGTATGGACTATAATGTTTTTCAATTATTGCTTTAAACATCTGATTTCATCTGTGGAAACTGGATATCAAAAATATCTTCTCCATATGGTATATCAAGCTTCCGATCCTCATTTAAAGTATATTCCTTGCCACCAATTTTAAAGACAGATCCCACTTCATATTTATTAAACAAGGCGCTGCCCCTGTTGGTATACATGTCATATACCGCATCATACTCAAACTTTCTTACAGCTACGCCCGCATTTCCATTGGAATAAAAGTAATCCTGCTTCCTTGAACCACTTTCCACAGAAAAGAATCCCTCTTTGATTCCGGCATCATTTAGAAACTGTTTCTGTTCAGTAGCACTATAGTATAAACCTAAATATGTTCCATCCTGCGAGAGCATGTTCCAAAACTTCGTTATTTCATAGCTTTTACTGTTTTGCCGTCCGGATATCAGATCCGAATAGGGTTGCGTAAGCCTGTCATGGTCACATGAAAAGGTATGCAGGCAGCCATCTTTATCTGTATATTTGTAATATTTTTCATTATCAAAGTGGACAACATTATCTTTGGCCTGTATCGTAGAGCACCAGGCTTCATCAACTGTCGGAAGACTTTTCTTTGAGTATTCTTTTCCGTTTACCTTGATGGAGTTTACTGTTTCGCCATGGTCCTTATGAATGTTTGTATAACCAAAGTTTATTGCATCCATCACAGATTTTGATATGCCGATTGTTCTACTATTATTCTTTGAATAAGTAATAGTAGGCGATATTATTCCGTGCACATATTCATCACGGCGTCCTCTATTCCCAATTTTATTGGATTTATATTCTCCTGCTCCTCTTCCGCCAGTCAAGAGAAGCTGGGCTATATTCATATTTGACTGCCTTTGCACTCTCACTAATACCGCCTCCTATTCTTGAGGTACATGAAAATTGCGTGTTATGCTTCCTTCTTCCTCCGATTCAGGATGTCGTTTGCCATTTCAAGATACGGGTTCTTGAACTCCGGGGCATTGGCGCGCAGCTCTGCATCTTTAGCGTCCATAAACTTGCAAAACTCATCAAAGGAATAGCGTTTACTTCCGCCATCATACATATACCATTTGCTGGCTGCATTGGGATCCTGCTCAAGAAGTCTTTCTCGGGTGGTTTTCTGATTCTTCCTGAGCTTCTCAATATTCCGCTCGATAAGTTCACCCTGCATCTTCATGAACTCATATCCGTCCATGGCTTTTTGTATCTTACCGTTTTCCCAGTTTTCCTGAATAAGACGCTTCATGCGTTCAGCCTCGGTTTCTTCTTTCATCTCTTCTGATTCATCTACAGAACCGTTCTGTATCCAATCCTTGAAGGATGCTTCGCTGATTTTACCCGACATGTAGCCTGACCACTTATCTTTATCAGCTATAAACTCTGAACTGATATTGTTCTGAGCTACCCACTCCATGATAAGTTGGGCGCGCTCATAATCTTCATCGTTTTGGAATTCAATCTCCCAATCAATCCCATTAGTTTCACTATTGGAATAGCGTACTCCGTTAGCATCCATGGAAATCAGACCAAGCTCGGACTTTCTCTGGTCGGAAGTATCTGCAGCACCGGAAACTGATGAAGCATAAACTGATACTTCATATCTATACTCCTCTTTTGCATATGTATTATCTGCCGGTGCTGTTTCTTTTGCTTCATTGACAGCTTTATCAGTATCGCCAAGGAGCTTTTCCCACTCTTCATCTGTAAGATCTCCCAAATCCTTGTCTCCACCCTTGGTTGCAAAGAGATTAGCGGTTTCTTCCAGCATTTTCAGAAGTACGGATGAGTCAAATTTTTCTTTTGTCTGTTCTTTTGTAAAGGAAGCTTTGGAACCAGAAATTGTATCGCTCCAGTTACTCTTTTTGGAGATAGCCTCATCCAGTGAAGCATACTCTGTCTTTCTCAAAGGATCTGTAACGTTTTTAAGCACGCTGTAACTGCCAAAAGCATATCCCGTTCCTGTGTCATGGGCATCTGCATATTGGCAGTAAGCGAACATCTCTACTGCCGATGCATGCTTAGGATCAACTTCATTTATATTTACGTCAATGTCCTGGTCACCGACATGCACCCGGACAATAGCATCATCTGAGCCGGGCTTGAATACTTCTGATGCAGTCATCACATAAGTCATATTTCCGACAGGAAGTGTGCCCATTCCACTTAAGGGAGTAACTATCTCTTTCTGTTCGTCTTCCTTATCGCTCACTTCTACAGGTTTTGTGGCATCAGCTGTTTCAGCGCCGCCTATTTCCCGGCTGCCAAAATAACTTATTGCCTGGAACCGGAATCCTGAAAAAGTACCAAAGCTTCCGGTATCTCCCCAGACTTTGGCTCCTGCAAATGTTGTTGCATTCTCTACTGGCTCAGGAGAAATGCCTGTGCCAACACCTGATGTCATCATGACTTCCATCAGCCTGTTTATGTGGGAAAGAAGCTGCTCAGCTCCAAGAGTGCTTACGCCCATCATCTGGAAGTTGTTTATGGAACCGTTAAGCTCAGACAGGTAATTCTTTTTCTCAAATATATCAACAGGAGCCACATCATCCACTGCCTGCATGGCTTCATCAGCAATACCTTCTGTATCGCGGATATATGAGCAAAGTGCCGCAAATTCAGTAAAATCAGAGTCGGTCGGATCAACGTTATATGGATCGATTTCCTTTGAGAACTCCTTGCCATTCTCATCAGTTCCGGTTGCAGTATACTTTCTGCTGTCACCATCCACATCAATCCGAATTTCAAACTTCTGCATTACACCCTGATATGAATATGCTGTTTTACCATCGGAAAGCTGTGTTGCGGTATAACCCGAGTTCCACACATTCGCTGTGATCACCCTTGTGTAGCCCTTCTTTTTGGGTTCTTCCTCTTTTTCCAGGGTATCTACAACCTCTGGTGAATCCTCGTCTTTTTCAAGAACAGCACTCTGGAAATCACTATTTCCGATGGTCTGGTTTGAATAATAGTGGGCACTCTGCACAAATGCACTCTGCGAGTAATAATAGTTTCCGTTTGTAATTGTATTTGACATAAGTGTTCCTTTCTGCGGCTCGTCCGTCATTCAGAGCCGCGCCACTCTCCGGAAAGGACCGAGTGGGCAAATAACCTTCAGATACATCATTTTGTCTTTGGCGCCACCTTCTTTCACATAATTCTTTAACAACTACAGCCACTTTAATATGTCGAGAAGTCCCTGGACTCCTCTGGGTGACATGGTATTGTTCATATTGAGCTTTAGCTGTTGCTCATACCAACTTCTGAAGTTTATGTTAGTATTCATATCTGCATCAGGCATACTGTACTCCATCTTGTAATGTGCTGATACAAGGTTCATCATCACATCCTTCTGATCAAGCTTCCCCTCATCCTTCAGGTGGTGCATTCTTACTGAAAGATCAATAAAATTGCAATTGGAGCCATCCACGCTGTCTACATCTACTAGGCGTTCCTCACATCTCCCATCGTTATACTGCAGCTTCACGGTATACTCGGAACCTGAACCATCATTTCTGTAGACATAGGCATGGTAGCCATATTGCCCGTCATACCAGTGATATGTAGGCTCGCCTGATGTAGCAGTCTCTTCTGGATTTATAGCGGTCTCCTCGGTTTTTCTGTTGTTTTCAGTTTCCGGCTCATAGATCCTGCTCTTTTCAGATAGCTTGTTTGCAAAAGAGCTTGTTCCGGAATTATCACATTCATCTGCCGGAGATGATTTGATGCCGGTTCGGACTCCCGAGAAAGTGCTAACATAGCTTAAATACTGCGAATTAACCTGCATGGATTATGCACCTCCTTTATTTCCGGTATAAAAATGCCGAATATCCCCAGGCTGATCAATCCTTTGATATCTGGCTGTTCCATCACTATTAATATCGGTTTTAATGTGTTCTGCTTAATATGGCTGTCATGAATAGACGTTATAATGGCATGATTAGCAGTTTTTGCTAAATCCATTTGAGAATATCCATAAGGTCTTTTATATACTTCGGAGATCCATTGTTTTTTATCTCCAGCATCAGCAGCCGTTCATACCTGCTTCTAAAGTCGATTACAGTATGATCATCAGCTTCCGGCAAGTTGTATCTCATATAAATTTGTGCCTGAATGATCTGCACTCCTGCGTTTTCTATTTTTCCTTGGTCCTCAAGATGATACAGCTTTACAGAAAGATCTGTAATATTACATGATGCCGCATCAATCATATCTGCATTAACGGTTCTTTCCTCTATTCTTCCATTGTCATACCTCAGCTTCACTGTATACTCCGATTCAGTTCCTTCATTTTTATACACATATGCTGTATACCCAAAATTCCCATCGTGCCAACGATGATCAGGCACTCCTTGCTCCGGCATTTCCTTATTTACTACATCATCATTGGAATTAACAATTTCCAATTTTTTATCAGTATCATTCAGGCACTCCTGCTTTTCCAACAATTTATCTTTAAAAGAAGATTTATCCTGATCTGTTTCATGACCATCAACCGATGTTACGTCATTAAAATATGCCATTGAAGATAGCGCAAAATCACCTTTTATCAACCCAATACTCATATCATGAACCTTTCAGCACATCTTTTTTGCATCAGCTACTACAATTTCATACGAATGCATATGATTTCATGCTCATCCCAAAAGCATTTCTGCTATCTAACAGCGCATCATAGAATGCCTTGAACTTAAGGTAACCCTGCATATTTCCAACTGTGTACTGCATCTGCATCATATCGCGTGCCAAATCCATGAAGTTAGCTTTTTCAAGGCCATCATAGTCTGGGGTCTTATCATAGATTCTGTTCTTGGACATGAGGAAACTGTCAACTGCACTTTTGCACTTTCCTGAGTCTGACAGATATGACGAATAAGCATGCATTTCTGCGGAAGTTGCATTGGTAGGATCAACTTCAGAAATTTTCACCATCTGCTCAGTCTTATTCCCGTTCTTATCCCATATTTCAACCCTGTACTCCGGATCGTTTTCGTCAAAATCTGCAGGCTTATATACGGCAGTGTTTATTCCAGAACGCGCATCGACCCACGAGCTCAGACATCTTGAACCATCTTCTGCCACCTTTTTATAGTGAAGAGTAAGACCGGAAGATTCTGTAACCGTATATCCGTTATCAAGAGTATTTTTAAAATCACCGGCTACATTATTGTTTTTATTCTTAGTTCCTTCGCTACCTATTCCCTGATAGGAATAGGCGTTACTTACAGCACCTATATTCATAGCCATCACTCCTTCATATCACATAAAAAGCCGAATATCATCAGATTGTTCAATCCATTGATATCCGGCAAATCCTTTGCTGATATAAATATCGGTAAAGGCATAAGTCATCTTAATATTTGTGGCATGAATAGACGTTAAAATGACATGAATAGACCTCATCTCATGTACATGGCTGACATTTCTCCAGTACTGTCTTGGAAATGGATGTAAATATATCCACTAATTCTTTATCAAGCTGTGTGCCAGCAACTTCTCTGATAATTCTGAAAGCTTCCTCATGAGTTTTTGCATCTTCATAAGGTCGTTTCATCGTTATTGCTGAATAAGTGTCAGTGATAGCAATTATCCTTGAAGCAAGAGGAATATCGGGCCCCTTTAGCTTATAATAACCTTTTCCATCAATTCTCTCATGATGATATAAAACCCAGTCTGTAATCCCATCAAATAAACCAAGCGATTCTATTATTTTTACACCAAGCTCCGGATGAGTACGCATTATTTTCCATTCCTCATCATCAAGCTTGCCAGGCTTATTCAATATAGACTCGGAAATTTCCAGTTTCCCTATGTCATGCAAAAAGGCAGCATACTCCAGTCCAACTGGATTCACCACATTTTGATATTCATGCGGCAGGTTCTCATAAAACAGCATGGTAAGATTTTGAACATGCTTACAATGCCACTGCACTTCTTTGTTTTTGAAGAAAAATGAAACTGGTCCATCCATCAAAACGTTCCTTATTACCCATCTATACAAAATTCCATATGCCCGGAATCGTTCCCACAATCAATTTCCACGGTCTTCATTATATAGCTTTCTCCTGAAGGAACCGGATATGTAAAATATAACCTGCTTTTATCCCATTTCAATTCTGGCTCTCCTGAAGAACTGCCTGTATAAAACCATTTTTCATAAACATAGTTCGTATGAAACTCTGTAAAATCAACATTATCAATCAGTACTATCCCATATGCCCCCGCTTCTTTGCTTATAACTCCATATGCCTTATATCTACCTTTGTTCTCTTCAGCCATTTTTACGAGAACATCTGCATCCTCTTTCCAATCAATAGTATTATTCCAAGCAACCGGTTCAGAATTGTATTGGTTGAGTATCCTATCAATTACTCGGCTATAGTCATTTTCAATATTATTATCATCGTGCGTTTTCATAGCAGGCTCAAATGTGTGGGCAACCTCATCTGGAGCTTCTGTTGCTGTAATATCTTCTGCTGGTAAATAATCCTGTGAAGCTGTTTTCTCTTGTTCTCCTGAAAGAGTATCCTTAACATAATAAATATCCTCTTCGAATAAATCACTTGATGATGTTGAGGCTGTTGTCTTTGAAGAAGATACAAGTATTCCCCCAATAACAACAGTAATGATTGCAAGTGTTATTCCGCAAATAACTATTGTTTTCTTTTTCATAAGGAACACCTCCAGCTAGTTTTTAGCATTTATAACAAATGCCGAATATCCATGAAGCTTTTCCTTCCGCTGATATCCGGCAATTCTGTTATTTTTATTTTACTTTGTATATGAACCTAATTCTACATGGTTTGCATGAATAGACGTGAAACCGGCATTAATAGACACAGATTTGCAATCTACAGCGAAAGATCTATATATTCACCAGTTATTCCCCCTAAATTACAAGTCTTGAGTGATGATAGATCCACCCCACTGGAGTCTATTTCCACGACATTTTGGAGCTGTGCCTCATAAAACTTGTGATATTCGGTGCCGATGGCCAGCGCAGCCTCATTTGATTCTTCACAGAGTTTTTCCATTTTCTTGTTATGAGCTTCTTCTTCTCGCTGATCCCATTGGGATTCTTTTGACTCCGCTTTTTTCTTTTGCATCTGAGCCATGGCCTGTGCCATTTTGGCTGCCTGATACAGCTTCTTATCATAATCCATCAATCTGCTCTCATCTGATGCCGGAACGTTGTCACCATTAGCCAAGGCTCTGTAAACAGCCAACGCTTTAGCCTGATCTTTTATGTATTTTTCCGTAGCAGCAGATTGTGTTTTTTCAGCAGCCATTTCTGCCTGTGTCTTCAGCATGTCACCATAGTCTTTGCGGTCTTTCACAAGCTGGCGACTGGATTCCTCTGTTAAAACAAGCTGGTCTTCTTCTTTGGAAAGTATAACGTCTTCACCTTCAGAGTTTTTCACAGTAGTCCCCTTAGGAATCCTATATGCTTCGTATGTGTGCAGGTAGCCTGTATAATCCACACCTGAAATACTCATGTGATCAACTCCTTATCCCTTGTAATCAACCTTAGTTCCAACCATCCGTTCTGAATAGGTCATAACTCTGTCAGCCGCGCTATTATATGAATATCTCTGAGCCTTAGACAGAAGCTAATCCATAGACTCCGCTTCGAGAATTACGTAGTCCTCATCATAATTATCCTCTATTGTTTTATCGCCCTTCTTGTCAGTATCAGCATTATCCGTCTTTTTGTCTTTTACCTTCTGCAGGCGTTCCTCTCGGGCTTTTTTATCGGCTTTCTTTTTTTCCTGAAGCTTCTGTGTTTTCTTCTCCGCAGCTTTCTTCTCTGTTCGTTTCTTTTGCAGATCTGAAGACTTACCTACAGTGGCAAAAAAGCTCTCTTTCCCATTGGAATCAACAGATATGCCGAAATTCTTTACATTAGCACCGCTACTTGATAAGCCCATCTTTGCCTGTGTCATTTTTGCCTGAGACATGGCAATAATGCCCTCATACTTCTTCCTGAAGGATTCATCTGTGGCCATACGCTCAAGCTTTTCTTCATCTATGAGCACAACCATCTTATTGGCATTGCCATAGGACGCAGCATTCTGCTGAACCTGCGCCTTCATATCATTGCTGACAGTGATAAACTCCATGTTATGGAACTTTGATTTCAACTTTCCAAGATAGTCTTTTGCCTTGGCAGAAAGCTGCACATCACCAATCGTGCTGCCATATTCTGCTGATCTGGGAACAAGAGAGCTCTTATTGTCTATTGGAGACCAGTTTTTTGTTTCGATCGGAGCTGCTTTGCTATCTTTTGCAGCAGCTGCCGGGGCTGTTTTAGACGTAATCTGAGATTTATCACTTTGAGTTTTTGCTGAGTTCCATGTATTCTCTGTCTGCTGATAAGCAGAAATACCATTGATTCCAGCCATAATCGTTTACCTCCTTGTAAATGACGCCGACATCCATTTCATGAAAATATTCAATTTTTCCGATAAGAATAGTTTTCTATATCTCTTTTCGTCATCAGAATAAGAAACAATAACCTCTGTTGCATGAATAGACGTTAAAATGACATAAATAGACATAGATTAGTAATCAATATCTATATCATTACGACTGCACTAAATTCTTCTTCAGTACATGCAATGGCAAAACTTCCATCGTATTTTGCCGTAACTCCTTCCACATTAGAGAGTCCTATACCATTGCTCTCATCAGAATCGGTCTGCACCTTGTTATCTAAAATCGTGACTTTCTGCACCACAGGATTCTTTATCATAAGGATTAGATTATCGTCCTTTTCAACAAATTTTACCTGTATAGATGCACTCTCCCCAGAAAGCATCACTTTTTCACACTCATGTATCGCATTCTCAATGAGATTTCCCAAAAGAATAACAATATCCTCATCAGAAATCCTTATATCATGAAGATCACTGACAGCAAATGTCATTCCAATTCCCTTTTCCTTGGCTATACGATACTGCTGATTCAAAACAGCATTTATAACTGGATGTCCTACATTTACCTCAGATATCTCCACAGATATACTTTTGGTTAACTTCTCCACATAATCTGTAGCGGATTCCACGTCACCACTGGCTAATAGTTCCTGTATGGTTGCAAGCTGCTTTTTATAATCATGAAGCTTTTTCCCTTGGCGCTCATATAGTGACTGCATATCCCTGAAAGCCTGAAGCTGGTTCTGCTTGCGCTCTATCTGTACAGCAGACAAGCGTATTTCTTCATCCTTTTTCAATAATTCCTGTAAGATGAAAAGAGCTGCAATATTAACTACAATCAGTAATATTGATACAAATATTTCGAAGGCCCCCATAGCACCACTCACAAATAGTGTCGCAAAGTAAAAGCCTGCAATAACACTTGAAAACGGGATCCAAATGAAATTATAAATCTTGTTAGATGAATGCTTCAGTAAATGTTTTAAATATGTAAGCTGCTTTCTAAGAATAAAAGTAGTGCAGAAAAGCAAGGCAAACGGTATCAATAATAAGAAACGCGCTAATTCTTTATCCCCAAAAGCGACCTGACTTATTCCAACAATGGTGGATTCAAACAAAATCAGCATTAGAACTTTTGAACCCGCAAAGAAAATCCCAATAAAAGCAGATGCTTTATAGCACACTATAATATAAATGATATTCACCAATACCAGCATCAGTATTTTCAGAGGGTAAAACTCACTTGATAAAGCTTCAACAAACAATGCTTCTGCTATACAAGCAGCATAAAGTCCCATACTGCATATAATCTTTCCCCTCAAATTCCATTTGCATTCAAGAAATGAATCATAAAAATATATACTTAATGCCGTCTCAATTATTCCCTCTGCAAAGAAAACTATCCATGCCATCATATTTTTTCACCTGCAAACAGTGCAAATATCCTTCGCACCTCTTTATATCTGGCTCTAGGGATTGGCAACTGCCTCCCATCATCCATAGTGAGGACATAGTTGTTGATATTACGGATATGATCCATATTTACAAGGAAGCTGTTATGCACCCTTAGAAAGCCATGACTTTTAAGCTGTTCCTCCATGTCATCAAGCTTCTTGTATATCTGATATGACTCATTTTTCAATCTAATAGTATTTTTATGCCCTGCGGTTTCAATCAACAGAATATCTGATGCTTGCAGGCATACTTCACCGCCCACACAAGAGAATAGTATTTTGTTAGATTTTCGTTTTTTCTCATGGCATAGATCGTCCATGCATTCTGAAAAAGTTTTGTCCAGATCATCCTTTATGAGGAAACGGCTCGCCCTTACTTTATAACCATCAAGAGCATAATTCATATAGGCCGTAACAAGAACGATAGGAACATCTTCATTCTCTTCGCGGATATTTTTGGCAACAGTAAGACCATCCATGTCATCCATGTTTATGTCAAGGAAAATTGCATCTATGTCAGCATTTTTAGATATAGCTTTTAGCAGTTCTTCTCCTGAGCCGCACTCACTAATAGACATACCGATACGTTTTTCTTTATCATATTTTTCAATCATATCCCGAAGCTTCGTTAAATCCTTTTTATCATCATCACAAATTAAAATGTTCATAGGAACACCTTCTTTCTATTCATATAATTATGATATCGGATATTCGCATTGAAATAAAATATGGCTGCATTAAACGACGGTAAAATGGCGTAAAACGACGGTGGAAGGACAAAAATAGGGACACTCCAATCCGGAATGTCCCTGAAGGTTCATGGCTCTTATATTCCATATAGCATTTTCCTATGCTCTATGGCTTTTTCAGTCAATTCTTTATTGAGATCCTGCCTCTTCTGATAGTCCTCAAGCTGCTTCTTCTGTCTCGCTGCTCTCTGAGCCCGGCGCCTTGCATTGTCATTGTTGTTATTGCGCCTGCTCCTCTGGGAGTTCTCGCTACGCATTTTTTCCAAAACTTCATCCAGTTTCTCTGCTGCACTCATAAGTTCTGATTCGCGGCCTTTGATGGCAAGATCAACGTGCTGGATTGTTCCAGCAGTGCCATCTTCTTTTAGAAATATACCTGTTTTTCGCACCTTTCCATCCAGAACGCCGTCCTCGCCATCAAGGGTAAACTCCGTATCTTCGGATCCCAGGAAAATTGCACCTACTCCCGCTTCTTTCAGGCTCTTCATCTCATCTTCTCCATCGTCTGTCTTGCTCCAGACTTTGAGCTTGTCAAAAACCTCATCGTTTTCATCAATCCAGCCGTTACCATCAGTATCGTATTCGGCAAGGTCCTTGAAGCCGTCACCGCTCTTTACACCAAAGAGCTCTGTGCCGTCATTAATCTTTCCATCATCGTTTTTATCAAGGGCAAGGAATCCGCTTCCTGCCTTTGTCATGGAGATTTCATCCTCCTTGCCATCGGCATCCAGATCAAACTTAAATTTCTTATCGCTGAGCCCGGAAGTCTGCGCATTATAATTGATGATAAGAGGGTCAAACAGGTTGTCCAGTGGAGATGACATTGGTATAAAGGTTTCATGTTCTTTCTGACGGGCCATGCTTACATCAACGTCAACCTTAATGTCCCTTCCGTCTTCGGTTTGTACCTTGCCGGAGGCTTTATAATCAGTCTTTTCTTTTTCTACGTGCTTTTCTACAATCCCAGCAAAAAATCCGCCTGTCCCTGCGCCGCCTGTCTTCAAATCCTTTTGATAGCTGTAGTTTGCATTAGAGCACACATCACTATTAGCTATCTTCATATGTCATTGTCCTCGTATTTGTGTAAACAGATATAGTTACTGAAAGTGCTACCTTAGAACCATCTGGAGAACATGGATGAAAGGAAAGATCCGTATCCACCATATCCGCCAAGCAGATTGTTTGTTCCATATCGTCCATTTGAACCATATATACCGGTAGTTACCGAAAATCTGCTTGCTGTAACCGCTGCCTGGGATGTCAGGGAAGCATTGTTACGCATTCTCTGTCCAAAGGATCCTGCTCCTGCAAACGCTTTCTTTATATCATCTTTGGTTGCTCCCTTGAAAACATCCTCATCCACAGAGAGTTCACCGGTCTTACTGTCATAGCCGATACCAATCTTTCTGAGATCTGATACATTGTTAAGAGCATCTTCCCTCATCCAGCCTGCTCTGTTTCTGACAGTTGTACTCGTAGTATTTCTAGCATTTGTGCTGACTTCGTTGTAACCTTCTACAAAATTCTTTACGGTCTTAAGGAGCTGATCAGTGTTCTTCTCCTCATACATCTCACCGTAGGAAAGTTTACGTCCGGCATTTTCAACCTTCACAGCGCCATCAGCGACATTCGCATCTGCCATGTAAGACCTGTTGTTAGTGGCATTATAAGCATTGTTCATAGCCTTTATGGTGTTGGCACTAAGGCCAAAATAGCTGTTATTGCCACCGATACCAGAAGATCTGGATGTTCCACGGGTTCCTGTAGTCCTGCTCCTGTTATTCACATGCGACGTTCCCTGTCTGTTCCAAATGTTGGAGGCTCCGCCTATCCTGCTTGTCAGGACATCAAAATAGTTTTGTCCAAAGTTCATAAAAAAACACCTCCTCTTAAGGACGATCACTTTATCTATTTCAAGTATCGTCTACAAAAGGAGGCGTTTAAATAGGTATGTAATGAACGGACATGTTTATGTAATGAATAGTCAGTTTCCTGTGTTTTGGAGCATTACTTTCACTTCAAAGACCTTATTTTCCGTCTTCACGTCCATGACTCCAAGGTACTTGTCAGAAATCTGCATAACACTCTTTAATCCAATTCCATGCTTGTCAGACTTCGAAGCATCTTTCTTTTTGCTTACAATGCTGTTATCAGCCCCTCTGATAACCTTTCCATCATATGAGTTTTCTGTTTTTACCAGATAAAAGTTATCTTTTGAAGTGCCTGATATCTTTATGAAGCGGTCTTCTTCCGGAATGACCACCACTGCTTCCAATGCATTATCCAGAAGATTATTGAGCACAATAGCCATATCCATGGCGCTGATATTCTTTTCCACAGGAAAAGAAAAATCGCAATCAAAGGAGCATCCAAGTTTTTCCGCCTGAGATGCCGCCTCATTTATGACAACATCAGTAACAGGATTCCCGGTAGAATACTTAACACCGCCGGCATTAAGTTCTATATCCATTTCACTAAGGAACTGCGAGGCATCCTGATACCGGTTGTTTTCAATAAAGCTTTTCAGTATCATCAGCTTTCCAGCCATATCATGGCGCAGTGTTCTGATCTGATCATGGTGCTTTTCTGTGTATTCAATCTTTTTCCGAAGAAACTCCTGCTCACGGACCTGTTCCTGTAGCAACAATTCCTCTTCCTTTAGTCTTCTGTACCGCTGCCATGTTGCGATAGCGGACATCTCTCCAATGAATATGAGAATAGCCAGGATTGGTAGTACAAGCTTAAGGTTCTTCTTTTCATCCAAGAGAATAAATACTTCCTTTTCCAGCGGAACCACCATGACCTCTGCAATGAGGTAGGCAATAACATAGGACACCCCGGAATATATTGAAAGATAAAGTGCCTCAGTCCAGGACATGTCCCGCTTGTGCACGCATATCTTTTCAATGCAGAAATAGATAGCGATGAAAGCCGCTGCCAGGAACACTATCTCCAGTGCCATCTGAACCATCATCCTGCCATAAAATACAGCAAGCGCATCACCCTGTGAATAGTCTATGTTCTGTGTGAACCATATGGATATGTAATCAGACAGGACAATATTCATGATGTACCATACAAAAAACATGTTCTGCCATAGGAAATAGACGAACACGATATGCGGCAAAATCCTTTTATCATAGAAATAGAATACAGCCAGTATCGTCAACAGACTTATAATGGTCCAGGCACCTCTGGTTGAAAAAGGCACCACAAAAAGAGTTGCCCCTTCGGCAGTAATAACTACCGAAATCACTATCTTTTTTGCCCTGTCCATGACATCATCACTTATAAAAGCATTGATAAGAAATCCAAGAAGAATGCCTCGGACAAGAATAATCATAATCCCATAGCATTCTTCTACAATTCGAAACATCTGCTCCGTCATAAAGCCCCCATGTTCAAATTATTAATTGTCTGCACCTGCGTTAAACATACGAGTCATGATATAAAATCCAAGTACGCCTTGATGAAATCTGCATATTTATATTTTGAGATGATCAGTGATTCACCATTATCAATCTTGGCTTCGGATTTTGAATACCCTTTTACATGCTTCATGTTGACAATATAACCTCTATGAATCCTGAAATAGTTTTTGCCGAGTTCGCATTCAAATTCGGACATAGGCTTGTAGATTTCATAGTTCTGATCTGGCAAATGCACTACGGCTTTTCTTCCTGAGCTTTCAATGTACAGAACATCCTTAAGATTTAAGTTTATCAAACCTTTACCGGATTGAAGCGCTATAAAATTATCCTCTGACTTCTCGTATGTTGTCTCACACACAAGCTGAGCATCTAACTTTTTCAGCTCTTCAATTGCCCTGTGAAGTTCGCCATCAAAAGAAAACCGATCTACCGGTTTCAAAAGATATCCATAAGCCTTGACTCCAAAGGCATCACCCATTCTGTCAGGAATACCGGTCACATATATGATCAGCGGCCTTGAGGCACGCATGCTTTTCCCATTATGCTCTATGCGGCAGCCAAGCTCTCTTGCCGTCTCTATGCCGTCATTCCCGTCCATGGCAATATCAAGGAAAAGGACATCAATCTTTATTCCGGCATCTATATCTTTTATCAGTTCTTCCCCGGAAACATATTCTCTTATATCTGCTTTATATGAACTGTCAGACAGCCATACATGTAGTAAATCCCTTACAGCCTTTTCGTCATCACATACTGCAAAACAATACTTTCCCATGAGCCCTTGCCTCTTATACTGTTTCCCCTGCAAACGCAAAAATGCTTAGCACGGACATCCATGTAAGCATTTTCGACATAATCCTATATTCATCATAACATCACAGCAATCATTACAGAAATATTCATGTCATGAATGGACACTTTTTTGTAATGAATGGTCAGTCTCTTTACCAAAGACTAATATACCTTCTAAAATAACTCCTACCCTCAGATTACGATTTCAGTAACAATTCAATCAATATGATGTATATATGCCAGGCTCAGTTTCTTTGAATTGCAGGTATCTATTAGGGCTTGAAGCGATGTGAAAAGCTCCGTCTTTCTCTTTAAGTACTGTTACATAAAGGCTTATTTCGGTTCCATTAAGGAAAACATAACAGGTATCATTTTCAAATTTATCAGTTATATCAACAGCCTGCTCCTGAAAATATAGCATTATCTTGCCATCATCGTTATAACTTACATCTACTTCTCTGGAAAGATGCAGTATCAATTCATCCTCTGTCAGGGCTCTCTCTGTGCCATCAGCCTCGATGGCAACACCTCCTCCGCCAGCTTCTCTTACACTTCCATCTGTGTCGGTATATTCCATGGTATAATTACCTAATCCATCAAAGTCAATGGTTACATCAGTCTGGTCGCCATGCATCCATAACTGAATTGTTCTTTGGATTCCACCAACATTTGCAGCATAAGCCGTTCCGGAACCACCAACAATTACGAAGCAGGCCGCAACTGCAGCAGCGAAAGTTCTTAACATTGCTTTTTTCTTTAATATTGCCATTTTTTCATCATCCAAAGTAAAGTCACTGGAGGTCTGTAAAACCGAAAATGCTTTCTTGTACTGTTCTCTATTGCTCATCTTCCCAGCCCTCCTTAAGTGCGTCTTTTAGTTTTGCACGTCCGCGTGATAATCTGACCTTTATATTGCTTTCTGTGGTTCTGAGTATCTTGGCTATCTCTTTGATGCTGTAGTCTTCGTAGTAAAAGAGATGAACTACAACTCTATATTTTTCGGGCAGCTTCATAACCTCTTCAAATAATTCCTTAGTTTCCGGTGTTTCAAATGATAATGTCTCAATATAATTATCCAAAGGCATTCCATTCCTATGCCAGAAAGAGGACTGAATATTTTTGGCTTTATTAATTGCCACTCTGAGTAGCCATGCGCGTATATGCTGTTCATTATCAAAGTTTTTATGTGTCATGTAATATTGAAGAAAAGTATCCTGAACAACGTCTTCTGCGTCACTGGCATTTTTACAAATATTGAATGCCACCGCATACACATTGTTCTTGTACATATTCATCAGTTCCTGTACAGGTAGTTTCATTTAATGCTCCTTCTTTTAAGGCCTTATACTAATATTACAATTGACCCAAAGAAAAGGTTACAAAAAAAACGATGAAGAATATTTTTCCTCATCGTTTGATTTCCAAAACAGAAAATAGCAGATCTCTAGCTCTCTTGTTTATTAAATTCAATAAGCCTTACACACATACTTCGCCCATCAAAACTTTCTATCATCAAACAATGCCTCAATTATCCGTAGCATTTTTATTGTTATCATTTTGATCATTCGGGTTCTCTAAGGTTTCTGAACATGTTGTATTTTGTGCTTCGCTGTTCTTTTCGTCTTTATCTTCAGGCTTATAATTTGGATGGCGATATAATTCAGTCGTTGTACCATCAGTTATTTTTTCTTTCAGCATCCAATAAGCGGCTGTGCCTTTATAAGCGTTAGTTTTAACAAAAAATGATACTACAACATAGTTGTCATTTTGTTCTCGCTTCCTAATGAATACATAGACAGTCGACTTTCGTTTGGATGACTTTGCTTCAATAAAATAATCAGCCCGAATAAGACTCCCAAACTGTTGCATCTCGTAGATTCTTATAAAATCGCTTATATCAAGGTACTCTTGTAAATACCGTAGCTGATCAACCCTGCTCTTTATACTTCTGCCCTCAGGATGGATTTTTTTGTACTCATCACTGGACTCCAGTATTTCATCTGTTATCTTTCCCTGAATTATTGCTTCTATTACCTTAGCGGGATCTCTTTCTATGTGAATATCGTCTATATGTTGAAGGCCAGACATATGCCTGAAGTCATTTTCCTCAAAGTCAATTGTAATATCTTTTGTATTTCTTCGAAGTGATATTACAAAATGATATTTTATATTAAGCAGCTCTCTATAATTAGCTGCGCATTCGTATATTATGTCCATTTTCCTCCCATCACTAACAAAAGCCTTGCATAAGCAAGGCTTTTGTTAATGCAACTTTCTCTTCGTTTTCACTAGATGGTTTATGGTAAGTTGCCACCTTTTGCAGAACCTCCGCAGTCCCCGCATACCATCACGGCTTCTGTTTCATAGGTAATGAAAGCATTTTTACGAGTATGCTTCTCGAGAAGTTTCCTTCTACAATCATAATACAGTTGAGCGGCCTTCATGTCAATTGAAAAAGCACATTCTTTTCTTAAAATTCTATAATCAGTTGTTACGCTTCAAAAGAGACTCCTTCCCCACTTTCATAGCTCTGGAGGATCTTCTCCTGGAGCTGTTCTCTGAAATCCCTTGTCACAGGATATGCGATATCCTTGAACTGGGGTTTTCCATTCTCATCCACAGCCTTCATCTTGTAGCTGGGCATGGACATGAAGAGATTCCCTGCCTTGCTCTCCACAATGGAAATATTTCTGACAGCAAAGCTGCTCCCAAATGTTACTGTGGCTACTCCCCTGACTCCGTTTATTGTCTCCTCAAGTGCTTTTGTCCTTACATCGATTCTCATAATAGTTTTCCCCCCTCGTTTGAAAAATTGTTGTTTTGTTTTTGCTCGGGTGGCTACCCTGGGACGACCTCTGCCTACGGCAAAGGTCGCATGCAAGCAATGCATATGTAATACATATGCATGTTTCGCTTTTATAACGAGGCCTCCGACCTCGAGCTACGGCTTGGCTTCGCCTTCGCCTTTTCTTCCTTTTCTGCTTCCTCTCTGGCAAGCAGAAGTTCAAGATTCTTCCTTGCGATAAGATAGTCTCTCCGCTCATTTTTCAGCTGAACATACTGCTGAAAATCAGGTCTATTAGCTTCAATGAGTTCGCCATATTCCCTGCGGAGATCTTTGAGCTTTGGGATTTTCCCATCAGGCAGTTTTTCAAAAATCGCTTTGGCCTTCTTATGCTCCTGGATCTCTTTTTCATGTTCAGCAAGGTACTTTTTGCTGTAGCCGCTCTTCATGTAGGCAGTGTAACTATCTGCCGTTTTGGAGTATGCGATGATGGCATTCTGAAGTTCCTTGTTATCTGCCATCTTCTGATTTCTGGCCTTAACTTTGCTATTCAGTTCTTCAATTTCTGCATCCATGGAGTCGGTCTTCTTAACCAGTTCTTCGTAAGATGAAATGCCATGTTCCTCCAAAAACAACAGCACCTTGGCGCGCTGCTTAAGGTTAAACTTCCTCGCCCAGTTCTCATAACCTTTGCCTTTTCCCTCCCGCATTTTCTTCTCGATATCAACAAGGAAGCTTAGGCTGTTATAGTCAAGGCCATGATTATTTCCCCTGTCATTTTCCTTACCATGCTTACGGATCTTCTCCTCATATCTGGACTGGATCACAGATAGATTATTCTCAAGACAGAGCATGTCGGAAACCCTGGAGAGAGCATAACTGGAAAAATACATATTCCGGAATCTGCTCTTTCCATCAATGGCTACCGCATTGAAAACCACATGATTATGGATGTGGTGTTTGTCCGTATGAGTGGTTACTATGAAGGCATGCTTTCCCTTGGTGAACTTCATAGCAAGTTCATATCCAAGCTCGTTTGCATGTTCCGGAGTTATCTCACCAGGCTTAAATGCCTGCCTGATCTGATAGGCGATAATGTCTTTTTTGTGTGGTTTACGGACATTGTCCTCATAGATTTTTCTCGAAAGAAGGAACTGTTCCTCAATAGAATTGGGATCACAACCATAGGTGCTTACATACTTTTCGTCCTCAGTTTTTCTTGAATCCCTGATGTAATCGATGCTGCGCTTAAGGCAGTCAGCAACAGATTTAGACCTAACATGATGAAGCGGAATAAGCATTGTCGCTGCCATCAAATTCCTCCTTTCGCAAATCCGGGCATAATAAAAAGCAGCCCGTATCGTAAAATACAGACTGCTCCTTTGCCCTTAATCTATGAAATTGCAATCTTTAGATATCCTGGTACAGTTCTATAACCCTGTCCAAAAGATACTCGCCATAGCCAAGTGCCAGCATTGCACCAGCAATCATCATAGCTGCAACGAATGTCATGCACACTCCAAAGACACAGTGGGTAGAAATGTTGTAGATAATGATCACTATACCCAGCAGGAATGCCACACCTGCCACAACTCCAGACACGTTCACAACGACCTTCACAAAAAGGCTCAGTGTGAATACAACCAGGAACAGCGGAAACAATAAAACCTTAAACAGAAATCTTACAATACTCATGGCGACTACCTCCTTGATGCCTAAACAAATGTTGTTATAACCATGATAAAGTCAGTAGATGCAGCTGCCAAGTTTGTCGATTACCTTATCTTTGAAAAAGCAATCATCATGCTTTTTGTGTGATCCCAGATCTCATCCAGACGCTTTTGCAGATCTTTGATATCTTCTGCATAGACCTCTCCGAAAGCATTTGCCTTCTTGGCATACTGATTGAGATTGTTGGAACACATGCGCAAGAAATAAACGATTTCACTGAAATCATCGGTTTTAAGTTTTACGCAGTAGCCATCAAGGATCATCTTCCTGATATAGATACTGCGACTCGTGATCCCAGCCTCATTCATCTTGGCAAGGAGCCTGGTGTACTCCTTATCTGTCAATCTCAAAGTGACCATGTGCGTGTGCTCTTGCATGTTCTTTTCTCTCCTCTGCAATCTGTTCTTCCTCGATGGCTCTCTGCCTGAAAGCCTCATACTCCCTGGCTCTTTTGCCGGAAAGCTCTGTTGAGTCATCATCTCCAGGGTCATCGGGATCATCTTCGGGGACAGCATTTATAAGGCCATCGAAGTTATTGTCATTGGCTTCGATGGCATCCTCAGCCGCCTTCAGATAGTTCTTCTTGGAACGGATTGTGTGCTCCTCCAAGATAGCCTCTTCGGCTTCTGTAAGCTCTTCTTCCTTGTGGATTCTGTCGTTTGCTATATCAAGCCCGCTCATGAGATCACCCCTTTCGCTTTTTTGTAGTTCTCAAGTTTCTGCAAAACTGAAGGTCTGCCATCGGTCTTGCCTTTCCTGATCATCTGCTTCTTTTTGCGTGAAGTTTTCTTCTTTGCATCCACGACTTCTCCCATTCTGACACTGTAATTCGACAGGCGGTCAGTTATCATACTGACCTTCTCTTCTGCTGTCATATCAGCTGTTAATACTTCTACCATGAACTGTTCCCCCTTTCTTTAGTCCGGCAGCCACACATTGAACCAATATGCAGCCGCCTTCGTTTTCTTAGTCTTCAGGCTTTTCGTTGACAGTCTCTATCTTATCCAGAGCTCCGGTCTCTTCATCCTCGGCATAATCCTCATCAGGATCTTTCTTTTCCTTCTTGATGAAGTCGTCCCTGTTGCTGTAGACATAGAACCCACCAGCGCATCCAAGAATTGCCAGGATGACAAATACTATCAGATTGGAGTTGCCCTTCTTTGGTTCCTCCGGTGGAGCCTCCTCTTCATCCGGTTCTTCCACTACAGGCTCAGGTTCAGGCTCCTCAGTTTCGCCCTTAAGCTCTGCTATTTCTTCCTCATCCATAAGTGAAAGCAGGTCTCTCTCATCAACAAGGTTAAGGAAGTGGACTGTGTTCTCTCCTTCATCATCACGGTCGATGATAATATAAAAGATATTTCCTGTCTTGGTGGTAACAGTGATGAACTGCTTTCCGCTCTTTTCCGGATTCCCGTAGTCATCGACTATGGTAAGGTTACCTTCCGGAGTGAGCGGCCCCATCTTTTCAGGTTCCTCCTTAGGCGGGGCGGGAGGAATGATTTCTTCCTCCTCTACCATCTCAGGGTCAACTCTGGCAAAAGCAGTTACAGGTGCCAGTGTAAGTGCTAAGCTGATACATCCAGCTAAAAGCGCAGTAGTCTTAAACTTCCTCATCTTCCGTATCCTCCTCTTCGTTATTCCCGCTGACGATATCGCCAACAGACTTGCCTCCGGGAAGATTGCTCTTTGTATAAGCAATCAGCTTCTGGAGTCCCTCAGGAGTGATATCTGCAGCCTTCATCATTTCATGGACAGCTGCCATCTCTTCCTCCTGGCATTTCTTTTCCAGGGCTTTGACCCTTGCATCAACCTCGGCTCTTCGCTCCCTGGCCTTTGCAAGTTCAGCCTTGTATCGATCTAACCTTTCAAACATAATCTCCCCTCCTCATGGTCTTCCAAAACATAAAAAGTGCTGTTGCCAGTACTTGGTGTTGATTGATGTGTAGGAAATGGGATTCCCGCAGTGGATCATCATTCCGTTTCCAACATAGATGCCTACGTGACTAGCACCTGGGGTATCATAGGTTCTCTGGAAAAAGATAAGGTCTCCCGGCCTTGCATCTGCCGGAGAAACATAGGCACTTCTTTTCCGGAGCCCCTGTGCCGTGGTTCTTCCAACGTTATAACCGCAGTGGTTCAATACCCAGCAGACATATCCAGAACAGTCAAATCCAGTTGTGGGATTGCTGCCTCCCCAGACATACTCACGGCCGAGGTATTTCTCCGCCTCTGCTATCATCAGGGCAAATTGGTGGTCGGTAAGGGCATCCCCGGGAACATGATAGTCCTCCGGATTCTCAAGGTCGGTATAGATATCAGCGAAAAGATATTCCTTATTGCCCTTGGTATATAGGAGCAAGTCATAGTGAGACTGCTGTTTGTCAGTTAGTCCCATTTCCTCTATGACTCTGCCAAGGCTTCTGTTATCAAGCTTCACCTTCAGGATCTTTACGGTATACTCCTCTTCCTCTTCGTAGGTGTAGTCCTCGTAGTAGCCGCCATCCTCATAGGAATCATCATCCACCCAGCGCAAGCCAGTCTTTTCTACAGTTCTGGTCCTTGTTTCGGTCCAGGACTTATATGTGAGCTTGTACTGCTTCTCAAACAACGCCTTTATGATGTCCTTCATGTCTTTACGCTTGAAGTCATCATATTTAACTGTGAGATATGTGATGAGTTCATAAGGGTTATGGCCTATCTCGTCAAGCTCGTACTCATACTCGTCATAATCTGGATAAAGTGTCTCAGTATCATCTATCTTTTTCTTCAGGTCTTTTTCCAGCTTCCGGTAATCCGTTTCTATGCCAAGGATATCCTCATCATAGGCGGTATACGTGGAAGCCAGCGTTCCATCTGAAATGGACGGAATCATCAGGGCGCAGCTTGAAACCATAGCTGACAACAGGATGATGATGAGAACAACAATAAGGATTGCTAACAGGAGCTTTGGATTGTCCTTTACGAAGTTGACGATGGCAGCAAGAACGTCGCTCATCTTTTCAGAGAGCTTATTAACTGCATCTTCAAGCATGGTTGCACCCTTACGTGCAGTCTCACGCTCTTTTTCCTTCTGGTAATAGGACTTTCTGGTCTTCTTTTTCTGAGCAGCCCTGGACTTGGCATTGGAGCCGTCCCTTGGGTTCTGCTCATTGGAATGCCTCTTTTCTTCCTTATGCTCACGCCTAAGCTTTCTCTGATATAGACCTTCGTTGATCTTGTCAGTGGCTTCATGAACTGCATTAGCCCCCTCATGAACCACATCACCGGACACATTTTTGTCATCTCTGCAGTCACTGCTTCCTGCAGCAACCACAGCTGAGGCAGTGCCTATAACAGCTGTACCAGCTCTTGCGACACCCTCAGCAACCTGCATAGCTTTAACTTTTGCTGACTCAGCTTTCATCTGGGCTTTTACCCCAAGCATTTCCTTTGATTCCAGCCTGCCCTTGAGAATCTTCTTTCGTTCTGGATCAGCTGCAGCGTCAGAGGCCTCAACACCACAGCCTCTACGCTTTAGCTTTTTCCCGTACTCCGCTTCAATGGTGGACTTCGTCCTAAACTTATCCCTGAAATGCGCTCTATCATTCAAATCCATTTCCCCCTCATAATGAAATTCATTTTTGTTTACCCTTTGCTCTGTCCATCAGCTTCTTCCCTGTACTTCGCAAGGTCGGAAGGCTTTGTGGTAAGAATCCTGTACAGCTCGATATCTTTCGGGAAGTGGTCTACAAACGGCAGGATCACATTCCCAAAAAATAAAAGCCCTTCGCCTTCCCCTGCCTGTGTGACATGGGATAACTGGTGTGGGCTTATATTGAGCTTCTGTGCCAGGACTGACCTGTCGCCTGAAGCCTGATTGAGCATATAGATGAACTCGCAGTTCTCAAGGATATTCTCAACCTCAGCAGAGGCAAGCAGGTCCTTGACGTTCTGAGTTATGGCTGTCGGGATGCCTCCCCATTTACGGAAACGCTTGTAGATCTCTACGCTGTAGCTTGCTGTCTGCTTTTCACGAAGGAGCAGATGGAACTCGTCCATATAGTAACGGGTGCTCCTTCCGGACTCCCTGTTGGCCGAGACCCTGCCCCAGACTTGATCCTCCACAATGAGCATCCCCAGCTTTTTAAGCTGTTTTCCAAGATCCTTGATGTCATAGCAGATGATCCTGTTATTGATATCCACATTTGTCCTGTGGTTAAAGACATTAAGTGATCCCTTTACATATATCTCCAGCGCAGTAGCCAGGTTGTGGGCTTCTTTCTCATCCTGCTTAAGGAGCTCATTATACAGATCTTCCAAAAGAGGCATGTTCTCAGGCTTTGGATCATCAAAGTACCTGTTATAGATCTTGTGAACGCATCGGTCTATGACAGTTCTTTCAATGGGCATCAGTCCCTCTTTTCCACCGATAACCAGCTCACATAAAGACAGTATGAATTCCGCCTTAAGAGTTACAGGGTTATCATCGTCAGAATAATTCTGGTTGATGTCCATGGGATTGATATACTGCTTGGAATTGGGACTTATCTTTATGACCTGACCGCCAAACTTCTTTACAAGAGGCGCGTACTCGGACTCGGGATCACAGACTATGATGTCATCGTCTGTGGAAAGCATGACATTGGCCATTTCCCTCTTTGCAGCAAAAGACTTTCCGGAGCCGGGTGTGCCAAGAATAAGGCCGTTGGGGTTCTTGAGCTTCTTTCTGTCAGCCATGATCAGGTTATTGGAAAGGGCATTAAGTCCGTAATACAGTGATTCCTCTCCCTCCTGAAAAAGCTCCTGAGTTGTGAACGGAATCATGATGGCTGAGCTGGAAGTTGTCATACCGCGCTGTATCTCGATGTGGTTATGGGCAAGCGGTAGGCTGCTCATAAGCCCCATTTCCTGCTGGTAGTCCAACCTCACAAGGCTGCAGCTGTGCTTCTGGGCTATGCTCTTTGCCTGAAATACATTGTTTTCAAGCTCCCGGAGCGTTTTTCCTGTGTTCATGATAAGGAAGGTTATCATAAACATTCGCTCATTCTGGCTCTGCAGCTCCCTCAGAAGCGACTTGGCATCTTTGCCGTATGTCGCAAGATCTGAGGGAATGATGTCCATATCATACCCGGCACGGACTGCCTTTTTCTGCTCCTCGATCTTACTTTTATCAAGCTCGGTGATGGTGTGCTTTACCTTTTTGATGGCCGTGTTCTGGTCTACCGACTGCATGTGGATCGTGAGAACCTGCGATGAATCCATGGAAAGAAAATCGCAGAGCATCTCATCATTTATCTCTGAAGCAGTGATGGAAAGAAAACTCATGGCACAGTACATGTCTCCCATCTCAAAGGTCTTTTTCGTAGGAAAGGCAATGCTGCTTGGAACTATGAAGTCCTTAGGGCCAAGCCCTCTTTCCGTGCACCATTTCCAGTCGAACATAAACCTGTCATCATCCCCCATGTGGAAGATGGCATGCATTACTTTCAGCCTCTCTTTTCCATTAAGAGTGTTGGCATACACTCCTATGTGTTTGAAGTTATTGAGAACATCGGTCTCTATTCGTGCCAGCCTTGGCTTAGCCTCCCTTATGGAAGCAGCATGGATGCCGAAAGTAAGGTACTTGGTCTTTGTAAGACCATTATTACCCTTTTCAAATTGGCTCTTAAGCACCGATGAATACTGGTCTCTTACGTCATTGAAGGTATCCTTTTTAAAAGGGATCTTGATACTCTTTTCAAACTTTGTGCCGTCAGTACTGACGTTGAGAAAAGTCAGGGAAAACTCAACAGAGCTGTCAAAGAAGTTAAGGAAGCTGCACCACTCCTCAAAGATAGTGGTTTTGTCCTCTTCCTGCGCCAGCTTGTAGTTGATGTCCTGGAACTGGATCGTCTTTGAATAAAAATCTCCTTCCTCCCTGCAGATACCGCTTGGGAACATCCTCTCAAATGTCACGGACTCCTGTGCGGAGTGCGGTACCTTGTCAGCCTTTTTGGCATCATCTATGACCTTTTTTATCTTTTTCTTTTCCTCGGATGAGAGGCGGGCCGGAACCTTAAGGTCACGTTTTCTTTTCTTTCTGAACAAATGAAATAACAATGTCCTCTACCTCCTCGTTTAGTTTCCTCTGCCTCATGAGGGCAGCGTAATAATTACTGGTCCTGTAGGGACGCTCCTTGGGTCTTTTGAACCGCCACTGTATCATGTGCTTTAGGATGGTCTCACAGTTCATGCCGTCCTTTTCATACAAAGCCACAAAGAAGAACGGGAGCATCAGCACCATCATCACAAGTGTCGATGCGCTTATATCCTCCGTCAGCTTTTTTACAAAGAAAAAAGACGGAACTCCTACGAGTGCCGCCAGTGAAAAGCATATGATCTGTCTTTTGGTGAGGTTCAGGAAAAGTTTTTCCTTGACCCGTGAAAGGTCCCTGGGGACCGATACAAAATTTGCCATATCTCTTTTGCCCCCTTTGTCTTACCTTGCGTTGAAAATGCTCTTTGAAATGGAACTGGTCTTTAAAAGCGAGAAGCATAAAAGGACTGTGTAGCCCAGAACTCCCCACATGGAGCCTACTATGTCGCTTGAAAATGCAACCGACTGTACCAGCGCTGCATATATAGCCACGCAGACCATGATAAGAAATCCCTGGAAGCCCAAAGCAAACAGGCCTCTTACATAGTTCTGTCCCATCTGACTCTGCTCCCTGTTTCCGAATGTTGCAAAAGGAATCGGCGCGAGACTTATGGTCAGATATACTTCCAGCATACGGCCATAAACCACCACAAATATGAAAGCCGCAAGGATCCTTGTTGCCAGCGACACGAACATGACCTGGAAGAACAGACCGAATAGTGCAGCCATATCCATTGCTTCAAGGGTTGACCTCATGGCAGCAAGAGCCGAGTCGTCTATGGCCGTTGATGCTGCAATAAGTCCACCGCTGCTGTTTACCACATGCTGCGCCACATCAAATACTGCCAGCGTGAAATCAAAGCAATGCGTGATCAGCATTACAGCAACATAAGTCTTGAACAGCCATTTGAAGAAGATCCAAGTTTCAAAGTTAGCCAGGTTATTATGAGCAGTGATCAGCTGTATCAGCTCATAGCAGGCAATAAATGTCAGCACCATTCCGGCTATGGGCATGATTACTGTCTCAGAGAGATTTCGTATCATGGAAAAAACACCGGGTTGGAAAGATGCAGGAGGTGTTCCAACCTGAGCAGTTATATCCGCCACATGGTTGTTTACGTCCTGAAACATGCCTGTCATTACGCTCATAATACCATCTACAAGTACAGACTTTAGCCAGGAGGCCAGCTCCTCTATAACTCTATCCATAGATTGCCACCTCTCTGTTTTTTATAGGTGGGGACTGGTCATTTGCCAGCCCCCGGACAATATTCAGTTTTTACTCCTGCATCTTGCTATAGCGCGGCAGGCCGCGCTCCCCTTTCAGGAATCAGAAGAGTCCTGAAAGAAGGGGAATGAGCTGGATACCGATGAGGCAGACACCACCACCGGCCATCAGCTGCTTAATTCCCTGGCTCTTTGCGCCGGGGTTGTCGTTGCCATATCCCTCAAGGAGGTTGATGATGCCCCATACGCCGAGACCAGCGCCAAGTGCTACAACGAGTGTCTGTAATACGCCTACTGCTGAATTAAAGAATGCCATACGATTTCTTGTTTCGCCCAAAAATCCAGCTTCATACTACATTCTTCATATACGCTCTACTTCAATAAACAATCTTCATCCGAACAATTGAATCTTCGGACTACTCTCCTTTCTTTGATGAAAAAATGGTTTGTAGTTTCTTTATGCCCCGCTTCATGTGCACCTGCTTTAGAGCATAAAAACAGACCAGTAAGTACCGGACGTCTCCGGCCTTTGCTGGCCTATGTAAAGGCAGCCGCAGCTGCCTATGCTTCTACAACATCGTAAAGATCATCTTCCTTCAAGGACATTGGAGGGTTCAAGTTCTTTGCAATGTCATAAGTGTTCTTCTTGTTATACTCTGCTGTTTCCTTATAGTGTGGATGCTGTGTGACATCATACTTGTCAGAGAAGAATGGTCTTACGCCCCTGAGTTGCAGGATGCACTTACCGCCATCCATGACAGCAAGCTCATCCATGGTCATGAGATCCTTACCTGTCTTTTGGTAATTCATGGAATACGATGGATTATTGCCCCGGCTCTCTCCAGTGTTGTACATGTCGATAGTTTCCTTACCCAACATCTGGCTCAAGTCTTTCAAAGTCGTCTGCTCTGTACCACCGAGGAATAACTGTGAATCCATGTTGCCAATGATGGTATCGCAGTGATCTTTGTACAAAGCCTTCAGCTGTGACTTGGCCTGCAAAAACAGGCATGCACTAATCTCACGGCTTCGGATTGTTGCTACCAGCTTCTCCAAATTCGGTATCTGTCCGACGTTTGCTGTCTCATCAATAAGGCAGCGCACATGAATCGGAAGCTTCCCACCATAAACATCATCAGCTTTCTCGCATAACAGATTGAACATCTGACTATAGATCATGGCAATCAGGAAATTGAATGTTGGATCAGTATCGCTCATGATAAGGAACAGGGCTGTCTTTCTGTCTCCCAGCATATCAAGGTCAAGCTCATCATATCGGGTTATGTCCCTGAGCTCCTGGATATCAAATGGTGAAAGCCTTGCAGCACAGCTTATGAGCACTGATTTCATGGTCTTGCCGGCCGCAACCTTAAATTTTTTATATTGCCTTACTGCGAAGTGATTCGGATCGTCTTTTTCCAAATCTCTGAAGAGCATATCCACCGGGCTCATATAGTCCTCATCATCTTCCCTGACATCAGAAGCATTGATAAGTTCCAGAAGTGTATTGAAATTCTGCTCCTCGTAAGGTGCGACATAATAAATATAGCCTATAAGTGCGGTATAGAGCAGTGTTTCCGCTTTGGTCCAAAATTCATCTCCGGACTTACCTTCACCTTTGGTATTGGCGATCAGCGTGTTTACCAGCTTTAAGATGTCTTTTTCCGAATGAATATATCGGAACGGATTGTAATGGGCACTCTTCTTAAAGTTTATGGTGTTGAAGACTACAATCTTGTATCCATGCTTCTTAAGGCACATACCGGTTTTAACCACCAGGTCTCCTTTGGGATCAGTTACCACATATGAACTGTGCATCTGCAATAGGTTCGGTAAAAGAAAGAATCTTGTTTTACCGGATCCGGAACCGCCTATGATCAGAACATTTTTGTTTCTGGCACATTTGATGATCTTTGGCCTGCTGTTCATTGTCAGACGCTCTGTCTGAGTCAGTATAACATTATTCTCAAACTTTGGGTCAATAAATGGCTCTATATCCTGTGCTGTTCCCCATCTGGCTGTTCCATACTCAGCACCATGCCTGTACTTCTTGGCATTCTTCCCCTTGAGATAAACTGCCAGTCTGAACAGGCCTCCGACAGCTGCTCCAACAATGATATCAAAGGGATGAAAGCTGGGAATAGGATTGGAAAGAGCTACTGGAAGTACATTGAAAAGACTGTTTATCTTTTCAGTTGCACTCCCTCCCGAAGCCAACCTCCATGCTTCTCCGAAGTTAGTAGCAAACAGTCCTGCAAAGGCATATGGGATATTCAGGATAATAATACGTTTCTGAGATTTTGTCATCGCACCATCTCCTTTACCCGTATTTTTGCTTTGGTGATCTGCTCTTTGGATACCTCCTTGTAATGCTCAAGCTTATCCAGGACGCTTGGCCTCTGTTTCTGGAATGCCTTTGTTTTCTCAAATTCATCCATTACAGCTTCCAGTGCATCAATATCTTTTGCCTTGAAAAATGCCGTATATTTCGGAGGGTCAGCGAACTTGTCCTTTGTTATGGCAAAGTCCACACCATAGCGTTTCGCAATCCTTTCGAACTGCTTTATACTCTCATCTCCCACGAGCATGCTTGTCACACCCTGATCCTGGCTGATCAACTGTTTCACAGTCTGCTTCCCACGGTAGCGCTTAGGGCCCACCATATCTTTATGGCGCTTGTAAGCAATATAGGCTCTTACTGCTCCGACTATTGCCCGCCATGACAGCTTGGTCACGTTAACAGCAAGGTTTATGGTTTTCTCTTCTACAGCCTCCTGCATAAGAAATCCCCCCTTTCAAATGCTTCTACAGCTGTTGCTCCCGCATTCTCTTTTTCTGCCATTGGTCAAGGAGCTTAACTATTGTGTCCTCCATCTGTTTTGGTGTGTAGTTCTTTGGAAAATACTTCTTGAGGACATCATTTTTGATAGTTACTTTGTCCACATCGGACTTCTTTTCTTCTGACATAATCACGTTCATGACCTCCTGGGTTAGTCCTTCTTCCTGGGACATTTTTTTGATGCGCTGCGCCTGCGCCAGTGATGGCGTGGACTGCGAAAAGTCCATGGCTTCCAAAAGGCGTTTCTGTTCATCTACATCAAGGTATGACAGTTCTACTGCCGGATTGAAACCGATCTGCTTGTTATCGACCATATCGAGGATTTCAGGGAGCAGGTTTGTGAGGCGGATATAACGCTGCACCTGCCTGCCACTCTCTCCGGTTCCTTCCGCAACAATATCAGCAGCTTCCAACTTCCCGACGAGTTGTCGGGAAGCTAATTCCTCATTATCTCCAATCTCAACTCGCTTCCTGCCTTGACGTTTTACAGCATCCAATTTCATCTTCAACGCCCAAGCCCTCTCACTTGGAAGCAATGTCTCCCTCTGCAAGTTGGCATCCACCATCAAAATAGTAGCGGCATCATCATCCAGATCCCTTACGATACAGGGCAGTGTCTCTTTTCCAGCAATCTCTGAAGCATGACATCTTCTGTGACCTGACACAATTTCAAATCCACCTTCATCTCTCGGTCGTACAATTGCCGGAGTGAGTACCCCGTATTCTTTGATGCTCTCAACAGTTTTATCCATCTCTCCATCATCCAGAACCTTAAAGGGATGGTTCTTAAATGGATGAAGCTCCGATAAAGGGATATCCTTAACCTGTTCGGCTCCGGAGCTTTCTGCCTCTTTACCCTGAGATGAAGCCCCGCCAAAGATGTCATCATAACTCGAAAGCTGAATGTTTCCGCGCGATTTCTGCATTCTTCAGCACCTCCTTCGTCAGCTTCTTATATGCCTCAGCTACTTTTCCCTTTGGGTCATGCTCATATATGCTCTTTCCTGCAGCACTTATTTCCGCTGCTCTGACGGAAAAAGGAATCTCTGTGTCATATACCTTTATATTTTTTCCATAGACTGCCCTTACAAGTGAGCCTATCTCTTTTGCATAATTGGTCCTGTTGTCTACCATGGTCAGAAGGATTCCATCAATCTTAAGCCCCGGGTTCATCTGCCTCTTTACCCTGCTGACAGTCTGAAGAAGCTGCTCTAAACCTTTTGCTGACAGGTACTGGCTCTGAACCGGAATGATAAGCCTGTCAGCAGCTGTAAGGGCGTTGACCGTCAGCATCCCCAGTGATGGCATACAGTCGATCAGCACTGCATCATAGTCATTTTTGACACAGTCAATATACTCTTTCAGGATTCTCTCCCTTCCCATGGCATTTACAAGCGAAACCTCAAGGCCGGCAAGTGATATGTTTGCCGGGAGAAGGTCTACTCCCTCCGGATGGTGAATGATACCTTCACCCCGTTCTATAGGGTATTCCTGAAGCACGCCACTCATGATATCCGTCACTGTGACAGGGATATCATCTGTCTTAGAGTATCCCATGCTGATAGTAAGGGAGCCCTGCGGGTCAAGATCTACCAGCAGGACTCTTTTGCCTTCTTTCGCAAGGCCTATGCCTATATTCTCCGTACTCTGCGTTTTGCCCGTTCCTCCCTTTTGGTTGACCAGGGCATATACTGTTCCTCTGCTCATTTTCATCCTCTCTTTTCTCAGAAATAGCCCCTTGCATGGTCATGACTGACCATATTTTCGTAGTGGGCATCAATAGTCAGCGGCGCGTTATAAAGTGCTGCAATAAGGTACTGTCTGACATTCTTAACGTCAGTAGTGTTACTCTTAAGGGAATCGATAACATAAGCCACATGGCTGTAATCAAGGCTTCTGAACTGTTCTTTTACCAGCTCCGGAGATTTCTTTGCTCCTCCAACAACGAAATACCTTGCATCATCCGACAGAACATCTACGATCAGATTTGCAATCTGGTCTATAAGCTCGCCATTGTATGGGAATCTACGTTTCAAGCTATCTACATCAATGCTTTCATAGACTTTTCTTTTTAGCTTTGATATATCAGACATGCAGGAATCTCTTTTCTCATCTCTTCTCATCGCATCATCAGAAAACGGTTTATGTTCCGGAGGATATATCCTGATGAGATTAGATGAGATATTTTTATTCTCAGTATTACTAAAATCAGTATTATTTATCTCAGTATTATTAGATTCCCGTTTTGAAAATCCTTGGATTTCTGTTTTGGACATTCCAGGATTCCCATTTTGGACATCCTTGTTTTCACGCTGTGACATATCAGAAAGAATCTTTTTCACATACAAAAGAGCTGCCTTCCCCTGTCCTTTAAAATTCTTATCTACAAGTCCTATATCAACAAGCTGTTTGAGCGTCCTGCAGGCCTTTCCGTTTGAGCAGCCTATGCTGTCGCTGATCTGCTCAATCGTGTAAATAATATATACTCTTCCTCTTTCATCAAACCATTTATTCTCTGCAGACAGGCTCATCCTGTCCAGTAACAGCCCATAAAGAATCTTGGCATCACTTGTAAGCTCTTTAAATCTGGCATCTGTAAACAGCAGCTTAGGGACTCTGATAAAGCTGAACAGATCAGCTTCCTGACCATAGAAATAATCAAACTCAGCCATTTATGCTAATTCCTCTTTTCCTCAAGAATCTTACGGGTGCACCAGCCAATACATGGCCAGTGCGCACCGTAAGGACAGTCCTTATCACACATCTTACGCGTCTGCTTGTTTCTTCTTATGACGTAAAAGCACTCAGAATATCTGGTGCATATGCCCTTGCTTGTTCCAAAGAAGCAATTTTTGCATTCTTCTGGTTTATCAGCCGCGTATTTTTCCATCAGATTGCTTCGCCTCCACGATCCCTGTGAGGCTTAGGTGCTGCGTGCTCAGATGTTTCTTTCCTGATACCAACCACCTTGTCCTTCATCCTGTCCTCAAACTTCTCAGCAAGCTCAAACACCTTTGCATCTGCGTCATAGTGATATACGCTGTCTGTGAGCTGGTCTGAAGGATCCACTGTTGTAGCATTTACCTCTTTTACCATGTTCTCAAGACTTGCAGTATCAAATTTGCCGTTATCAGGAATGATCAGCACCTCATGAATGCTGCTGGGTAAAATAAAGAAGCTGCCACCGACTCTGTCTGCAGCCTGGTCCATAAAATTCTGGTAAGCAAGAACGCCTGCTCCATGGACATTTCCTTCAACAGAAGCCACAAACATCTGCTCCTGCTCGGGAGGAATATTAAGCCCCAACATCTCAAGGTCTTCTACTCCCATCTGCTTGGCAAGGACCTCTGCCATCCCTTCTATAATAAGTGGCCTGATCTCCGGTGCATTTTTAAGAGCATCCTCATGGAGCTGCTGCGCTGTTATGCCGTAGTTTTCAAGCATCTGATTATTCACAAGAATTGTTCCTGTACCTGCCTGTGTGTCACCTATAACAAATCTGTAAACCACAGCCATGTCCTCAATATCCTTGTGAGGCACCGTCTCCAAAAGGTCCTTGTTCCTCTCAGCAGAAACCACCTCGATAGCCAGCTTATCCTTCATCTGGTCATAGTCCTTAATGACGTCCAGGTTAAAGTCCGGCTTGTTGCTTAGGGCATTTTCTGCCACCTCGGCAGCACCATTCACAATGCTGTCAAAGTCCTTTCCGTCCTCGTACTCCTTGTAAAGGCTTGTAACATTGAGATTTACGCCGATAATACTGTCATCCGGTTTTACCGTGAGCGCATCATAGGTCTCATTCATCTTCTCAACTGTTCTTGTCTCAACTGTGACTCTGGAGCCTGATCTGGACTCCATCAGCTCTTTAACATCATTTGCAAGATTTTCCTTAAACTCTTCGTAGTTCATCCTGTGTCCTCCTGTGGTTTGAATAATGGTTAAGCCCTGTTTGGGGCATAGAAAAAGAGCAGTCATTCTGTTAAGAACAACTGCTCTTTATGTAAAAAACCATATTCAATTCGGATGAAGTATTCCTATTAATCTGTTGGGGGAAAGTTGGGGTAAAACCAGTTTTTCCACATCTAAAAACGCCTTAAAATCTGGGCTTTTCCATGTTTTCCGCATACTATGCCGTGGCAGACAAATAGTATCTTTATCATATCGTTTTTCCTTGTTTTATCAGGGCTCAGACACCTTTTTCATTTTCATTTGCCGGCATAATATATGCATATTTTGGCATATTTACACCGGCAAAAGGTGTAAAGTAAGGTGTAATTATTTTTCGTTTACACCTTAAGATTTTCACACAACATTCAGCTTCTCGATCTCTGCTTTTGCATCCTCAAAATTCACGTGAGTATAGACATTAAGCGTAGTTCCAATGTCTGCATGTCCCATGAGATACTGAAGCGTTTTCGGATTCATCCCGGACTTCGCCATGTTGGAACAGTAGGTATGACGGCATACATGAGGTGTAATCTCGGGCAACTGAAGCTTATAAATGGAATTATACTTGTCCACTATATGCTTAAAGTAATGGTCCCAGTGAAGCGAGTATGTAATGCTTCCATCCTTGTCGTAGTACAGGAATCCGGTATACCCGTCAACTATAGGCTCAACCTTGGGCGCGCTGCGTTCAGAGATGATCTTTCTAAAGCAATCCTCAACATCTTCTGTCATAGGTAGTACTCTGGTTCCGCAAGTAGTCTTTGTGCTCTTGATGTAGTATCCGATATGTGCACGCTTCTGAAGCTGATGGTCCACATTGATCTTGTGATTCTCAAAATCAATATCCCCAAGAGTCAGTCCGCAAAACTCCGAGATGCGAAGCCCCGTATGGAAAAGAATATAGATTCCTTCATAGTATTTGCAAAAATGAGGATCATCTTTTACAAACTTAAGGAATTTTCTCTCTTCGTCCCTAGTTATCGAAAGCCTTGTATGGCTGTCATTTACGATCACGGATGCCAATTCGAAATCAAACGGACTCTTGCGGATCAGATCATCATCCACAGCCATCTTAAAAGCCGGTCTTAAGACGCCTCTTAAAGAATGAATTGAGCTATAACTCTTTCCATCTGCCTGAAGCTTGATAAGCCAGCATTTTGCATCCGAGAGGCGCACCGTATCAATGCGTTTTCTGCCAAAGGGATCCTTACTCAGGAAATTGGTCACCGTCTTATAACCCGCCTTTGTTGTGGGCCTCACACCGGTCTTCGTAGAAATGTATTTCTCCACAAGTTCCAGCACGGTCATATTGCCACCATTTGAAACGATGTTGTCAAACAGATCAGCCTGAATCTGACGTTCCATTTCCCTTAGTGATAAAGTTCTGACTTTTCCCTGTGGCGTAGCATCATTATGATCAAGCCTCCAACTGTAAACGAATTTTTCTTTTCCGTTGGCATCTATATACTTGAACTGATACCTTCCGTCCTTACGCTGGATCTCTCCGTTGTGTAAAACTCTTCCTCTGTTATCCTTTCTTTTTTCGCTCATATTAGTAGTCCTCCTTGTCAAAATAAAAAGGCGAACTACCCGATATTGACATTATATCAATCGGGCTGTTCGCCTGCCACGTATTTTTTGTTGTGTTTTCATTATTTGATGTGCTTATTCATACCGCCGTTGCCTGATCAAGAAACTCTTCGAAGAGTCTTCTTTTGATACGCTGATGCGATCCTATTTCAAGAATGAACGGCTCATTATAGTGCTCTGATATAATACTTCTAAGTCTTTTTTCTCCAATCCCGTAATACTCAGCAGCTTCCTGTATCGATAGAGAATATTTATCCGCAATAGAAACAGCAGGGCTATCTTTCACCTCTTTTACCGGAACCGCTTCTTTCATAGTCTTCTTCAGCTCACAAAGAATTCCATAAGCAAGCGGAACCATCGTCGGAACTTTAGCGGGACGTTCTGTAATCTCATGTATCAGAGTTATTCCGTTTGCATTGTTGCATCCAAGATCTGTATTAAGCATATTTCTCATCTCCTTCCATAGTTTTCTTTACTCCGGGCTTCCAATTTGGATTGTATGGCGAAAGGAGATTATACACATAAATCCTGTTTGGCTTTCCCAGCCCTCTGTGCTTCCTCTGAACAAGATCATATTTCTCCAATTCCTTCAAAAGCTCATTGATCTTTTTGTTCCCACAGTTCATAAGTCTCATCATCTCTTCGATGGTAAAATAGATAAACACGCACCCGTGATCATCTCTCCAATCACTTCCATTGATCTCCGAGAGACATCTGCGATCAAGCAAAATCATGTATAGCATTTTTGCATCAATCGACATTTCTTCGAATGCAGGATCCTCAAACAATCTCTTCGGAAGCCTGTAAAACAATCTTGTGTCATTCATTAATTCTTCATATTCTGTCATATTCATTTTTCTTTATTCCTTTCTTTTTCCATATTGAAAATTATGTTGTTTATAAATTGGCAAGCAGTGCATCGGTGTACACCTGATGCGATTTTGCTTGTTGGGGAGTATGCCCCAATCCCCCCGATTGCCGATTTTTCATCGACAAGCTACGCCTGCAAGCAGGCTAAAAACAATTTTCCAAAACTACATAATTTCAAGCAATTTATCAAAATACTCTTTTACCGTTTCCAGAACCTTCTCATGCTCAGCTTTCATATCAGCGATAATTTTTTCATCAACCCAGCCATAGGTATTGGCTGCTTTTGCAATCTGATTAATGTTTCTGCTGTCGATGCACATCATCTTGGCAAGATCATGAATTGCAGTAAAATCTACATTGATGTAATATCCATCGATTGCCATTTTTCTGATATAGGCACTCATATTCTTGAAACCCATTTGCTCCATCCTATCCCGAATCAGTTTTAATTCTTTGTCAGAAAGCTTGATATGGATCTGTCTGTTACACGGAAGATATTCTTGATTAAACATTTTTCTTTCTCCTCATAAAATGAAAAAGACATCCCTAAGGATGCCTGCGTTAACAGTTACCGGTATTCTTTTCTATGATCCTCTCAAAATGATCACCTCCTGTCCTTATCCCATCCGATCCACCGTAGTGTAGTTTTGACACACTACGGATAGGATACGATTAGTATTAATAAAGTCAGTTTTATTTCTCTCAGTCTTATTACTTTGTCCTTTTGACATTTCTTCACGTTTCTGAAGGACATTTCCTGAAGTCTGATTTTCATACTTCCCGCGTGTCCTTTTAAGACTACTATGGTATGATTTGGACACACGAGAGTAAGTTATCCACATCCAGATATGGTAAGTATAATCCCCATCATTTCGCATCATCTCCTTCTTTCCTCGAATATTTGTTGATACTGCACAAACATTTTTGTGAAATATAACAGCAAAAAATCGGTATACTTTGTAGACATCTTTTTGCCTTTTACCCATGATCCTGCTTACACAATTATTAAATGGCAACAAAAAAAGCCCAAACTACAAGGAGTCTGAGCTTTGTCATACATTTATAAAACTGTCTGTTTACCGATTTTTGGGTATAAGAAACACACCAATAATATAGAATATGTGTTCGACTTTGTCAAGTATCTTTTCTTCTAATAGGATGCCTAATTACTGTCTTCATTTTCTCCGGAACTACTTTTCTTGCATCGCTCAAATAAATCTCGTGATGTAGACGCTTATCTGTAATATCAAGCTCATACCCCTGTTCTTCCGTGAACTTGTGCATAGCATCAACTGTAGCAGGCTCGTCATCATAAGAACCGAGATGCATACACTGGACACATAAGCCCTCTTCAATAGTCAGGAACTCAACCTTAGAAAAATCTAGTTTTTTCTTTTTTGTCGCCACATTTACTGCCCAATTGAAATCATATTCGCTCACAAAATCCGGAAGGCGTATCACAGAAATCCAGCGAAAATCTTCCTTGTGTGCATAATCAATACCGTCCTTACCGTCCATCCACCAAAAGCCCTCCAACGGTGGAACCACATAATCGAAGTATCCATCTATCTGATGGTCGCCTTTCTTGCTCATCTTGATAGTAAAAGCTATCCCATATAACAGTCCTATTGCAGCTTTATATTCACCATTTTCATCGTTTGGATTGCCTTTGCCACGAATCGCAATATAATTCATCTTTGGAACCGATATTATTGCCGGTTTATCTTTGGGCATGTAAAACTCTTTGTATTCTTTCTTAAAATCAAACGCCACTGCACTTACCCCCTTAGTCGTTTTACTCTTTCGTCCACATTCTTCATAAACTCTTCTTCCGACAGACTCGGATCCCTAGTTCCCAGTATCAGGTCGCAGGGCAGATTATCACACTCTCCACAGGAATTAAAACCATTCCGGATCCGGCAACAATAATATATGGGACACCCCTTTCCTTCCGGTGCATGAAACACCTTTCCACATACAGCATTGCAACCCATACACATTTCTCCGTAGCAATAGCACGCACTGCAGTCCGAACCACAGCAGCTAATCATTTCATTAAGATCACTCATCTCCCAATATCTCCTTTTGCTTTTTCTTACTGAAACTTCCAAGCACGATTTTGTATGCCTTTCCAAGAAGATCCATTAAGATATCATCCGGCACATCACCATCTGCTTTCACGGAATTCCAATGTATCTTATTCATGTAATAGCCGGGGATTATATCCTCGTACTGCTTGCGCCAGAAATCCCCCTCCAACGGTTCCAGTTTCAGCGTTATGTAATAGGGCTTATCATAATCATCCAGGCATATTGCGGCAAACATCTTCCCACCGATCTGGTAACGGATCCAGTTCCAATCCTTCTGCAAGTCCTTGGTTACGCCAGGCATTTTCAGTAAATAATCATCAATCCATTCGTATTTCATGACATCAGTCTCCCATTTTCTTAACCAATATGGCTGAGTTCAAAACTCTTTTTCCACAATCTTACAGTCGTTGAATTTCGCAAAACCGTCCAGAGTTTTCTCCAATGCCGAATTTAAGGCTTTTGTCTGTCGGATTCCTTGCTCCCACCATAAACCTTTTACATGAAGGGCGCATCTATTACGATCCGGAACCGCCTCAATACGGCCGACAAATCGATCCCCATATACAATCGGTAATGTATAATAACCATACTTTCTCTTAGCCGCAGGTGTATAAATCTCCCAGGAATACTTAAAATCCCACAAAGCAAATATTAAGGCCTTATCCCATAGTAGAGGATCAAGCGGCGCCACAAATGACATCCTTGGTTTCAGATCCGCACTTCCGTTAAGAATGTCCTTCATGAGAGATTCATCTTCTGTACGATAGTAAAAATGTGTCTTTATCCCCTCTACCATAACAGATTTGATCTTATCAGTAGCTGACAGTTCAGAGAGCACTTTTTTCCTTAAATCAGCTTTCATATCAATACCCAGAAAAGCTGTGCTGCTCTTATCCCACAGCAGGCCAACCGCTCCGATTCTTCGAAGAACCCGCCATATGATCAGACTAAACTCATCACTACACGGATTATCTGCTTTCAGTATCGCGACAGGAATGTATTTCTCTGCAAGGTCGTAATACTTACGGCTGCCATTTTTATGATGAATGATCAGTTCACCCTCCGTATATAACTGTTCCAAAACCGATCTTGCCGCAGGAGACTTTTTTTGCCAGTTGCCGCTCCAATGCATTGAAGAATGCCAGTATATCTCACCTTCGATTGGTAATGTATCGCTGCAGACTGGCCCGTTCTCCCTAATATATGCTACAGCCTCTTCCTTTATTTCTTGCAGTCCTTCAAAACCATCGCCCATTTTCTTGCTGCGATCCCTGTAGGAAGCAAAATATGGCCAGTCCTCTATGGGCCATATGGATAATTCCTTATCAACATAGTCTACAAGTTTACGGTCTTCATACAATAGTTCTCGCAGCATTGATTTCTTAAAGCCTTTGACTCTTGACTGTAGTGTCAATTCAGCATTCTTGCCGCAAACATCAACCGGATCAAACTGAATGCATCCTGCCTGACGCACATAGTCATAGGTCCCTGCCTTACCCACAAAACGATATGAACCAATCAATCCCTGCTTTGCCAATATAAATTGCCTAGCCTGTTGTTTTGTAATGGTTAGCATATTCCCAGCCCCTTATCCAATGTATGCAACCGCATCGACTTGAAATTGCAGACCGTCCTTGCCACCCACATGCGCAAATTCGGTCTGTATTGACTTTCTCACAGGATACTTTCCGCCAAATCTTTCTTTTATGATTCTTTCCATGACAGGAATATTCCAAACGTCTCTGAACAAACAATCCATCTGAACCACAGATTCCAGAGTAAGTCCGACCAGAGCAAGCCTTTCCTCCATATTGTCGAAAGCACCATTTATCTGCTCTTCTATAGTTCCTCCGACATTTCCAACGCAGTATCCTAAAAAACAAAAATCTCCTGCTTTAATGATTCCTGAATGTGCCCATTCTTCGCTTACATCGTATCTTTCAATTTTCCCCACTTTTCTTTCCTCCATATTTTTTGAACATTGATTCTGCGATACTTTTTAATTTCTCACGTACTTCTATCGGTTCAATAACCTCAACTTTATCTCCAAAGGTAAGCATCCACATGGTAAGATCGTTCATATCGCTGTAATCCTGAATCAAAAGAAGTCTTCCGTCTTCTATAACCTTATAGCAATCCGGTCCAAATTCTTCAACCAACCTCCATTTCATGTCAGGTTCAAATAAAGCCTTGAGAATTATATTCCTTGGAAATGCCATCTCCGAAGTAAGGTCAGGCACCGGCGCATTTCTGCATAAAAATTCCTGTTCTGTTTCTTTTACCTTATCCATGCGATTCAGCTTAAACAGCCTGTAATCTTTACGTTTCAGGCACCATCCATACACATACCAGCTGGTCCATTTGAAAACAACATAATATGGTTCTATAGAGCGCTTGCTCTCTCCTGAGGGCGCATAATAGTCAAATTCCAAAATATGCCTGTTCTCTATCGCATCCTGCATAGTAGCTATCTTGGGTGCAAGTGAAGTCTTGTACCAGGAGGACAAATCAATCAAAATAGAATCTCTGCCACTGATAAGTTCTGACGATCCAGCCTGAATCTTTTCCATCAATTGACCGTAATACCTGCTTCCACTCACACTATCCAAGCTCCGAAGTCCGGCAAGGATCATCTGCATATCCCGGGATGTCAAAAGAGTCCTGTCCATTCGGTATCCATTCATAATGGAGATACCACCTCCAGATCCTTGCATAGTGCGAATCGGTATTCCCGCCTTGCAAAGAGCTTCTATATCTCTGCCTATCGTTCTTCGTGACACTTCAAAATGCTCCGCAAGCTCAGGCGCCGTTATCATCTCTTTCTGCAACAGTATCGATAATATTCCGATTAGCCTGTCTATCTTCATATGCTTACCTTTCCTGATTATCCTATCAAAGCAAACAAGACAACTGTATGTCTTGTTTAGAATAAATTTTTTCCTGTACTCCAGTTTCAGTTTCAAAGTTCAGAGTACAGGAAGTGTTATTACCGTTTTAATAAAACCTGATGTAAAGTTAAAACCCCAAAACAATAAAGCGATATGTCGCGTAGCTCATCTGTCATACAGATGTTCCCGGGGATTGGGGATTGCACCCAACAAGCCAGCGCATGCTTTGTCTGGACACAGACATTGCTTGCTAATTTGTATAAATGCCTTAATTTGCATCTAACCCAATGATTCTGATATTGTCCAGTTCCTCCGCAGTCAGACATCCGCTCTGATATAAACGGAGGTATTCCTTGGATACGTCCGAATCAAAAATCAATACATCATCTGAATTGATGGTTACATCCACACCGCTATGATAAAGCTCAGCAATGGGGTGAGTCTTCAAGTCATTAACCCTTCCAAGAAGATAGTTGCTCGATGGTGTAATGTTTAGCCGAATCTTATGATCTGCCAGAAAACGGACTACAGAAGGATCATTTATCGCCGCGATCCCGTGCTGGACCTCATCAAGTTCCAAACATTCTACAGCCTTGCGTACATCCTCAGCCGTTCCCCATTCACCAACGTGAGCTTTGAGTCTTAGTCCTTCAGCCTTAGCTCGTCTATAGATGGGGATAAAGTTTTCTATGGGCTGCGCCAGCTCATCTCCATACAAATCTATGGAATAAAAGGCTTTGCATCCCCAAAAATGAGACAGACAATCCTCTAAATACGCAATATCACAGTGACGCGAAATTCCAATCTGAAGCCTGAGTTCTATCTCCGGTGCGATCTCTCGGTGAGCGGTTTCAAAAGCATCCACCAGTTCATTGATGTCGTTGCCCCAAAATGCACCCAGCCCCCAAACATCTTCACCAATCTCAAGAATGGAGACCCCATCCTCCTTTGCCTGCACAAAGGTTGCCTTTATCAACAGCCTTCGCCCTTCCGGTGTGTCAAAAAAATTTCCTATATTCGCTCCGTTCCATGCATGCATTTCATCCATAGAATTAAGAGGCTCGGTAATCGGCCGAATATCCCGACCAGAACGCTCAAGCAAATATTTCCGGCTTCCTCCAAGCACAAAATGATTGTGCAGATCAGCCTTGGGAAATTTGCGGATTGTTTCTATATTTCCTTTTTTGAGTGCTTCTATAAAATCCATATTTTTCTGTCTCACATTAAATATTTTTGGGTGTTCACCACCTCGTTTTTTCTCCCCTTATCTGTCTGTCAGAAAAGATAGCTACGAGTACTAATAGGAACCATATACATAATCAAAAACATCTAACCTTATCTGACTGAACTTATATTGAACAGGAACTCCTTTAGGAATCTTCATTTAAGGCTATAGCCGCCACCCCATACAAAAATCCTACCTACTACTTTTTCAGAGGAGGCGAAAAAGCACCGCCAAACAATACAATGTAGGCTAGCCTGTAAATCATGTATTATCCGTAGTCGATAGCATAGTCACATGCACTTTTTCATGTACCTCATAACCACTTCATATCTCAGGTCAAATTCATGGTTTCCTCCAAACGGATCATCTTCTCGAGAATATGCTTTTGGCTCATCAAGCTCAAATTTATCATGAAAACCATTGGTTCTCAAACCAACATATACAGGCTCTGTAAACCTCAACTTCTTATACTTGTACTGGTCTCCAGTAATATCAACAACAGTTCCGTCCATCGTTTCAAGCCAAGCATGTGATTCCCCATTTACCCCATAGCCATACCGTCCTGACATATACCATGTAAAAACATCTTGTTCAAACAAATATCGTTGGAGCAAATCACTTGCCATGCCGCAACAGCCCATCGGAAAAGAAGCCATTTTTCGGATTTCTCCATTTCGAATCGCTTCTTCTATTGCAGAACGAAATGCTGCTGCAATTTTATAAATATCTTGCATCACTGTCTTCCCCATATTTTCTTAATCTTATCTATATCAAGATTATGCCATTGTTCTTGCCATAACTGCCAGTATGGAATATCTGTGGAAGCCGGAGTGGGATCACACATATCAACCTGTACAACTGAGGGAAGTACTACCGCATCTCCAATCAAGAGACTTTCCCCAGCTCTCAATGTTGGCATCCTATCAATAAGATTCCCCATCGTATCAGGCAGCAATCGCTTAACGTAGTTCTGATCCGCAGGATTAGTCAAACGCAGTGCAAGAAAATTGTTGCATTGCGAAAATATGGTCTCTGATATTTCTGATGGTCTTTGGCTTGCAAGCATAAGTGTAACGCCATACTTACGCCCCTCTTTTGCAATCCTCTCAATAGATTCTCTTGAAGCCCTATACTTAGCGGCATCATTATTAGGCACATATTTGTGAGCCTCCTCATAGACCAACAGAAGCGGGACATCGTTAATCTCATTAACATCTTGATTCTCATCTATCCTTAACCGCTTATAATAATATCCGTATTCAAATAAAATACGAGAAATCAAAGATACCGTAATGCTCAATACATCAAAGGGAACCCCACTCAAGTCAATGATTGTAACATTTGATTTATCATCACCATATCCTATAAGGGATTTAAGGACTTCTTCGAACGTCATATCCCGTGCTTCATTCCCTAGTAAAAAATCAAGCCGGCGATCAGAAAGTTTATTCTCAAATCTGCTTACAAAATTAGTGAGTTGTCCATTAAGCGGACCTGCCTTATCTTTGCCGGCAGTAGCAGACGGAACCCGCTCCGTATCCTTATCTCTTGCAAACTGCAAAACTTCCCTTATTTCAAACATTAACGGCGAATCAAAATGTATCTTTTCCTTTTGTCCTTCAGCACCATCGAAATGGTCTTTCTTACTTTTTACAACGGCTTCCTTAAATACATTTCTCTGATTGTGATCATTAGCTTCAGTATCAATAAAGAGTTCCTGAAGCTCATCACTGTTAAGAAGCCAATATGGAAGTTTCAAATTAGTTATGTCGATAAACTTAGCATCTGGGAAAGCGGCCCGATACTCGGAATGAATATCAAAAATCACCACATGAGAGTTGTTCAAACCTTCATATTCCCCTATTTTTCCTCTCACTGCATTTTGAATAATCTTTGCCACAGTATGCGATTTTCCTGAACCCGTCGATCCGACTATGGCAATATGTTTATTGAAAAACCTGTCTCCATCCACTGGTACAGAAATAGAACGGTTCGTGGACAGTTTCGCAAAGGCGAACTTCTTCTCTTCCGAAAGAGACTCCTCAAAGATTTTCTGGATTTCTTCCATTTTGGCAGGTTCTACCTTCTTTGGCGGAATAGCCAGTGTGTCACCTCCTCGTTCAAATTTCCCATCGCGGATAATGCCAAGCGGATTTGCTTCTAGGATATATTTCCTTTTGGGTTCTTCCTCAGACGAATTGGCAACCTCAATCGTGAAGTTTTCGATAACGGCTATCATAACAGCATTGTCATTATCTGCAATACGTAGATAGGATCCAACTCTCAGATTCTCCTCAGCTATGGTAAAATCCTCAATGCTATCTACGGAAATGCGCACCTTATCTGGAAATACAGCTATGACTTCTGCCGTCATTTTCTCTTCTTGCTTCATAATGATCCTCCCTCAAATTATCTTGGTAACATCCTTTGTTCTCAAGATTTGAAAATCCCTACCTACATATTGTTTGCGTTCATAGAAAGGCTTCTGCAAAAAGAACTGATACACCTCCTTGGTTCCTTTGCATTCATCCAATACAAGATCTATTTCATACTTCCTACATAAAATCTTCGCTCGAACACCCAGGAATGCATTGATAGGTCGTGAGAGTGCTGATGGATTGAAGGTGGCATCCTTGTATTCATATCCATCCCAAATGTAATAAGCATTTTCTGTCAGTAATTTCTTTACGTTAGCCAGCCTTGTATCTGATAAACCATGCAAATATATATACGGGCAGAACGGATACGGTTCCCTTTTCGATGTTCTGCTCCATTTTTTGCTCGTCTCCATAATAATCTCAGCCATATCCAAATCCGAACTGGTTCCATCATATTCCACCAGGAAAAAGCGATGCGTGGGAGAGATATTGCTAACGGTAAAGAATTGCTTGCGCACAGCTTTATAGTATTTGTCAAAACCTATATAATCAATGTACCATCTATCAAACAGTTCCTGTTTCCTCTTTATTGCAGCAATAAACTGCCCCTTAGTCACTGTCCGAGCGGGTTTTGTCTTCTTAACGGCTACATTTTTCACAAAGGTTACTGCATTGTTATAGTAGAAGAATCTAGCATCATACTCTGTACATCCAATGACCGACTGGAGCTTGGCAACAATCTTTTCAATTTGTTCTTCATAAGAATCGGCTTCAAGTTGCAGTTCCAATTTGTCCAGAAACTTTTTAATATCCAAATCATCCAGATTTAATTCTTCATATAAAATATGCTCTTTTCCCTTGTTCTTATACGTAAAGAACTTTTCCTTTGCATATGCAACATCAATATCTTTAGGTATTGTATCCATACCTGAATTGTAGTGGCCATACAGTCTATACCGATACATCCGCTCGTCCTTGTTACTGGCATAATGTCGAAGCATGGGACGGATTGCTTCTCCTACCTTTGATGGAACACATTTTGTTTCCTCATAATACTTACACTGAACAGCTTCTGTGAACTCATCCAGTATAATATCGACATCTTCGATTCCCTCAACGCACACAGATGCATTGTTGTTTTGGAGATAAAGAAGCTGCAGGATATAGTAATCAAACTGATAATAATAGCCCTTAATTGTACTTGTGGCTTCCCTACTTCTCGGCATAAGATGCCCCTCTTTCTTCACATAAATTTTTCCCGATATTCCTCCGGAAGATATTTTGCCAGTTCCTCCACAAGCTCATAAACCTTTGTGCCAGGTGCAATATCTGCCGGCGAAAGTTTCATATTATCCTCGATAATCCTTCGCGCATATCTTGATGCCAACTTAGGATTACCCTGATTCATTAAAATATCGAATGTCGCACTGTTGTTCTTTTGATATTTTCCTATTCCAAGTTCCCTATACTTCTCATTAAGAAAGCTGATATATTCACTTCTATGGTTATTTGAAGTATAATAGGCAAAGTGAAGGAGAAACCAAAACTCAATGCATTCATTACTCCAGGCTGTGTGATATTGCAACAAAGGATTATCCTTATTCAGTGATTCTGCTCTACTCACTACTCCATTAAAGTTCTCTGCCGGAAAGCTGTCTTTATCATACACGCACCATATCTGTCCTTTTTCAATATGGTTTTCTTTGATATATCTTTCAGCTCGGTTGATAACTCTCATAGTCTCTGCACCACAAGGTTCTATTTGAATCAAAACCATGTCCCTGTAGATCGGGTTATCTTCAATAAGCTTTTTGAATCCACTAAAGTAAAGAGGTTCCGTCTGCTCACCTTCGCAAAAAATATAGTATCTGAATTCCTTCATCTCTAGATATTCCTGGCGACGTTTTTTTCTCCAGTTCTCTGTTCCAACTTTTTTAGGCATTTACAACACTCCAATCTATAATTCTCCTCAGGTACGGATCTGCGCCATATTTGCCTTCCAGATACTGTTTATCATATTTGGCATCCTTTCGGACGACCTCTCCATTCCCCGTCTTGAATTCAACAAGCGAATATAATTTCGAGTTCTGATTATTTCCTTTTGCAACAAACCATATTTCATCTCTTCTAAAGACTTCATTATTCATCGTAGAAAGATCATGCGACGTAAATATCAGTTGCGCTCCGTGTTTATTGATTGTCATATTGTTGTATAACATGATCACATACTTTAAAAGTACTGGATGTATTTTAGCGTCCAGTTCATCAATTACCAGTGTCGTGCCAAGAACAAGACTTTTAGCTATGAACGGGAGCAAACCAAATAATTTTTTGGTTCCACTTGATTCCTCTGACAAAGTAAGCTCTGCTGTGAATCCGTCAACAACATGCTGCGTAAACACTTCAATTCGACCATTCTCTCTTTCTTCCACTCTGAAGTTTTCAATATTAAGATCCATTTCTCTGATCATATCTAATACAAGCTGCTTTACCTCTTCTGAAGATGCAATTGCCATCCGTAATTCTTCAAAGGGATTTCCATAATTAAGAAAGTCTATTCCATCTTCAAACCAGTTCATGACATCAGCTACAACATCATTATCCATATAGGTAATCCCCAAATAGGAAAGCAAAGGCAGATTCCTTGAAAGGCCTTCGCTGATTTTTAACTTAGCGAATACACCCTTAAGATTTATTTCATCACCTTTACGAAGAAAAAGCGCTGACTTTCTGTTAGTCTCCAGCTTCACTCGATCCAGGCTTTCATTCACCACTACACCATCCTTAATATGAAGAGTATATTTGTATTCTGCCGTCCTAGTTCTGAAGAATATTTCAAATTCTGTAGGGTTATTCTTTCCTTCTTCTGAAAACATAAAGGGCTTAACAGGAAATCTGTTGAATTTATAGTCAGCACTGTCATTCTGCTTTGTGGCGTAAACTGGTCTTAATACCATGGTTCCGAGTGTTTGAATAGCTTCTAAAACGGTTGACTTTCCTCCACCATTCGGACCATAAATAGCTGATACCGGCAGAAACAACTGATCGTCAGCATCTTTTATAACACGATCTGCATGTTCAGAAATTGCAGCCGCTTGCATATCGAATATGATCTCATCCCTAATACTTTTAAAATTCTTTACTGAAAACTGACATAACATTGCATTATCCTCCAAACATCCAAATCTATGGTATGAACATTTTGTAGCATTATATTATCGTATTTTGTGTATTACGTCAACATATTCGAGAGTTTTTCTCGGATATCGTTCTGTAAATTGTCATTTTCGTGTTATGAGGCTGAATTTATCCTATATTTGTCCTATATAAAAAATACAAAAAAGCACCCTGCATCACGCAGAGTGCTCTCGTCATTCATCGGATAGTTCACCTTCAAAAGGTGTAAACGGGGTGTAAATCTGTTTGATAAATCTTCAAAATGCCGTATTTTCAAGGTCACCTGCTCTACTGAAATCTCTTGCCCCAGCAGACGAACAGAATTTTTATCATATCTTTTGGTTCTCTCTTTCAGAGGTGTGTTCCTTCCCAAATCAAAAGGTGTAAACAAGGTGTAAAACAGATACCTCTCTGCTCATAAATAGCTTATTTCCGCCATTCTTTGCTTTGGCATTAAATCCTGCCGTGGCAGACAAATAGTATATTTATCATTGAAATAGCTCCTTTTTATGGCTCTTCAGGGGTAATGGTGGGTAAAAAATGCCATCATCCCCAGCATTTATGCTGATCATGCGCCTCGAGATTTTCTGTTAGGAAGTGGAATCCTCAAATCCGAGCATACTAAGTAGACCATATCGAGCATGTTTTGGATATTGCGAAAACCATATGCCTTGCGGACAATCAGTTTGATTTTGTTATTAGTAGCCTCAATTCGTGCATTGCTCATACCCAGCCGTATTGCATTGAGTATGTGATCCCTGTGACGTTTGATCTTGAGGTATAGCTCCTTGAAAGCATCAATCCTGCTGTGACTTGCCCACCAGAGCCACCGCTTAAGAGCGGCTTCTGCTTCGTCAGTATCTTTGATTTTTAAGATGAGACGGAGCGTTTCCTTCATTCGGTAAGCTCGATACAGACGAC
>NZ_FMYB01000004.1 GCF_900104155.1 Butyrivibrio sp. INlla16
GAAACCAAAAACGCAGATTGCTGTTTTTTTGTCGTTTTTTGTATTTTTGTACGAAACCCAAATATAAAAAGAGCCGAATTTTGTCTCAAAATTCCACCCTTTCTAACTGCGTTTTTGGCCATCCTCCTTATTCTCAAATGAATTATTTGGGTCTCGCAGTTTCTTTGAGTTTCCATATCTGTCCCTTTCCCGTGTTATAATTTGTACGAGTCTTTGGACTCCCTGCATCCGGTGCTCATAGTTTGCCGACCATCTGCGCCGGGTGCGCTTTTATGGAACTCATTCCAGTATTCAGTTGTCATGCCACATTCCCCTTAACATTGAAATCTCATAGATTCCATTCGTATGCAGCGGGATTCGCCGGTAGGTGCTCTTATCCTCTTCATATTTACCTCCATACAAAAAGGACTGCTATATTTTGCAGTCCTTCATTAACAAAAACTATATTTACTTATCATGTATCTTCAGTGTTTATTAAAGCGGATCACCAGGAATGTTCTTCCTGACAATCCGCTCATTGATTACAAATGACTCTCTATGACCTGGGGATCATCCAACGCATCCTCCAGTATTCTGGAAAGGACACTGGTATACCCTTTGCCAAGAGATTTTGCCTTACGAAGCGCTCTGGGTGTAAGTCTTAACGTGACCGTTCCTTTTCTGCGATCCTCATTCTTTTCCTCGGAAATCCTGCGAAAACGCTTAAGCTGGTCAGGCGTCAGTTCCGGAGAATCCTCATCAAAGGTCACCGGCAGATTTTTTGCTGCCTTTATCATCTCCGTCTGTTTTTTTGTTGGTTTCTTTTTAACATCAATGTTGACCTTCTTAATTGCCATAGTATTCCTCCTGTTCCGCCCTTGTGGCTAATCTGGCAGATATGATGCGATATGTATCAGTCCTCATGGTGTATACGACTGTCAGCACATCATCGACCAACCCAATGGTAATATATCTGTCTTCATAAAGGCTGTGTTCTTCGTCATAGAATTCGATCCTGTCATCATCACCAAATACAAGTGCTGCTGTTGAAAAATCAATTCCATGCTTGATTATGTTTTTCTGTTCTTTTTCCTCGTCCCACTCAAAATCCATATGTCTACCTCTGATTCAATTATCCTATAATGTAAGACAATTTGCAATACTTTTTGTGTTTCATGGAACGAGTCTCGTCCTTGAAGGCAACAGTCCGTAGCAATACGGACATCCATGCCCTTTATTCCTGGCGTTAAGGTTGCTCCTGTAATGATGGCCGTTACTGCACTTCCACCATATCTTGCGATTGCTGAATGGCAGGATCTCCTTGGGGCTTATATCCTGATTTCTTTCAAAATCCCATTCTTTTACAAGTTCCGGCGACACAGTAGCAAGATCATTAAAGCCGCCCAGCGCCTTCCTTCCACCGCAATAAGGACATCCTACCCCTTTATGCCTGCTGTAGACGCTCAGCTTATATGAGTGCCCTTTTCTGCATTTCCAGTTACATACTCTGCCTGTCATATATGTGACATCTTCAGGTCTGAGACCTTCATTTGCCTCATAGTCCCATTCCTCTGCGATATCAGGATGTATGCTCAGAAGATCGTTGCAGCCTGCCATTGCACGTCTATTGCTGCATACAGGGCAGCCGTTTCTTATGACATCTCCGGGTCTTGAATCCCAGACATGACCTTTTTCACAATGCCACCATACCTTTAATCCTGAATTCGAAGCTATCTGAGACGGCATTATATCTTTATTCCTGTCATAATCCCATCTTTCCTGTATAACTTCAGGATACAAAGTCTTCAAGTCATTAAATCCCGGAAGTATCTCTTTTCCTGCACAATAGGGGCAGCCTGTCTTGCTTCTATCCCTTGCTGCAACTGAAGCCTTCCAGCTGTGGCCCTTAGAACATCTCCACCAGACACGCCTTGATGAGCCTGACGTTATCTGCACAGGACTGAATTCATTCTTTTGTATGTCCCACTCATCTGCCAGTGAGGGATTTACTGTTACAAGGTCGTTTACTCCAATAACAACCTTTTTCCCTGCACATACAGGGCATCCATTTCCTCTCACACGGCTTGATATCGCAGCCTTCCATGAATGACCTCTACTGCATTTCCACCATGCAACCTTTGAGCTTCCGGCTGCGACCTGTTCAGGAGACTTATCACTATTTTGCTCATAATCCCACTCAGCAAGAAGATCGGGTCTTACACCTGCAAGGTCATTGACACCGGGAATCAGGATATTACCTGCGCATACAGGGCATCCGCTTCCGGCTTTTCTGGCATATACATATGCATTCCAGCTGTGGCCCTTACTGCACCTCCACCAGACCTTAAGATCTCTGCCTGCAGTCACATCCTTTGGTGTAAGATCATCATTTCTGTCATAGTCCCATTCAGCTGCTACTTCCGGCATTGTAGTTGCCAGATCATTAAAACCCTGCCAGACCTTCTGTCCTGCACAATACGGGCATCCCTGACCTCTGAACATTCTGGCATTTATCGACCTTTGCCATGTATGACCAAGACTGCATTTCCACCATACCACCTGACCGGAGGCGTATGAAAGCTCATCCGGTTCAAACGTATTCTTATCATGATCCCATTCCTGTGCAAGATCCGGTCTGACAGATGCAAGGTCATTTACTCCCTTACGGACAAGCATTGTCAGATTTGCACACTCAGGACATCCATGTCCTTCCTTTCTCTGATATACAGCAGTTTTCCAATGATGCCCCCGTTTGCAGATCCACCAGACTCGTTTATCGCTTCCGCTCAATACGTCATCCGGCTTCAGGTCACCATTTCTTTCGAAGTCCCATTCAGCCGCAACCTCCGGCATTGTCGTTGCAAGGTCATTAAAGCCCGGCCATGCCTTTCTTCCTTCGCAATACGGGCACCCATACCCTCTGACAGCCCTTGTATTAATAACGACCTGCCAGCTGTGGCCAAGACTGCATTTCCACCACGCTCTTTTGCCGGATCCCGGCATCACCATGTCAGGTGTCAGTCCATCATTCTTTTCATAATCCCACTCCGATGCGAGAACGGGGTCAAGCGTTTTCAGGTCATTTACTCCCTGTATCAGCTTACTCAATGGAGTCCACCTGCCCTTCCAGCTCTTTCATGATATTCGTAAGCCTTGTTGCAGGCTTTTTTATCTCTTCCTGCACCCCATCGAATGCCTGCGGTCTTGCAGACTCAAGGAGCTTCTTAAATGCTTCGGGTCTGATGATCTTATCTTCCTTTTCATCAACCTTGATGTTATGATCTCTAAGGAGCTTATTTACCACTTCCGGATATACATTCTCTCTTATGAAGCGCCTGAGCCAGACATTCTGCTGCTTCTCTCTTCCAAGCTCTTTTTTGATATCGGCAAGCTGGTCTCTTGCCTCCTTAAGCTCATCCCTGCACCTTGCCACTTCATCGCGTTCGCTCTGCCTTTCCTTGACCATCCTGCTGTATGATTTCGACATATCCGCAAGTTCGAGATACGACTTCTTCCAGTAGGCATCTATATCTCTCAGATGCTGCTTCAGCTCTCCAAGAGTTGTGCACTGTCTTATAATTCCATCAACATCAAGGCTCTTATAATAGACGATCCCTTTATCTTCCAGTGAATTCGAAAGGCTTTCCTTTAATTCCTCGATCCTTCTTTTGACATCCGGATCTCTGCGAAAATGATAACCCTCTGCATCAATCCCTTTCCCTGATGCGTAATCCGCAATCTTGTTATACATGAGTTTCCTGGGATTTCCATTAACCTCATTTTCAAAGTATTCCTCAACTATCCTGATAAGTTCAGCTGTCTCTGTTTTCCTGGGTCTGCCCATTACCTGTATCCTCCCTTGTATTTGCGTTTAAGAAGATCTCCATAAAGTTCTGCATCTGCATGGAGCTTCAACATAGCAGAAGCAATATCTTCCTGATAGCCCTGTCCCTTTCTGACAAGCTCTATCATCTGCATCAGATATTCACAGTCTGCATCAACTGCCTTTTTCCGCTCATTTATGATCCTGAGCTTAATTCCCTGCTTCTCGGGATAAAAATGTCTGCAGCCCATACAGCTTCCTATAACGTCCTCTCCATCGAAGTCTTTAAAGCAATCCCTGACGCTGCCCGAAATCATGCTTTCCGAATCGCACCATCCTCCCTCTACGGGTATCGTCTTATCCGGGAGCGTCGCATAATACTTCTCAGACCCGGAGAACTCTGTGTCATCACCCCATCCGTTATATTTCTCGTATATAATGCTTTCTACAATTCCCGATAGATTTCCGTAGTAATGAGAACTCATATCTATGCTTTCATGCCCTGCCAGTTCTTTGCAGATCACCGGTGAACCGCCTGAAAGGATCAGGTTGATCATGGCAAGATGTCTCGTATCTCCAAGATGGATCGGATAGTCCTCATCATTCATGACCTCTGCGCACAGGCTTCTGAGCCTGAGTCTGGCCATACCATAGCAGAAATATCCGCTTAAGGGATTTGCAGACGTAAGAAACAGCGTATCAAGTTCAGGTCTCCTATAGCCATGTGCCTCTGCATCATCATGAATCCCCTGATACCATCTGATATCGTTATAGATTCTCTCCGGGATCTCATACTGCATTTTTTCATAATCCGAGGGAACCTTGTATGAAACTCTGTGTCTGCCCTTTTTCATCTTTGTCCTGCGTATCGTAAGATAGAATCTTCCGTTCTTTTCTTCTATGCAGTCATACGGTGTCAGAAGGAATTCGGTTACCCGAAGCGGCAGAATTGCAGTAACCTCCCACCACAGATACATCGGAAAGAAATATATTTTTCTCTCCTCCGGACAGCCCCTCCAATATTTCCCAAGCTCTCTGTCAAAACGGAGATAATACTTAAATTCAGCAAGCGTCCGCCTTTCTGTCGATGCAATACGCAAGCGCTCTCTTTCAAGACTTTCAATCACTTCATCACGAAGCGGGCTTCCGCCTGGCATCATTTTTATCAGTTCCAGCACATATGGTATGTCCTCAGCAGGCAGTTCCAGAACGTCCCCATAGTCCATTTCTGTAAGCCGCCTGTAAAGTGTTGTCATTGTCAAAAGTGTGGATCTTGCCAGAACCCCAAGATTCAATGCTATATATGCCTTTACTGATTCCCTGTATACCTCAAAGCTGCATCCGAGCCATGCTCCGGCATGCCGATCATACACGTCTTCATCCATGGAAAATGCCAGTTCACTGACATGGAGATCATCTGACAATGTCCATACATCCGAGTCATAGATGCCCCCACGTATCACCCCATTTATCCTGAAGCGCCCAAAGTTCGCCCTTGCCGCTTTGATGGTCTTCTTATCAAGGCTTACCAGCTTCAGGGTTTTGGAAAATCCATCCCTATTTTCTTCCGTTATCGCTATCTGCATTTTTCAGTCCCCTTTCTGCTATCTGATATATAGGCTCCATATCCGCATCGGGATAAAGCATCTGAACGCTTGACATCATTTCAGATATCCCCGAAAGCACACCTTCTTTTAAGATGTTTCTGATGCGGTTCTTTTCCTCAGGCGCTGCGGATTTCATTCTTTCACACAGCTTCGCATAGTTATTCATAAGCATCTGCATGGATGTTTTGGTATATATTTCATATCTGCACCCAAAACATCCGCTTCTGGAGCGCTCCGGGCATCCAAGGTCGGCAGCTGTCATCAGGCACAGGAATTTATCGCTTTTCGCAGGAGCTGCGCCTGCAGCGATACGCTGGATCACTTTCCCGATATGATTCCTGTCCTTTCCTTCCATGACTGCCGCAACAACCTCTCCTGCCCTGCTATAAGACCGTGTAACCGTCTCTGTTATCTCTTCAAGCTGAAACGCAGAAAGCCCAATCTCTTTTATAAGCCTTGTCTGATCTGTAACACCGATCCTCTTAAAGTCCTCTCCTGCATACATTTTCAAAAGGAGTACAGGAATAAAGCCAAAAATGCCCCTTTCATACATCTCCATCAATATGAATTCCGGAGTATATCCTGTAAATGCAGCATCTTTCAGATATACCTGTGTGACATCAGATAAGCCTCCGATACTGCACTTATGGCTCCTTGCCAGGGATGCAAGCATATATCCCTTTGGTCTTCCCGGTTCATTGTTCCCTTCTGCATCAATTCCCTGAAGATATGACTTATTAGCTCTTCTTGACAGTATTTTTCCATTCACAGCTTCAGCCAGCTCTTTTCCAAAGAAATCCGTTACATCCCTTGGATCGCTTTCTGTTCCCACAAAAGGATCTCCTTCTTCTCTGTAAGAAAGCGAAACTGACAGGATAATGCCAAGTGTTTCCCGAAGACTGAATGGAATCTGGATCTTAAGATCAGCAATACTCCTGTGTTTACTGCTTTTATGCGGTCTCTTCGGCCGCATTCTTATCCTGAAGATAAGGTCATCTGTTACATCCTGTGCTTCCTGGGCAGTATACTCACCTGCCAGAATCTTCCGTCTGACCTCATCACCGTCGTAAGGCAGTGATGGTATCGGAAGCCTGGAAAAATCTCCTTTCCTCACTGCTCCCATAAAATGCATCGCTGTAAACAGCCATAAGTCAGCAAATCTTCTCCTTGAACATGCCTTTGCTATGAGATCATGCACATCCCAATAACGCTGGTCGAACACAGCATATGAAATAGCCGCAAACTGATTCAAAGTATACGCTGCCCTGTTCTGTGGTACTGTCTGACGTGACTCAAATGTATAACTCCAGTGACTGATTGGATTTCCTTCATAAGAAAAGTCAAGGAATGAATTCAGGAGTTTCATAACAGTCAGATCCATCTCTTTATTTCCGGCTTCTATAATCGCGTCAAGTTCTTCCTGCGAATACAGGATCATGTCCCTGGTAATTGAAGACAGTATAAAATCCGTCATCTTGTATGCTGAAGGAGTCCCCGAAAGCTGATTTGCTTCAAAAAATGCATTGAGACGTCCGCATGTATCCGGATAAGTCTCCTTGTATGCATCAAGCATCAGTCCTATTTTTTCTTCCCTGCTCTTCTTATACGCTTTAAGCCACAAGATTAGCTGGGGTCTGAACTGACTCATAGAATCCACCCAGACATCCCCATCTCTGAACTCAGGCGTCATGCCGAACCATCCGTTCATATCCATAAATTCGAGAAGACTATCTCTGCCGGGAATGGTATCCCTGTAAAGCGAACAGCACTCCTTTGCAGTATTTATAACTTCTCTGTAAAGCGCATACTTATTATTCGAGCCCATACATCTCACCTCCGATCTCCAGAAGTGATGATATGAGCTTTTCCGATGTTATCTCCAGTTCTCTTACGAGGTCGCCCTTGTTCTGAAGATATGTAAAAGCACTTTCCGGATTCTTGTCTCCGCGCCAGAACTGGACTTCTGCAACTTCGCATCCTCTGAGAACCAGCTGTACAGTATACCAGTGTCTGAGCGAATGAGTGCTAAGACTGTTCTCGTATAAGAGCTGCCCGTAACGTCTGAAATCAGGATCCGTACTGCTTATAAGCCATGTACGAAGATGGTCATTGATAAGCACCTTGAACTTGCGCCTGTAGGTCTCATATGACATGGCAAGACCATTGGAATTGACGAACATAGGTGCAAAATCCGCTTCATAATCTACCGTCTTCAGATATGCCTTATGCAGTTCATAGGCTCTCATAAAAGCCTTTATGAAATCAGGGTATACCTGCTGAAAACGTTCTTTTTTGATCTTTCCAACCTCAGCACCATCATTTCTGAGCCTGTATTCGTGTTTCAGATCAATCCTGATTCTCCTGACTGCACCACCTGCTTCTTCAAAGAGAAGCCCTGCTCCGTACTTGCTGGATTCCTGCCTGACATTGCACACCTCTCCGGCTCTGAGACCGGCAAAGGCCTGGAGAGCAATACCAAAAGCAATATCAGGCGCATACTTAAATGCCATCGGCAGAAGCTGTTCCATTACTTTTGCGGGCATATCCCTGAACGGTCCGTCACTCTCATCAAACAGCCCGGTTGCCTGAAACTTGGGGATTTTTCTTACTTTGAGTTTTCCTGTGTGGAGCCTTATCGTTGTTTCATAATAAAGCTCTTCCTTTGTGACTTTAACAAAGCCACCGTACCTACGAGATATCGCATCCATGAAAAAAGTACAGCAGGAAATGCACCTCTCCACCGTCCCCTCTGAATGATACGTACCATCTGAATTGGCAGACATGGCATAATAGTCAAAAAACTCCTGCATCATATCCTTTGTGATGTCAAAGACATGCCTGATCCCAAATCTGCCTCCATTCTCTACCAGTATGTAATTCAGCATCTTACATATGTAGTAGAGCTTTGGCTCCGGGTTGGACTGAAGCGGCTTGTATGTCCGGTATGTGTAAATACCTGCATAATCCTGCAGTCTGGTGAACCGTTCGATTATCCCATACTCGTTCTTGAGTACAATGAATGATCTGTCAAAGCTCTCACCATTCTCTATGCAGTTCCTGACAGTAAAAACAGCATACTTCAGCCTCCTCTCCTCCAACTGATTTTCTCTTACAGTTTCCATTTTTCTCCTTTCCGGCCTATGGCCTAAAGGAGTATTATATGGTAGGCTGTCTTATGAAAAAAAGACAAAACCATTTCGTCTCTTTTTTATTCCGAACAGTTTTGTCTCTATAATGTTTTGTCTCTTTTTTACATCAGCGACAAAACTCAATAAAGCCTGTATTTTCAATGTTTAAGAGGGATTGGGAGGTTTCGTCCTCCGAGAGTTGGTTACGATCTCACCGGGTTACCTTTTATAATAGCTATAGCGAAGGCTAGTGCTACCAGGTGATAAGCTGCGGCATATAGCCTTGCAGCATCACTTAACCCTCCACTGTCTTGCTCTATAGGTAATCCCACGCCCGAAACCTGCACCTCATACTCTACCTTCATACTCTATACTTCATCCATATCACACACTTCATATACCTACCTTCATCCAAAAACTGCGCAAGTTTTCGGACTACTCTCCTTTCTCAAAATAAAATCTGGTTGATAGTTTCGTTATGCCCTTATCCATGTGCACCTGATTTTGGACATAGAAATAGACCAGTAAGTATCGGACGTCTCCGACCTTTGCTGGCCTATGTAAAAATGCCTCCAACTGCTAAAGCTGGAGGCTTCATAATTCATTATGCTTCCACGACATAATACAAGTCGTCATCTTTCAGCGACATCTTGGGATTGAGATTCTTCACAATATCATATGCGTTCTTAGGATCATACTCTGCTGTTTCCTTATAGTGTGGATGCTGAGTTACATCATACTTATCAGAGAAAAACGGTCTCACACCTCGAAGCTGTAGGATGCACTTTCCACCATCCATAACTGCAATCTCATCCATGGTCATAAGATCCTTTCCTGTCTTCTGATAGTTCATGGAATATGAAGGATTATTACCTTTACTCTCACCGGTGTTGTACATGTCTATGGTTTCCTTACCCAAAATTTGATTCAGATCTTTAAGGGTAGTCTGCTCGGTACCACCAAGAAACAGCTGTGAATCCATGTTACCGACAATGGTATCTGCGTTATCTTTGTATATAGCCTTGAGCTGCGATTTTGCCTGCAGAAACAGACATGCGCTTATCTCTCTACTACGAATAGTTGCAACCAGCTTTTCCAAATTTGGAATCTGTCCAATATTGGCTGTTTCATCCACAAGACAGCGCACATGGATCGGAAGTTTCCCGCCATAGACATCATCAGCTCTTTCGCATAGCAGATTAAACATCTGGCTATAGATAAGTGCTATAAGGAAATTGAATGTGCTGTCCGTATCACTCATGATAAGAAATAGCGCTGATTTCTTGTCTCCAAGCAAATCCAGATCAAGCTCATCATAAGCAGTAATCTCACGAAGCTCTGCAATATCAAAAGCCGCAAGTCTTGCACCACAGCTTATGAGCACAGATTTCATCGTCTTGCCTGCAGCTATCTTGAATTTTTTATATTGCCTTACCGCGAAGTGATTAGGCTCTTTCCTCTCAAGATCCCTGAAAAGCATATCCACCGGACTCATATAATCTTCATCATCTTCCCTGACATCAGAAGCATTGAGCAGTTCCAAAAGCGTATTGAAGTTCTGCTCCTCATAAGGTGCCACATAATAGATATATCCGATATATGCGGTATAGAGAAGCGTCTCCGCTTTGGTCCAAAATTCATCCCCTGACTTTCCTTCACCTTTAGTATTTGTGATAAGCGCATTCACCAACTTCAGGATATCCTTTTCAGAGTGGATATAATGCAGCGGATTATAATGCATGCTCTTGGAAAAGTTTATGGTATTGAAAACCTTAATATCATAACCATGCTTTTTCAGGACATTACCGGTCTTAACGATGAGATCTCCTTTGGGATCAGTTATTACATATGAACTGTGCATCTGCAAAAGATTTGGCAATAGAAAAAATCTCGTTTTACCTGAACCGGAGCCACCGACAACCAGAACATTTTTATTCCTGGCATACTTTGGAATCTTCGGTCTGCTATTTAACATAAGCCGTTCTGTCTGTGTGAGTATTACATTATCCTCAAACTTTGGAGCCATGAAAGGTTCTATGTCCTGAGGCTTTCCCCATCTGGCACTTCCGTATTCTTCCCCATGTCTGTATTTCTTGGCGTTTTTACCTTTGAGATATACAGCCAATCTAAATAGACCTGCAAATATTATGCCGATGAGTATATCAAAAGGGTGAATACTTGGCAGAATATCCGCCAGCGCTATGGGCAACGTTCTCATCAGCGAGTTTATCCGTTCAGTAGCATTCGTTCCTAAAGAAAGTCTCCATGCTTCTCCCAGGTTCGTTGCAATAAGTCCTATAAATACATACGGGAGATTCAAAAGAATAATACGCTTTTGTTTTCGCGTCATCTGATCATCTCCTTTACACGGATTTTTGCTTTTACTATCTGCTCCTTGGCCTTTTCTTTATAAATGCCGAGCTGATGCAAAACGCTGGGATGCTCTTTTTTGAATGCCTTCACTTTTTCAAACTCATCCATCACAGCTTCCAAAGCATCCATATCCTTTGCCTTGAAAAACACTGTATATTTCGGCGGATCTACAGCGCTGTCCTTTGTTACTGCAAAATCCACACCATAACGTTTTGCTATTCTCTCAAAATCTTTAATTCCCTCATCACCTACCACCATGCTGGTAGCACCCTGATCCTGACTAAGGAGCTGCTTTACCGTTTGCTTACCTCTGTATCGCTTTGGTCCCATCATCTGTTTTCGTCTTTTATGATTTATGAACGCCCTGACTGCGCCAATAATCACTCTCCATGAAAGCTTTGTCGTTGTTACAGCCAGGTTTATCGTTTTCTGTTCTACCTCCTCCTGCATAAGAAATACCCCCTTTCAAAAAGGATTAACCGAGATGTTGCTCATGCATTCGTTTTTTCTGCCACTGATCAAGCAGCTTCACAATTGTATCCTCCATCTGCTTTGGTGTATAAGACTTTGGAAAATACTTCTTGAGCACATCATTTTTTAACGTAACTCTGTCTACATCTGACTTTTTCTCTTCTGACATGATAACGTTCATATCCTCCTGAGTTATTCCTTCATTCAGCGCCAGTTTCTTTATACGCTGTGCCTGCGATAGTGATGGTGTGGACTGAGAGAAATCCATTGCATCCAGCAACTGCTTCTGCTGATTTTCATCAAGATATGAAAGCTCAACAGCTGGATTGAAGCCTATCTGTTTGTTATCCACCATATCCAATATTTCTGGAAGAAGGTTGGTGAGACGGATATAGCGTTGAACCTGCTTAACACTTTCACCGGCTTCCTGGGCTACAATAGCGTTTGACCTGACACCTTTTAAATTCGGGTCAACTTGGCCCGCATTTTCTAAAGATGGTCTCCCAGCTTTTCTCTTTACAGCATCAAGCTTCATCTTCAAAGCCTTTGCCCTCTCACTCGGAAGAACCTTCTCTCTTTGCATGTTGGCATCCACCATCAAAATAGTAGCGGCATCATCATCCAAATCCCTGATTATACATGGCAATGTTTCTTTCCCAGCAATCTCCGAAGCATGACATCTTCTATGCCCCGACACAATTTCATACCCTCCTTCACTTCTTGGACGAACAATTGCCGGGGTGAGTACGCCGTACTCCTTGATGCTCTCAACAGTTTTAGCCATCTCCTCGTCATCCAGAACTTTAAAGGGATGGTCCTTAAACGGATATAGATCAGATAGGGCAATATCTGTAACTTTCTCCTTACCGGCATCATCGGTTTCTCCCATCCCACTATTATCGCTCCTAGTTTCATCAGCTCCGAGACCGAAAATGTCATCATAACTCGTGAGCTGAACGTTTCCGTGCGATTTCTGCATTTTTCAGCACCTCCTTCGTAAGTTTTCTGTATGCCTCAGCAACTTTTCCCTTGGGATCATGCAGATAAATACTCTTTCCTGCAGCACTGATTTCAGCAGCTCTCACCGAGTGCGGTATCTCCGTTTCGTAAACCTTTATCTTGCCGCCATACACATTTCTTACGAGTTCACTAATCTCCTTGGAGTAGTTGGTTCTTCCATCAACCATAGTCAGAAGAATTCCATCGATCTTTAATCCCGGATTCATCTGTCTTTTCACCTTGCTCACAGTCTGAAGAAGTGCTTCCAATCCCTTTGCGGATAAATACTGCGCCTGCATGGGAACTATAAGTCTGTCTGCAGCTGTCATCGCATTGATTGTCAGCATTCCAAGCGAGGGATTACAGTCAATCAGGACAGCATCGTAATCATGCTTAACTCCGTCGATATACTCTTTCAGGATTCTTTCCCTGCCAAGGGCATTTACAAGCGATACCTCCATACCAGCAAGGGATATATTTGCCGGGAGCAAATCAATTCCTTCGCTATGATGGATTATTCCTTCACCCTGCTCAATTGGAATCTCCTGCAATATATTGCTCATGATGTCCGTTACCGTAACAGGGATATCATCAGTCATCGGATATCCCAGACTGATTGTCAGAGAAGCCTGCGGATCCAGATCCACCACAAGCACCTTCTTTCCCTCATTCGCAAGACCAATTCCTATATTCTCCGTACTTTGTGTTTTACCTGTCCCACCCTTTTGGTTGACCAGTGCATATACTGTTCCTTTGCTCATCTTCATTCTCCTTGGTATCAAAAAAGATGCCCCTCGACATGTCGTGATTTACTTCCGACTCGTAGTGGGCATCTATGGTTAATGGTGCGTTATAAAGTGCAGCTATAAGATACTGCCTTATATTGCGAACTTTTGTGGTATTGCTTTTCAGCGAATCTATCACATAAGCCACATGACTGTAATCGAGGTTCTTGAACTGATCCTTAACCAGTTCAGGATTCTTCCTGGCTCCTCCGATGACGTAATAATCCACATCATCAGATATGACATCTACCATCAGTTTTGTAATCTGATCAATAAGAGGTTGGTTATAGGGAAATCTCTGTTTAAGTCCTTCTACATCGATCTTCTCAGTAACACTCTCCATGACTTTTGTTATTTCAGACAGCTTATCTTTGTCCTTCTCATCTTTTCTCGTCTCATCGCCTTTGTATTCAGGTGGATATATCTTGATAAGATTAGATGAGATAGAGTTATTTTCAGTATTAATAAAATCAGTATTAGTTTTCTCAGTATTAATACATTCCGGTTTCTGGAATTCTTGAGTTCCTGTAACAGTAATTCTAGGGCTCTCATTCTGAGAATTCTCATTTTCAGAATTCTGACTTTCGGAATCCTGAGTTGGAGATGGTTTTCTCGTAGTATCTTTTACTCTTGGCTTTGAGTAATCCGAAAGGATCTTCTTCACATATAACAGCTGTGCTTTTCCCTGCCCTTTGTTTATTTTCTCGACCAGGCCGGCATCCACAAGCTGCTGCAACGTGTTACATGCCTTAGTGTTCGCACATCCAAGCGTATTGATAATCTCTGCAATAGTGAAAATGATATAGACTCTCCCATAAGCATCAAACCAGTTACTTTCAACAGACAAACTCATCCTATCAAGCAAAAATCCATATAAAATCTTCGCATCATTAGACACACTCCTAAACCTGCTATCCGTAAACAAAAGCTTAGGTACCCTTATAAAACTAAACAGATCAGCTTCCTGACCATAGAAATATTCAAATTCAGCCATTTTAATTCATTCCCTCTTCCTTTTCCAAAATCTTACGTGTACACCAGCCGATACACGGCTGGCCTACACTGTAAGGACAATTCTCTTTGCACTTATAACGCGGTTTTTTCTTAGGAGTTACAAGGTAATAACACACATCCCTTGTGCATTCTCCCTTCTTTGTTCCCCAGTAGCAGAACTTGCAGCTCCAGGGCTTATCTTCCGCGTATTTTTCCATCAGATAGCTTCGCCTCCACGATCCTTATGAGGCTTAGGTAATTCCTTGGTCTCCGCGTCCTTAGAAATATCCTTATACTTTGCTGCAACTCTCTCCTCGAACTTTTCAGCAAGTTCAAAGACTTTTGCCTCTGCATCATAGTGATAAACGTGATCTGTGAGCTGATCCTTAATATCTACTGTTGTAGCGTTTACCTCCTTGACCATGTTCTCGAGGCTCTTTGTGTCGAAGCATCCATTATCCGGAATTATAAGTACCTCATGAATACTGCTGGGTAAAATAAAGAAGCTTCCCCTAGCCCTTTCTGCAGCCTGATCCATGAAGTTCTGATAGGCAAGAACACCGGCTCCGTGTACATTACCCTCAACAGAAGCTACAAACATCTGCTCCTGCTCCGGAGGAATATTTAAGCCAAGCAGATCCAGGTCATCAACGCCCATCTGCTTTGCCAGGACTTCAGCCATACCCTCAATAACGAGAGGTCTGATTTCCGGTGCATTCTTAAGCGCATCCTCATGAAGTTTGTCTGCTGAAATGCCATAGTTATCGAGCATCTGATTTGTTACGAGAATTGAACCAACGCCATTATCTGTCCCACCAAGCACAAATCTGTAAACAACTGCCATATCCTCAATTTCTCTATGAGGAACAGTTTCAAGAAGCTCCTTATTTCTCTCTGCTGACACCACCTCTATTGCGAGTGTGTCCTTCATAGTGTCGTAGTCCTTGAACTCCGTGATATCAAACTGCGGTGTATTCTGAAGTGCGTCCGATGCAATATCTGCAGCCTTTGAAACAAGAACACCGTAGTCCGCGCCATCATCGAGTTCCTTATAAAGGCTATCCAGATTAAGATTCACCCCTATAATCTGATCCTGCTGTTTCACTGTAAGAGCCTCATAAGATTCGTTCATCTTATCAACTTTTCTGGTCTCAACCTCATAGGCCTCACCGCTTCTTCGCTCCAATGTGTCCTTTACGTCTGTCGCAAAGGTGTCTTTGAATTCTTCGAAATTCATCTTTTTTCCTCCTGTGATTGAATACTGGTTGTACCCGTTTTCGGGCAAGAAAAAAAGAGCAATTGTCCATTGCTGGATAATTGCTCTATGTAAAAATCATTATTCAATTCTGAAGGAAATCGCCTTATATTATCTTCACGTATCTTCTTATCAGTACTCATGATAAAAAGGCTACATTTTTGGAGCGATTTTCACGTTTCAAAACTAATATGTGGTTTGTAAGAGTATATAAATTCTTACTCCCGATTACGACCTCTCTGAAAAGTTCTTCTAAAACGGGTGTAATTTGGGTGTGTTGGCACCCCGCATGGTTACTGCATCCTCAGATTTTATCGGATAATTATTTGTCTAAGGACTTAAGCGTCGGGATTTTTTCGACCGCTTAAGCATATGGAAGCATTTGAGATCATATACGAGCATCTATCTTCATTACTGTACTTTTGGGGTTACGCATTTGAGAACATCTACGTTCATTTGACTTCCCCACAGATTTGTCAGCTGTTTGTCAAAGGCTATATCAGTCACGATATTTCGTACTTGTTTCAGCGTATACTTTCCGTAGCCTTTTGCGCTTTTCCTTTGACTAATTATGCTCGTTTGTCAGTATGTTGTTTTGTCAATTTTGGTTTGTCAGAAAAATTCTTTTCGGAGTACCATTTTAGAAAACGCCATTAAGCTTTGCTGCAAGCTTATTGATTGATTCTTTGTTTCTCCGATCTGACGAATCAGCATAGATTTCATATGTAGTAGAAATCTGTCTGTGTCCCATCACTGCCTGGATCACTTTTGGATTGTCTTCCACCTCACAGAGCCTTGTAGCAAATGTACGTCTCAGATAGTGACACGTGAAATGCGGAAGTATTATCGGTTCCCTATCTTCCCTAACAGCATCAATCTCTTCCTCATGATTGTAATCATTGTAGATTCTTTTAATTGCTTTATTAACTGAGGCAGCGCTCATTACTGAGCCATACTTGTTTTGGAAAATGAATCCCGAATATCCGTCTACTACAGTCTGATTGTACCCCTTGCCTGCAAGTTGGTTTTCCTTTTCAAATTGGAATGCTTCTTTAACAGCATCCATCATAGGGATTATTCTACAACCTGCTTTGGTCTTAGGTGTTGAGATCCTTAGCTTTGATGTGCGTGAACCCTTCTGAGGGTAGTACGACAGTGTATGATTAACATCTATCCATCCCTCTTTCAGATCGATGTCCTGCCAACGAAGGCCAGTGCATTCTCCAATTCGCATTCCCGTTCCAAGAAGTACAGTAAAAAGCGGCCACCAATGATAATACACCGGGCTCATAGCAACATATTCCATAAAGGCTTTTTGTTGCTCTGGAGTAAGTGCCTGCCTTTCCGTTTCCGTCTTAGGAAGTCTCTTTGCAAGTTCTCTCTTTGCTCCTTCGGTCGGGTTCTTTCTTATTATATCATCTCTTACAGCCAACTCGAATGTCGGATGCAACAATCCATCTACAGATTCAATAGTAGAAAATGAAAGATGCCTTTCCGAATGTAAAAAGGTGTAGAACTGCAACACATCGGAATACTTTACATCAACAAGTTTCTTTTTTCCGAAGTCATCTCTGACATAACGCTCGTAAGTATATTCGTAGTTGCTCTGTGTCGAATCCTTCAAGTCTATTCTTGTTGAAATGTATCTGTCATATGTCGAATTGATGGTTGCAAGGCCTGCAGCATAGATATCAAGTCCATCCAGCTGATCCTTTTTTAATTTGTCCTCTCTCCGTCTAAGTTCTAACAGATTATCTGCATATATGTATTTCTTCCTGCCGATAGGATCAATGTAGATATACATATAACGCTTGTCTGATTTTCTCTGATGTTCTCCGCGGAAGAGGGTGTTACCTTTCAAGTCTTTTCTTGAATTTGCCATTCTTCCTCCATAACTACCGTTTTTTCGCGGTTCGTAAATACTCCTCTACAAGTTCCGGATCCACAAAAACAAGCGTCTTACTATGTGGATAATAAGCTCCGCAGGCTTCTGCCAACTTTTTCATAGTTGCTCTGCCGACCTTAAAATACTCCGAAGCTTCTTTGAGTCGCATCAGTCTTGTTGCCTTTGCTTTAGTCTCTTTTACTGTAGCAATGTCATTGCCCATTTGATTCCTTTCTGCAAAGTTAAAGACGTTTTATGAAATTAGACTTGGCTGTAATTCATGAAAAGTACTTCAGCACAATATTATTATGACTCTATTCGAGCGCTGTAGCAAGAACTAATCTGAATCTGCCAAGTCTTATTCATACGTTACCGATTCTTATGTGACAAAATAAATTCTTCCAATATTGGATAATCAATATACACTGTAGCCCTGTTTATATAGTGGTATGCACCACATGCTTCGGCCATCTTTCTTATTGTTCTCTTATCCCCTGCAATAAGATGTGATATCTCTTCATATGTATATAGACGCTTCGTATTTCCACGCGTCTTCTTTACCATCTCCAACTGATTACTCATTTCTTATGCTCCTTTTTGTTCCAAATATGAGTAAGGTCTCTGCTCCTTAAGCCACTTAAGAGAGTTATCTACCACATCTTTCCTTAAGATTCCAAATCTCTTCTTCATTGCCTCAGAGGTGACCCCCTCAGTACCAGCAATGGCAGCAAGTTTGAACTCACGCTTGAGGTATCTTTTGAATACATCTTTTTCATCACCGAGAGAACCAATTTGCTCTTCTACAAGCCCGTAGATCTCTCTCATGTCCTTCAGCAAAAGAATCTCCCACTTATGTGTTTCAAACTTATCAGCACCACGAAGTGCAGTGATATAGTCTCCAGCTCTGACTGCCTGGCGAACTATCATGTCCTCATCGCCTTCGCTGGATGTAGGGTTTCCAATGTTAGAAGTCTGGACTCTCACACCGGGATCCCCAAGGGCAACTCGTCTGTTATATTCCCGTTCTGCTTTTATAGTTCTGATAAGCCCCGCTTCATAAGCATTTACATATGGCATGAAACTAGAATAATGATCAAGGACTATCTTTATCCTTTTTTCATCAGTAGCTTTCCTATAGTTATCGAGAATACTTGCGTTCATTCTTGCTCCCATTACTGTTTCCCCCTTTTGAAACCGCAGAACTTTTTTCTACATTATTAATTGTAAGTCCTGCAGTATCAAAGGTCATTTTACAATCTGTATAAAACTTATAAGATTTGTATAGTGTGAAGACATACTGCTAACATGCATCACCCTTCAGGATCCAGTCTGTAGATACTGCAAACTTATCTGAGTATGCAACGACTATATCTGTTGGAAGTGGTCTTCTATCATTTTCATAAAATGAAACCACTCCAGCGTTAGCAAGTTTAAAGTCTTTAGCTAAATCTTCCTGCCGGATTCCGGCACTTTCCCTTAGTATCCTTATTCTTTCCCCAACGGTTCTTCCGTACAATTTCTCCATGATAATTTCCTTTCCAAAAGAAGACATTATTATATAGAAGAAACAGAGTCATGGCGGACCGCAAACATAGTAAAAGATTAGTCCCAACAAGGCTTTTCTACCTCCTTCCCTTGAACAATGGCAATGATAGCATCAAAACCGTACTTACGAGTTCGCAGTAAATACGCACCAAGTTCGCGGTCAGTTCAGATTAAATTCGCACCAAGTTCGCACCTAGTTCGCGGCCAGTTCGCAGTCAGTTCGCAATTGTGTACACAATTTTTGAGCAAAATAAAAAGACTGCCGAAGCAGTCCCTACCTTGTTTTGCCTTAATCTATAAGCTCTCCATTTTCATCTATGATGCCTTTATCTTTGTCTTCCTGGTCTCTGCGTTTGCAGTATTTCCAGATCAGCAATCCATACAAGACTATCGCATCCTTTTTTACCGAAAAATACTTTGTGCGCCCCATGTAAAGCTCAATCAGCATTGCATCATTCGTTTTAGTCGTATTCTTTCCTTTCATGTATACCGAATCAATGATATGTGCCAGAATATCGCCACCTTCCACAAAGGCTTTCATCTGCTCCAGTACCAGCCCACTCTTATCGCCATACCATTTCTCACATGCAACTTTCCATGCAAAAGATCTTTTTTCTTTCTGGGAGTATTTCCGTGGCTCTGCAACTATCCGCAGGAACTTAGTCCTGTATGGGATCTTCTTTGACATATTATTTAGCCAGTTTATTCCCATACGTTTTGCAAAAGCTTTTCCATCATTGAATTTTATCAACAATTCTCTAATAACTTTGTACATCTCTTCATAGTCTATCCCCGCTGCGATGCACTCGTTCACGATAATCTCATGTGTTGTAACTCCTATAATCATCCTTATCTCTTCCCTCTATAACAAGAACCGCAAACATCAGTTACGCCCCTCCAACATACACTTTTTGACAAAAGAAAAACTGGTCGGAATAAAGAGCATTCCAGCACCAGTATTTAAGCCTTGATAATTATGTCAAACTGAAGAACCCCAAATAAAAACACGTTTTTAGCAGTAGCATGAAAGCTTCCGGCTCCCGACTGCTTAACGTCAATAAACTATTTCTTATCCCTGCCTTCCGGCCTCATGAGATAAGCAATCATTTTGCCAAACTCCGAATACATATATAATATCTTTTCTGCTCTCTCATCATAGCTGTCTGTATTCTGGATATCCATGATGATATCACTTATCGCAGTACTGAAATCAAACTCATTATCCTCGCTGTGCCTTAGCACATCATAGTTATTATCATTTCCGATAAGCCTGTGAAGATCAGCATTAAGATTGTAGTATAGTATTGACAGCTTTTCCGGACTGATAGCTATTTCCCCACTAACCATTCTGTCATAGCTGCTTGTTCCAACTCCGAGAAGTGCTGCCATCTGAACATTAGTCCAATCGACTTTATCTTGCAAAGTCTTAAGATTAGTACCTGCAACTTTATTGAACTTTTTCCCCTTTAAGCTGTCAGGCCTTTTATCTCTTGTGTCTCTATGCTTTGATTTTTTATATGCCATATTGCTACCTCGAATTATAATCTACACAAAATTACGCGATACCTATACTGCGTAATACGCTTTTATAGCCGCGTAATACGCGGTATTTTCATTGCAGATTAAGCAGTTTTCGAGAACCGGAAGACACAAAAAGGCTTAAAGCACAATAAAGGACTGCAGCCAAGCTACAGTCCCGTCAGATACATCTATTAAATTACAATCAATCTTCGTCCATTGTTATGGGATTTCTTTTACACTCAACAATTTCTTCAATATCACATTCAAGTATGGTACATAGTTTGTCTATTGTTTCCATGTTTACTGACTCGTTTCTTTTAAGACGTGTCAATGTTGAATGACTGATTCCAGAATTCATCAGCTTGTATTGCGTTATGTTATTCTCTTGTATATATTTCCAAAATCTGTCGTATGAAATCATATCCCTCGCCCATCATTAACAGTATTTCATAATAAAATAATGCCTCAGTTACCCTTTTCAGGGTAGTAGCTTAAATGCGGTATTACCCTTATTGGGGATATATTCATAACACAGATATCGAGACAGATTAAAAAAATGGCAATAAAAAAGAACGGCATCACAGAGATGGCGTCCTTCCTTATTTTCCAACTAATTCCGGGTAAAAAACCTTTTGAAGAAACTTTTCTTTTTTTATCAACAGTGGGATGTAATCCTTGAGGCACTGCATTATTTCTTCAGCATATCCGTGATACTGCTCATACCAATCCCACTTCTTTCTAAACTCTTAATTATAAAACAGCTCAATATCTCCTTCTGTCAAATCGGGATTTCTTGATCAGACAAATAAATCCGGGCAATCTCTCCTAAACTTTTCGCTTGGTGAACAATCTCCAAAATCAGGCAATAAACCATCTCCACTACTAATTGGATGTGGTAAATATTTGCATCTAAAATACACACAAGGAAAAGTAAAAATGATCTCCATGTTCCCAAATATTTCATGCATAATATATAGATTAATAATATATAAAGAGCCCAGCGCCATTATGGCATTTTGAAGCGTCGCTGATTGAATTGATAAAGCTTCATCATGCTTTATTGCATTATACGCAAACCACCAATCAAGTCCCTGGACTTTACGATTATTCCCGTTATTTACAACACTTACTTTCCATTCTTGTAAAGGAGTATTAATCCAAAAAGGTGTACTAACCTCAAAAGTTATTATCTTAGGATACTGATTCAGTATAGCATCGCTAATATCTACTATCTGTTTGACTTGCTGTCCATGCAAAGCACATAATGCCTTGCTCATAATTTCAAACTCAGATGCGGCCAATACAATAATCTGCTTAAAAACATCTGAATAGACTTTTCCATGTACTAATTCGATTTCACCATCATGTTCAATTAGTCCATGATCAATGTAATGTTTTGTTTCATCCAACCGCTCCGCTAAAGAGCAGAAGTAATTCCAATGTTGTATTAATTCTGTCTTATCCATCAAAACCTCTAAAAAAAAACAAATTACTCTTCTATATCATCTATTCTGCTATCGAATATAGCTTCCTCTATAACCTTTATACACTCTTCAGGCTTTTTCTTAATATCCGTTCCCCAAAACCGAATGACAGTCCATCCCTCAAATAAAAGCCTCTTGTTTATATCGTTGTCACGCTCACGGTTTCTGGAGATCTTACTGATCCAAAATTCACTATTATTGCTCTTTTCAAGCCTTGGTCTTAATACTTCCCAATCTTTCCCATGAAAAAATTCGCCATCACAAAAAATAGCAATTTTATACTTTGTGATGACGATATCTGGATGTCCCGGAAGCCTATCATAATTCTTTCTATACCGGTATCCTCTTTTCCATAATTCTTTGCGCAGAATAACCTCTATTTTAGTGTCCTTACCCTTAATGTGCTGCATGTTTTTTCTGCGCTGCTCTGGTGTCAAAACATCTGCCATGTCAGCCTCACACTTATGCTTCACAGCATTATTACAATTCTAACAATCCTATATCCATTTTCTGATTTGCAAGATACATTTCCGCAACTTTATCTCCGGGGAGGAGCCTGATCTGTATATTTTCCAGTCCAATCTGCTCAAGTATTGGCATTCTTACCTTGCCATATTTTATGATTTCATCTCCTTCTGTCGGCATAAGAAAGCAGTTTCTTACTTTATTAAATCCAAATACATCTATAAATTCTCTGTATGCCAAGTGATACAGATACTGTTTTGTAACATCACCTACTCCGGGATTTCCCTTGATCACATCACTCCCGTGTCGTTTTTCCAACGTTATGTTATAGTACTTCGCATCGAAGATGATAAACTGCTTTTCACCATCCTTCTCATAGAAAGTAATAAGATCCGGAATAAGTGTCTCCTGTGCCGGAACACTTATTTCTTTTTCCTCATTTTCCCAAATAGGCTTTCCTATAACCTCAATCAGCTGACCATCTATCATGTAATCAACTTTTGGTCTTGGTTGAGCAGTATGTAGCTTAATCAGTTGTAACTGCCTCAATGTCTTATGCAGCTTATTGTCAAAAATCTCTGCACACATTTTTTCCCAGACAGCATGATAGGCGGTAGTACCATACATGCTAAATCCGGAATTATCATCAAACAGTTTCTTATCCTGGGATATGTACGCATATATTGTCTTTAAAAGAATCTGTTTACGGGTATTGTACTGAACATTGAGCTCTTTGAAGATTCTTTCAAGAATATATTCCTTATCACCAAAATCATCCATTTCAGCATCGGATATTTCTGCAGTTTCCAGCCCAAACAGTTCGGTCAGTTCTGCTTCTTTAAGCTGCTTTGAGCATTCTGTAATGACATATTCATGTAGGCGCTTGAAATAATCCATATCATCATCAACTGTCTTCCTCGTATACAGTTCCATGTAATATGGCTTGTTCTCAGATAGCAATGCAAAGCTTTCATCTATAGTTTTTCCCCATAGAATATCGCCCTCTCCATTTACCTCAATTATTTCTTCGCTGTTGGTATATACTCCATACTCAAAATAATCTTTAAGAAGAAAGAGTATAACTGCAAGCAGATTAAAGCTTTTATTATCTCCGTCACCATTATATATGTTTATTATCTGCTCTTCTGAATTACTGTACCGTTCTAGAACCTTTACTATACGGCGCATTTTATCTATTTTTTCTTCTTCAGAATACTTTGATAGTAGATATTTGGGATATACCTTTATTATTCTTCTTCCACATGTGATAACACCAACATACACAAAAACATACAGGCAAACGCCACTCTGTTCAGAGCCATCTGTTATCTCTATATCTTCATCAGCAATATCAGACATTTCCTGTTGTACATCGGTATTTCTTACACTCTTAAGCACACCAAATGTCTTAAGTGTGCGGATAAATCTTTCCAGTGCTTCTTCACTATCAAATTCGAATCTCTTCTTTAATTCATCCTTTGTATATCGTCTCTGTTCCCTGACGAATCTGGAAATCATCCTCATTCAGCATCGTCCCTTTTTTGCTCATAATAACTGCTTATGAAATTAGCTCCGAATATGTTCATTCCTATCTCATCAAAAGCATCACATACAGATGAATACTTGCTGCTATCACACCCATCGAAGAATTTTCTCTTGCTCTGCTTAACAGCATCTTCATAAAGATACATAATCACTTTACTCTTGAATGCATCCATGAATTTCTCAGGATCCTTGATCATTCCATTTTCATCAGAATCCAGTACCTTCTTTGACAGGAAGAATGGTCCCATAAGCTTATCTTCATTGATGTTAAAGTCTTTAGACATCTTAGTATTAATTGCCTTACGAAGTCTGTTCCAAACAACAGGCTCATCATATTTAGCAATATTTACTTTTCCGATATTCTCTATATCTTTTTCTTTCTCATCAATTCCAAGATACTCAAAATTCCATCTTCTCTTGAAAGCAGTATCCATAGGATAAACCCCCTGGTCCGCACTGTTCATTGTTGCCCAGATGAACATATTATTGGGAATTCTGATTTTCTTATACTTTTCTTCTGTACCACCTAATTCTTTTGCCAGATATCTTCTGATATCCTCAGATGCCTGAATCTCATATTCACTGACACCATCGGCATCTCTATCAAGAAGCTGGAATACATCACCAAATACTGCAGCTACTTTAGCTCTGTTGATTTCCTCTATAAGGAGCAAATGTGGCTGCGGAGCCTCTGTGCGGGCACTTTTAAGAGCATCCACATAAACTCTCATAAATGGTCCTGGCACAAAATCATATCGGATACTTCTTCCATCTGAGTCCATTACCGGCTTATATGTTCCAACAAATTGCGAATATGTATAGTCCGGGTGGAATGTAACTCGTTCATATGTACCAACAGTATCATCCAAAAGCCTGTCACAGTCCTGCTTTAGCAAGAAGCTCTTTCCTGTTCCAGGAGCACCAAAGACAATTCTGTTCCTTTCGTATTTTGCTTTTATATTTGTCTTGAATACAACGCTCATATCACTTTCTCCTGTATCGATCACATACTGCAGATACTTTTTTACCGCGCTTCTCTGTGTATTATTCTTTTTCTCTGCGCTGTCTAATTCTGATATAGTCTTCTGAATCAGCTTTATATCCGTAGTGAAAAATACACTCTTTTCGGACATAGAATAAAGAGGAGTATTCGCAATATTGCTCACATACTGATCAATTGAATTGGAACTGTAGGCCTCTCCCGCATCAGAATCTCCTTCTGGCTTAACCTGCCTTTCCATCCAGGATCTGAACATCTTCTTGTTGTATTCTTCCGGATCATTATCATCAACCAGGTCTTGATCGAAATCTTCCGGATAATAATATTTCTTATACAAATAAAGCAGATTGTCTTCATCGCTTATTTCAAAGCACGACGTAAGTTTTCCTTCCGATGGATTCGGAAGATGTTCTCCATTTGCAAATCCCACACACCATCTTCCGGGCTTAATATGTGCAAACTCATCTGAAGAATCATATTTGTACGGCCCAATATTATCAACAAGCCCTTTTAACTCTTGACCTTTGACAGCAACAAAAACAGTATTATCACCTGTATTATAAAATCTTGCCAGCTCTCCTGCCTTTCTGGTAGATGTACTATCATCTCCAGGATAATATTTTTCTTTTAATGCTTCCGCAAGTCCTTGCTTATCAATTCCCTGAGATGTCTCGTACTCCGTCAACGAACCAGTCTGCCCCCATCCAATAGCTACCATGGATTTTTCCTTCCAATCAGAAGCAAAACTTTCTTCACCACTTGAGTTCGTTGTTCCTATTCTTACGAATTGCTTACTCTCACCAAATTTATCCCTTATAGCGTCGATAAATTCCCTGTATCTTAAGCCAGCATAGTTCTGAATCATAGCAATCTGACCGCTTCTTGTATAATATTTTTCACTAGGTCTTATGCAAAAGCACCGAAGAACATGCTTTTGCCACTCATTATTATGAAACGAACTCAGTTTCTCGTTAAAAATAATGCTGTAATATTTATGAAACCATGCCCAATTGTAGAAACGTTCTCCAACCTCATCCTTAAGGTGATCATCTAGTGCCTCATAATCTTCAAGAGAGTTTAATTCTGTTTTTTCTATAATCCTTGCTCCTTTTATAAGCGCCTCAACAATCTCTTTTCCTAAATCCAAAGCTTCCTGTTCAGATAATTCTTTTGGTTTCTGAGGACTACCTGTTGTCCATAACCCTGTATCTTTCTTCTGAAAAAGGCCAAATTTGTACGCAGATCCACCAGAAATGCTTCCAAAATAATTCCTGCATTCTTTATTCATTTCCAAATAGCAACACAATGAATATGTATTATCCCCAGCTGAATAAAACACATTATTTAACAATTCATTTTCAGAAAGTGCTTCTAATATACTCGGAGAAAATCGGCTCAAAAACTCTTGTCTTGCATTCTCAATTTCCGCCCTTGTAGCAGTAAACTCTAATCCCGATTCTGATATATGCTGACTTATGATGCTGGCAGCACGCTGGTATTCATCATTTTCATTTTCACTTTCATTGCTTGCTTTGATCGTAACCTCAAACACAGTTCCATCATTTGCAGCCGTTCCTGATGAATACATATTCTTTCCACTGCCAAGATCAATATTACTCTTTACTCCAAAAGCTTCATATGCTGCAATTTTCTTCCTTTTAGTTATTACTAAATAATCATCCACCTCCAGTAATTCTCGAAGGGGAAGCAAATCATTCCCATAACAAATCTGCAAATTAGGATTACCCTTGCCTGTTTCATCCTGATTAAGTATACGCCGTCTAATCTGAATGGAATCCCCTATCCATTCTTTGCTATCAGAACTTTTACCGCCAATTCTTGCAATGTTTTGACGATTAATACGAACCGGAAGTGATAGTCTCCATCCTTTAAATGACGAGTTTAATGTAAAAGTAGGAAAGAAATCCTCAGTTTTACTAGTCCCGTTTTCGGGTTCTTTTTCACCAGTTAGCTGTATTTGCGTTGCATGACTGGCGTTCTGCTCCTTTTTATTCAAGCTGTCCGTATTTTTGAGTTGAATAATCAGAACACTTATCACATCATCCCACGAAAAAGAATTATCCTCTACGTATGATAATTCTTCCTTGAGAATATCAATATATTTCTGAAAATCGTCATTCAATGTATTTGCAGCCATTATCTTTTACTCCTATGAAATATAACTATCCAAAAAGTGTTTTATAACCGAATATGCCAAATCTACAGGCAAAGCATTTCCTATGAGCTTGTATTGAGCCGAATATGATATTCCTAAATTCTTAGCAATCTCTGCATATTCATCAGGAAATCCTTGTAATCTATATCCTTCCAATGGTGTTATTCTACGGATAGGTTCTGAAGCAAGGTCAACTTCGGGACGTAAATATGGATCCACCCCTTTAATATAACTATCGCTAAAATAATTATCCTGATTTGCTCTATGCCACTTAGACATTGTAGCGGTCAAAGGTCTTGCAATAACATTGTCAATGTCCACATTGCCCTGCCAATTATCTGGCTTAGTAAGAATTGTCTTCCTTGAGCCCTGTGGAATAAAATGTCGTTTGTCCACTTCTCCTTTTTCCAACAAGTGCCATGTTGTTGGATATTTTGCTTTCTTTAAGTCCACTTTGGGAGGCTCTCCAATATCCTTAACATCTGCAATATCTTTTCTAATGCCACAAAAGAATATTCTGTTTCTTCTTTGAGGAAGACCATAATCAGAAGCCATTAAGTCCCACGTATGTAATACATATCCTGGTCCTATATTTGATAATGCAATTTTCATTTCATCTAATAGCGAACCGCCCTTGATGGTATGTATCTTCTGAACATTTTCCAGAACAAAATACTTAGGCTGATAGTAATCCAACATATCAAGAATATAAAAAAACAACTGCCCTCTCGGATCATCGAACCCTTTTCTATATCCTACATTTGAAAATGATTGGCATGGAAATCCGGCAAATAAAATATCGAAATTTGTAACCTCTTCACCTTTAGGGTTCTTTTTTGTCTTAACATTTTCTACGTTGTCAATTCTCTGAACTTGTTCCCCACTGCATGCCTTTTCATATAGCATTTGCGCATTTTTTTCAAATTCACAGTATGCAACATGCTCAAATTTGTAAGCGGAGCTTTTTATTCTCATTGCTCCTTGATAAAAGCCCCCTATCCCCGCAAAGCAATCAAAAAACTTAATTGTCTCCATCTGCATATATCCTTCTTAATACTTTATTCAAAGATTTGGCCAAAACCCTTGCCATCAACGGACTTACCGCATTACCTATCTGTCTATACCATTCATTCGGAGATCCAAGGAAAAAATAATCATCTGGAAATCCTTGAACTCGTGCAGCTTCCCTTGGTGTAAGCCCTCTTGCTTGATTGGGATGTATATACATATTACAGTCATAATACATATGCGCAGTTATCGCTTTACATGGTTCATTTGCCACAAGTTTATCAAATTTATCTCTAAAAATATCTGCCCTGTTTTTATATGGATTAATCTCCTGTATACTTTCAGCATCAGATTTTTCCCCCTGCTGAAGTAATCCATATATCTCGATATCCCTCGCGTTATTATATTTTGATTTATGATTTAAAACAGGTACATCAATCTCAATATCATAATTTATCTTTTTACTATAATCAGAGGATACTATTGGCGTTCCAGAAATAGTGTATCCCCATTTTGCATTTTCTAACCAAGTGCTGTTCTTTTGAGTTTTTGCTTCCAATTTTGGCAAGTCCCCAATAGCATCCCATAGGGTATATTTCTTGTCGCCTTTCTCAGACTCTATTGAGCTTTTAAACAACTCATAATACTCACTCGCCTTAGACTTATATTCATCTTTTATTCCTAAGATAAAGGCTCGCTTTCTGCTCTGAGGAAATCCAAAATCTTTAGGGCTAAGTATTAGAGGCTCACAGGCAGAATATCCTATATTAGCAAAATCACTTTTTATTGCATCGTAAACTTTTAAAATCCCTTCAACATTTTCCATTAGAAATATCTCTGGTTTAGCCTGCTCAACTGCATGTACATAAAACTTATAAAGCTCGTTTCTTTCATCGTGCTCTTTCTTTTGCTTATTAACCACGCTGAATCCTTGACAAGGTGGCCCTCCTACCACAAGTGGCACATGCGGAAATGTATACGAGCTCACAAGCTTTCTGATATCTTCATTTATTATGTTTTCCGATTTCATCCATGGGCGATTAAATCTGTATGTAGATAAAGCAGCCTGGTCCTTATCAACTGCAACGACAGGCCTAAAACCAGCTTGTTCCAGTCCAACAGACAATCCACCCGCTCCGCAAAAAAGATCTATAAAGTCATATTCAAATTTGTCTAAATCATAAGAATCAAATTTTAATTCATAATATTTTAATAGGCGGTCTTTAACATTTTCATTATCTATAGATTTGTCAGTAACATTTGTTTTTTTAGAAACCGCGTTCACCTGCTGATTAATATAAGATAAATCTATTACTTCTTTCTTTTTCATTGGTTCACATTCTCTCTTTTTACATATTTTCCTGTTTTTATCCTAGCATCATGAGGTTTTGTAGCATCACAAGGAATGGCCCATTCATTTCCAAACTTGACCACTCCATCAACTCTGCCAGATACACAAATGGCCTGCACCCGTCTCACAGATATTCCCCATTTTTCAGCGGTTTCTTTGATTGTCATATAATCCATTTCAAATCTCCAAAATCACATAATTTATTATTTTAATTATATTCGTCAATGCGTCATATATCAAATCATTAAAGCAAGGCCTAATGTTAATCATTACCCTAATCACCACTCTTGTTGTACTGCCAGTTGCCTGTTGTACTAATCTTACAAAATAAAGAGTCCAATAATCACACCAACTATATAATATTGGTTAAGGGACATATCAATACCCTTTGATAATTTTTATTATTTACGTTGAACTGATTGGTAGCCTCAAACAAAAAAAGCCGGAGAGCACACTGGTGTTTATACCAATGTCTCTCCGATTTTTTATGCTGCAAGCTCCAGATCATTTTCAAGTTCATTCCCCCAGGAATCCCATCCCAGAGTCTTTTGTCTTGCGAAGAGTTCCACCCGAGGGACATCACCTACAAGTTTTACGATCCGATCTCTTGTCTCTGCTGGCTTCTTACTATGTTCTTCAATGTGACTGATGATAACCTGATGGACTGCTGAGTCGATTCGCTTCGGATGACCTTTGGTTGCAAGTAGGCACACCTCAGCGTTGGATCTTGTCCAATAACCCATGCCCCAGAAAAGTGAATCCGATTTTTTATTTTGTTTCACCCAGACGAAGGCCACGGTCTTGTAATCGAATCCCCAGGCATCGATCACATCAAACGCCTCTTTCAGATTCGGAAACGTTGCCCACATGAAAAGAATCGAATCGTCTGCAGCAATTTCTTTTACCGGAAGCTTGCAGATGTCCTCCAGCTTCATTGTCGGATAATGATTCTCTGCGCTCCTGCCTTTCCCTTTTTCTGTTCTGACTCGGAACCGCCAAGGTGGATCCGCATAGATGACTTCATATTTTTTCTTCAGTGCCGGAGTCTTTTCTTTTACCCCGTCATCCGTTTTGTTGTTACCCTTTACAAATTCCCTGATCATTTTTATTTGTTCCTCCCGCAAAAGTCCCGCGCGTCATCCCCATCCCCAAAGGGGTAGAGTAAAGTGGCAAGTGGGGTTTCGATATATACCCATCGAAACTCACTTGTTGGGGCACATCCCCAATCCCCTCGCTTCAGATTAAAATCTGACTACGCTCCTTCCGGAGCTGAAAGAAATTCCGCCAAGAAGATGGCAAATGACGCACGGTTGATTGTTAATAGAAAGAGGCAGCCACGATGGACTGCCCCAAAAGATTATCGCGAACGTTCACGATTTTTATTCTGTTCCTGTTCTTTTCCAATACCAAGTATCTGGTCGATATCATATTTTGCAGTCTGATATGTCTGCATATCTTTTCTGACTTCCTTGTACTCGGCATAGGCAGCTCTCTTTTTTGAAAGCACTTTGTCATACTCAGCACTGAGTTCTTTGTAAGATGGAAACTTACCTTTGTATTTATCGAAAGCATCTTTCGCAGCTTTATGAGTCATAATTTCTTCTTTATGCTCTTCAAAAAATTTCCTGTTGTAGCCCGACTGCCAGTACTGCTGATATATTTCTTTTGTACTAGAATAATCTTTTATGACTTTCTTTTGTTCTGAGATTTTCTTCAGCTTGCTCTCATACCCTTTGATGTCATCGGAGAGCTGGGAGAATCTGTCAGAAGTATCTCCTGCCATTTTTTCCAGCTCTGCATAAGTCCTGAGTCCCTTCTCCTGAAAAAAGAGAATCGCCTTCATGACATTTTTCACATTGAACTTCTTCGCCCACATCTCATAGCCAGGACCTTTTCCTTGGGCGATGATGTCCTGGATGTTTATCAGAAGGTCAAACTTATCATCCCTGTAAAATGGTTTCTGTTCTTTCTTTATAGTCTCTTCCTTAGGAGCTGTTCCCTTCTCGACTCCTTCCAGCTTTTTCATCAGGTCTTTTTCCGTGTAACCATCTCCCAGGGAACGGAAACGGATAAATCTCTGCTGACCATTTCCTCTGACAGAAGTATGCTTGCCTCGTTTTATTTCATAGCCCTGCCTGGAAAGTTCGGACAAAAGATCTTCAAAAGAGCCTGGCTTTTTGGAAAGAGCAACATCGATTGACTCCCTGAGCTTGTCCCTGAAAGTAGGACCTCGCTCTTCATGGATATAGGTTGTCTTGCTGTGATATGGCTGCGGAGCAATTACAGATAATCCATTCTCCATGCAGATAAGATTGGAAAGTCTTCCAAGCGCCATGCCTGACAAAAGAAAATCCTTAAACTTCCTGTCACCACTAAGGGCTGTGGAGTTGAAAATAATATGATTATGAACGTGGGCCTTGTCAGTATGAGTCGATACTACAAAGGCATGATTGCCTTTTGTAAATCTCATAGCTGTCTCATATCCGATTCGGTTTGCATCCTCCGGTGTAATCTCTCCGGGCTTGAAGGACTGCCTTATCTGATATGCAATGACATCATTCTTGGGATGCTTGCCTGTAACACGTTCATATTCTCTTTTGGATAAAATAAATTCTTCCACCACAGTCTTAGGATCACAGGCATAGGATGAAACGTATTTTCCTTTTTCTGTTTTATCCGGGTTCATTTCATAATCCGTCCTGTCCTTCAGACACTTGGCAAGAGTCATTCCCTTGTTCATGTGTAATGAAATAAGTCTTGTAGCTGCCATAATATTTTCCCCCACAAAAATAAGTGCAGCTCCGAAGAGTTGCACTTAAACAATAAGTTCTATGTTTTCTGTAATAGTCACACAGCCTCTATGTTTTCTTTCTTTTTCCTGATCCTATCCTTTACCACTACGATAACAGCTCCTATTGCAAAGCCCGTCATCACAAATATCCCGTAGACAAAAACGACAAATGCACCGATTATAGGAGCATCATCAGCAGCGTGAATGAAATAATAGTAGTAATATGTAAAGCCTATCATCCCAATGGCGCAGGCAAGCAACAGCATCAGCGATGAAATGATATGCTCCTTCATATTCCTTGATACAAAGCCACTCATTACTCCAAGAGCTGCCACAAGAAACAGTGGTGCCCTATGAAGTACAGTGCCAGTCTGATAATACATCAAGGCAAAAAAGAAAAGCGGTATCAGGTTTAGAAGTTTCAAATGTCTCACAAAGAAATCATGCCTCATTTTCATCTTTGGAAGCCTTCTTCATAAATACTCTGTAGTCCCAATAACACAAAGCTGCTCCAATTGCTCCCATGAGTGCACCGACAAAGTACGGATTGACTCCTGGTGCTTTGGAAAGAGCTACTGTCATAAGGGCAGCAAACAGCGGCACCCACATTACATTGACTAAAAAAGCTTTTTCATTCTTTTTCATACTCATTAGACTCCTTTTCCCCAAACATTAAAATATATTCAGATTGAACTCACTAACCGATCTTGATGTTCCATGATAAAAAAGGTCAAGAAATTCTTATCACGAGCGCTTATGTTTTATATCCATTTCGCTCTTTACTTATTCTTATCGTAAGTTGATGTTACTTCCCAGCCGGTTACCAATTCTATAGTTCCTCTATATACAACAGGATCCCAATTGACATCAAGTCTCGTTTCCACTTTGCCATCATATAGGTGGTTACGTGATCTGTATTTCTGACCATCACATACATAGTAATAGTTATTGAATGTTCTTGAATAATGATACTTATTAGCGCTCCGTGAACTTACAGGATCAGCAGCCAATCCACATTGATCATATCCAAATTCATATTCTTTTCCGTCTATGCCTTTTAATTTATAGTGATACCAGTCACCTTCTACATCCCAGCCTTGTCGCTTAAGTAGTTTGTAAAAAGATGATATTGGAAGGTTTCCCTTATGATCAGAGTATATTTCCTCCGACTCATCAGTTACTACTCCGTCCACAACCGCATAGTACAGTTTGTAGCTAGACTTAGCACCAATAGCCTGAAGCCTTTCTTTATAAGAAAACTGTAAATATATGTCAATCAGACCATCTTCCATAGCCCAGGAAAGATATCTTTTTCGTATCTCATCCATGGAGTTATCGGATTCAAAAAGACCGTAGCTGTCTGAATTTATACTTTTAATAGACTTCATTTCAAACAGTGCTTGATATATAAGTTCTTTAGGAACATTATCCACGTATTTCGAAGAGACCGTGATTCCATCAACCCTCTCTGTATCAACAAATTTTCCCTCAACATGCATCCAAGGAATCATATCCGTCCCAAACCCATGTTCTTCATACGTCTCTTTTATCTCTTCCAGAGCATCAGCGGTAGCTTCAATATCTTCCTCAAAAGATAAGGGATCAATCCAGAAGCTATATCCGTTGTATTCATTAAAAACTCTTGAGCGTACATCTATGGGATATAACACATCGAACAGACAATCCTTGACGTCATTGCTCCAATATATCGAAACACTACCAATAGCACTTGTACTTGAATCCTCATAAACGTGAAATGTAAGCTCTTCACCCAGCCCATAATGATCCGTAGTAACCTCATAAACAGGAGTTTTTCCCTCTTCACTCACTTTCACAATCTTGCAAAGCTCAGGGTCAATTCCCAATTTATCATAAAGATGCATTTCAACACTTTTTGCGCCATATTTTTCTTCTAATTCACCGCCTCTGCCCATGCGTTTGCAGCCGACACACAGCACGGGAATCGCTAGAATGATTAAGGCTATAGTAATTCTTTTTCCCACATAACGATGTATATTACTCATTGTTCTCAGTTATCCTCTATCCAAAACCCCGGCCAGTAACAACCATGATAGTTTTTATCTGAAGGCCATGTCCTGTTAAAAAACTCCCTATACGACTCGTTATCACCCAACCGGATAATATCATCCATTGGTATTTCACTAAACCAGCCATCAAAATATACTGATTTTGGTCCGCCCATCCCACAAGGAATATGTCCCTCTGTAACATGACACCACCATGTAAAGCCTTCAATAGTAGTGCCCTCTGCACAGCAAAGATCAATGAATTCATCCACACTATCAGGAGGACAGATCAGATCAATCTTTCCGCCACCTACTGCTTGTATCTTCAACCTTGACAGGATCTGGCTTTCCATCCGTTTCTCCTCATTTAAAAAGGCAATCCATCAAAATTCCAAACATCACTAAGAAATCCCGCGACAATAGAAATAATTATAATGATGCCTATCACAATTGCCACAATATATGTCAGGGCAACCTTTCGGGCGAAGCTACTCTTTGAAAAAACGCCCCAGATTATCAGGGAAAACAATAATCCGACTATCAAAAACAGTGCCGAAGCAATATAGTTCTGGGAGAGAATCTGCACTAAAGCAAATAGGCCTATCAAAACTGCTATCAAACACAGTGGAACAGCTTTTTCGTTCTCCTCGTCATAAGACCTCTGAAGTTTTTCATAGTCGTACTCAAAGGGATTCTCTTCGCGCTGATTATCCAAATCGTTACCCATCTATCTTCCTCATTAAAGCTTGTTTATAGTCCTTTTACTGACTTCTTCCCAATAAGATACACAATTACTCTTCCGATAACACCTGCAATAGAAATGATAGCCCCATCTTTTATAAGTTCATCTCCGATGCCCATATTTACAGCATATTGAATCCTTAATTCTTCCGGTGGATCCTGATATGGTATCCCGGCCTTTATAACCCAGTAGTACATGCCAATAGTCAGGATAACAACCCCTGCTATTATCAGGCTATGAAATATGCTCTTTACGATATTTCTCAGCTTGTTCATTTTTTCCCCTTAGCTTGGCATCCAATGATATATCTATCTCAACATATCTTCTTCAGAATTATAAGCCCGCAGATCCTTTGCATCTGGAAACCGCTTCATGAACTCATTATATAACCCGTGGTCTCTTGTTATAAACAATGATGAACTGCTATCCCAAGCTACCAGCTCAAAATCTGCCAACGGGTGTTGTATTGACAAATCCGGCTTCCAAAATCCTTCATAACCATCCGCATATGGTCCGGGATAACCAAGCACATCTTTCTCTGAAATAACGGGATTAAAACCCGACAGCACCGCCCACACCCACTGAAAATCATCGTTCTTGACAATTTCTGTCAGTTCTTCTCCACTTATCCATACATACCGGTCAGGATTATTGAGCTTTTTATAAATCTCTTCGTGATCTGGATAGGCCTCTATAGTAAGCACTCAACCACGAGTACCTTATAATACTACCACGTTTATGAGATGATTTCTTTAAATACTATTGGTCGATTTGCGCGATTCGCGCAATTCGTCTCATCAGCTTAAGGAGGTTCATCCCATGAACACAAAACAAAAGATCCATCAGGCCAAGATGGCCAAATGGGCTGTCATTATCAAGGAGCAGTCCGACAGCGGTCTCACTGTCAGGCAATGGTGCAATGAAAAAGGTTACACTATTCATGCCTATAACTACTGGAAGCATCTGTTAAAGGAAGAGGCTCTAAAAAGTATCTCACTTCCTGAAATTGTCCCTTTACAACAACCTGAAACAGACATGCTGCAACTTCCAGCTTCCCATTCGCCTTCAAAAGGATTCTTGTCCAAAACATCTATCACAAAAGGTACCGCAGTTTGTAGCAGAACTTTTTGCCTTAACATCCGGGACAAATCAAAGAGCGAGAGCTCTTCATCATGTTTATTAATTATGTCCTGATACCAGCGCTGTAATGGCTTTTGTTCATTCATTCAGCAATTCCCTTTTTATCATCATTAAGAATGCACGTCCGTGCTCTCCTGTAGATTATACAATTGAGGTCTTCCTTTTGTTGCATGACTCAAAAATTTTTAGAGGGCTTTAAAAATCTCATTCCATTTTGTGTTATTCACTCTATACGCACCGTCCTTTTCATTCTAAACGCTATAGCTGCAGCTATGGCAAAAGAAATAATTCCTCGTCATGCTTTCCTTTCATAAAAGCCCATTTATATCGTACTCAGAGTTTTCCTTCATCTTTATAACACATTGCAATATAAAAAAGTTGCACATATAATATATTTTCACAGAAGCAACACAACTTTTCAAATATGTGTTATATACGAGGGGTTAACTAATGAATAATAAGAGAAATACGTGAATTATTCCTGTGGTAGTTATCGGAGTCGTAGCTTTTTCTATTGCTGGATGGGTTATGTTTTTCAAACTTTTCAGACATGAAGATAATGATTATCGCAATATAGCTGAATCCGAGGAACATTCTGCCGATGTTACGTCTACAGACATTACATCCACAGATGAAACAGATGATATAAGTGGCGTTATTGGTGGTTGGGAGAGTAAAGCCTACTATGAATTTAGAGAAGACGGAACTTATGGTTGGTACAAAAGTTCTCAGGATCTGAACGACAACTATTATTCAGGAACCTACTCAGTAATAAGGGGCTATGAAGCATGTGAACATCTTGGAATTACTTTTGACAAGATTATTACGGTCATAGTTAATTCAGAAGGTCAGATAACGCTTGATGACATCTATTGCATAACATGCTCACCCACATATCTTGTGAGCGGTGGTGTTGATAAATCCGATACTCTTAATGGGATGAGCTATGAAATGCTTTTTGTTGTTACCGGAGAGAAAAGCGCACAGGGCAAGCTTATAAGCAATTACGATACCTACTATTTCACCAAAATAAAATAACTCTTGGCATCAAGGAGGTGAAAAATGATCAAGAAAAAATCGAATAAAGGCGCCAAAATTAGCAAGCCTTTAGTCAATCCTTAACACAATGAAATCAATCCCAATCCCTATTGCCCTTATTATTCGGTGTCCCAAAGATGAACTGCGCCTGCAAATCGTCCTCACTGCGCAGTAAATGTTATTGGATCAGTGTACTTAATAGTATTGTGTGAAATTGCTTCGTAGATGTGGAACCTAAGCTCTACCTCTTCAATTGCAGCAATACCATTTTCTTCTAAATCTGATGGCGTGATTTTAATATCATCAAATGCCTTCTTGCCATCATATACACTAGTTACGGAATATTTTTTTATCACACATCCGTTGATTGACATTTCTTTTATACTGATTTCAACATTTTTTCGGGAATTATTCTCAATGTACAGAAGGATAGCAGTCCCCCAGAAGCTGTTCTCATCAACAGTCTTACCAACAATTCTGATTCCGCCTTCATTAAAGAGCTCGAATCCTGAATCATCTGCAGATTTGTCCATGTGCTTATATGCAGATGTCTTTATTGTTACGAAATCATGCATAAGAACGCCGGTCCAGTCATCTGAATCATGTATTAAGAAGTATACTTCTACCTTTCCTATAGATTCTATTCCAACTGCTTTCAACTCTGAGCTCGAAAGATACATTGTCTCATTTGCCTTCGTTCCAGCTGCGACCTCAGAAGCGAACCGATCCGAAATCATAAAACCATTTACAATGAGCTCTTCGCTGTAAACTGTAAGATTCTTATCTGAGTCATTTTCAAGTAACAGCTTAATACCATCGCCCAAAATGCTATCTGTTTCATAGGAAATAGCAGTAATCTTCATTCCGCCCCGGTCAAATAAAACCTGCTCTTTTATGGTTATTTCTTCTGCCTTTGTGTTAGATTTTGAATTGGAAGATCCACAACCAATTGCCATTGACGCAAAAAGACATAGACATAAAACCACTGCTAAACATTTTGTTTTGTTTCGCATACCGTCATTAGTTTTAAACTGATTTGTATACTTTATATCTTTGGATCTGTTCCCCAACTCGTCTGGATGCATCAGCCAGTCTATTACCGCTTGTTTTTCTTCCTCAATGCTTCTCATTATTTAGCTTTTCTCCCGTATCTTTCATATCTATCTATAATACAATACTCCATAGACATTTGTTGCATATTCTTAGGGAATAAAGTTCCCAAGAAATCTTTTCTCTATCGATACAACTGTGGCGCAGGCACGCCACCTCCAGCACACCTGCGCCGCAATATGCGTAAAAATTATAAAATAAGGCGTCTTTATCTTGATTGTTTCCATATGATAAAGACGACTTATGTCGTACATTTTGTCATCATGTAGTCAATTCAACATTAATAATAATCAAGAAAAAGCGAGCTAAAATCCCCAAAGTCGGCAAGCCTTTAGTCGATTAAACTGAAATTTTATTTGTACCCAGACGTTCTTTTCAAAACATTTTTACACCAATCCAATAACAAATCTAATTTCTGATCTAGGTTATCATAAGTGACATTCTCCGAGAAACATTCCCAAACCTGAAGATCAATCCCTTTAACTATAGAAGGCACCTCAGATTTTTTCTCAATAAAAGTATTCTCTTCGAGAAAACAAAGATTCTGAATAATAAAGAAAATATCTCTTTTAGCTAAAGCCAGTTTATTAACGTTCTTTTCCATTTCAGAATGAATACGTCTGTGACAAAGCATATGATATAAATTTCCGACACTCATCTTGATATAGTCCGCCACATCCTTTTTACTGTAATTCGGTACTATATCACTAAGTTTGCCATATATATCCGAAGTGGTATGAAGTACATGGCAGATTTCTTCAGGTAACCAGTTCAACAATTCATTCCTTCCGCAGACGAATCCACATGCACGATTATATTCACCAAGTTCTTCCAGTATCTGGCGATAAACATTTAAATCTTTTGCATGTATCTCATCCAATACCAACATAATATCAATGTCGCTCTCAGGCGTAGCTTCGCCTCTAAGATAACTTCCTTGAAGTCCAACATATAAAAGCCTTTTGCCAAACTTCATTTTCAATTCTTCTGTCAATCTTTTCGTATAATCTTCTATATCCACTAGATTATTCATTTTTATATCACCTATTATTTGGAAAAACTGCATTTGCCACTTTTAACTGGAATATAAGAATTCCATTATCTATATACTGCGCAAAACATTTCGTCAATTCCAAGGCTTTTCACCAACCGATCTCCGCCCCTTATTTCAACTTTTGAACACCGATTCTCAGCCTTGTGTATGAATGCCACCTTCTTATCAGGGTCTTCTCGCTCAGCTATAGGTTGATTCTCGTTTGAGCCAGCAAAGATAACCCATATTGTCACTCCGTCTCTGGAATAAGGCAGATAATCAGCAACTTTATATCTTAGAAACGACGAAAGCATTTCACCCTCCTGGTATTCCAAGGAATTATATTTCTGATCATCATCCCCATTACACACGCTCTCTCTTGTTACATCAATAACCATTACTCAAGCCTCATTCTAAAAAATCTGGAACAACATTTAGAATCATTATACCATCAAACAGAATCAGAAAAGCGGCCACAAGAAAAGATATAACCTTTCCCATGGCCGCAAAACCTAAGCTATATTTCCTAATCTTTCTAGTATTCCTCTTACAGCTTCCCAGATCTCTTCCTGTTGTGATTGGAGCTTCTTTATGTCCTCCAGAGAAGCAGCACCGCTCTCTTCTGCCTTTTGGACATACTGTGTAAGAGCGTCACTGTTTATTCTGAGCAGACGAATCACCTCTTTAATGTCAGACAAATCAAGCATGATGACGTAACCATCCCTTGCCATCTTTCTGATATAAGCACTACGATTCTTTATACCAGCCTGTTCCATCTTGGCTTTTATAGCATTGATATCCTCCGGAGTCATTTTGATAAGGATGCTTTCACCATATGTGATTCCCATATCACAGTACCAGTTCAGGATGTAATGCCCTGTGAGAACGTTCTGAAGGTTCCGGGATGCAATCGCGCAGCTCCTTCAGGAGAGATGTCTTTTCTTCCTTCTCAGCCACACTTACATGAAATGGTTTGCTCTTTTCATGTGATGCCACCGTACCAAGTTCTTCCTGTTCATCAGGAATGCCATTGGCGTTGTCATCCTTCATGTTCTCTACAGTATTCTGAGTAGCAACATTGTTGATCACACCATCACCAATCATATTGTCGTTCTGCTCCAATTGGTCCTCAAGACCTCGTCTGACATTACCGATTGTGTTGGGATCAAGTTCCTGGGGAACTCTTAAACCAAACTCAGCAGTAACCTTATACTCGATAAGAGCAAAAACATAATTTGGCATGGTACGTGCATCACGTTCCCAGTCCTGCATTGTTCTGTAAGGAATACCGAGATAATCTGCAAACTCTGTTCTGTTCATGCCTGTACTCTCGCGGAGCTGAATAAATCTCTCGCCCTGTGACAGATCATTTACAGAAACAGAGGTTACATCTGTAGTCTTACCATTAACATCATCCCACTTTTCAATGGGTGTTCCTGTTCTTCTTTCCATAACGATATCACTCCCTTCTGCGTCCGCCTTTGGGAAATCGGATCTCGAAATGAGCTTTTCCCTCCTCGTCAGTTGTAAGGTCAACGTAGCAGCTGAATGTATTTCCAGTTCTCTGTGACTTGCAGTCAATGAGTTTAACTGTTCCACCGTTCACAAGGTCATCCGCAACTTCTCTGGTCATTTCTTTTCCGATAGCCTGGAAGAATCTATTATTCTTCCAGACTGCAAAGTTGCAGTCCATATTGTTGCAGAAGAATCCCTTTTCACGTTCTACAACATGAGTACCACACACAGGACAGTTGCCGACAATATCATCAGCCTCATACGCCTGAGTGGAACCACTGCCATCTTCAAATTTTCCTAAAGGAAGCTCATCTGAAAAATCAGAAGCATCCTTCCATCCATCATCTACTGTCCCCATCAGATTGTCACCCCCTTTTCATCCTTACCGGTATTTCCGGTTATTCTATTTTTGATTTTTTCCTTTTCAACTTTCAGCGAGTCCAAAAGAGACTGTTTCTTTCCTCCGGCACCATCGGGCAGTATACGTACTGTTCCAATGGTCTTTTTCTTTGGGATTATTTGTCCATCTCTATCCACCGCAATAAAGCTTTCATTCTTATATTTTTCCTCAAGATACTTTATGCACTCACTTCCACTTTTAAAGCTTCCTTCATTCCTAACGCTGATCTTATATGCTCCTGTGCATACGCCATCAAGGTCGAACAGCACTTTGCCATTTTCCATTATCGTTGTCGTGGCACTGAAATCTTCATATCCACATTCATAGGTGTGTCCAATGAAATCAATCTGTCCCTTTTCAGACAGAAAATGGAACTCTTTAGGGCCACCATACCAGGCATTAGTCTGAGCAATACCATAACATTTCGTAACTTCTTCAATGGGCTTTATATCCACGCCCGGTTCTTTCATTAGTTCCGTAACAAGTATGGCTGCTCTTTCTGCAATCTCCTTTTCTTTCGGTAGTGTTGCAACATTTGATATAGGACCTTTATTGCTGGTGCTGATTTCTTTTTCATCACCCCCCCTCATCTTCCCGGAAGAATCTTTCTCCGGCTCGTTATCCGGCACAATCTCAGGATTTCTGTCCTTGTAGATCTCTCCAAGCTTATCCTCAATCTTCTTGATGATTCTGGATGAAGTCTGTCTGATTGTTCCAAGCGAAGCCTTGAGCTCTTTCATATCTGCGTCCGATGTATATCCACAAAGATATGGATAACTGTAATCATCTGTGTTATAGCCCATGAAAGACAACACAATACTTGCTGTACCTTCCGCTTCAAGTTCCTTCCTATTCTTGCTGATATCGGATGCATTTTCCCCATGAAGCATTGCATGAGTAATCTCATGGATGCAGGTCTTAAGAGTCTGCAACTCACTCATACCCTGTTGTATTGCAATTCTCTTATCCTCTGTGTGGTAATATCCCTTGGCTCCACTCTTGATGTCCTCAAATCCAATTGGGACAGGGCTGATATCATTGAGAACTCCCATAAGGACCTCATACTTATCAATGCTGCCCTTAAGCTCATCAACGCCTACTCTGGGAAGTTCCTTTCCTTCCGTCTGCGAAACATCAAAAGTTGTCTCTGCCTTGAATCCCATAAGATTAAGTTCCTTTGTCTCTTTCACAGGCTCTCCATCATGATCAAGAACTGGTCTGCCATTGGAATCCAACACATCCACTTCCTTTTGGATTGTATAAGGGCTTGGTGCTATGACCTTTATTCCCTTCTCACCTTTTCTTACATAACGCCCCATCTTTTTCCAGGCATTATATCCCTGACATAAAGTTGCATCGGGCTTTTGCATCGCTATAAGCATACAGTTGTTCAAGGAATAATGCGGGAACTTTGCCATTGTAGCAAGGAGCTTCTTGTATTCTGCACTGTCACGAACTGCCTTAACGCCATCCTGCAGCTTGTCCGTCAGTTCTTTCAGTCTTTCTTCGTTGGACAGCCTTTGGAAACCGCCACCGGTCTTTCCTTTGTTTTCATCCATAGGCATCCCCCTTACTTTCTTTCGCCCTTAACGCCAGCAGGAGCCTTGACCGGCTCCTGCTTCTTTGTTCCCTTCACATTTTTTCTTGCAACCTTTGCATAGGCAACATATCTTGATTTTCTTGCCATCACTCATCACCTCCATCACCTGAAGACTCATCAGCCTGCTCACTATCAAGCTGGATCTCATCATCGTCAGCATCTGAACTCATGCTCTTAAGATAGTCCTCGTCTTCATAGTCCTGATCCGGATCCTCACCGCTGGACTTCTTCTTTGAATTCTTTGTTGATGTGTAATACATGAATCCACCTACACCACCAAGTGCAAAAATAAGGATGATCGCCATGATTCCTGTTACATTCACAGGCTCTTTCTCTGGCTTTTCTTCAACTGGTTCAGGTTCCGGCTCAGGTTCGGGCTGTGGTTCGGGTTTTACAACCTCAGGCTCTTTTTCCTCTTCCTTACCTATTCCTGTAACTTTGATATATTCACTGACCTGGTCATCATCCATCAGAGATAAAAGATCTGATTCATCAACCATGTTGAGGAAGTGGACCTTCTCATTACCGTCATCATCACGGTCAATAATGATGTAAAAGTAGTTGCCGTTCTTGGTCATAACAGTAATGAACTGCTTGCCACCGGCTTCAAGACTTCCGTAATCATCAACAAGTTCCATGTTTCCATCCGGAGTAAGTGGTCCCCACTTTTCCTCTATCTCAGGCTCCTTGCCCTCGCAGTTACGATAGTCCTTCTTGCAGAGTTTGCAGTTTTCATCAACATGATCCTCAGTACACTTAGTCTCACAGGTGCAGTCATATCCACCTGCAAATGCAGTTACCGGTGTAAAACAAAAAAGTGACCCCATAAGAGCCACTGAGCAGCCAAGGACTTTTGCCTTGGCAGTTATTAACTTAAAAGCTTTCATTTAAGATATCCTCCATAATTCCATCATTTCCAGTATCACGAGCATCTGTATCCTCTGTAAAAGGCAGTGGCTCGGCATCTTCATCCTTCGTAGGCTTTGCTTCTTTTTTCTTACTCTTGGATGAAGCAGTCTTTTCCTTATCAGCTACGCCAAGGTGCTCTGCAAGCTGTTCCGGTGTGAAGTCTTTTCGTGCAACCACATCAAGTATGCTTGTAGCCAGCTCTGCATTTAGCTTTTCTTCTGCTTCCTCATACTTTGCCTTGGCTTCTTCTAACCTTGCCTTGGCCTTTTCATGCTCAGTTCTTAGTTTATTCAGTTTCTCAAACATATCTGTCCTCCCTTAACCGCCAATTCTGCCAAATTCAAGGAAATGGCTCTGCCAGTATGGCGTGTTGATCGATGAGTATTTCACAGGATTACCTGCATGGATCATCATTCCGTTGCCGACATATATTCCGACATGACTGGCCCCGGCTGTATCATATGTGCCCTGGAAAAAGATAAGATCACCTGGCTTTGCTTCTGAAGTTGGAACATAGTCTGTTCTTGCCCTGAGTCCGTTTGCAGTAAGTCTTCCAAAGTTCCATCCGTTACCGCAGTGATTTATTACCCAGCTCACAAATCCTGAGCAGTCAAATCCCGAAGGACTGTAACCGCCCCAGACATAAGGTGTTCCAAGATGGCTCTCTGCTTCATGAAGCATCCTTGCAAACTGCTCATCTGTAAGGTATTCCCCCGGCACATGGTAGTCGTCCCTGTCTCCGGGATGATCATCTGGGATGTTGTAATAATCTTCCTCGCCAAAGAGATACTTCTTGTTACCATAGGTCTCAAGCAGCACTTCGTAACGTGCCATCTCATCATCAGTGAAGCCAAGCTCTTCAACCACTTCATCAAGGGTGTGATTTACAAGATAGACATTCAGGATGTAGTACTCATATTCTTCGGTATAGGTATACTCTTCCCAATAGCCGCCATCTTCGTAGGAATCATCTTCAACCCACCTTACGTCTTCGACCTCTCTTTCCCTGGTCTCAACAACTTCTTCCGTAGTGATCTCATACTGTAGTTCAAAGATTTCCTGTAGTTTAGCCTGGACCTCATCCCTTGTATAAGCCTCAAAAATCACAGTAAGTATCGCTGCAAGCTGATATGGATTGTGCCCTACTTCATCAAGATAGTAATTAACTTCGTCATATCCATCCGTATCAATCTCATCTATCTCGTCCTGAAGCCCATCTTCCAGTTCCTTGTAATCATCTTCTACCGCAAGGATATCCTCATCCTTTGCAGTATAAGAGGTTACTATGGTCACATCGCCTACTCCGGATCCGATTGCTGCACAGGAATTAAGAAATCCAGCGCATACAAGTACTACAAGAAGTATCAGAACCACGATTATACTGATCACGGGATGCTCTTCGGCAAAGTTCTTCATCCACTCACCGATTGCACTTACTACATCACTGGCCTTTTCTCCTACCTTTTCACCAAACTTGGCACCGCCTTCTGCAGCCTTGGCCTGCTTCTGTATCATTTTCCTCTGAAGTTCTTTCCTTGCTCTTTCCTTGGCAGCATCTGTACTTCCACCAGAAAGCTCTCTTTTCCCATGTACTTTCTTGCTGTACTTACCGCTTTTTACCTTCGAAGTAACGTGACTGACTGCACCGCTGGCAACATATCCGCCAATATCAAAAACTTCCTCAGCAACGGCAATCTCTCCTTTGCCATCATCCGTAGAGTTCACAACATCTGACATGACTCCGACTCCAGCTGCGGTTTTCGATGCTGCATCCGAAAGATTTCCCGAACTTTTACTCACATTTCGGTCCTTCTTCTTTGCTTCCTCTGCTTTCCTTGTCTTTTCGACCTCTGCAGCCTTCTTCTGCGTCTGCTTCTTTATCTTGTCCCTGTGCTGTTTCTCCTCCGGTGTCATGCTGTTATCAGCTTTACCGGTACGGAGCTTCTGTTCGTAATATCTTCTGGCAGAATCCTTATTCTTTAATTTGTTTCCATGCACTCTCGGAACTTTATCCTCCGGAGATGCAGAATCCTCCTCACCCGGAGGATTCCTTGTATATAATCCGTCTTCCATAACTCATCTCCTGTCTGTTTAAGCAGCTTTATCCTCAGAAGATTCTGAGAACTTGGTGGAAATCGCCTTATAGATCTTGGTGTCCTTAGGGAACCTGTCTATAAACGGCAGAATGACATTTCCATAAAAAATAAGTCCTTCACCTTCTCCCGAATGTGTTACATACGAAAGCTGATGCGGACTTATATTCAGCTGCTTGGCAAGAAGCTGTCTGTCACCAATAGCCTGATTAAGCATGATAATAAAGTCTGAGTTTTCAAAAATATTGGAAACTTCAGCACTTGCAAGAAAGTCTTTGACGTTCTGTGTAACACCTGTCGGGATGCCTCCCCACTTACGGAATCTCTTCCAGATTTCCACTGTGTAGGCTGCAGTCTGTTCCTCACGTAATAGCAAGTGCATCTCATCCATGATATACCTTGTGGATCTTCCCATTTCCCTGTTGGCTGAAACTCTGCCCCATACCTGGTCCTGAATAATAAGCATACCTATCTTCTTAAGCTGCTTACCAAGATCCTTGATGTCGTAGCAAACAAGCCTTGAATTGATATCCACGTTTGTCCTGTGGTTGAACACGCTGAGCGAACCACTTACATAGATTTCAAGAGCAGTCGCAACATACTTGGCTTCCGGTTCATCCTGTTTTAAAAGCTCATTGTAAAGGTCTTCCAATATCGGAATGTTCTCCGGCACAGGATTCTCAAGGTATTTCCTGTAGACCGCCCTTGTGCATCTGTCGATGACTGTTCTTTCTGTAGGCTGCAGACCATCCCTTGAACCCATGATAAGCTCCATGAGCGAAAGGATAAAATCAACCTTCAGCATGACCGGGTTATCATCATCAGAATAGTTCATGTTGATATCCATGGGATTTACATACTGCGTGGATGTAGGACTGATCCTTATCACCTGACCGCCAAGGTAATCCACCAGAGCTTTGTACTCCTGCTCAGGATCCGAGATGATGATGTCATCGTCTGTTACAAGGAAAGAATTTACAATCTCCCTCTTTGCAGCGAAAGACTTACCGGAACCTGGTGTACCAAGGATAAGTCCGTTAGGGTTCTTAAGCATCTTTCTGTCTACCATGATAAGGTTGTTTGAAAGTGCATTAAGTCCATAATAAAGAGCTCCCCTGTGATCCTGGAAAAGCTCCTGTGTGGTGAAAGGCACGAAAATAGCTGTGCTTGAAGTTGTCATACCACGCTGGATATCAACTTCGTTATATGCAAGAGGAAGTGTGCTTACAAAGCCCTGCTCCTGCTGGAAATCAAGTCTTATCAGATTACAGGAATGCTTCTGTGCTATGGATGAAGCCTGGAATAAGTTATTATCCAGCTCTTCCTTTGTCTTTCCTGTATTCATGATAAGGAAAGTCAGAAGGAACATTCTCTCATTCTGTGACTGCAATTCCTTAAGAAGTGCCTTTGCATCCTTGCCATAAGTCGCAAGATCACTTGGTATGATCTCCATATCATATCCGGCTCTTACTGCCTTTTTCTGTTCCTCTATCTTGCTTCTGTCAAGCTCAGTGATCGTGTGCTTTACAGTCTTAATAGCCTCGTTCTGGTCTACTGACTTAAGATGCATTGTGACGATCTGACTGGATTCCATTCCAAGGAAATCCGCAAGCATCCTGTCGCTCACATCGGAAGCATCGATTGAAAGAAAGCTCATGGCACACCATGTATCTCCCATCTTGAAATATCTTCCATTAGGAAACTCAAATGAGCTTGGAGCCACGAAGTCTTTTACTGAAAGACCGCTGCCAGCAAGATACTTCCAGTCGAAATGGAACTTTGCATTATCTCCCATATGAGTCTGTCTGTGCATGAGTTCAAGTCGCTGTGCACCGTTAAGAGTCTCAGCTATTACTCCCAGACGTTTGAAATTGTTAAGGATATCCATTTCAATATGGATCAGCCTTGGTTTAGCGGACTTCATTGAATCCGCATGGATACCGAAAGTAATATACTTTACTTTTGTAAGTCCGTTATTACCTGCCTGCATGTTCTTTAAGAGTATTCCAGAATACTCATCCCTTACATCGTTGAACCCGTCTTCCTGATGGGGAATTGCTATCTTTTTCTCAAAATCCCCTATCTCTGTTGCGAAGTTCATGAATGAAAGCTGGAACTGAACCGAACTGTCAAAGAAGTTCAGAAATCCACACCATTCCTCAAATATCTCTGTTTTATCCTCCTGCTGTGCAAGCTGGTAGTTGATGTCCTGGAACTGTATCGTCTTTGTGTAGAAATCCCCTCCTACTCTGCAGATACCATCCGGGAACATTCTCTCAAAAGGAAGTGTCTGCTGGGCTGATCTTGGAGTCCCATCGTCCTTCCTTGCATTTTTTATGATTACTTTTACTTCTTCCTGTTGTTTTCGTGATAATCCTTCGGGCATTTTAAATTCCCTGGAATTATCTTTTTTCTTCCATGGAAGCACGAACAATTTTCTCCACCTCCTTCTGCGTAGCAGCACATCTCTCCAGTGCTGCATAATAGTTATCCGTTTTGTACGGACGTTTCTTTGGTCTTATGAAAACGGCCTGTATAAAATGGCCAAGATAAACTTCCAGAGGTCTTCCGTTCTTTTCATAAATGGCAAAAAAGAATATCGGCATCATAAGTACCATCATTCCCATTACTGCCACATTGACCGCAGCCACGCTCTTTATAAGAAAAAATGACGGTACTCCTATGAGTGCCGCCACTGTAAAACATATGAGCTGTCTTTTGGTCAGATTCAAGAACACCTTGCTTTTGACCTTTGTTAAGTCTCTTGGCACGCTTATGTACGAAGCTGCCATATCTGTTACTCCTTTCCCTTAAATACACTGTAATACCGACTTTGCAACTGTGCTTGTCTTAAATAGGGACAATGCAAGCAGAAGCGTATAGCCCACAACTCCCCAGAGGGATCCGACTATATCTCCCGAAAATGCTATGGACTGTATAAGCACCGCGTAGATACCAACACATATCATGATTAAAAATCCTTGGAAACCAAGGGCAAATAGACTCTTCACGTAGTTCATTCCCAAAGCACTCTGCTCCCTGTTTCCGAATGTTGCAAATGGGATTGGAGCCATGGAAACGTACATATAGATCTCGATCATCCTCACATAAATGATCACGAATATTATCTTGGATAATATAAGGGTTGTTATGAAGATGATGGACACCTGAAAATACAGTCCGAAAAGTTCAAAAATATTCATGGCTTCAAGCGTGGACTGCAGTGATGAAAGTGCAGAGGAATCTATTGCTGTGGAAGCAGCTATGACTCCACCCGCGCTTGATATCACATGATTAGCCACATCAAATACAGCCATTGCAAAATCAAAGGTGTGTGTGATGATCTCCACTGCAATTGCTGTCTTGAATATCCACTTGAAGATAAACCATGTCTCGAAGTTCGCCAGATTGTTGTAGCTGATTATAAGTTGTATCAGCTCATAACACGCGACAAACGTCAGTATTATGCCTGCAATCGGCATTATCACATTTTCCGAAACATTCCTTACCATGCCAAAGACCGATGGTGAAAAAGCCGATGGGGTCATTGCAACATCAGAAGCAATACCACTGACTTCATCATTCACATATCCAAACATGGTCTGGAACAGCGTCATAAGGGAAGGGATTATGTACTCTTTGAGATGTTCTTCCAGTTCCTGCCATACTCTTTCCAAAATATCCCTCCTGTTTCTTCTGCCAGCTTACCGCTGGACTTTTAATTGTTTGTTGAATCAAAAAAGGACTGGCTATGGGATTTCCCACACGACCAGTCCATGAAAGTATTTACTATATTCAGTTGTCATTATCTTTCAGGATGCAGGCTTTCCAGGTTACTTGGATGACTTTTTACCCACACTTGCTTTCTTCATTATGCTTTCGACCGCTTTATCATCTACTGTGGTCAGATCAAGCATCAGATATTTAGGGGCATTATTTTTAAGGATAAGAGCAGATCCATGCTCTTCCACTATCTTCGTAACTCTGGAAAAGTTGTGATTTACATCAGTGATTGAAACAAGCGTCTTCGTGTCTATATTCATGATAGTACCTGCCTTTCATGAATATAGTAGCACGAATTATACGCATGGTCAAATCAAAGAAGTCCTGCAAGAAGAGGTACTACTGTAGTACCGATAAGAGCGACACCGCCGCCAGCCATGAGCTGCTTCATTCCCTGTGATTTTGCACCGGGATTGTCGTTGCCGTAACCCTCAAGAAGGTTGATTCCGCCCCACACACCGAGGCCTGCGCCGAGGGCGATTACGATTGTCTGCAATGTTGTGATTGAACTCTGAAAAAATGCCATAGTAGCTATTATTCTACCGTACTATAATAGCCCTTTAAATATCTATAGGTATTATAGCACAGTATCTCCTTTCTGCAAATAGTTTTTGTTTGTCAGCGACACCACTCGTTTTGCTGTGATGCCGGTTAATAGTTGCTGCCGGAAATCCGTCGACTAATTCCCGGCGTGTGGCCACACCTGCCCTTTTACAGGCGTTTATAGGAAAAAGCCTTTAGAGCCACGCCCTTTATCGACGTAGCAATAGACCTTAATCCTCATCTGTTACCTCAATGACTTCATATTCGTCATCAGGTTTAAGAACTACTCTGTGGCTAAGGAACTTCTCCACATCAAACCAGTTCTTTTTATCTGCATCCGCTGTGTACTTGTAGTTCGGATGCTGCGTAAGATCATATTTGTCTGACAGGAAAGGTCTTACGCCCCTTACCTGCACAATACATTTTGAGCCATCCATTACGGAAAGCTCATCAATGCTCATAAGGTCATGACCAAGCTTCTGGTAATTCATGTTGTAGCTTGGCTGGCTTCCCCTGGACTCACCTGTGTTATACATATCAATGGTCTCTTTTCCGAGAGTAGCGTTTATATCTTTAAGCGTTGACTGCTCGGATCCTCCAAGGAATATCTGCGAATCGCAGTTTGCACAGATGGTCTCTGCATTGTCCTTGTATATCGCCTTCAGCTGTGACTTTGCCTGCAGAACCAACGCTGCTGATATCTCACGGCTTCGTATGGTAGCCATGAGCTTTTCCAGGTTAGGTATCTGGCCGATATTCGCCGCCTCGTCAATGAGGCAGCGAACGTGTACCGGAAGCTTACCCCCATACACATCATCAGCCTTTTCACAAAGAAGGTTGAACAATTGGCTGTAGATGATACTGATAAGGAAATTAAAAGTACTGTCCGTATCTGACATGATAAGGAACAGTATCGTCTTCTTATCCCCAAGCGTATCAAGCTCCAGCTCATCATAACTCATAACTTCACGAACCTGCTCAATGTCAAAGCAGGCAAGCCTTGCACCGCATGAAACCAAAATAGATTTCGCAGTCTTTCCGGCAGCTAATTTGTATTTGTTATACTGCCTTACTGCGAAGTGATCAGGATTCTTTTTCTCAAGCCTTGAAAACAGGATATCCACTGCATTCTGGAATGATTCATCATCCTCCCTTACCTCCATGGAATTGATCATTTCAACAAGTGTATTAAAATTCCTCTCTTCCTCAGGAGCCTCATAATAGATCATGCCGATAAGTGCTGTATAAAGCAGCTTCTCGGCTTTCTCCCAGAAAGGATCTCCGGGAGTGCCCTCACCCTTGGTATTTGCCATGAGTGTTGTTACAAGCTTCAATATGTCAGACTCCGAATGGATATATTGGAACGGATTGAAATGCATGCTCTTCTTGAAATTCACAGTATTGAATATTTTTATCCTGTAGCCAGCCTGTACAAAAGCGTTACCAACTTCATTGATGACGGTTCCCTTGGGATCAGTCAATACATAGGAACTGTGGAACTGTAAGAGATTCGGTTTTATGAAAAACCTTGTCTTACCGGAACCAGAACCACCTACCACAAGGACGTTCTTATTCCTTGCAAGTTTGGGATCCTTTGGCCGGTTGTTCATGGTAATGCGTTCTGTCTGTGACAGGATCACATTATTTTCAAACACCGGGTCCTCAAACGGTTCTATATCCTCTTGTTTTCCCCATCTCGCTGATCCATACTCCTGTCCGTGGCGAAAGTTTTTGGCATTCTTACTTTTGATATAGACTGCAAGCCTAAGACCTGCTCCAAAAGCAATGCCAATACATAGGTCAAAAGGATGAATGCTGGGAAGCATGTTTGCAAATGCCTTACTAAGGCCACCATAAAGGACAAGTCCCTGGACCTTTTCAGACATATTGCTCCCCCAGGCTATTCTCCATGCTTCACCAAGATTGGTACAGAAAAGCCCCACAGCTACATACGGGATATTAAGGATGATTTTCTTCTTTACCTTTCTGTTCACCTGACTTTCTCCTTAAATCTCGTCTTTACCTTGCGAGGTTTCTTTGAGATTTCTTCCTTAAGCTTACGGAGCTGCTGGACAAGGCTGGGCTTTTCTTTCTTCTGCCCTCTTTTTACGATTTCTGCAGAATACTCTTTTACCACAGCTGTAATAGCATCCATGTCCTTAGCCTTGAAAAAGCACATATAACGAGGCGGATCTGCTGTCTTGTCTTTTACAATCGCAAAATCCACTCCGTATTTGTTAGCAATTTTCTTGAAGGTTCCGATGCTCTCACCGCTTACTTCCATGCTTGAAGCACCCTGCCCCTGTTTAATAAGTTCCTTTACCGTCTGCTTACCTTCTTTCGGAGCATTATGTCTCTTTTCATGGTTCCTCATATAGATCTTTATTCCCTTTATGAGGCCACTCCCGGAAACTCTGGCAACATTTATCACAAACCTTATGGCTTCCTTTGAAGTCTCACCATTATTCATAGGCAGTTACCTCATGCAGCTTCGCCATAGTCATGTTCAAGCGGAAATGCTTTAAAGCTGACTGATGCGCAGCTCAGCTTTACAAGACTCCTCTCAAACAGAGTTCTTATCGCCTTTATGTCCAAATCTGAAAGTTCCTTTATCCTGGAATCTCTGCCCGTCTTCATAAACACGGCACTTCCCACAAGATAGTTCCCAAACTCTGTATATACTATGGCTTTGCTCGAAAATACCATCATATAATCATCACAAAGAGAATATGCCAGTCCATCATCCCCCAGAGCCTCCAGCATCCTGTCTAACTCTCTGGTACTCACTGTACGAAAATTACTATCCGTTCCTACCACAAGAGCCATCGGATTACTGATATCGCTCTTTATTTTTCTTGTGTTCCCCGGAAACTGGATTATCTTGTCATTGACCGGATCCAGCTCTATCTGTATTTTTAGCTCTTCCATCTTTAAGCCGCCTTTCTTGAATTTCTATGTTCGTCCATGATCTTAGCCATGCATGGATAGCAGAATGGTTTTCCTGTTCCATATGAACAAGGCGTTTTACAATTCTGCGGCTTGATCCCTCCCTGCGGAATTGGATTCAAATCCCTGCAGCTAAACCTTGAACAGTTCAGCGCTTTTCGCTCCTGAGCCTTCCTTTTGTTGGCTCTCTGACGTTCTCTGCCTTTACTCATCCTCTTCTCTCCCCGTTCTTAGAAAATGTCTTTAAAAACAGCGCCAGGCTTAGTGTGCACATCAGCCCGGCGCCGTTATCTTATTCCCATATTAGTGAATGGTTTTATCAGAGTGTTGCTTCACCCTTTGTCTTAGTGCCGATTTCAGCAGCATCCTTGTGAGGTGTCTTTGCCGCCTCATCCTTGGCTGCCTTAAGGTCTCCAAGAAGTGACTTCTTCTCAGAAGCTTCGTGAATCTTTGTCTCCTTTTCAGCCTGACGCTCTACAAACTTCTCACCAAGCTCAAATACCTTGTCCTGAGCATCGTAGTGATATACGTTGTCTGTGAGCTGGTCTGCAGGATCCACAGTTGTGGCATTTACCTCTTTTACCATGTTCTCAAGGCTCTTGAGGTCAAAGTTGCCATTGTCAGGGATGATCAAAAGCTCATGTATAGAGCTGGGCAAAATGAAGAAGCTCTGACCTCCAACTCTTTCAGAAGCCTTGTCCATGAAATCCTCATAAGCCAGAACTCCGGCTCCGTGAACGTTTCCTTCTACAGATGCAACAAACATCTGCTCCTGCTCAGGTGGAATGTTAAGACCAAGCATCTCAAGGTCCTCAACTCCCATCTGCTTGGCAAGTACTTCTGCCATGCCCTCGATAACAAGAGGTCTGATCTCAGGAGCATTCTTCACAGCATCCTCATGGAGCTGGTCTGCAGTGATTCCGTAATTATCTATCATCTGATTTGTCACAAGGATTGTTCCTGTACCCTGGGCTGTATCTCCGATCACGAAGCGATAAACCACTGACATGTCCTCAATATCCTTATGAGGAACAGTCTCAAGCAGGTCCGCATTTCTGTCTTTGGAAACAACCTCCATGGCAAGTGAATCCTTCATCTTGCTGTAATCACTGAATGCATCCACATCAAACTCAGGTCTGGACTTAAGAGCGTTGTCCGCCATATCAGCAGATCCCTCTACAATAGAATCGTAAGATCTTCCGTCCTCATACTCCTTGTAAAGAGCTGTTGCGTTAAGATTTACTCCGATGATGCTGTCCTCCGGCTTTACAGTGATTGCCTCGTAGGTCTCGTTCATCTTATCTACAGTTCTGGTCTCTACCAGTGTGTCTCCACCGTTTCTTGCATCAAGCGCTTCCTTAACGTCCCTTACCAGATTCTCTTTAAATGTTTCAAAATCCATGTTGTTTTCCTCTCTCTTTTCAAATAATTATTGGCACGAAAAAAGCACCGGTCATGACGCATTCGTCACAACACAGTGCCGGAACAAAAACATATTCTTTTGCAAAAGAAAAACGCCTCGTGGTTCGGACTTCATTTTGTAATCCGTATCACTTGGCGCATTATAATAATATCATGCCTAAAATCGATTGAAAAGTGACGAGAGGGGTAAACTTGGGGTAATATCAGGGTAAACTTAGGGTAAAGTTGAGGTAAACTTTTCAAAAATTTTTTCACCTATCTTCATTAATCCAAGAAATAGAATTTCAATTACGATAATTTTTTATCCAAAACCTCTTTACATTACTTTTTCATTTTGATAAATTGTTACATGCGTCAATTCACAGGCGCGGTTATTACGATCGTAATAATCTTCATTCCACACACATAACACACTTACACACAAGAACTATAACTATTTTCACGAAAGGAATATCTATGTTTACATTCGAAGATCTGCAGGCAATGCAGTACACATTTTTTGTCCCTTTTTCAAAGCACAATCTTAAATCCGGTAAGATCAATTATGATCCTGAAAAACAGTATTTCACTGTACTATCTAGAGATGGCAGAAGCATGGAACTTCAGTCCAACAATACCGGTCACTGCTGGAAGCTTGTCTATGAATATGGTGGCTATACCTTTTACCACAAACATCATATCGAAGAAGAATACCACTACCAGACCGATCTTGGCACCCTCTACGATACTATCCTCTATATTGTCGGCCATGACGAATACCAGATGAGAAACAGAAATACCATAAGCGTTGATGAGGAAAAGAGAAGCGATTCATACTTCTGGAGGCTGATTGATACTTATGGAATTGTGGCATAAAGAAAGGCTCCAAAGATTCATCTCCTTGAAGCCTCATTACTTATTTTTATCGTCCAAACAATTCATCAAACTCTGGTAAAGGTCCTAGTTTTTCTTCCAAAAGTAATGCTCCCTTTTTCGAGCAATTATATTTATCCAGATATGCATATTCTCCGCTCTGTCCAGAATAAATATTTGCAGGAAGCTCTATCTCCTAAAGCCCTTGCAACAAATGAATTATGACGCTATTGCCTTAATTACTCCAGCCACTCCGCCAATAACACCACCGATAACAGCGCCAACTATCATTCCAGGGATTCCAAGTAAATCACCGCCTATATCACAGCCCGTGTCCATACCTTCGCCAAGACAGTCTACAACAATATCTCCAAAATCCTTTTTCAGACTTTCAGAATATTTGACATCCTCATTGTAGGCCCAATTAGCGCTATCATTGTTTAGATTTTCAGCGATAGTCAGCCTCTTTGCCTTTGGCGCCGCCTTTACAATGTGGTAGAGAAGCTTTGTAAGATTGTAAGGCTTTCTCTGAACTCCATTCTCTGAATATCCTGCGCAGTAACATACAGGCTTAAGGTCAAGACCAGTGTTTTCTTTGATTCTTGCTCTGACAGACGCTGCCTTTTTCTTCAAAAACGTTTCAAGTACATCATCCGGCTTGTTATTCTCAGAATCCCAATGTGTGCCTTTCATAGCTATATCTGACTGGTTCAATGCGATTACAATCTTCTTACTTGCCAGGTCTCCAAATTCTGGGATGAGAATATCATTTATGATGGTATAGTAGTTTCCGAGATCCTTTGAAGATGCATCCACAACCATGATTACCAAATCAATAAGCTGCTCACCTTCAGAATCTTTTTCCTGTAGTTTTAGGAGAATCTCATCTGCTATTTCCTGATCTTTCTCAACTCCATCTCCCAAACCTGGTGTATCCCAAACAGTAAGATTATCAAGCTGGAACTCCGTAACCTTCCTAGTCTCCGGATCAACTCCTTCGCCCACCTTTGCAACGCTCATATCAAATAGAGCATTTACTGTAGAGCTCTTACCGCTTCCCGTTGCTCCAACAAGCATTACATTCAACTGTTGTTTTTTAAGTTTTGCCAGCTTCTTAAGCTTCCTCTTCTTTGCCTCATCTGATATATCCATCGATTTGATTTCTTCTTCTATCAGTGAATATATGCTCTTTTTAGTTTCTGTAGTTGATGTGCCACTTGTGGTTGAAGTAGTGGCCTTCTCTTCTGAATTCATGTTCTCCGTATTCATGATTCCCTCCTCGTTATAATCTTGCAAGCACTTCTTTTCAGTGATTATTGTGCTTTAACTGTGTTTTATATATGAAGGATAACAAACAAGGCAGACAAAATTAGTCCACACAAAATATATTTTTTGTCCCTCATTAAGCATATGAAATCTTCTTACCTTTCCTCTCTACTGAAACAGTCTTATTCCGTCCGAGCCAAAACGATTTCCATAAATCCTCGACTTGAGAAGACTCCTTCAATCCCGTTTTGCACCACAACGCAAAATGCTCGCAGTTATTTAAAGCAAGATTATACTTAGTTTCACCAATTCTTGATTTTGCTCTCTCAACCGTTTCCTTTGCTGAATAAAGATGATATCCCTTCAAATTCCTCATTGCAGCTTTCAGTCCCGGAATAAGATTCACTGTTTCATATGCATTCCTATTATCAATATCATTGAGATTTACACATTCATGTACAGGATCCGAACCGTCCTCAGGGAAATGTATAATTTCATAACACGTATCTGTCTTAAGAAACTCTGAAAAATCTGCCTTATGTATATTACAAGCTCCAGCTATTCCATCTTTTTCTTCTTGTGCAAAGTGTATAACTTTACCGTACCCTATATAAACAGCATAGTGTGAATAAATACCGCCATACCTCTGAACTGCTAATATATCGCCTTTTTTGCATCCCTTCCATGGTTTAATTAGTTTATCGAAAAAATCATTCATTTCATCGCAAGCCCCCCAAGCCATCCTGATTCCCTTTTCATTCAATATTCGTGCATGCCCAGTGATGCTGTGCTTCTGAAGTTTCCAACCTTTTTCACTTCTGGAAGTATCCCAAAAGATTTCTTTGTCCATAACTTTTAATGGTATATTTGCTAACATCTCCATACTGACTTCCTCAAAAATAAACTACCAACATCTATGTTTTTGATGATTCAAGTATAAAAAAATCAGTGGACACAAAGTGTCCACTGATTGCAAAAAAACATTACTCTTCAAACGCCTAATATAAAGCTGCTAAAAATTCATCTATACCATATTCAGAATGATAGGACTCACCAGTTTCATGATCCCAAAAGACAACCTTTTCCTTTGATAAATCATAACAGAAATAATTACCAAACGAATCTATTCCAAAAGGTAATAAATCCTTATCTGTAACCACCTCTAGAGCTGTAAATACTGTATCTACATCCTTATCATCTTTATTAAAAGATAGAATTGCCCCAACAACTCGCTCGTCACTTCCCATCATTACTTTATAATTATTTGGAGTTGCTGCATTGCCTTCAATTATTATTTTTTTCAAATCTTCCGGAATCTTTATTTTTCTCTCTTTTTCAATCTCTGAAAAGACTTTTTTATCTTTAAGATCAATTTTATATTTCCATTCTATGCTCATGTGTTTACTCCTTCTTATCGGCATTCTCCGCCGCCACCCCAAATGGATCTTCCGCCTGTATGTCTGCACCTTGCGTGAACATCAGCATCAACCAGTTGCATTTTACCTGGTACTTCATTATGATGCCATGTTAAGCCAGATATCCTAGGATTTCCATTTTTAATCTGTTCAAGCTGCCTTGGCGTAAACTTACTTGCCAATGATGGGTCTCTTTCTATTCTAGCTTGTAAACTTTTCGTACACAACTCAAATTGTGTGGTATCCGATGCCTTATAGAACATGGGAGGAATCCTCACTTCAGCAACCGGTTGAAATTTAGGAAATACCCCTTCTACCAATTCTCCGTTAGCTTTAAATGTATGGCTTTTATATTCAACATTTGTTCCTGGAACCGTCTGACCTTTCAGATTTTCATTAATTGTAGCTATATGCCGTGGCGGCTGTTTGACATCTTTATTGGCATTTTCAAAAGCCTTAGTTTTGCTAGATATTTCTTTAGCTGACACATTTTTAGAAATCTCGGAAACTTCTTTTATCATTAATACACCTCCCCTCTCAAATATTTATTCCACGTTTCTAAATACTCCTGAGGTCTGCCGTATCTCTCAATCTGTTCACGTAATACACATTCTAAGACTTGATTCTGTTCATTTTCATCCAACAGTTCAATCATCGAATCGTTTGCACTGACAAAAACCGCTTTCCATTCATCTATGCTGTCCACACCTTCAGCTTCCTTTTCCATCTGCTCTGTGCAAATAATGTCATATATTACGGAACTGATTTCAGACTTTTCAGCCTTTCCATTTCTACTTAATGCAGATATTGCTTCAATCTTAGTTTTGGACTTAAGCGGAGACATTATCACTTCATTTATAGCCTGACTTAGATTTAGATCCATCCTTTCTCCAGCAGTTTTTGCCAATAACCGCCTAATAAGTTTTATCCTTAAGGAATCCGAGTTATTAAAATTCTCCTGCTTATACACAAAATAATTATCATTCTCCGTATAATCCACCTTGCATAATACAGGCTCTAACCAATCATTTTGGTAAATAGCAGCAACACCTGTCGGCATTTTCGCCAACTCATTGATCTGATTCTCATTAAGATTAGCAGCTTTTCCAACAAGATTTCTGTCCTCTGCATCAGGTAGACGCATAATTATTTTCGTATTAGTATTTCTTATCACACTCATATCAAGAAGACCTGGAGATTGATCCGCGATAATAAATCCTTCACCATATGTTCTAACCTCAGCGATTGCATTGGCCAACATTTCGACAGATTTTCCCAATAAATTAGATGATTCGCTATTCTGCTCAGTTGAAGTACGTTTCAATAGGTTATGAGCTTCCTCTAAGACAGTAACATGTTTTAAATCAGAATTCATATCTCCACTAGATAAGCGATATTCCTGAAGTCGCATTATAATTATTCCCATGATCATCGACTTTGTCTCAATCGAACCAACTCTACTTAAATCTACTATGACATCGGAATCAAAAAGAACATCATCACCTATCTCGTCATTTGTAAATAATTCTCCATATATACCATTAGTTAATGATTTTATCCTGGTAGCTAAGGAACCAACATAATTATCCTTTACCTCTTGCGAGAATGCAGATTCCCCTATAACATTATTTAACTCTTCCAATACATCAATAAAACTTGGGAAAAGCTTATCTGAAACTGTGTTTTTTGAGCTTGACAGATTCCATCCAGCTTTAATATACGCCCGCTCTACAGAATCCTTTAATACAGCAGGCATAGCAGCGTACATAGGCCAGCATACATTGAATAACTCTACCAAACGATCAATGTGCTCTAAAACATGAATACCTTCTGGAAACCTGAAAGGGTTTATTCTCAAAAGATCAGACTTGTTGGGATTAGTTCCATATACATGCACTCCCAAATCTGCTAAAGCGTGTTTATATTCTCCCTTTGCAGGTTCAACAACTAAAAAGCTTACTTTTTTATTCCTAAGCTCTCTAAGCATCTGATATATGGTATTTGACTTACCTGCGCCAGTAGACCCCGTAATAAAAGTATGCATTGTAAGGCTCTTCAAGTTTAATCTCACCTCTGTACCTTGTTCTGAACCCATATGCATCAAGCTACCTATTTTCAAATCCTGCGATATTGATGCTGAAGGCAGATTTCTGCCAAAAGAAGCCATTTCAAAAACAGGTAGACCATTTATTGATTTCTTAGGGAACGCCAAGTTCACAGCTAGTTCATAAGAATTTTCTAATGATGCCGGACTTAATAAAACGCTGGAATTAATTGGATTAACAAAAAGAGGATGTGTAAGCTTTGATAAATACTTCTTAATCTCCAACCCATTTTTATCCTTACAACTCCAATTGTTAATATACGACGCCTGGAGTGCTGATGTATCTCCTTTCATCAACGCACTAAATCCACTAGCCACTAATGCATTTGTACTTGGATCCGATGAAACAACATATGTTGCGCAATTGAAAGCACCATATGCCTCACAGCGATGAAGCCTTTCTACATTTTTATCAATCCTATCCAACAATTCTTTTACGATTTTGTTCTCATTGGTAATCTGAATTGTCCGCCCATGAGATTGTGCTTCGGCTTCACTCGTAGTTGAACTAGCATTTGTTGTTGTGGATGTATTTTTTGTCTTTGCTTTAGATACCCCTTCTGCTGTGTTTCCCATTTCAGTAGAAGTTTCAGACTCATTCTTATTTGTAGTAACTAGCCCAGACCCAAGTTTTCCACCAGCCCATGCGCCTACAGCTATTAACGGTGCTGCAGCACCGCCTGTAGCCACTGTGGCCAATATGCCTATTCCAGTTCCTATGGCAGTACCAACAATTCTGCTCTTATCTACAGTTTTTCCAGATCCCTTAGTTGAACTTTCCGACCATCCACTTGTTTTCGTATAATTCTGAGTCAGAGCTGTACTCTCACCTATGGTTTCACTTATGCCATCTGTTTGCGCCTGAGTAACTGTTATGGTTTCATTTTCATTAAAGCTCAACGTAGTTTGAGCAAAAGGCGCAATCTGAGAATATAAGCTTTCATATCCCATTTTAGTCTGATCCAAATCTCTCTCATTTACAGGATCAGCAATTATTGTGATTCGGTATTCTTTGCCAGCAAGTGAATCAACCAAGTGCTCAATGCCTTGAACATATTTTTGATATGAGCTCTCTTTCTCTTTTCTAATAGATGCTATCCCAGAAATAGCAGTAATATAGTCAAACGAAGTCATAGAATTTAGGACTTTGTTTTTCTCTTTCCCTTTAATGTTTTGTATCGTTAGTCCAGGGAAATTACCTTCAAGCACGCCCTTAATAGTTTCTCCTTGAGACTCAATTGTATATTTTTCCTGAGAAATATCTTTGCTTACCACTCCGAGATAGTATTCTGTAATATTTTTCTTTCCGACAATCAGCGTAACAACAGTTGCACCGATGGAATATGCTGCATTCAACACAGTAACCATCTTATCAATATTGTTCTCATTTTTGTCAGACACCATCTTAGTGAATTTAAATATCCTAACCCAATCAGCTATATTAATCTCTGCTAATTCAGCTGGTATCTCAGCAACTTCATATTCGCCAAGTTTGTAAAGATAATCCTTAGTTATTACATCTTTCGCCAAATCCAGCGAAGACATCATTTTATTAGTATCCAATACCTCTTGAACATTAGAGTTCATCAAAAACCTCCTTTCGAAAGCTTATTCAGTAACTCCCGATTATCATTCATGAAAGCATTAACAAATCTCTGTTTGTTTTGCTTAGCTACGCGGTTGCATTTTTTAAAATCTGTGCACATTTCTAATGTACATATCCTTTTGTGCAATTCACAAAAGCAATGCTCTTTTAGCGCCGCATTCCTTTTCTTCTTGTACTGCTTATATCGCAAGGCAGAACCTTCTTTGCAATGCTCCTTCAAAGTACAATTAGAACAGTGTTTCTTCTTCCAATCACGAACAGTAGGATCAGTGCATTTATACTGACTCTTTATATCCTTATTACTAAACTTTAGAACATCCAAATAACCAACAGCACTATCATAACCACTGCCACCGCGCATATTATTATCAATGCTGTATTGCTCCTTTGCGGGTGGCTTGACAAGTTTGGGTCATCACCGAGTCGTACATCCGAACTTGAATCCTGCGGAACAAATTTCTTTATTTCATCTTTTTTCGCGTTCAATGCCTTTCCAATAGCTTTTACATCCTCAATACGTTCATCACAAAAATTCTTCTTAAGTTCATATACTGAATCCGCTAAATCATCATCAGTAAACTCAGTCTTTATTTTTGAAATAAGATCGGGTCCAGTCAGATGATTATCTTTTATTGCTATCCCTTTACTCTCTATATAGCGTAAAGACTCCTCAAATTCTCCACTTGAAAAATCACTACTTGTATAAACCAGATTTCCTAATGCATCCCTTAATGAATCAACATCATTATTTTGTATTCCTTCCTCTATAACTTTGAGCATCTTTTTCCCCCTTTCTTAAAATGACAAAAGCGTCCTGATCTCTTCTTCTTTATGAGATACCCATTCCGATAATTGTTCATTATTTTCCACTCGTTTCTCGATGGCCTTAGACTCTGCAGTTGAATCTTCTAATTCTTGAAGTATCCGCTCAATCTCAGCATCCAAATTGTCAACGTTTTCAATAAATGTTTTCTTATAGTCGGCCATCTGTTTATCAGCTTGATTAAACATTTCTTTTATATTACCCTTTATGCTCTTAGAAAAAGTGCCCATAATCTGTGCAACAACCTCAGAAACATTTACATCCACTCCATCTTTAACTCGTGCGGTATATTCTTCCTTTTTGGGAACCCAAAACTTAAACTTACCCCAAAATCCACTTCTTTCCGGGTTGTCTCTATACCTTACTTCATTCCTATATCTGTTGGTCTCATTGTCAATGATGATCTGGTCAACATTGTCCATTTTTATTTGCTTAAAAGACTGGATTTTACTAAACTCAAAACCATCGATTTTAACATCTTCCAATATAGATCTGACATGAGCAGAATAATCCTCCAACATTTCACTGCCCTTTTTGAAAAGATTAACATCTATCTCTCGATTAAGTTTTCCTTCGCATTCTTTTTGATAAGAATTAAGTGTTTCCTCCCATGCTTGAATCTTACCGGTTGCCTCTGTCTTATCTACCTTCTCCTGATTATCATATTCTTTAGACATTTTCCTCAGTTCTCTCTCAACACGTTTTTGTTCATTATCAGAAGCATTAGAATCCAACTCAAAAGCACCTATACGATTTTTAAATTGCTCAGAAATTTTCTTTCCTTCCTCATGTTTCTTCTTTGCATTGCTTATCTGTTTTCTAACCACCTCCAATTGGTCTTTATCTTTAGCAATACTCTTTTCAAACCCAGATTTCATGTCTAATTCATCTAGCACACCTACAATATCCTTTATCGCATCATTAATCTTCATCGGATACGCATACTTATCAATATATTCACATATCGTTTCCTCTACTGCTGGAACACCAGTATGTATCAACGCTTCCAGATCCCAGTCATCTTCACTTTTATGATAATCAGAAACTTTCAGGCGCAGCTTTTCTTTTACTGTAGGCGTTAACGATGCATACTCCTCAAAATGTAGTAAATCGCTCTCAACGAAATCGTCTATTTGTTGTAATTCCTGCAATTCTTTTCTAGATAGTTTTTCGCCTTTTCTAGATTTTCTGATTAAAAGAGCAAGCCGTGCGGATGTTGGAATTATAGTTGGATCAACAATATCAAATTCCCTAAGATAATCCCTAACATCGTTTATCAAACGGTCTAAAGTTTCCCCTTTTTCCTCATCCAATGCGTCACACTTATTGATGACAAAAATAAAGCGGTCTCTAGACTGTTTTCCCGCCAACTTCATTTCACTAGAAATATCATTAAGTAGTTGCTTATCATCCTTTATACCAATCTGTGTAGCATTCATAACATAAAGCACAACAGCATTTGTTCTCTTGATTATGGAGCGCGTTAATCGTTCATGATTAGTATCTCTTGAATTATTAGGGCCAGGAGTATCCCTTAAACAGAGCTTTATTTTATCGCTGGGTATTCCCGGAACGCTGCCTTCTATATCAATAAAAGTCACCTTAGGATCAGAATTGTATTCCTTCAATATGTCCAAATCCACTTGCGCTTTTGGATATACAACAGTTTGGTTATCCGATGCATAACATTCGGCTTCAAAACTATCCATTTCATCATTATCAATAATTCTGGCTATTGTAGCTGTGCAAGCCTTATTCTCAGATGGCAAAAGCTCCGTATGTAAAAGTGAATTAATAAGAGTGGACTTTCCACTGCTCATTGTTGCTATAACACTCACCTCAAATAGCCCATTTTTCACTTCTTCATAAGCATCAAATACATCTTTGCCCTGGGCAGTCTTAACTTCGAATTCAGGAAGCTTCTTTGCCTTAATCTCATCAAATATTGAATCCAGATGTGCTATAACATCAGAATCATTCTGCGTTTCCTCGAATGACATTTTGAATTCCGCTTTGCCTTTAAATAAATCAACAGCATAACGAAGGTCATCATAATCTATCTTTCTTCCTCTAAAAGAGAGGTCTATCTGATCATCATCGCAACAATCAACGATTTCCTCAATAAGCCCCTTCCAATTTGGCGATTCACCAAGAAGGATTTGAAGACGATTATCAGACTTAGAACCAATCTTGCTATTATCACCTAATACTTTTCCATTCTTTTTAAAAATGCACTCAACTGTATATGGGTTATACTCAATATAAAACTCTGTCATGATGTACCTCCTCATCCTTTTATTCTGATTGTATTCTTTAGTCTCTTACCACCCATTATTTGTGCTTTTTGTATACAATCCTCCAAAATACTTATTCCTGTATTCTCGAGTGCTTGATTTAAATCTCCTATTCTATAGGTTTTCCCCTTTACTTCTATGGTTTCGAACTGCATTTTTAAATCAGGGGTAATAGCATATTTCTTCATACTATAGTCATTTGGAACATATAAACTATAAAATGCTTCAAATAAATTGCATTCACTGCGAGTCATTTTTGTGCCTGCCAAGGCTTTCTTAAATACCATAGCAGCCATGGCAGATACTGGAATGATTGTTGAACCTTCAAACCCATTTTCTGTCAAATACCTGTTTGCAGTTTTAACATAATCTTCAACACTCTCGTATTCCTCATCTATTTCGTCCATTTTGTTTAAGGCAAAAATTACAGACAAGTTAGGTTTAGCAGTTTTTAGTTTTTTTATCTCCCCGATAAGGTACTTATCATCATTGATCCCCAGCTGAGTTGCATTTAGTACGTACAGTATTAGTCCTCCGTTAATTTTATCCATTAAGCCCCATAACGCTTGCTCATGTTCAGAGTTCTGGGAGTTGTTTGGTCCAGGAGTATCTATAACGAGTAATGCTCTATCAGTATTTAGTACCCCTTTGATATGAGATCTTATAAAAATGCTTTTTACATTTGTGTCCTCATTAGCCTTTTCCAAAACCTGGTCAATATCCTTACTTGTAACACTTGTTTGGCCTGCCTTATTAGTAATAAAAACACTTTCTTTAGTAGGTCTATCATCATCCAATATTGATACTGGTAAAGAAGTACACGCAGCATTTCTATTTGGAAGAATGTCTTTACCTAGAAGAGCATTAATTAAGGTGCTTTTACCGCTGGACATAGTTGCAACTACAACCATTGGAAATATCCTATTCACATCAAATTCTAAGTTTTCAGGAAAAAAATCTTTGGAAACTAATGAACCACTGCCTTGCATAAATCACCTCCAAGAATCAATTAATCATTTCAATAGCATCCCCTTGACTTCTTAACCACATTTCAATGCCATCGCCAAACACTTCTGCCTGAACCTCATATTCTCCATTTTTTTCACTTAGTACAGTTGCTGTTGGCAATCTATCTAAAACCGCATCTATATCAAGTCCACAATACTTAAACCTAACTCTTTTTAGTCTTCCTCCAAACATAAATTGGATTCTCTTTCTAAATTCTCCTTCTTCAAATCTGCTACTATACGGAAGGTGAAATCTCTCATCCAAAACTTTCAAATTTGTGATTCTATCAATTCTGTAGATAGTTGGATATGAATCATTAATAACGTCAAAATCCAACCTAGTCTCATCCTCATCAATAAAAGCAGTTAAATAAAAATAGTACTCTGAAAATAGTATCCCTAAAGGCTGAATTCTCCTTTTCACAGTCTTTTTTTCTTTTAACCTTTTATACGTTATCTCCATAACCATGCAATTTTTTATTGCTTGGCCAATTTCCCACATATTGTTGATAATATGTTTATTGTGTCTGGGCGGAACATAGTGATATTTCTCATTACCAATCAAATCATTAACCATCTTTTGATTCTTTTTGGGCACACAACAATCCAAAAGCTTATCCAAGATAATATTCATGTCATCTTTCCGAAAAGCACGACTATCTAAAAGGATCTTGCATATAGCCAGAACCTCATCATTTGTAAATTTCATCTTATTAGTCTGCTCAAGCCTAAAGCCTTTTTGCTTTGCATCATAAACAAGATCATTCTCCACGCCTGTTTCAATTGTACTTTCCTCGATGAAGCTGCGGATATCCGCAAGATCACGCTGGATAGACCGAGCATCAACTCCATATTTTTCTGCCATTTCAGCCTTATTAATGACTTTGCCATTAACAAGTTCAGTATAGATGCTCAAAATTCGTCTCTCTTTACCAGTATCAGCTTTACTCATTGGTTACCTCTCTGTTTCAACCAGGTTAACTGTACCAAAATCAATAGACGTAATATGTCTGTATCAACGTGTTTATGAAATATTTAGAATTCAGCTTTTTCAGGCTATATCTGAAAAAGCGCCTATGTCTATTCTATCATTTACTAATTATCCGCTTGTAAAATATCTGTAAACTTCTAATAAACATTTTGTCTATCAAGACAAAATCCGTCTATAAAAAAGAGACGCTATGATTTCAAATAGCGTCCCTCAAAAATTACATATAAAAAACATCTCCTCTGGCTTTGAACGGCAACCTACATCCCTGAGGAAGAATAAACGCATGGTCTCTCTTAATATCAAGATGTTCCTCGATCTCTCCATCAGTGATTATAAGTATTGGTCCATCCTTTGGAAAATCCTTAGCATTCTGAAGAAGTGAAACACCTGGCTGAAGCCTTGTACCACCCCTCCCGACAACCTTTACTCTTCCAGCAATCTCATCTGGTGTCATAAATCCCGCATCATAGGCATTAGCATCACAGAACACAACTCTTGCAGCCATTACATCTCTGGAAGAAGCATAGCTAGCTATTGCTCCAAGTGCTTTCCCAATTTCAGAAGGGCTCATGGATCCTGAAGTATCTATCACAACTCCAAATGTACGAGACTTGAGATCTGACTCAAGAACAGTATATCTAGGCCTGGGAATGTCTGGTGTGCTGCTCTGCCTCCTACTTGGATGAGCATAGCTTCTATGCTTCTCAAGTGGTCTGATATGTGCATTGAACCACTCAGCCAGTTTTACATCCCACGGAATGGGCGGCACAGCCAGCGCTCGTATTTCTTCAGCAAGCCCCGCAGGAATAAAGCCTCTTCCTCTCCTCATTTCCTCATATTCAAGCCCTTGAGAAAGAGCATTCCTATAAAACTCATCCAAAGATACTCCTCTTGATGCAGATGCTCTCATTCTACCAAGAATATCGCCTTTACCATTTCCTCTAAAAGTATTCTGCTTCAGATATGTCCTCATATCTCCAACAATAAGATCATAAACTTCCTCTGCAGACTTATTCTTAAGACTAACGTCATACAGAACATCTGCAGGCATAACTCCCACTTTCATCTCATATAACCAGCCGTTAATTACATAGTCTGTTGCAATATTCCATAAATAGTGGTCACGACCCTCACACCTCTGGTGATGCATAAGTGCCGCATGAAGGAATTCATGTGCGAGAACAAACTTCCACTCTTCCTCTGACAAATGAGCAGATGGGTTAATATATATTTCTCCTTCCCACGCATCCACTGCAGCAACTCTTATATCATTTTCATGACAGATACTTATATCCTCAACGATTTTAAATGATGCTGCCAAGGCTCCCAGCAGAGGGAAACAATTAACAAACCATTCTGCAGCTCTTTTGCCTACACTGTAACCTGTATTATCATCTTCAAGCCCTGATGCTCTAAACACTGCTCCTCTCACAGCACATGCAATAGTCACCGCAAAATCTGCCGTATATTCATTTCTGGTCTGACGGCCCCATCTATCAATTTTGTATTCAATTGGCTTTTCAAGCCCTACCATATCCATTGAATCAGATGACGCCACTCCGTACAAATGGTTATCTTCATCCCATCCTTCTCTAATCAGATAATCATATATTTTTAATTCATCAGTCATAATGCTCTGTGGAATCATTCCAACCGGTGATGGCCCTATAGGATCTCCAAACTTCACATCATGTAGAAACTTATCTACATAGATGTCGCAGGCAATATTCCAAAGCTTAGGATTGAATGATGCTTTCTTTACTTTATTTCCCTCAAAGTCTTCTTCATAATAGCCAGGCACCTTTTCAAGGTCATAATGCCCGAAGCAATTATGGAGCAGACAGTGAGCTATAGCATAAGCCCACTGTCTAGGACTCAGAGCACACTCTTTATTTATCAAAACTTCACCATTTGAATATGAGCATGCTGCTGTCTTTTTTCCTAACTTCTCTCTCCCACAAATCCCAACCTGACGATAAGCAAACAAACCAAAAATCTTACTGCTTGTTACGATATCGTATCCAGCTCGGAGTTGCTTTTCATTTTGACTTATCTTTTTCTCAAGCTGTTTTGCCATTATCCTTTTTCTCCTGTGCTACAAGCCTTGGGAGATCTCTTACTATTTCAATCATGAACCAGTCAGGAAGCACCTTGCCGTCTTCATCAGAAACAACCATCTGTGCAAGTTCATAGTTTATCTTTGCAAGATCCTTTATAAGAGCCTTTGCTCTGTGTGCAAGATACTGTGTTTCCTTGTCAAGCGCGGTCTTCTGATCAGGAAAATCATGGAGGAGCTGTGCCCTGAAAGACTGAGCAAGAAAATAAAGTACATCCCTGTCCTCAGGCTTTTCAGGCCATCTTGCTTCACCCTTGATAATATCTGAAAGAAGGTATCTATTGCTCATCTGCTTAATGAAAGCAGCAAACATTCCGGCATGTGATGCTGAAATGCTGCCATATGCAAGCATTCTGACTGTTGAGTCTGAAATCTCCTTTTCGCCTGCACCAAATTCTTTAAGTGCATCGCTCAGCATATGCCATGATCTTGGTGTTGAAAATGGTTCCTCTGTCTTTGGAGGCTCTGAGAAAAGATGATCCGGTCTCTGATTAATATAGTCAGTAACCCAAGGATGGATTCCATTCTCATAAGCCCACGAAAGCCAGTTCTTTACATCAGGCTTAAGCTGAACATGAAACATTCTGTTAATAAGCGCACTGGACATTGTCTTAACTATTGCAGAGTCCTGTGTTCGGTTTCCAGCTCCGATAACAATGCTGCCCTCAGGAAGGTGATATTCTCCAATCCTTCTCTCGTAGATAAGGCTGTAAAATGCTTTCTGTACTTCCTGTGAGCATGCATTGAGCTCATCAAGAAAGAGTACATATGGCTCCTTCCTTGCAATCATTTTAGGTGGAAGGAATTCAGATGTGTCGCCTTTTATCTGAGGAATGCCGATTATGTCCTCAGGCGCTAGTTGGCTACCAAGAAGTGATATACATTCAAGTCCCACTTCCACGGCAAACTCTTCTACAAGAGCAGACTTTCCGATTCCAGGTGCGCCCCATATAAAAACTGGGCGGCTTGGTGCTATGTTAAGCAATATGTCCAGTAATTCTGATTGATTAACTGTTACTGGTAAATTCATAAAGTATCTTTCTCCTCTTTTTCTTTTGCGAAGGTTAGGTTAAACTCTTCACCTTCATAAATACGTATAGGATTTCCACGCACTATCTGTGCATGTTTGCTCCAGGCATCGTTTTTCTGCCTGTCCTTACTTGTTACATTCATTTCTTTAAGCACTGTAGAGAGCTTTTTCAGAGCATCCTGTTTATTTGCGAACTGAGAACGTTCTCTTGTAGACGAAACAGTGATTCCTGTAGGCAGATGTATGATTCTTACGCCTGTCTCTACTTTATTTACATTCTGTCCACCAGGACCACCACTATGGAACTTCTCTATTCTTATCACATCAGTAGTGAGTTTTTCGCTGATTTCTTCTACTTCAGGGATTATACTCACGTCAACAAACCAGTTTTTTCGTTTATGTCCCGGCCTGTACTTGCTCTTACATGTCCACTGCATTGTCCCTTCAAACTCTGAAAGATCCCGCTCTGATGAAAATATTATTGATGAAAACGCTCCTTCTACCTCTCCTTTCACTGACGTTATCATCTCGATATCAGAAAATTCTCTTTCCAATGCCTTATATATTCCTCCGACTGCGGCCCTGCATTCAACGGGTCCCATTCCGGAGCTTATCTGTAGTATCATTCTTCTTTTTCCTCTTCTTTTTAGCTATACTCTCGTTAATCTTTTTGATTTGTCCTCTTGTCTTTGTAGTATCATGCTCGTTTAGTTCAAGCTTTTTCTTTTTAGGAAATACCTTGGGCGCCTCAGGCTTTCTGGCTGCCTCATACAGTTCCTTCTGTCTGTGAAGTGACGGATCATAAAACATAAATCCATAGCAGTATGCAGCTTTATAGCTGTGAAATAAGCGTGTTGAAAGCTCATATGTCAGAAAGATATCATAAGGTGGATATTCTCCACATTTTATGAATTCCAACTCCAGATTTCTATCTGCAAGCTTTCTGAGATTCTCATAACCAGAAAGAAAAGCAAATTTATCCATTGCCACAATCCATGTGTCAAACTGGTCTTTTTCGTATCCTACGCAAGTCTTTTCGCGCTTATCCATTACTTTGTAATAATTATCCTTGTATTCCTGTGCAAATAAATCGATTCTATCCCTGTCATAATAAAACTCGTATGATTCCGGTGGCATCTTGCTGATCATCTGTCTGTATTTTTTCCAATCCGCAGTATGCAAACCTGACTTATTGCAGGTAAATACCACATCATGTCTATAATCCCAGAACTTCTCATAGAGCTTCTCGTTCTTTTTGATTGGAAAATAAACTATTTTCATCTCATCAAAAGTCAGTATGGCACAGGTATACATGAGTGCATATAAAGCTCTCCTGTCTCCAATAAGCTCATTACCCCAATCAAGTCCAATAGTGTTCCATTGCAAAACATCTATATCCCGTGGGACAAGTATGGTATGCTCTGCTTTTCCCAAGCGGCAATGATACTTATCAAACTTTATTTTCAAGCATTGCCTCCTTTGTAGTTATAAACAGGCTTAAGGATTCTACTAATCTCTACGGTATCCTTTACTGCTTCCTTGATGTAGTCCACTCCCCTGTAGGCAAAAGGTGCCTCATCCAATGTATCCTTACTAATGCAACTAGAGTAAATTCCCTTCATTGAAGCCTTAAACTCAGATACTGTATGAGTATTAACAGTCTCATCTCTTGATGTAATTCTTCCGGATCCATGAGGTGCTGAATTGTTCCATTCTGCATTTCCTTTACCTCTTCCAAGAATTACACCATCTCTCATGTTGATAGGGATGATCACATCTTCGTTTTCCTTGGCAGAGATAGCTCCTTTTCTTAGAATTGGAACAATCTCGCTAAAATCAACATAGTTATGAATGCAAGTGATTACTTCCTTCTCCTTCCATTTCATACTCTTTATGATTTCTGAAGCAATAACCTTGCGGTTTAGCTCAGCGTACTCCTGAACTACAGAAAGATCATTGAGATAATCCTCCATAAGCTGATCTGAAAGATATGTCATTTCGTATGGCACATCTGTAATCCCTTGTTCTTTAAGCACCTTCTGACCAGCAGCCATGTAGTATTCAGCAACTTCTTTTCCAAGATGTCTGCTACCGGTGTGGATAATCATGTATGTTTCCTTGCTATCATCCTGATCAAGCTCGATAAAGTGGTTACCACCGCCAAGTGTACCAATGCTTAAAAGAGCCTTATCACTGCGGATGTGCTTATAGCAACAGAGCCTACTAAGATCAATATCCGCATCCCTATGCACTGTGTTTCTCACCTTGAAGCCAACAGGAACGTTATCTCTTATAACTGTGTCGAGCTTCTGGTAATCGTTGCGGATCTTGCCAACTTTCACTGCCAGCATCCCACATCCAATGTCGATGCCCACAAGTGAAGGAAGGATTCTCTCTCCGATAGTCATGGTAAGTCCAATAGGTCCTACCTTTCCGGGATGTACATCAGGCATTACTCGGATCACAGAGCCCTCGGATGCCTTGTTATCGCAAATCATCTGCACCTGAGCAAGGGCATACTGGTCTACATCTGAACCTTCCAGTTCTTGGTCGCACATAATATGTGCTTCTGTAAATATTCCTTTTATTGGTATCAAAATAAAACCTCCGTAGAAGTGCCATGTGCATTTTGAGCGCACAAAAAACACCTCTTGAATCTTCAGAGGCTTACATCTGTCCTACCATTCCTTTAATCAATGAAAATCTGATTGAATAATCAGTAAAATAGACGGCGGACAATCATGCCTCTGTCATATGTAAAGTTAATAGTTGCAAAAGTCGTCATGTGTTTCATGATCGTCCTCCTTTCTGCTCCTCATGAGCAAGTTGAATTTCTTTGTTACATTTAGCAGTATATCACATTGATTGGACAAATCTAGTCTAGCCTATAAATCTTTTTTATTTTTTTGCAAAATCCTCATAGAATGTCCTTCAAATCCTGTACAAAAACGTCTTTCTTTCGGATTTCCACATACAAAGCAGTTACAGCCTCTTTGTCCAAAAGCTCAGAATACTCATTCAAATTTATAGCCTCTGCAATGCGCCTAAAATCTTGATTCGAATAAGTCTTATCCTTATTTAGTGGCCTTTTTCCAACTACATCATATACATTAGTTACCATCCTGCCGAAATGCTTACTTGCAACCACTTCACGCGGCAGCATCAGTATTTCACCAGCAACTACCCTTCTTATAATCCTAGCAGCACATTCTCGCTTTATCACCGAAACATTGTTATTTCTTTCATAAATCTTTTCTATGAATGATCTTAGGTATATTTCTTTGGCATCATCTTCATCTTTAGCAAAAACATCAAAAACACTGTCCACTTCTGAACCAAGATTATCCCCATCAAAATAAATCTCATCATCATTAATACGGTGTTCGATAACATCAGTAAAGCATACGACATAATTCCTCAGCATTTCACCTGCCCTCTACATAACTAGGAATATATTACGTCATGTCTTGTCCCCAAAATGGATAAGTTCTACAACTGCTACATCATATAGATGAGCTTCAATATAAACATCCACAAATAATTCTGGCGTCAAAACATCCCACACAGCATCGCAATCTACATTTTTGATAATTGCCTCTGTCCTAGACGCTTCTGTATCCACCATATCCGTTTCATCAACGCTATAATACTCACCATCAACAACCGTCTCTATGTCATAAGAAAAGTCTTTAAGAACAGAATTATTATCTAGGCATTTCATTTTTCCATTTTTATATATGCTAGATACAATCTCTCTAATGCATGCCTTTTTCAAGTCTGACGGTGAAGAAAAATAGAATTGTTTTGCTTTCGCAGATAGAAACGCTTCAACAGCCTCTTTTCTGCTCTCGGCCCTTATCTTATACATATTTGAATCGCGATCTCCGGCATACTCGTATGATTCTTCACCTGCAAAGCCGTTAAGATATGCATACCAGCATACAGCATATACTTTTCTTGAGTCATTATTATCATGATAATTCCTCATAGCCTCTTTAAATATATGCTCCACAGAATTGGTCTTGTGACTATCCATTAAATAACCTCTCATGCTGACAGGGACATTATTTCATCAATAATCTTCAATTCTTCAGCTTCTTTTGCAGAAAAATATGTATCTCTCTTTTTCTCTCGTATGTTTAAAAGGTCATCCTTAGTCAAACCAGTACGTTCAACTACAAAGCTCTCTATCATTTCATTAAGATGGTCAGTCTGCTCCCTGTCATCAACCAAATCCTGATACTTTCCTGAGCGCCAGCAGTAGATCTGATGATACATTAAAGTCGCATGCGGACTCATATATCGCTTATGCCCAGATAAAAATATGATAAATGCAGCACTCATAGCATATCCTGTACAATATGTATGGACCGGTGTCTTTGAGCCCATGATGGTGTCTACCAAAAGCCACATATCATAGACGCTGCCGCCAAAGGAATTGAAATATACCTTTATAGGTTTTCTCTTAAAATCCTTTTCCTTATCATCTTTTTCATCATCTTCATGGTTTATCATGGAGATATCATAGGCAATATCAGCGCAATTTCTTGCATTTATCTCACCAAATAGATAGAAGATTCTATCATCCCTTGATGAAAAAATAGCTCTTTTAGCCACCTTATCATCTGTGTTATCACCATCCCAATCACAATAGTCTAACCCTTTATTTGTCTGCATTCTTTTCCCTTTCTGAATCAAGTTCACTAATATTCATCACTGTTACCTTTTTTATTATGTACTTGGGCAACCAAAACTTAAGCACTCCAGGAAATCCCTTTCTTGCCGGATTTATTGTTTTCAATTCCATTTTTTCAATTATCTTATCCATAACATTGCCTCCATTAATTACAGTTTTTCAGCAACCCTGCGCATTTCCTCACGCCATTCCTCAACTTTTCTACCGCCTGTAAACCATTCACAATCATATTCTGGATCTAATATTCTGAGCCATTCAGTATTTACGGCCTTGATTAGCTCCTTTGAACCATGTTCCTTTATGTACATCATGCATTCCCTTACCCAAATTATTGCTGCTTCCTTGATCAAAAATGGGGTTCGTACTATTATTTCTTCTTTTTCCTTTTCAATAACCTCAACCTCCATTAAAGATTTCTTTTTCCAATTTCTCACTTCAGTACATATATAGGCGTCATCTATCTGGCTAATCAAATGGCACTCCAAATCTTCTTCACATTTATCTACGGTGCATTTCACGGTCAAAACATACAGAATAGTATGATCAGTATTGTAAAAAATATCAGTTCCTTCCATATTTGATTTCTCCTTGTGAATACATAGTACAGAACAAGCAAGACACAATCCGTCCAGTCAATAAAAAAGACGTGACATTTTCATCACGCCCTTTAGCATCATTTTTTTTATATGTATTCTGGAATGTGATAAAGCCACTCCGACGCTGTATCTTCTATATAATCATCTTCTTCCATATAGTCTTTACCATCAAACAAATAAGTATTATCCAGCTTTCCTAATGAATCCAATAATGATGTACAAAGCGCTGTAGCGTCATCTTCCGGATAACGCCACAATATATGCCCCGCATGTCTTAAAAAATACTTTGCTAATACTGGATCTTTTCCTATCCCATCGCCATAATAAAAGCATTTTCCAAGCCTCAATGCATTATCCGCCTCGTAATATCTTTCCATTCCGCCGGTAGTAAATGCTCTACGATAGAAATATATCGCCCATTTTTTATTCTGTTCTACAAATATTCCATCATAATACATATTTCCTAACCTGTACCATGCAAGAGTTTTTTGACTACCATAGATTACGGTATTTACATAAGCCGAATACATGTCTTCACAAGATATGTTCTTTCCCTCATCGCTTGGGCGAGCGTTTTCTACTACATCTATAGCATCCATAATCTCATCATCGATCATTCTAAGCACCTCATACGAAGAAGGACCTGGATCCGCTTTATAACACCCAAGTGCTATTGATAACAAGTAATAATCTCTGGCTTTGTCATTTTTCCTCTCACATCCAATTCCTTCAAAATAGCACTTTCCCAAGTATTTTATACTGCCCACATGACCAACCTTTTCAAGTTCTTTAAACATTTCAAAAGCTTTTGTTCTCTGCCCTGAGACATCAGAATCAAAACGTTTAACTGCTCGTAGAAAGTAGTCATCATACGTACTCTTTAGCTTCACAAGCCTCACCTCATTACTTTTTATTTACTGCAAAATCATAGTATTTATCCATTATCTCTATAAGATCAGGCTTAAGTCTTTTCTTCCCTTCAAGAAGCACTTCCTCTGGTATACCATAGAACGCCTCTGCCATTCCTCCAGCAATACATGCTAAGGTATCTGTATCTCCACCTAGAGACACAGCGTTTCTTATACAATCCTCGTAATCAGCTGATTCCAAAAATGAGATTATCGCTTCAGGTACGCTTCCTTGGCAGGTTGCATTGAATTCATAATCCGGTCTAATATCATTACAGCTTCGTGATAGGTCATATCGGAATTCTTTTTCAATATAATCTCTGATTTCCTGCTTGGTAGCATTATTGCGAGCCATCCATATTACAGAAACCGTAGCCTCTGCTCCTTTAATACCCTCTGGATGATTATGTGTAACCAATGCAGACCACTTTGCTACATCTCTAGTCCTTTCCATAGAGTCAAACATCCATCCTACTGGAGAAACACGCATAGCTGAGCCATTACCGAAACTACCATATGGTTGTGGATTCTTACTTAAAAGCCATCTGTAGAATAATCCTCCATAGCCGGCATCAATGTACTCAAGGCCCCATTTCTGCATTGATTCAACAAATGCTTTTTCATAAATGGTCTCATCTGATTCTTTTCCGCATTTCAATAATGCTTCAGCAATTGCTACGGTCATAACAGTATCATCTGTAAAACTAGCGTACTTGCTAAATAGTTCAAAGTTCTTATTTCGTTCCCAATGTGCAAATTCATATGGAGATCCAATGATATCTCCTAATATTGCTCCGTACATAATTGCCTCCCAAATTATCACTCTCCGTCATGCCTACAAATATCGTAGTATTCGCAAGTAAGACAGCACTGCTTACAGCCTCTTTTATTTGATAATAGACAGTTGTTAATCCAAAACAGTAATCGTTTCATATCTCTTTCCTTTTCCTTTCAATCCACGCTTACAGTATCAGCCCCCCAACTGTTTATACACATATAATAAAAAACGAGGTGGACATAACTAGTCCGCCCCGCAAAAGAATCAAAAACTTATAATAAATCTGCCATATTATCAAGCATTTCAATTATATCTTCCTCTTCCTCAGTTATCTCCGGAGCATCCCACTCCATAACAAAAGCAGCATAAGAAGCAAATGCATGGAACATCTTTGGATCCTGGACAATAACATCCAAAAACGCTTTTGCTCGGTTGGCAGCTTTCTTGTTCATTTCTTTCATATCTTCCTGTGAAATCCCATACTTAACATGGGCATCTTCGATTATTTCTCTAAAAAGATAATTTGCCAGAGCCTTAGGCCATACCTTTGTAATATCGGGCTCTTTAGCTGCCACCATTTTCAATAACACGAGATCAGAATTATCGTTATTTTTCATCTCTAAACCTCCAGGTATTATGATAATTCCATGCTATCATTTTAAAGTTGCGTTTAGTGCAACTTTTGAAAAATTATTGTATTTTTTATGCGACCATTGTCTCCTGCCTTCTATGGCTAAGTTCAAAGAGTTCAAATGCCAGTTCTTCTGCAGCTTTGAAGTCTTTTATCTTCTGGCCTCTAACCTGCCATAATCTGTATTTATCACAGTATATCCCCCAGCTATCATATCTTCCCTTCACAAGAGTAATGTATGTTCCCTTATATTTCTTGCTGTATGAGTCCTTTAACGGATTATACTTCCAGGGCTTTTTAAGAAAATTCTTCTTCCGAAGAAGTTTGTTTTTCAATGCATTCTCCGCTTTTCTTGGGTTCTCATAATCCCCAGACATCCTCTCTGCGCATACACAACCTACTCTCAGTTCCCTGAAATAATTATCATGCTTCATGATATGAACATATCGGATTCTCTCATTTCCGCACATTTCACACTGCTCATATTCAATTTCATCGCTGGATGAAGTTTCATCCCCAACATCTATTACTCCCTCACATTTCCAGCCTTTGTGCGGTACTCCCTTTACATCCCATAAGTTCATCACCATCTCCCCCTCTCTATCATGATGCAAGTATGTTGCTGAGCTTGTCTGTAATATCCTCAATCGCAACCCCCACTGCAACCGCGCCAAAAGTCACAAGGAATGCCGCAAAAGAGAATGCAACTCCCATAAACACTGCATCCCACATTTTCATACTAATGTACATCACGATTATTCCCAGCATCAGCAAGTAAAACAGACCAAGAATCAAACAGCCGATTTTGGACAGAACACCTACCCAACTCTTGATAAAGCACATGATCAAAAATACCGGAAACAATGCAATTTTCACTAAAAGCTTTAAGATAAACATAATCAACCCTCCATCAATTCTTGATTTTCAGTTACACCGAAGCCATATTTCATGCCATGATTGACCTCCGCTGTTATCTGAGCAACGTGTGTTGTGGACACGTTATACAGCATTGTCAGCATATATGCCCTTGGATTCTTTGGCACTTCGGTAAGGCTTTTCCAGCTTGCCACAACGTCCTCGAGAAGCATATTATCAAGCTTCATAAGCCTCCCCTTTACCGAGTTGGTTTCCCTTTCTTCACTTCCAACCCATATCTTTGGGCGGTTTGAAGTGAGAACGTCAACCAAAAGGTCCTCTATGCCCCTTATTATCCCTTCATCGTCAGGGAATCTCTCACACAGTACATCAGTCCCAATATCCTCTCTGACATAAGCTCTTGTTGCCTTTTCTTCATCCTCTGATTCCATCCCATCCATCTGCGAAGCCATACTGTTACTGGGATAGATACGGATAAGATTATTATTATAATTATTTTTATTAATATTATTTTTATTACGTCCCAATTCCTGGTACTCTGGAGAACCAAGACCAGTGACTTCCAAGTCCCGATTCTGACCTCGGCGGTTCAATTCCTGGTATTCAGAAACATCCTCTTTTTTGCTTGAATCACAAATTGTGAACTTCTGGGCTTTTTCCAATTTTTGGTTTTCAGACTCATTTGCATCCACGTTATGTTCTGCTTCAACTATTCTCATGACATAAATACGTGATGGCTTTCCCTGTCCCATCTTCACACGCTCTATCAAACCAATCCCTTTTTCAGAATCCAGTTCGTCAAAAAGCTTATATACTGTATTCTTACTTAAGCCCGTTGCCTCATGAACATCTTCCCAATCGTAGAAAACATAGGTTTTTCCTTCCTTATCAACCATATTGTTGATCGCAGAAAGCTTCATTCTGTCCAATAGCAGCGCATACAAATATCTTGCATTGACCGATACCTTGTTAAGCACAGGATCACTGTGAAAACATTTGGGAAGTGCCATGTAGCTATTTGATATCGGTTCCCTCCCGTTAAAATACTCGAATTTCATTTTATTCTTTCTCCCCCTTCCCTATTCCAGAGATGCAATTTTTGCACCTCTGGAACAACTTTCATCATCCTTGTAAATAAAGTTCTTCACGTAGTACAGATTTGGTTTTCCCTGACCTCTTATACAGATATCAATAATTCCGATATCTTCCAATTGCTTCAGTGCTGTGCTGATTGTTCTTGTTGAAAGTCCTATATCTTTATGCATCTGTTCAAGCGGATATACCACGTAAAGCCTACCTTCTTCATCCCGCCAGCCATTTCTATTTGCCAGCCTTATCCTTTGTAGCAGGATTCCATATACAACCTTTGCTTCTATAGACAGTGGTTCAAACGCATCGTCAATAAACATAAGCAGTGGAATTTCTACCATTGCATACTGGAATGCCTGTCGTCCGTAATGATAATCAAGTTTCATCTGCCATTTCCTCCTGTTCTTCCTTCCACTTTGCAAGAAGCTCAAGGATAACCTTTTCACGCTCCCTTGAAGGCATATGGGAAGGGAAATACTTATTTAATTTTCTTTCTGACAATGAGACCTTTCCGTTTGTTTTAGGCTCAGGCAACGCACTGTTCAAAACCTGTATAACTGGGTACTGTTGCATATTTTCAAGATTCTTCTGCGCCTTAAGTGCTTCTATCTGTTCTGGTCTGAGAATGCCATTTTCTTTTCGGTATTCATAAATCCATTGCTGGACTTCCTTATCAAAGAAAGAAATATCATAGCCCATTCCTATTGAAATAACTTTTTCATCAACCATCTGCATAAGTTCAGGAATCAGATCTGTGAGCTTTACATATTTTCTGACCTGCCTATCTCTAAGACCAAATTCTTCACCAACAGCATCACCAGTCAACTTTCGGCACTCAGTACCAGAAGTATCTTCGAGGTCAGTTCTTCTTCCCTGTCGCTTAACAACATCCATCTTCATTTTCAGTGAGTATGCTCTCTCACTAGGCAAAATCTCTTCTCTTTGTACATTGGAATCAACCATAACTATTACCGATTCATCATCTGTCATTTCCTTTACAATTGCCGGCACAACCTCAAGCCCCGCTAATTTAGCGGCATGCATCCTTCTGTGACCTGAAACCATTTCATAACCGCCCTGGTTGTCTGGTCTTACAAGAACCGGAGACAAAATACCATTAGTCTTGATGCTCTCTACAAGTTCCGCCATCTTATCATCATCAACCACCTTAAAAGGGTGATCTTTAAATGGATGTATCTTATCAATCCTTATTTCTTCTGTACCATCTTTAATTGAAGGAGCTCCAAGAAGCTCATCTACTGATTCAAAATGTATCTTTTCTCTTTTAGCAGCCATATCTGATTACCCCCTTCATGAATTATCTGCGACAAAATCTGTAAGTTCACTGTAGGCACTTGCCACCTTGCCTTTTGGATCATATTCATATATGCTTTTACTCATAGCAGATGTTTCACTTGCTCTGATTGATAGCGGAATCTCTGTAGGAAGGACTCGAAGGCTTTTGCCATATACTTCATTAACCTCTGCAATAATTTCCTTAGCATAGTTGGTTCTCTTATCAACCATAGTTAATAGAATTCCTTCAATCTCAAGCTTTGAATTAAGTCTGCGCTTTACTGTATAGATGGTCTTAAGCAGTGCCTGAAGACCCTTTACAGGAAGAAATGCTGCGGCACAGGGTATGAGGCAAGTGTCAGCGCAAGCAAGTGCATTTACGGTCATAACACCCAGAGATGGCATGCAATCAATGATGATGTATGAATACTGGTCCTTTATCTTTTCCACATAATCCCTAAGTACCAGTTCTCTACTCATTACGTTTACAAGTGATACCTCTGCAGCGGATAATCCGATATTTGAAGGAAGAAGATCTACGTTCTCGCTGTGGTGCATGATAGCGAAACATTCCGGAATATCTTCCTCATTAACAATCTTCTCGATAACATCAACGATAGTGAGTTCAAGGCTGTCCGGATCCTTATATCCCATGCAGATAGAAAGACTCCCTTGTGGATCGTTATCAATTAAAAGTACCTTATGCCCCTTGTTAGCAAGTCCTATTCCAAGATTCATTGCAGTTGTGGTTTTAGCTACCCCACCTTTCTGATTAGCGATTGCGATTACTTTGCACATACTTTTTTCCTCCCATCTTTTCCATTTTTTCTTAAGTAGTCCTCAAAGATTGCCCTGTTTATGAGAACCTTTTTATGAAGTTTGTAAAAGGCACCGGACCTGTCTGCCACACGAGTAACTGCCCTGTAGCTCATCTTGTAGTAATCAATGGCCATGTTGTAAGTGATAAAACTTCTCTGGGCAAACAGAATATCTTCATCATCAATCTGATCAGAGAACATCCATATTGTTCCGAACATATTCAGCCCTCTCTTTCTTCCAAAACTTTTTTCTCCCGATTACCATTTGTTTGATACATTCCTGCAGGCTGGTGGAATCTCTCAAGATACTCATCAAAGATGTCTCTGTTGATCAGAACGGTTCCTTCTCTCCTGTAAATCGCTCCTGCCTGGTCTGCCATCTCAAGGATTTTCTTATGCTCAAGGCTGTAAACAATTTCTGCATCCCTATATCTGAGCCACTTTTTCCTCAAGGTACGCATCACTACTTTTTCCTGGACTATAACTTCCCGGTTAAATGGACTGTTTTTCTCATTCTCATTTTCAAGTTCGCCAACGTAATCACGGTTATCATCAAAATACGGTCTGTCTTCTTTTTTCTTTTCATGTATGATGTCCTCCTTATTTTTATGTGCTGAAGAACCATCCATGAATTAGCCAACAAAAAAGAGCTACTTCTTAGAATTTTGTTTTCTAAAAAGTAACTCTTATAACCTTTTGTAAAGTTATCGAAAAAAAGTTTTCTGTTTTTAACGGTGCGCCTCTGAGCGCATCTACAAACCTCTAAATTCATCTCCCGTTTGTCAGGAGTTTGTCAAAACATATCTTTGCGTCTCTAAAACCCGCATAAATACTGGTTTTACTGCTTCATGGACTTAAGTGTCGGGAAGAGCAAAACTTCTCTTATGTTAGCACTGTTCGTGAGAAGCATACACAATCTGTCGATACCATAACCGATACCACCGGTGGGCGGCATACCGATCTCAAGTGCGTTAAGGAAGTCCTCATCTGTGTGCTCTGCTTCTTCGTCGCCTGCTGCCGCATTGGCATCCTGAGCTGCGAAGCGCTCTCTCTGGTCGATAGGATCGTTAAGCTCTGAGTATGCGTTGCACATCTCCCATGTGTTGATGAAGAGCTCGAAACGCTCAACCTTCTCAGGATCACTAGGCTTCTTCTTTGTAAGAGGTGAAATTGCGATAGGATGATCCATGATAAATGTAGGCTGGATCAGCTTCTCCTCGCAGAACTCCTCGAAGAAGAGGTTGATGATGTCGCCCTTGGTGTGGCGATCCTCAAACTCAACGTGGTGCTCCTTAGCGATAGCCTTAGCTTCCTCATCTGTCTTAACAGCATCGAAGTCAACGCCTGCATACTTCTTGATGGCGTCGTTCATTGTAAGACGCTCGAAAGGCTTGCCAAGATCGATGATGTTGTCACCGTAAGGAATCTGAGTTGTGCCGCAAACCTTCTCAGCGAGGTAGCGGAACATGCTCTCTGTGAGCTCCATCATTCCTTCATAATCTGTATATGCCTGGTACAGCTCCATAAGTGTGAACTCAGGATTGTGTCTTGTATCTGTACCTTCGTTTCTGAAAACTCGTCCAATCTCGAATACTCTCTCAAGACCACCAACGATAAGTCTCTTTAAGTAGAGCTCAAGTGAGATACGAAGCTTTCTCTCCTCATCAAGTGCATTGTAATGTGTGAGGAAAGGTCTTGCTGCAGCACCTCCTGCGTTCTCAACAAGCATGGGTGTCTCAACTTCCATGAAGTCTCTTGCTGCAAGGAAGTTACGGATCTCCTGGATGATCTGAGATCTCTTGATGAAAGTATCCCTAACCTCTTCGTTCATGATGAGGTCAACATAACGCTGTCTGTAACGAATCTCTGTATCCGTAAGTCCGTGGAACTTCTCCGGAAGAGGCTGAAGTGACTTGGATAAAAGTGTCAGTTCCTTTACATGAACAGAAATCTCACCTGTCTTTGTTCTGAACGCAAATCCCTTAACGCCGATGATATCACCGATATCCATCTTCTTGAATGCAGCGTAGCTCTCTTCTCCAAGATCATTTCTTGAAACATAAAGCTGCATGCGTCCTGACTTATCCTGAAGGTTAGCAAAAGATGCCTTACCCATTACACGCTTGCTCATCATACGACCTGCAAGAGATACAACCTTCTCTGCAGGAATCTCTGAAAGCTCAGGAGTGATCTGCTTGCCCTCTGCGTCTGTCTCGGGAACAACCTCTAATGTCTCAAAGTTATCTCTGATCTCCTGTGCGTGATGTGTCTGATCATACTTTACAATCTGAAAAGGATCCTTGCCCTCTGCCTGAAGGTTTGCAAGCTTCTCACGTCGAACCTTCTTGAGCTGGTTAATGTCTTCTGTCTTCTGCTGATTCTTTTGCTGATTCTGATTCTCTGCCACTTTTTCTCCTCTTTCCTATAAAAAAGTAATGGGGGTAAAAAAATCACCCCCGCTCTTAAGTATCTGTTATTTCTTATTTACGAACGATCTCAAGAACCTTGTACTTGAAGTCACCCATCTGTGTCTCAACGGTAACTTCCTCGCCAACCTTAGCTCCGATAAGAGCCTTACCTACAGGTGATTCGTTACTGATCTTGCCCTTAAGGCTGTTAGCCTCTGATGAACCAACGATGCTGTACTGCACCTCTTCACCTGCCTCGATGTCAAGAAGCTTTACCTTGGCACCAACGCTGACCTTACCGAGATCAACATCCTCATCAACTACAACTTCTGCATTCTTGAGGATCTTCTCAAGCTCCTCGATACGAGCCTCGATGTCACGCTGCTCATCCTTGGCTGCATCGTACTCAGCGTTCTCTGAAAGATCTCCCTGCTCACGAGCTTCCTTGATTCTCTCAGCAACCTCTGCTCTCTTTACAACCTTGAGATCATGGAGCTCATCCTCGTAAGCCTTGAGTCCTTCATAGGTTAATAAGTTCTTCTTTTCTTCCATTTTATATATCCTTTCTATAAAAATAGAATTTTGCACGCATGTCCTGCACTGCAAATAAATTGTGTCAATGTTATATGTGTTTACAATCCATAGAATTATATATGAATAATGGTATAAAGTCAAAATTTTATTATTTTCTTATTGCTCTATGTATTATAACTCAATCCTTTATTCCGAAAACCACGGCGCAAGCGGCTTTGAGAGAATCCATGTCCTCCATGGTATTTATGAGTGCCCTGAATTTTGCAGAACCCGGAAGTCCGGTGGTATACCAGGATACATGCTTTCTCATCTCTCTTATTCCGATGTACTCACCTTTGTACTTGAGCTGAAGATCCGCATGCCTTATTACCATCTCATACATCTGCTGCATTGTTGGGCGTTCCGATATCTCTCCTTTTTCCAGATAAGCTATCACCTCTCTGAAAATCCAGGGATTCCCCTCGGCAGCTCTTGCTATCATAACGCCGTCGCAGCCGGTTTCCTGCATAAGGGCCTTCGCACTGGCGCCGTCTTTGACATCTCCGTTTCCTATTACAGGAATTCTGACTGCCTCCTTGACCTTTCTGATTATGGACCAGTCGGCTTCCCCGCTGTAATACTGCTCCCTGGTTCTGCCGTGAACTGCTATCGCCGCGGCGCCACCCTGTTCTGCTGCCTGTGCGCACTCCACAGCATTTACACTTGATTCATTGAAGCCCTTCCTTATTTTCACAGTGACCGGTCTGTCTGTCTCAGCTACCATCGCTCTCACGATTTTTTCTATAAGCTCAGGATTTTTCATAAGGGCTGAACCCTCTCCGTTTCCCACGACCTTGGGCACCGGACAACCCATGTTCACATCCAGGATGTCATAGGGCTTATCTGCTATCATCCTGGTAGCCTCAGCCATAACCTCCGGTTCACTTCCGAAAAGCTGCAGCGATACAGGCCTCTCCTCCGGATGAATCTCCATCATGTTATTGGTGTTGCGGTTGCGGTAGGTAATCGCCTTGGCGCTCACCATCTCCATACACACAAGTCCCGCTCCGTTTTCATGGCAGAGCAGACGAAATGGCAGGTCGGATACACCTGCCATAGGTCCGAGTATTATATTATTTTTCAGCTCCACATCTCCTATTCTCAAGGGATGCAGATAATCGTTATATCTTATTCCTTCACTATTAAAACCACTCGAAGGCCTGTACATTTCTTATTTCCTTCCAATCACTGCGGAATTTCTACTATTAACAATTGACCACAGTTTACTCTTCTTCACTTAATATATCACTCATGTCTTCATGCAGAATCATCGCTCTGTAGTACATCTGCAGTGCCTCGAAAAGATCCTGCCTCTGTCTTCTGACCTCGCCGATAAGGAGTCCCGCACTTACCTCATCATAAGTGATATCCTCCTCACTTCTCGTGGTCTCCATGGTGATCATTCCGTCATCCTCGAATTCTATTGTGAAAATTCCACCGGCTTCCTGTGTAAACAAGACGCTTATGATGTGGAGTTCCTTCTGGATGCTCTCGGGGATCTTTTTGAAAAGCGGATTAAAATAATACTTCATCTCGTAAGCATTTGCACCGCAAAGGATGATCCTTCCTCCCGCGGATACGCTTCCAAGTGATCCGTCCTCGGTCACAACCTGGATGTCGGAAACCTCTTCACCTGTTTCGGCATTTGTAATTTTTCCTGTTTCCTTATTTATGATAAGGCGTCTGCCCTTTGCTTTATCGGCATTTAAAGTATCGGAATGAAGTTTCTCCTCATCACCGGGGCGTGCCTCGTCGTTGTATATGTTTCTTGTTTCTTTTTTGTTATCCATATTTCCCTCATCCGTCTGCTTTGCAGACACCTTCCACCTGTGGGGAGAAGGCTATTCTTATTCTCCGCCCTCAAACTCCTCGAGTTTCGGCTTTACTCTCTTATTCTTTTCATAGATGATGCGAAGTCCCTGGATCAGAAGGTTCGGATCATAAATGTCGATCTCGTCACATTCCTCGGAAATAAGTCGTCCAAGTCCACCTGTTGCGACAACCTTGACGTTTTCCAGTTTTGACTCGCGCTTCATCTCATTAATAATATACTTGGCCTGTCCTATCTGTCCGTAAACAAGTCCTGCCTGCATGGAACTGATAGTCTCCTGCGCAAGGATGCTGTCAGGCTTCTTGATCTCAATCTCGGGAAGCTTAGCTGTATCCTGCCAAAGCGCCTTGGCCGAAATTCTTATTCCGGGACTGACTACACCTGCTATAAAATCGCCATTTTCCGTTATCAGCACGTAAGTGGTGGCTGTTCCGAAATCCACAACAATTGCAGGTCCGCCATACATCTCATACGCAGCAACCGCGCCTACCACCAGATCGGGTCCTATCTCTGCCGGATTTTTTGTAAGTATTTTAATGCCTGTCTTGATTCCGGGACCTACGATGTAAGGCTGTTTTCCCAGATATTTGATCATGGCATTCACCAGCGCATGCATCACATTAGGAACTACGCTGGAAACAATTACTCCGCTGATCTCTTCTTTATTAATTCCGTTGTTTCGAAGCATCGCTATGATGTTGTTACCGTACTCATCCGAAGTATGCGCCGTCTGGGACATCATTCGAAAAGATCCAACGATTTTCTTTCCTTTTAAAACACCGAATGCAATATTTGTATTTCCTACATCAACCGCTAAAAGCATCTGCACCTCCTCAGCACCAGCTGCCAATACTTTATACTTCTATAGTTTCTTGCACAGTGGAATTTATACATATCCATAAAGGCCACGAACACTGACTTCGCCGGCATTTATTGTTTCTCTTCTTCCATCTGCCAGACTTATCAAAAGAGAGCCGTCATCGGTAATTCCTTCTGCCACAGCTTCATACTCACCCTTTGGATCAAGTATCTTTACTTCCTTGCCAATATTTATAAGCCGTTTTTCGTAGTTATCCTTAAGCGCCGAGAGATTCTGACTTTCCACATACTTCTCATAGTTGCTCTCAAAGCACTTCATGCAGCAGGCAACAAGCTCCGCTCTGTCCGTCTCTTTTCCTGTCTCTGAAAAAATCGAGCCGGCGGTATCCCTTATCTCCTCCGGGAAAAGCTCTATTGGCTGATTAACATTTATACCCACACCTATTACAACAAAGTAGTCCTTCTGGTCCGGCATCTGATGAAGCTCCGTAAGGATACCGCAGATCTTCCTCTTATTAAGTACGATATCATTGGGCCACTTTATAAAGGAGCGTTTCGCATCCTCGCTAATTCCGCCATCTCGGATAAGCTTATCAACCGCTTCCGAAATTGAAAGCGCCATCACCAGTGTAAGTCCTGCCGCCTTATCCATCGGAATCCCAGGTCTTATCATAAGGCTCATGAAAATGTTGTAGCCCTCGGGACTGACCCAGCTTCTGCCGCGGCTCCCTCGCCCGGCATCCTGTCTGTCTGCCACCGCAAGGAATCCAGACTCTCGTCCTTCCATCCCTGCAGCCTTGGCCACATTATTTGTGGAATCAATCACAGGGAAAAATTCGACATCCCTTGCTATCCACTCTGTATTTAAGGAACCACAAATTCGTTCCAAATTCATATATTAACTCTCGATTCTGCCTGTTATATTGTAGCGTACATTACCGCCTTGATTGTGTGCATGCGGTTCTCGGCTTCCTCAAAAACTATGGACTGTGAGGATTCGAAAACTTCATCCGTTACTTCCATCTCATCAAGGCCGAAGCGCTCCTTAATCTTTTTGCCGATGCCTGTACCAAGATCATGGAAAGCAGGAAGACAATGCATGAATACTGCCTGCTCGCCCGCATTTTTCATAATGGCACTTGTAACAGCATAGTCCTTAAGATCGTTTATTCTCTCTTCCCAGATTTCATCAGGCTCACCCATTGATACCCAGACATCTGTGGCGATGACGCCAGCACCCTTGGTTGCCTCCATAGGATCCTCAATCTGCTCTATAACCGCGCCGGTCTTAGCTGCAATCTCTTTACAGGTCTTAACAAGTTCTTCATTCTGCCAGTATTTCTTAGGCGCACAGGTTGTAAAGCGCATACCCATCTTTGCACATGCAACCATGAGAGAATTGCCTGTGTTATATCTCGCATCTCCGAGGTATACCATGTGAATTCCTTTGAGTTTTCCGAAATGTTCGCGGATCGTCAAAAGATCTGCCAGCATCTGAGTCGGATGGAATTCATTTGTAAGTCCGTTCCAAACCGGTACCTTGGAATACTTTGCAAGTTCTTCTACGATTGTCTGCTCGAAGCCGCGATACTCTATTCCATCATACATACTCGCAAGAACACGCGCTGTATCAGCGATGCTTTCCTTCTTGCCGATCTGTGAGCCTGTGGGATCAAGGTAGGTCGTTCCCATACCAAGGTCATGAGCTGCAACCTCAAAAGAACATCTGGTACGTGTGCTGGTCTTCTCAAAGATAAGAGCAACGTTTTTTCCACGATATTCATCATGGAGCTCGCCGTTTTTCTTCTTGCGCTTAAGGTCAGCTGCAAGATCGAGAAGATACTCTATCTCTTCGGGTTCAAAGTCAAGTAACTTTAGAAAATCTCTTCCGTGTAAATTCACTGCCATGGTATGTACTCCTCCTGCTATATATTTTCTTTTCCTTTTTCATAGGAAAAGCCCAACTGCAGAATCAATCTACAATCAGGCTTTATTTTATCATAAAAACATATTATTGAGTACTGATTACCAGAATACGTGAGCTCCGATAATCTGTCCGTCGTGTCCGCCCGCACGTCTGAAGTGAAGTGCAGTACCACAGGTAGTCTCACCTGCAAGTGCCGCCTGCGCAGCCTGTACACAGCTGTCAGGAATATTTCCTGCGTAAACTCTGTCTACAGTTCCGTTAAGAGCCGGTGTAAACTGACCGGAAGCATATATAACTCCGGAAATTGTGCTAGCATATGCGTTGCTCTTTACACGGTTCATAACAACTGCGCCTACAGCAACCTTACCCTCATAAGATTGGTTCCCCGCTTCACAGTATATAAGCGCTGCCAGAAGTCTTGCTTCATCTGCCCCCGCAGAAACAGCACCGGTATTCTGTGTAAGCTTCGCCTTCGCTTTCTTGGCCTCCTCTTCGGCCTTCCGCTTGGCTTCCTCTTCTTCCCTCTTCTGAATAGCGGCCATGGTCTCACCTTCGTCGATTCTGAAATCAGTATCAACATATTCGGCCTGCACATAGCCTGTCTCATCGTTGTAGTCAACGGCAATCCAACCATTGCCAAGATCTTCTACCATATCCACAAAACTGTTATTTGTAATAACACCAAGTACTTCGGCATTTTCATCTGCCTCTGCGCGGATACGAAGTGCATCGCAGTTACTTGTTACAAGCTGTACCCCAACTTCCTCTGCAAGTTCCTCTGCTTCTTCGTCAAATAGAAGATATTCGTCATTAGCCCAGCCAACAAGATCTCCTGACTGAAGCTTAGTCCATCCATCCTTTTGCTCGATAATCTTACCGCCGCAATCCTTATAAAGAACTCCGACCTTCTCAGAACCATCATCAGGTGAAATGCGAATGTTCATTACCTGATTAACATTTGCCATAACAAGTTTAGAGGAATCCTCTTCTTCCTGTTCCTCTTCCTCTTCGTCCTCAGCATCTTCTGCCGCTTTATCATTTATATCCTCAGCGACATCATGAGCTTTAGCTCTCTCCTCATCGGAAACCTCAGCTACTTCAGTAGGATTGAGTAAGTTACCAACACCCACATCGTTGCTGTTCAGTATATTTGTAGTCCTTGCCTGTACGGTCTTGCAGTTGGAAGTTCCCAGCATGATGATCATCATTGTGACAGCCAGGATTCCACGCATTAACGCGCCTGCTTTTTTCATGTTATTTTTGCTTCCTTTTTAAAATTATTACAAATTGTTAAAACAAAATACTCCACGATTGTAACAAATGAGTGTTATTTTGTCAAATTTTTACACAAATTGTCTAAAAAAAGACTCCCCTAATAATCGGGGAGTCTATGCGGATTCTTCATGTTAATAAATATTTCATATTTTATCGAGCACTTAATTATCCGAATTTCGTATTCAATTTACAATTCTTTGCTGCGCTCAGTAGCTGCCTGGACTGCGTTCATGACAATTCCGCGAAAGCCCATTTCTTCCATAACTTTCACTGCCTCTATGGTTGTACCGGCAGGTGAACACACCATGTCCTTGAGCTCACCCGGATGCTTTCCAGTCTCCAGTACCATCTTCGCACTTCCAAGTACAGCCTGTGCAGCAAATTCATAGGCTTGCTTCCTCGGCATACCTCCAAGTACAGCTGCATCGGCCATTGCCTCAATGAAGAGGAAAACATATGCAGGAGATGAGCCGCTTACACCGGTCACAACATCCATAAGGTTCTCTGTTACTACGTTTGCGGTACCGCAGCTTCTCAAAAGGTCCAAAGCAAGGTTTAAATCGCTCTCGCTGCACAAATTGTTGGGACATACTGCGGCGCATCCCTCGCCTACAAGCGCGGGAGTGTTGGGCATAACTCTTATTGTCTTAACGGGCTTTTCGAATTCCTTTGCAATCCATTCAAGACTTTTGCCCGCAGCTATACTGATAATAAGCTTGTTTTCATCGATCTCATCCATGATGTCCGCAATGGCAACCTTTAAAAACTGCGGCTTAACGGCAAGGAGGATTACATCCGCTTCTCTTGCGACATCAGCATTGTTGTCCTTAGTCTGTATTCCGAATTTTCTGGCAGCACTGTCCCTTGCAGCCTCCATGGGATCTGATCCGATTATATCCTGAGGATCGAATATTCCCTTAGAGATTATTCCACCCATGAGTGCCTTTGCCATGTTTCCAAGTCCGATAAAACCTAATACCATAACTGCTCCTCCTAGTTCTTTTCTGTAAAATAGTTCTTATATTATTTTGTAAAAATCCTACTGTCTTCTCTGCCTTGCCGCTTCGAAAGTCAGAATCGCTGCGGAGGTTGCCGCATTCATCGATTCCACCTTACCCAGCATGGGGATCAGAACATACTCCGATGCCGCATCTGCAGCTTCCTTTGTCAGTCCGTTACCTTCATTTCCTATCAAAAAAGCGGACGCTTCCTTGTAGCTTATCTCATCATAGTTCTTTGTACCCTTTAAATGAGCCGCATAACTTGTAACGTTGTACTTTTCCCTAAGTTCCTTCACTATCTCGGGAACAGAATCCACATATATAAAGGGTACTCTCAGGATGGCACCCATCGTGGATCTGACAACCTTCGGATTATAGACATCCGCCATATCACTGCTCATTATTATTCCGGTAACTCCTGCTCCCTCACCGGTCCTGAACATGTTGCCAAGGTTCCCGGGATCCTGTATGTTCTCCAGAATAAGAAGTAGCGGTGTCTCTCCCATGAGATCCTTAATCTCCCATCTTTTTTCCTTAACAACCGCGAGCACACCCTGAGGAGTCTGCGTGTCAGCCATCTTCCTCATGACATCATCCGAAACCTCTTCAAAGCTCACTCCGTCATCCTGCTGAATATTCCTGATGAGCGTCTTATCGTCAGGCGAAAGATTTTCCAGAAAATGCTTAGTTACGTATACCTCTCTCATAGCTTCAAGCGGAACTTCCCTGAGCATTCGGATTCCTTCTATTAAGAATACGCCGTCTTTGCGACGCGCTTTTGATTTTTTGCTGTATTCTGCTATCTGTTTAACGCGGGTGTTGTTTGTACTTGTAAACATGGGACCTCATCCGGCGCTTCGCGCCACCTTCTCCAGAGGAGAAGGCACTAATATTTTTGCCACCTTCCATTCAGGGGAAGGCACTGGTTTTTAATAAAAAGCCTTCCCGGGTTGGGAAGGCTTTTATTTCTTCAAAGCCTGTATGGCTTTAAGTTTCTATTATAATATCTTACTGATCTCGAACTGATACTCAGGAATGGACTTCTTCATTGCAAGAGCCTCGTCGATATCGTAATCAACGAACTGTCCGTTTCTGTACGCAACTACGCGGTTTGTCTTACCTGCTGTAAGAATGTCTGCTGCGTAGCATCCCATCATGGAAGCATATACACGGTCTTTACAGGTCGGGCTACCACCACGCTGCATGTAACCGAGGATAGAAGCTCTGGTCTCAAGACCTGTAGCAGCCTCGATACGACGTGCCATTGATGCTGAGTGTCCGATACCCTCTGCATTGATGATGATGTGGTGTGTCTTACCCTTCTTACGGTTATCAATGATGTTATCAATGATTCTCTGCTCATTGTAATCGTATTTCTCAGGAAGTAGGATGTCATCAGCGCCGTTAGCGATTGCGCACCAAAGTGCGATATAACCTGCATGACGTCCCATAACCTCAACGATACTTACTCGCTCGTGAGATGAGGATGTATCTCTGATCTTGTCGATAGCATCCATTGCTGTGTTAATAGCTGTATCAAAACCGATAGTATAATCGGTACATGCAATATCAAGGTCGATTGTGCCGGGAAGTCCGATTGTGTTGATTCCCTGAGCTGAAAGCTTCTGTGCACCTCTGTAGGATCCGTCACCACCGATTACAACCATTCCGTCGATGCCATGCTTTCTGCAGATCTCAGCACCTTTCTTCTGGCCTTCCTCAGTTGTGAACTCCATACATCTTGCAGTTCCAAGGATTGTACCGCCTCGCTGAATGATATCAGCTACGCTTCTACGATCCATATCAAAAATTTCTTCATTAAGAAGTCCCATGTAGCCCTTCTTAACACCCTTAACCTTAAGTCCGTTTGCAAGAGCCTTACGAACAACCGCACGAATAGCGGCATTCATTCCGGGCGCATCACCACCGCTTGTAAGAACTCCGATAGTTTTAATTTCTTTTGCCATATCAGGTTGTACCTCGTTATTGATAAATCTTTGTCACTTTTACGATTTATATATTAGCGCAATTTTCGGCAATCTGCAATTGCGTTCCCCCATAAATTTAGCAATTTTTCATAATTTTTTGTTAGGGGGTCTGCCGCCGGGGTGTGGTTGAGAAATGGATGTTTACGGCTACGGACCTTCCCTTAAAAATATTATGATATCCTTACACAACTCTTATGTTATCGGATCCGAACTGTGAGGTGAGGATGGCGAGGGTGTCCTCGTCTGCCTTTACTTTGAGCGAAGCAGATAGTTTCTTTATCTGTTTGGTGTCTTTCAGGTAGACTGCTACCTGGTCTTTGGCGCCGGGACCTTTGACAGTGGAAAGGAGGGTGTCTTCGAGGAGTTTCGCTTTGGTCTCGTAATCCTCCTTATTGGCAAACTGAATCCAGAGGGTGCGGGGCACTTCGTCGAAGAGCTGGATTTTGGATGCTATGAGTTTTGCATTCTTTTCTTCTTCAGCGCTGACGCGTCCCTGGATGAATACCTTGGCGTCTTCATTTAGCCTTCCCTGGTTGCCCTCGTAGGTCTTGGGGAAAACGATTACTTCTATACTTCCCACGAGATCCTCTATTGTAAGAAAGGCCATAAGCTGATCTGTCTTGGTGTACTTCGTGGTCTTTGCTGAAATGATTCCTCCGATGGTTACGGTGGAGTTGTCTCTTACAACGTTTTCGCCTGTCTCCTCATCAAAATAGAAATCCGTCGTCTTTGCAGTGATATGCTTTTTCCAAAATCCCTCGTATTCCTCAAGCGGGTGTCCGGAGACATAGACATCAAGGACTTCCTTCTCAAATTCGAGAAGCATATCTTTGGGGTATTCACCTATATCCGGCAGTTTTATCTCAAACTGTTCCTTCACCTCCTGAGGTGCGAGGTCGAAGAGCGACATCTGTCCTGCGAAGGTGTTCTTGCTCTTGTTGTGAAGCTGATCAAGAAGCGGTCCGAAGACACACATCATCTGTTTTCTTGTTCCGCCAAGGCTATCAAGTGCACCGGCCTTGATGAAGTTTTCGACAGCTCTCTTGTTTATATCTCCGTAAGGCTCCATCCTTGTAAGGAAGTCGTTAATGCTTTTGAATTTTCCTCCGGCTTCTCTCTCCCTGACAACAGACTCGATAACAGGACGGCCCACTCCCTTTATGGAGGTAAGCGCATATCTTATTGCCTTTCCGCGAAGTCTGGGATCCTTATTCTCATCATCATCCGATGTTTTGGCAACCGAGAATCCCGAATAGCCTTCGTTTATATCAGGCGGCAGAACCTCAATCCCCATACTTCTGCAGGCCATAATATAATAGGAAACCTTAGCCTGAACATCTATAACAGAAGTCATAAGCGCAGCCATAAACTCTACCGGATAGTAGTATTTCAGCCATGCTGTCTCAAGCGCAACCACTGCGTAGCAGGCGGCATGGGATTTATTGAACGCATACTTTGCAAAATCCATCATTGAATCATAGATTTCATTTGCAACATCCTCTCCGATTCCCTTGGATACACAGCCGGGAACATTTTCTTCCGCATTGCCGTGGACAAAGTTTTCCCTTTCAACCTCCATGACGTGCTGCTTCTTTTTACTCATGGCACGGCGTACAAGATCAGCTCGTCCGAGCGTATAACCACCAAGCTGCTGAACTATCTGCATAACCTGCTCCTGATACACAATACATCCGTAGGTCGGAGACAAAATAGGCTCAAGGAGCGGTGTCGAATACGTGATATTCTGGACGTCCGTTTTTCCGGCTATATACTTAGGTATAAAGTCCATCGGTCCCGGACGGTAAAGAGAAATACCCGCAATAATATCCTCGAAGGAATGTGGTTTAAGTTCCTTCATGAACGATGTCATTCCTGCACTTTCAAGCTGGAAAACGCCTTCGGTTTTTCCAAGTCCGAGTGCTCCGAGTGCATTCTGATCATCATAATCGATTTTCTCTATATCAATAAAATCAGGATCGCCCTCTTTTGCTCCTATCGATTCATTAGCAAAAGCGACCGCATCCTTTATTACGGTGAGGGTCCTAAGACCCAAAAAGTCCATCTTCAGAAGTCCCAGTTCCTCACTCGTAGGCGCATCAAACTGGGTTGTTATATTTCCTTCCGCAGATCTTGAAAGAGGAATGAGATCCTCTGCGGGGCTCTGACAGATTACAACTCCGGCGGCGTGAATGGAAGTATGCCTCGGCAATCCCTCCAGTTTCATACACATATCAATCAGGTGATGTACCTGTGAATCCGTTTCATACATATTTTTAAGCTCGGGATTTATTGAAAGAGCCTTCTTCAAATCCATCGCTTCATTTGGAATGGTCGGGATCATCTTAGCAAGGTTATCGCCAAAGCTGTAGGGAAGATCCAGCACTCTGGCAACATCCCTTATTACACCCTTGGCCTGAAGCGTTCCGAAAGTAATTATCTGTATGACTCTGTCTGCGCCATATTTTCTTGTGACGTAGTCAATAACCTCCTGCCTGCGCTCATACTCGAAATCCACGTCTATATCGGGCATGGATACACGTTCCGGATTAAGGAAACGCTCAAACAGCAGATCATACTTAATAGGATCAATGTTTGTAATATGGATACAGTAAGAAACTACAGATCCCGCCGCCGAACCTCTTCCGGGGCCTACCGCTATCCCACTCTCTCTGCAAAAGTTGATGTAATCCCATACTATAAGGAAGTAATCGACATATCCCATCTTCTGGATTACAGAAAGCTCATAGTCAAGCTGTTTCTTGATGGTTCCGTCATCGTCCGGATATCTCTCTTTTAATCCGTCATCGCAGAGCTTATTTAAATATGTCCAGGAATTATATCCTTCAGGCACATCAAAATGCGGGAGTTTTGTCACGCCGAACTCAATCTCCACGTTACATCTGTCCGCAATCTTCTGGGTATTCTCAATTGCTTCCTGTGCATATGGGAAAAGAAAACGCATTTCGTCTTCGCTTTTCACATAGTACTGTCCGCCCTCGTAGCGCATACGGTCCTCATCCGTGACCTTCTTACCGGTCTGGATGCACAGCAGAAGATCATGAGCCTCAGCGTCCTCCGCGTTGGTATAGTGGCAGTCGTTTGTCACAACCATGGGAATATCAAGTTCTTTGGACAGGGTTAAAATAGCGGAATTCACTGTGTGCTGCTCCGGAATTCCGTGATCCTGCATCTCCAGGAAGAAATTGCCATGCCCGAATATCTCGTCGTACCTAAGAGCTGCTGCCCTTGCTTCCTCGAGGTCACCTCTTGTTATAGCCTTCGGCACCTCACCTGCCAGACATGCGGAAAGGCAGATTATTCCCTCGTGAAACTCTCTTAAAAGTTCAAGATCAACTCTCGGCTTATAGTAATATCCTTCAGTAAAGCCTCGGCTTACGATGTGGGAAAGATTCTCATATCCCTTATTATTCTCTGCAAGAAGAACCAGATGATAGTATCTGTTCTCATTAACTCCCATCTCTTTCTCAAAACGGGAGCCGGGTGCAACATATACCTCGCATCCGATTATTGGCTTGATTCCCTCTTGCTTAGCCAGCTTATAAAATTCTATAACGCCATACATGACTCCGTGATCCGTTATGGCTCCCGCAGTCATTCCGAGCTCTTTTATTCTTTTTACATAATCGGCAACCTTGTTGGATCCATCCAACAGAGAATAGCCTGTATGTACGTGTAAGTGTGCAAATGACATGTATATTACCTCATCCGGCACTTCGTGCCACCTTCTCCTTAGGAGAAGGCTTATTTACGCAATCCCTACCTGCATATAAAAATACTTTGCGTAGATTCCATCCTTTTCAAGGAGCTGTCTGTGGTTGCCCCTCTCCTGAATACCTTCGGAATCCAGAACGATAATCTCGTCTGCATTTCTAATAGTAGAAAGTCTGTGGGCAATTGTGATTGTGGTTCTGCCCGCTGCGAGTCTGTCGAGACTCTCCTGTATATAGCGCTCGGATTCATTGTCCAGAGCACTGGTAGCTTCATCAAGGATCAGTATCGGAGGATTCTTAAGAAATACTCTTGCAATAGCAATTCGCTGTTTCTGTCCTCCGGAAAGTCTTGCTCCGCGCTCGCCAACCATAGTGTCATATCCGTTGGGAAGAGCGGATATGAACTCATCAAGGTCAGCCTTTTTCGCTGCATCCATTATATCATCAAGGCTGGCTCCCTCCCGCCCGTAGGCGATGTTCTCACGAATGGTTCCGTTAAAAAGATACACCTCTTGCTGTACGATACCAATGACACCTCTTAAAGATTTTTGCGTAAGACTTCTTACATCCTTGCCATCAATTTTCACAGCACCCTTGGTAACATCGTAGAATCTCGGAAGCAGGCTGCAAAGCGTGGATTTTCCTCCGCCGGAGGGACCGACTATGGCAACCTTTTTTCCCGCATCAATATGAAGATTTATGTGGTCAAGAACTCTCTCCTCGTCATCATCGTAAGCAAAGGATACATCCTCATAATCCACATCTCCCTTGCAGTCTGTCAGCACTTCCGCATCGGGAGCATCCTCTATCTCCGGAATCACATCCATTACATCGCGGAATCTCTGGAATCCCGCAGCGCCCTTCTGAAGCTGCTCAGTGAACTCGATAAGTATCATGACCGGTCCTATGAACACATTTATGTACAGCGCATAAACTGCCAGATCCTCTACAGATAAAGTACCCTTTGCAATGAAGAGTCCGCCGAAAACAATTACCGCGATATACATAAGTCCTTCAAAGAAATTGTTTCCTGCAAAGAACATTGCCATCGTCTTATAATTTGCCTTTTTTGATTCAAGAAAGGCCTCATTACTCTTTTCAAACTTCGCTTTCTCTATATCTTCTCCGGTGAAGGATTTCACCACGCGAATTCCGCCGAGAGTGTCCTGGAGAGAAGAATTTATGCCGGCAATCTTTTTCCTGTTATCAAAAAAAGTCCTTCGCATAATTCCGTTCTGCACATATGAAAAAATCGCCATACACGCTACGATTGCAACCAGGATCAGCGTCATCGGAACGTTCATTGTCATAAGAATAATAAACGATCCCAAGAGCTTCACTGTAGAAATGAAGATATTTTCAGGCCCATGGTGGGCAAGCTCCGATATATCAAAAAGGTCGGACACAAGCTTACTCATCATCTCGCCGGTGTTGTTCTTATCATAGTAGGAAAAGGAGAATCTCTCGAACTGCTCGAAGAGATCACTTCTCATCCCCGATTCCATACGGGCTCCCATCATGTGTCCCTGATAAGTTACATAGTGCTTACACAGAAATCTCACGATGTACATGATAAGCAGTACTACAGCCAGCTTTATCACTCCTGCAACTATCTTTTCAGGAGCCTCAAGAAAAAGCGTCTGCCGAAGAACCCTCAGTAGCTGCGGAAAGACAAGATCAATCAGCGACAGAATCGATGCCGCCACTAAATCCAGCAAAAATACTCCGATATATGGTTTGTAATATGGGATAAATTTTTTCAGTATGTCCATATATGTCTCCTATCGAAAAACATCACCTATTCAATATACCATATAAAACACCCTCTATGCTGATTATCTCAGAATAGAGGGTGCCGTAAATATACTTATGTAATTAAAACAAATTTAGCAGGATTGGCTTATGCGTTAACTGCCTTCTTAAGCTCCTCAGCCTTGTCTGTCTTCTCCCAAGGAAGGTTAAGATCGTTGCGGCCAAAGTGTCCGTAAGCAGCTGTCTGCTTGTAGATAGGACGACGAAGGTCGAGCATCTTGATGATTCCTGCGGGACGAAGGTCGAATACCTTACGAACAGCCTCTGTAAGCTTCTCATCGGAAACCTTACCTGTGCCGAATGTATCAACAAGAATTGATGTGGGCTGTGCAACACCGATAGCATATGAAAGCTGGATCTCCGCCTTGTCAGCAAGACCTGCAGCTACGATGTTCTTTGCAACATAACGAGCTGCGTAAGCACCTGAACGGTCAACCTTTGTGCAGTCCTTACCGGAGAAAGCGCCGCCGCCGTGACGAGCAGCTCCGCCGTAAGTATCAACGATGATCTTACGTCCTGTAAGACCTGCATCACCCTGAGGTCCGCCGATTACGAAACGACCTGTGGGATTGATGTAAATCTTAGTGTTCTCATCAACCATAGCTGAATCTACAACTGCATCAATAACGTACTTTCTGATGTCAGCGTGGATCTGCTCCTGTGTAACCTTCTCGTCATGCTGAGTTGAAACAACGATAGCCTCAAGTCTTACAGGTTTGCCGTTCTCATCGTACTCAACAGAAACCTGGCTCTTACCGTCTGCTCTAAGATAAGCAAGAGTTCCGTTCTTACGAACCTCTGTAAGCTTCTTTGTAAGCTTGTGAGCAAGTGAGATAGCGTAGGGCATAAGCTCCTCAGTCTCGTTTGTAGCATAACCGAACATCATACCCTGATCGCCGGCACCGATTGCCTCGATCTCCTCGTCAGTCATCTTGTTTTCTCTGGCCTCGATAGCCTTGTCAACACCCATAGCGATATCAGCTGACTGCTGGTCAAGAGCTACCATAACAGCACATGTGTTACCATCAAAGCCCTTCTCTGAGCTGTCATAACCGATCTCAACGATTGTCTCTCTTGCGATCTTAGCGTAATCAACAACAGCCTTTGTTGTGATCTCACCTGTGATAAGTGCGAAACCTGTGCAGGCTGCTGTCTCACAAGCAACACGGCTCATGGGATCCTGTGCAAGGCAAGCATCAAGGATAGCATCGGAGATGTTATCACAAATTTTGTCGGGATGTCCCTCAGTAACTGACTCAGAAGTAAAAATAAACTTTTCTGCCATTTAAAATTCCTTTCTGCGCTCACAGCGCTCAAACAAAACAATGGACTTTTGCTTAAAAAGCAAAATTAAATCCGCTTAGCGAAGCCAAGCGGACCTGATATCAGATAATCAAATCCTCTTATTGCTCGCAGATCCTGCCGGTATAACTAACTGTAAATCCGGCACTCGATCACTTACTCACTACGCTCAGGTTGGCACCTTCCGGATGTCCGGGGTTGCCGTGGCTTCACAGATCCTATGTATCTCCACCACTCTGAATAAGAGAAATGTCACAATATGGAATTGTCATATCTTTAAGATACACTACTATATTAATTTGTTTCTTGCAAGATATTTTTATAAATTACTGAAAAATCGGCTCATAAATATATGAAAAAACAGTATTGAGGAAGTTATAAATGCGAACAAATAAGACACTTGACGTATATTATCACGGACATCATGTGGGAACACTTGCGGAAACTCCCGACAAGAGAATTGCCTTTCAATATAGTAGCGAGTGGCAAAGAAATGGCTTTGCCATTAGCCCCTTTTCATTACCTCTACGGAATGATGTCTTTGTGCCTAACGGAAGGGCTATGGACCGTTTTGGTGGTTTGTTCGGCGTTTTTGCTGACAGCCTGCCGGATAGCTGGGGTGAGCTGTTATTAGACCGACATCTTGAGACACTTGGAATAAAGCGTGGAGAAATATCAACTCTTGAACGTTTAGCATATGTAGGCCAAAGCGGAATGGGCGCTCTTGAATATTTACCATCTAAGGAATCCGACTTTGATTTGAAAAATATTGGCCTTGACTATGATATGATTGCGAAAGAATGCGCAAATATCCTATCATCAAAGCATACTGAGCAATTGGATATACTCTATAAAATGGGTGGATCAAGTGGTGGAACACGTCCCAAAATACTTCTTTCCGAAGGTAATCGGGAATGGATTGTGAAATTCCCAGCCAAAACCGATCCCGAAGTTAGTGGAAAACGCGAATATGACTATTCCATATGCGCTAAAAACTGCGGCATTTCCATGACTGAAGCAGAACTTATTCCATCTTCTATCTGTGACGGTTACTTTAAAACCGAACGATTTGACAGAAAAAGCGGAGAAAAAATATTCACCATAACCTTCGCAGCACTTTTAGAGGCAGATTTTCGATCTCCCTCATATGATTATGAGGCTTTTTTCAAATTAGTAAGAGTGCTTACAAAAGATGCCACCTATGACAAAGAACAGTTGTATAAAATAATGTGTTTCAACGTATTGGCTCATAACAGAGATGATCATACTAAGAACTTTTCATTTCTTTATACAGATATGAATGGTTGGAAACTGGCACCGGCATACGATCTCACCTATAGTGATACCTACTGGGGCGAACATACAACTTCTGTGAATGGTAAAGGAAAAAACATATCCGACAACGACTTAATTACACTCGGAATTGGCGCAGGATTATCTGAAAAAATGTGTAGCCAACATCTGAAAGATATAAGAAATCATGTCAAAAAACGGACATAAAAAGACAAATTTCGGTAAGACAATCTCCTATCCCTTTGTGCTAAACTTTATATGTAACAGTATGTAATCAGATTAATCTTTTAGATTCACAATATATTGAATTTAGCATTAAGGATATAGAAATGGCACAAAAAACTACAACAAGAAACATGACAAGCGGTTCTATACTGATGCAGATTATTGCATTCTCACTGCCGCTTATGTTCGGAAATATTTTTCAGATGTTATATAACACCGTAGATTCCATAGTGGTGGGGAATTTCGTAGGAAAAGAGGCCCTTGCGGCAGTGGGCTCCACCACCATGATTGTAAATATGCTGGTGTTCTTTTTTAACGGATTTTCAATCGGAGCAGGCGTTCTGATCTCCAGATATTTTGGAGGAAAGGATTTAAAAGGTCTCCACCTTGCTATCGAAACCACCATTGCAACTACACTCATCTTCTGCGTTCTCTTTACAATAATTGGAAGTATCGGCGTTACACCTATGCTTAAATTTATGGCCACTCCTGAAGATGTTATGCCGGATGCTACTACATACCTCAGGATATATTTTCTTGGTTTTTCCGGTCTTCTAATTTACAACATGGGTAGTGGTATCTTAAGGGCTGTAGGCGATACCACCAGACCTCTTATGTTCCTCATTCTTACAAGCCTTATGAACATAGTTCTTGACCTTGTTTTCGTAATTGGTCTCCACGCAGGAATTGCAGGTGTAGCCTATGCGACCATCATCTCTCAGATGATATCAGCTATTCTGACACTTATGCTTCTGACAAGGACCAATGACATTTATAAGCTTATATGGAAAGACTTAACACTCGATGCAGGAATCCTTAAAGGCATATTCATGGTTGGTCTCCCCGCAGGAATACAGTCAGTCATCACAGCTTTTTCAAATGTATTCGTTCAATCCTATATTAATCACTTCGGTTCAAGCTGCATGGCAGGCTGGAGCAGCTATAACAAGCTAGATACCTTCATAATGCTGCCCATGTCCAGCGTTGCCATGGCAGCCACTACCTTTGTCAGTCAGAATATCGGCGCAGGAAAAGAGGATCGTGCAGAAAAAGGCACAAGATCCGCTATTCTCTTATCCACAGGTATCACCTTTGTGATAGCTTTTCTTCTGTTTGTCTTTGCAAGACCGGCCATAAGGCTGTTTTCAGCGGATGAATCTGTAATTGAATTCGGAGCTCTTTTCATTCAGACAAACGTTTTCTTCCTGATTGCCAACTGTGTAAACCACACACTGGCTGCAGCTCTTAGAGGGCGCGGCGATTCAAGAGGCCCCATGGTCATCATGATCGCAACCTTCGTAGTAATAAGACAGATTTATCTTTTTGTACTCACTCACTTCATAGTAAACGACCCGAAATGGGTTGGATTTGGTTATCCTGTGGGCTGGATGTGCTGCTGCGTAATAGAGCTTATCTACTACAACATAAAATGGAAAGGAAAAGCACAAACCAGTGCCAGGCCTATCGTATTAGATTACAGCGTAGATTCCAAAGAGCACAAAAAGGCATGATTTTTTGAAAAAGAACACACAAAATGACATTGTTGCCAAATGAGAGATTTGATAATATTGCTCGATGGAGGTAAAAGATATGTTTAAAAAATTTGATAATGAAATGAAAAGACGCCTTGCCATGACTTTGGGTGGCGTACTTATAGCAGGCTTTTCAGTAGGAATGTTCCAGTTTTCACTTATGGGAATGGATCCCTTTCAGGTATTTGCCCACGGAATCTGGACACAGTTGCAGCACATTTTGACAGGCGGAGCACCTAGATTTTTCACAGACTATACCAATAATCCCGTGATAGGATATGGCATCGTCTACATGGTAATCAACATGGTACTTCTTGTATTCGATTTCTTCCTTGATAAGAAAAAGATCGGAATCGCCACCTTCATCAACCTGTTCCTGCTGGGACATGTAGTTGACTGGTCACATGCCTTTTGGACAAAGCTGATTCCCAATCCTTCATTTATAGTAAAAATGCTCTTCCTTATCGTAGCGATTGTAATCATGTGCTTTGCGTCAGCTCTGTATTTTACCAGCGATCTTGGGGTATCAACCTATGATGCCATAGCACTGTCACTTTCAGAACAAAAGGGCTGGGATTTTAGAATTCTCAGAATTGCAGGAGACCTCATCTGTACAGGCCTTGGTTTTGCGATGGGTGTTCTTCCAGGAATAGGAACAATAATCACCGCATTTTTCATGGGACCTCTCATCGAGTTTTTCAATGTTCATGTAGCAAGACCCTTAAGATACGGAAAAAATAAATAAAAATGCACATAATAAATGCCACCGCAGCTTACACCATGGTGGCATTTTTAAACATTAACGTATTTATTACTTTTTAATCTTCATTGTAAGTCCGATTCTCTGCTTCTTTACATCAACCTCGATAACCTGGACATCTACGATATCTCCAACGCTTACTGCATCGAGAGGATGCTTAATGTAGCGGTCAGTGATCTGAGAGATGTGAACAAGTCCGTCCTGGTGAACTCCTATATCCACGAAAGCTCCGAAGTCTACGATGTTTCTGACTGTACCCTTCAGGATCATTCCGGGCTTTAAGTCCTTCATATCCATGACATCGCTTCTAAGAATAGGTGCAGGCATGCTCTCTCTGGGATCGCGTGAAGGCTTCTCAAGCTCTGAGAGGATGTCTGTCAGAGTGATCTCACCTACGCCGAGCTCCTCTGCAAGCTTCTTCTTATCACCTACTTTCTTGAGAAGGCTTCCTGAAGCTGCAGCATTGCCGCCCTTCTGACCTGATGTTTCCTTTGCTGCAGGTTCCGGATCCTGGCTGAGACTTACCCCACCAAGAGCTGCTGCCAGCGCAGCACCCATAGCTGTATTTGTATTCTTAACAACAAACTGCTTTTCCTTCTTCTGCTTCGGCTTAGCCTGAGCCTTAGCTTCTGCCTTCTTAGCTTCAGCTTTAGCCTTAGCGCTCTTCTTCTGAGCTTCCCTTACATCCTCCATGGTGAGGCCGAGCTTATCCATAAGCTTCTCTGCTGCCTCATAGGACTCCGGATGCACGCTTGTGTCATCAAGGGCATTCTTACCGTCGTGAATACGCAAAAATCCTGCGCACTGCTCATAAGCCTTGGGTCCGAGCTTCGGAACCTTCAGAAGTTCGTCTCTGCTCTCGAATTTTCCGTTAGCCTCACGATAATCAACGATATTCTTGGCAATAACCTTGCTGATACCTGAAATATATGTAAGGAGCGGCGCTGATGCAGTGTTAAGATCAACACCTACCTTATTAACACAGTCCTCAACCACGCCTGAAAGGGCTTCACCAAGCTTCTTCTGGTTCATATCGTGCTGATACTGGCCGACGCCGATGCTCTGGGGATCGATTTTTACAAGCTCTGCAAGAGGGTCCTGAAGACGTCTAGCGATGGAAGCCGCACTTCTCTGTCCTACATCAAACTGAGGGAACTCCTCTGTTGCAAGCTTACTTGCCGAATAAACCGAGGCGCCTGCCTCGTTTACGATTACATACTGAACGGGTTTATCAAGTTCCTTAATAAGCTCGACGATAACCTGCTCTGATTCTCTGGAAGCAGTACCATTACCAACTGAAATAAGGTCAACGTCATACTTCTTGATGAGCTTTTTAAGTTCTGCCTTTGCTTCCTCAACCTTATTCTGAGGCGCTGTGGGATAGATAACCTTTGTATCGAGCACTTTTCCTGTAGCATCTACTATTGCAAGCTTACAGCCTGTTCTGAAAGCGGGATCCCATCCGAGAACCGTTTTTCCTGCGATAGGAGGCTGCATAAGAAGCTGTTCAAGGTTCTTGCCAAATACGCCGATGGCGCTGTCCTCTGCTTTTTCCGTGAGCTCATTTCTGATATCGCGCTCAATAGCGGGAGCGATAAGTCTGTCATAGGAATCCTTACAAACGGCCTGAAGTACGGGAGTTGTCTCGGGATTTTCCTTTGTTATTGTCTTCTTTTCAAGGAAACGAAGGATCTGCTCCTCAGGAGCTGTGATCTTAACTGTGAGGAACTTCTCTGCCTCACCTCGGTTAAGTGCGAGCACTCTGTGTCCGAGGATCTTATTAACCGGCTCCTCGAAGTTGTAATACATCTCGTAGACGCTCTCTGCCTTCTCGTCCTTGGCATTGGAGGTTACGAAGCCCTGATTCCAGGTCTCCTCACGGATATAGGTACGATAATCGGCATTATCGGAAATCTCCTCGGCAATGATATCCATAGCACCCTGGATTGCTTCCTGTATATTCTTAACTTCTTTTTCGGCATTTACATAAGGAGTTGCCTCCTCAACAAGGCTCTTAGTAGTCTCCTGAACCCTGATAATGTCTGCAAGACCGTCAAGTCCCTTCTCCTTAGCCACAGAGGCTCTGGTCTTTCTCTTCGGTCTGTATGGTCTGTATAAGTCTTCAACGGCTACCATGGTCTCAGCAGCAATAATCTTAGCTTTAAGCTCATCAGTAAGCTTACCCTGCTCCTCAATGCTTGAAATAACCTGCTCTTTTTTCTCCTCGAGACCTCTTAAATATGTAAGTCTCTCACCAAGGGTACGCAGCTGTTCATCGTTAAGTGAACCTGTTACTTCCTTACGGTATCTGGAGATAAAAGGAATGGTATTGCCCTCGTCAATCAGCTTTACCGCTGCTTCCACCTGCCATTTCTGTACATTAAGTTCTTCTGTTATTTTCTGTAAAATGTCCATTTTTGCCTGTTTTACTCCTTGTACGATAATAAAATGCTTCCTCAAAACAAAGGTCACTCGTTTATTTTACTATGTCAAAGCGAACTTTTCCAATCGAATTTCACCTGCAGGACCTGGCAGTCCACACGCAGTAATTTTACCAATTTTTAATACACTTCTCGGGCTTTTTGCGGTACAATTAAGTTGAAGTATTGTCATCTTTTGGTGACAAAGGAGGAGTTCACAGATTCCTTTTCTGCATACGAATCTGTGAAAATTAAGAAATGACTGAGAGTTATGAGTATAATCAGACCCACAACCCTCTTAATCCAAGGGTTTCATTTGCTACTGTGGCATCCATACTGGGTCTGATCTCAATCGCGCTTATACTAAGCGTGTATTTCTCCATAATACTTGGAGGAATTGCAATTACAATGGCTTTCCTGTCCAGAGAACAGAACGGGAAGCTCTACCCGCAGGCCAAAAGGGGAATTATTTTTGGTCTTATCGGGCTCATCGGGGGATACGCACTTATGGTTACCTCCTTCGTGACGGTATTTACCGATCCCGAAGCACACAGGATGGTTAATCAGTACTCGCAGGCTATCAGCGGCGAGAGCTTTGACGACATGGTCAAGGAAATCACTGATAATCTCGGCATCAGTATCGACCTTCCTGTAGAAAGTCAGTAGAGGGTGTGCTTATGAGCGGAATAAGTGGTATCGGATTTAACAGTTCTTATGCATCAGGATTTTTCGGCCCTGCTTTTAACAGCAGCACCGGGACAGCTTCAGAAGCTGCTGCGGGAGCCCTTCAGGGCGAAACGAAAGTCACACTTAATCCCGGCGAATCCGTCGAGAAGAAGCCCGGTATGCGTTCTTCGCCGGCTGAATGTGAGACTTGTAAGAACCGCAAGTATATTGACGGTTCCGATGAAAATGTTTCCTTTAAGAGTGCTGCACATATTTCACCTGAAGCAGCACCTTCCAGAGTGCGCGGTCACGAGCAGGAGCACGTAGCCAACGCGTATAAAAAGGCCGCCCAGGGCGACGGCAAAGTACTTCAGGCTTCTGTCAAAATTCAGACAGCAGTCTGCCCCGAGTGTGGACGAACCTATGTATCAGGTGGACTTACCACAACTCAGATAATGTATAAAAATGAGGATAATCCCTATCAGAAAAACCGCAAATCAGCCGATGCAGCCAGTGGTCTTATCGGTTCGAGCTTTGATGCGGCAGTATAGGGTCAAATGACAAATGAGACAGACAAAAAACACTAAAACATTGAAAGCCATTGCAAGAGAAAGGCTTCTTGGTAAATACGGAACGACAATAGCTGCAGTTGTACTCTACAGGTTCATAGCCTTCTTAATGATAAATATCATTACCGCAGCAATTATTCCAACTAATCTAATCACATACTTTGCCTACTTCGGGTCTACCATACTGGTGAACCTTTTTCTCGGTGTGTTCGACTCCGGACTGGCTTATCTTTTTATGAACGTCGTCTATGCGCAATCGGTTTCCATGTCGGATTTATTCCACGGATTTAAAAATCATCCTGACAAGGCGATTCTTCTTCATGTTCCGATTGCTGTAGCGAATACACTCACCATCATTCCGCTGCAGGTTCTGATGGCGATGCTGGTTAAAAACAATAACAGCGCAGTTTCTATCGATCCCAGATACATAATGTTTGCACTGCTTATATCTGTGGTGATGACAATCGCCAATATTTATATTCGTCTCATGTTTTCGCAGTCTTATTATATCCTTCAGGATTTCCCGGAAAAGAGAACCTCGGATATCTTAAAAGCCAGCATGAGGCTTATGAAAGGAAGTAAATTCAGACTCCTTTTACTATATCTGAGTTTCATCCCTCTCGCACTCATCGGAGTACTTGCATGTTTCATCCCGCTACTATGGGTCGGAGTTTACAACTCGGCATCAATTGCCGCTTTCTATCAGGATCTGATAGCTTCCAAGAACCAAAATACCGACGTCTGAACACGAACTTAATGCGCCATCCATTTTTAATAATCGGATGGCCTTAATATTTTTTTAGGGGAAAAGTTATGAAAATGGATCTGCTCAATGCAATTAAGGCAATAGATAAAACTCATGAGGATGACGTGCTCCACAGGCTTACCACTGTTTGGGGAGACAATCTGGACAAGGATCATGTCCTCACGGAATATCCCCGTCCGCAGTTCAAGAGAAACAGTTATATCAATCTTAACGGACTCTGGGAGTATGCTTTCTCAAAGAGTAATGTACACCCAAAAGAGATGGACGGACAGATTCTCGTTCCCTTTTCTCCCGAATCAATCCTTTCGGGAGTAGAGAGACAATTGCAGCCTGATGAATATCTTTGGTATAAAAAGGAACTTTCAGGAATTACTCTTCCCGAAGAAAAATCCAGAGTTCTTCTTCATTTTGGTGCAATCGACCAAAGAGCTATCGCATTTATAAACGGAACTCCCGTCGGCGCCCACAATGGAGGATATCTTCCTTTCACCGTTGATATCACAGATGCTCTGAATTCATCGGAGTCCGGACTTGCAGGAACACTGACTGTCTGCGTCCAGGATGACAGCGACACCTCTTATCACAGCAGAGGTAAGCAGACTTTAAAGCGCGGAGGTATGTATTACACTGCGCAGAGCGGAATCTGGCAACCGGTTTGGATGGAGATTGTTCCGGAAACTCACATCACCTCCTACAGAATCGTTCCCGACAGAGACCTCGACATGATCTACATAACCATGCATACAAACGGCGAGTGCCCTGTCTCTTTAAAAATATATGACTCAGAGGGGCAGATCCTTATCGCAGAAAATGAGGGCGACACTGTTCACAGAAGTGATAAGACTAGGGACCGCTTTGAGCCCGAGGATTTTTACGGTTCAATTACCCATTCCTCCGACGAGCTCAGCACCTACTCACCCGACATCGAAGGAAAAGGCGCTTCGACTTATGTTTATTCCTGTAAAATTGCGATGCCAAAGCCTCACCTTTGGAGTCCCGAGGATCCCTATCTCTATCAGATTCAGTTAACTGCAGGAAGCGATACCGCCTGGAGTTATTTCGGAATGCGCTCCTTTACAAGGCAGCTTGATGCTGAAGGACATCCCCTCTTTTTCCTGAATGGAGAGCCCTATTTCCTTAACGGCGTCCTCGATCAGGGTTACTGGCCCGACGGATTATATACTGCGCCGAGCGATGAAGCACTCATTTTTGATATAGAAGAGATGAAATCCCTTGGCTTCAACATGCTAAGGAAACATATAAAAGTTGAAGCAGCAAGGTGGTACTATCACTGCGACAGGCTCGGAATGATCGTCTGGCAGGACATGGTAAGCGGAGGTTCTTCCTATGCAAAGCCCGTAGTGAGCTATCTTCCCACTCTGTTCCCCGGCGTGTTCGGACACATGCCTGACGGTCCCACAAACTATCACATGTTTTCAAGAGGCTCCGCAGAGGGCCGAAAGGAATGGACTGAGGAGATGGAGGAAACAATCCAGCATCTGATCAACGTTCCGAGTATCTCAGTCTGGGTTCTCTTCAACGAGGGCTGGGGACAGTTCAATGCTTCCGCCGCTACTATCCAGGCAAGGCAGTTTGCCGACAACAGACTTATCGATCAGGCAAGCGGCTGGTTCGATGAAAACGGCGGTGATTTCAGAAGTGTACATAATTACTTCAGACCTCTTGATGTCATAGCAGACAAAAAACACCGCGCCTTTGTCATCTCCGAATACGGCGGTTACACCTGCTATGTAGAGGGACACAGCAGCGTAGACAGAATCTATGGCTACAAAAGGTTCGATACCGTGGCCGATTTCAAAGCTGCCTTTAACACTCTTATGAATGAAACCATAGAGAATCTTAAGAAGAAAGGCCTTGCCGGTGCGGTTTACACGCAGCTCTCCGACGTTGAGGAAGAAGTAAATGGCATCATGACCTACGACAGAAGACACAACAAACTGAAGATGTGAAAATACTTGAAAAATGCATAATTACCAAGTATCTCGCAGTCTATTTTTATGATACAATCTATAAAACAGATTTTTACGGAGGAGCAACGCTATGGAAAACAAGAAGGCAGTGGTATCACTGGGACACGAAGCTCTTGGCTATACCACCATGGAGCAGAAGGAAGCCGTTCAGGTTACTGCGAAAGCACTCGCAGATCTCGCCTGTGCAGGATATCAGTTAACCATCACACACAGTAACGGACCTCAGGTCAGCATGATTCACAAAGCAATGACCGAGCTGCGCCGAATCTATATCGACTATACTCCCGCTCCCATGAGCGTCTGCAGCGCAATGAGCCAGGGTTATGTCGGCTACGATCTTCAGAATTCGCTTAAGAGTGAGCTCACAAGCCGCGGTGTTTCAACCCCTGTAAGCACAATCCTCACACAGGTTACGGTTGATCCCTACGATGAAGCCTTCTATTCTCCGACCAAGGTTATCGGAAGATATATGTCAAAAGAGGACGCCGATAACGAAGTTAAAAAAGGGAACTTCGTTCAGGAAGTTCCGGGAAAAGGTTATCTTCGTATAGTTGCTGCTCCCAAGCCGATAGATATTGTTGAGATCGATGCCATCCGCACACTCTCTGATGCCGGTCAGATCGTTATCGCCTGCGGCGGCGGCGGAATCCCGGTTATCGAACAGGGTCATGTATTAAAGGGTGCCTCAGCTGTTATTGAGAAGGATGCCATCGCCGGAAAACTGGCTTCAGACCTTAATGCGGACAGACTTATCATCCTGACCTCCGTTCCCTATGTATACACCGATTTCGGTAAGGACACTCAGGCTCCCATCGAGCGCATGAATGTCTCCGCAGCCGAACAGTACATCAGAGAAGGTCAGTTCGGGGCTACCGATATGCTTCCCAAGATTGAAGCAGCAATAGAATTCCTTAAAAACAATCCTTCAGGCAGCGTCCTTATCACCTCTCTCGCAGAGGTTTCCGACGCCCTCAAGGGTAAAGCCGGCACCTTCATCACAGCCTAACGATGAGCCCCAGCGTATGCTATGGTGTCTTTCAATCTCGTTGCAAAATACGCATAATCGATTGAAATCCACCATAGCATACACTGGGGCTTTTATCTTTCCCTTATCAGTTCTCTGCCGACTTCATCCCAATCCCCTTAAGAACTTCCGTAGTTCTGAGTTCAATCACCGGGCCGCCCTTACCCTTGATGTAATCGCCGGTAATGGTAACGCTTCCGATATTATCATCCTTCGGAATCTCATACATGATATCCAGCATGAATTCCTCAATAATGGCGCGAAGAGCTCTGGCACCTGTATCCTTTTCCATCGCCTTCTCGGCTATGGCTTCCAAAGCTTCATCGTCAAATTCCAGATTAACCTCATCAAGCGCAAGGAGCTTCTGATACTGTTTCAAGATAGCGTTCTTGGGCTCTTTTAATATCTGAACAAGCATCTCCTTGGAGAGGCCCTTAAGTGTGCATACTATAGGGAGACGTCCGAGGAATTCGGGAATCATTCCGAATTTCTTTAGATCATCAACGGTTACCTTAGTGATAAGGTCGGGATCCTTGTCCCATTTGTCCTTGAGGTCGGCATCAAAACCGATGGAGGTCTGCTTATTCAGCCTCTGCTTTATTATATCCTCCATATCCGGGAAGGCTCCGCCGCATATAAACAAAATGTTTCTGGTGTTAACGGTCGCCATTGGAACCATCGCATTTTTGCTGCTTGCACCCACAGGTACCTCAACATCGGCACCCTCAAGGAGCTTGAGCATTCCCTGCTGAACCGATTCACCGCTTACATCTCTCGATGTCGTATTCTTTTTCTTTGCAATTTTATCAATCTCATCTATGAAAATGATACCCTGCTGAGCTTTGTCTATATCATTTCCTGCTGCCGCAAGAAGCTTACTTACAACGCTTTCGATATCATCACCGATATATCCCGCCTCAGTGAGAGAGGTAGCATCAGTGATAGCCAACGGCACATCAAGAAGTCTTGCAAGAGTCTTAACAAGATAAGTTTTTCCGCTTCCGGTAGGGCCGATCATAAGAATATTGGACTTCTCAATCTCAATATCATCCATGGTGCCGGTCTTAACTCTCTTATAGTGGTTGTAAACCGCAACGGATATAATTTTCTTTGCCTGCTCCTGACCTATAACATAATCGTCAAGCTTAGCCTTGATCTTGTGAGGTGCAGGAATATTTTCTATATTGAACTCAGGCTTAACCCTGGTATCTTCCTCTTTTTTCTTTTTGATCTTCTGAGAATTGGGGATTCCGGCGCCTCCGGTAAAATTGGATAAATCCATAAAGTTCAAGCCGGGCATACCGCTATGCTTGTTGAGCTCATCCATAAGTGCCGGGTTGTTTAAAAGATTCTGGTAATCAAACTGGCTGATCGTATCCATCGTCTTGTGCATACAGTCATCGCACACACTTATTCCGTTGGGAAGATGGAACATTTTTCCGGCCTTGCTCTCAGGTCTTCTGCACACAAAGCAAACATCCTCATATTCGCTCTCATTGTCCTTTGACTGCGAGGATGTATTACCTTCTTTAGGAGTCTCTTCCACTGTCGTATCTTTTCTCTCTACCGGAGTGTCATCAACAGAGGAATCCATAACCTCCCTGAAGTCCATATCATCATTATCAAATTTATCTGCCATTATAGTTTGTCTCCTCTAAATTCCTCACGAAAATTTATAACTATTATAATATCCCCGCAAATCTATGTCATTAAAAACAGAACCCCGCTCAATATATATTTAAGAAAAACTGCCCCTGAGCATCATCGCTCAAAGGCAGTTTGTTCCTAACCTTTTCCTTTTTGTTATCTTTGCCGAGTACTATTTATTTTATATGAATAAGCTTAGTTACCAAAGTCAAAACCGAATCCGAAAGGATTTGAGAAGGGATCGATTCCCTGTTGTCCTTCCTGTCCTTCTTCCTGCTTCGCATCGGGCTGCTGCTCGCCATCATACTTCTGTCCTTGTGTATCATCACTGTCGGACTGAACAGTCTGCTTGGATCCCAGAGTAACCTGAAGCTCCTGTTCCTGATATCCACCTGATGCCTGTCTCTGAACAGTGATTGTTACTACCTCTCCTGCCTCATAATATGCCAGTCTGTTCTGGAGATCATCCATAGAAGAAATCTCTTTTCCATCAAACTTTGTGATGATATCTTTTTCCTGAACACCTGCTGCCTTAGCGCCGCCATCCTCAGAAACAGCTGCTACATAAACACCGAGAGGAAGTCCGTACATCTCTGATACATCAGAAGTAACGCTGACTCCTGAGATTCCAAGATAGCCTCTGTTCTCCTCGTCAACCTTGGCGCGTGTCTTCTCTGTCATAAGCTGCTCAATGATAGGCTTAGCAATGGAAATCGGAATAGCATATCCCATACCTTCAACGGTTGAACCGCCAATCTTGTTGGAGTTGATACCGATAACTTCACCGTTGATATTTAAAAGTGCACCGCCGGAGTTACCGGGGTTGATCTCTGCATTGGTCTGTATAAATGTACCCTGCTTTTCATCATCAAGGTCAATTACACGGTTGATAGCGCTTACTACACCTGTAGTAACTGACTGGCCATATCCGAGCGCATTGCCGATTGCTATTGCGGGCTCACCAAGTGTAAGTGAATCGGAATCACCAAGGGCTGCTATAGCGATAGCGTTTCTGGTATCTGCTGCAAGGTCTGAAAGCTGTACTGCGATTACTGCAAGATCCATATCAGAATCTGTTCCCTTAACCTCAGCTGCTGACTTACTGTCATCTGCAAACTGAACCTCAAGAGAGTCAGCACCCTCAATAACATGGTAGTTGGTCGCAATTAAAAGCTCTGTATCATTTGTTCCTACTATGAATCCTGAACCGGAAGCTGTCTGTTCCTGACTGTACTTCTGTCCGAAGTAGTTATAGGACTGTGTGAAGTTGTTGTTGATGGAAACCATGGCAGGCATTGCCTTGGCAACAACCTCTGTTACATCTGTAACAACTGTTCTTGAACTTTCTACTGTCTCTGTCTGTGCAATTCCTGCATTGTCTCCACTTCCCAGAACAGAATCTGTGCTGCCGGTCTCTTCTTTAGCTGCTGCTACATCCGGCTCGGCAACAGTCTCGCTGTTGTCCTTTTCTATACTCTTTTCCTCTGCCTTAGCCTGATCGTCTTTCTCTGTGGCAGCAGGAATCTGTGAAATTCTGGTCATGCTATAGTAGCCTGCACCGAGTCCCAGACAAAGAACAAGTGCGATAGCTATCGCAGCTGCAACTTTCTTTCCTGTCCCTGATTTCTTAGGACCGTTTCCTCCATTCATACCGGGCTGATAAGAATACTGGTAATTACCATAGGTTCCCTGGTTGTTGTAATTGTAGTTACCGTAGGTATTGTTGTTCTGGCCGTAACCTGAACCGTTGTTTCCGGAGCCTGTGTAGTTACCGTACGTATTGTTTCGGTTGTATGTCCCCTGACCGTAGGTATTGTTACCACCCTGTCCATAGGTGTTCTGATTCTGTCCGTAAGAGTTATTGCCCTGACTATAGGTGTTTTCGCTCTGTGCGTTGTTAGTTTCAGCTTCCCTTCCAAACCCCGCTTCCTGATTGTTTTGTTGCTCGTTATTTTCATTATCAAACATCGTTCATTACCTCTTTTCTTTGATAAATTTGATAAATAAGTTCTCTCATTTGTTTTTTACAAGATTCAGTATAGTTTCAGTTTGTGACGAAATTGTGATAAAAGTATCAAAAAAATATTTCCCACACCTAAATCCAAACTAAATGTTTGTTTCAAGTGTGGGAAATATAATAATCAATAATAGAAGTCGTCCTCTTCGATCACCTGAATCTCCATGTAATCAAACGGAATCTCTTCAATAAATGCATCCTTTGTAAATCTGCATTTGTTATGTAATTGAAAATCGTGAACAGTGGACTTTAGCCATATCGGCTTACTAAGATCCATGTCATAACAGGCTTTCTCGAGAGCATTCATAACCTTGTGAGTTCTGGTGTCCATCGAATTGTCTTCTATGACGGTATCTTTTAAAAGGTGGTTGTCCTCTATAAGTCTTACCCAAAGCCTAAACATGTGTCCTTATTTAATCCTCGTAGCCGTTAGGATTCTGACTCTGCCATCTCCAGGAATCTTCGCACATCTCGCGGATACCGTTCTGCGCCTCCCATCCAAGCTCCTTCTTAGCCTTGTCAGCATTTGAGTAGCATGTAGCGATGTCTCCTGCACGTCTGGGCTGAATCTCGTAAGGGATCTTAACTCCGTTAGCTTCCTCGAAGTTCTTTACGATATCAAGAACACTGTAACCAACGCCTGTACCGAGATTATAGATTGAAAGTCCGCTGCCGGGCTCAAGTTTCTTAAGAGCCTTAACATGTCCTACTGCAAGATCAACTACATGGATGTAATCGCGGACACCTGTTCCGTCGGGTGTATCATAGTCGTTACCGAATACATTGAGCTTAGGAAGTCTTCCTACAGCAACCTGTGTAATGTAAGGCATGAGGTTGTTCGGTATACCGTTGGGGTTCTCACCCATAGTACCGCTCTTGTGAGCACCGATAGGATTGAAGTATCTAAGAAGAACCACATTCCATTCCTTATCAGCAAACTGAATGTCTGAAAGAACCTGCTCAAGCATTGACTTTGTCCATCCGTAAGGATTGGTGCACTGTCCCTTAGGACACTCTTCAGTAATCGGAATAAATGCGGGATTGCCGTAAACAGTTGCTGAAGATGAGAAGATGATGTTCTTGCAGCCATGCTTTCTCATTACATCAACAAGAGTAAGTGTTCCTGTGATGTTGTTATCATAGTACTCCCAAGGCTTCTGAACTGATTCACCTACTGCCTTAAGTCCTGCGAAGTGAATAACGCTGTCGATCTTTTCCTTAGTGAAAATCTCCTCAAGGCCTTCTCTGTCGCGGATGTCTGCCTTATAAAAAGGAACCTTTTTGCCTGTGATGGCTTCAACGCGCGCAAGAACCTTCTCGCTTGCATTGGCAAGGTTATCCATAACAACTACGTCATATCCTGCGTTCTGAAGCTCTACTACTGTGTGGCTTCCGATATATCCGGCACCACCTGTAACTAATATTGCCATACTCTATCCTCCCTATTTCCCCTCATCCGTCAGCTCGCTGACGGATGAGGGTATTTATTATAATTCAATATTGTTCTTCTTGCACAACTCTCTTGCTGACTCAACAGAATCCTTACCTGTCTTGTTCTTGATAGGTGCGAATTCTTTCTCACGAACAACCTCGTAAGGTACACAGCTGTCAAGCTCGTGGATCATATCAAGAACCAGCTGCTCGAACTTGCATCCGTTGGGTGTCTCGGGCTTAACAAGCTCGCCGTTATCATTTATGAAAGGAATCTTCTTCTCAACAACGTGAAGAGGAAGTTCATTCTTTGCGATTCTCTCAAGCGCAGGTACATTGAAGAGGTAGTTAAGGATAACACCGTAGTTGTATGCGGGATCTCCTGCCTCATCCTTGGCATCCATCATCTCCTGTGTGAGCTCATAGTACTCAACGATTGAAGGCTTGCCATCCTCAAGACACATAACACCAACGCCCTCATCGGGAGCATTTTTCTTAACAACCTTAGCACCAACCTCTGCCTTCTGTGCGATTGTAGCACCTACGAAACAGGGATCTGCGATTCTCTGAAGTACGTTGTCAACTGCGAAGATGTTAACCCACTCGATACCTTCAGCGTGAAGTGTCTTATCAAGACCTGCTTTAATCATAGAAGAAAACCATCCTGCATTACCGTTGGGTGATGTGGAGATACGTCCCTTTTCTTCCATATAAACCTTACCTTCGTAATCTGAAGCGGGAGCCATGTCCTGCTTGAAGAAGGTAACCTTGTCAGCCTTATATCCGAAGAAATTCTTCTCTGTAAGGAAGTTAACTGTCTTCTCGTGATTCTTCTCACTTGTCATAATGAAAAGATGGATCCATGAACCTGTTGCATTAACAACATCAAGAAGGTTCTCTATAATTCTCTGGAAAATGAATACTTCCTTTGTAAGACCGATGTTGTACATTCCCTTAGGATCATCGGAGCCGAGTCTTGTACCCATACCGCCGGCAAGAAGACATGCAGCAACCTTACCCTGCTGAATTGCCTCTGTACCGATCTTATTAAACTCATCTTTTCTCTTCTCAATCTCTGAAAGCTGCATGCATGCAAGAGGCTCGAATTTTCCTCTCTCTGAACCATGACCTAAATTCTTTGCATTTTTCAGAACTTCGAAATCAGTCTCATCAATCTGCTGAAGAAGAGCTGCCTTCTCAGCATCTGAAAGCTCATCATAATACTTGAGGACATGCATCTGTCCGTTTGCTTCAAGTTTTTTCTTAGCTTCTTCAAATGTCATAATACATTCTCCTTTACTACAAAATAAGCGCTTCTATAATAATATCTCACACCATGAATAAAAACAATCCAAAAAACGCTCTCACTATTCCATTTTTCCCTATAACATGCGAAAATATATAGGGTTTATAGCCACTTAAGGTCAAATATACATAGAAAGGACAAAAACCATGAAAATAGTAGCAGCAGAAATTGACAGCGTGGGAAATGATCTTGATTACACCGAGTTTTCAAAAATCGGTGACGTTACATATTATAAGAACAAAGTGACAGCAGACAATGCCGCAGAGCGCCTTGCTGGAGTTGAGGTCCTTTGCATCAACAAGTCAAAGATAACCACAGAAATTCTTGATAAAGCTCCGGATTTAAAGCTCATCTGCGAGTTTGCAACAGGCTTCGACAACGTCGATATCAAAGCCTGCGCAGAGCGCGGTGTGAAGGTCGCTAACGTTGCGGGATATTCTACTATGTCCGTTGCTCAGCACACCTTCGCACTTCTCTTTTATCTGATGGAGAGCCTCAAGGATTACGATGAGTTTGTGAAAAGCGGCGAATATGCGGCTCAGGAATACTTTTGCAAGCTTGACATCCCGTATCATGAAATCGACAGTATGACCTGGGGTATCATCGGAATGGGTAATATCGGAAGAAAAGTTGCCCAGATAGCAACTGCCTTCGGAGCAAAGGTTATCTTCTACTCCGCATCAGGAAGAACCGAGCACAAGGATGAGGACAAAGCTTACGAGATGGTAAGTTTTGACGAGCTATTAGAGCGAAGCGACATTCTCTCTCTCCACTGCCCTCTCACAGACAGCACAAGAAATCTTATCGATGCAGCTGCATTTAAGAAGATGAAGAAAACCGCATATCTCATCAATGTCGCAAGAGGTCCAGTAGTTAACGAGGATGATCTTGCAAATGCAATTGAGCAGGGTGAGATCGCAGGCGCCGGCCTCGACGTTCTTACTGTGGAGCCCATGAAAAAAGACAGCCCGCTTCTTAGAATTAAGGACAGCCAGAAGCTCTTTGTTACACCTCACATGGCCTGGGCCAGCGTTGAAGCCAGAATCCGCTGCGTCGATGAAGTCGCTAAGAACATAGCCGCTTTTGAAAAGGGCGAAAAAAGAAATATCGTTAACTGATTAGATAATAAAATGGCATATACCATTTTCAGGAAGGGACAGAACTATGAGAACTAGTCTTACCAATAATGTGATTATCGCTGAGATTGAGACAGCCGGTGCTGAGTTAAAAAGTATCAAAAAAGGTGGTAAGGAATATATGTGGTGCGCAGATCCCGCATTTTGGAATCGCACCTCACCAGTACTCTTTCCTTTTGTAGGTGCTGTTGCAGACGGCAAATACAGGGTTGGCGGCCACGAATATCCCATGGGCCAGCACGGCTTTGCAAGAGATATGGAATTTGAGCTTGAGGAAAAAGCTGATGACTGTGCAGTTTTCTCCCTTACTTCAAATGAAACAACACTTTCAAAATATCCCTTTGATTTTAAGCTGACCATCTCCTACAAGCTTGATGGTGACAGTATTATTGTGGGATGGAAGGTAGAAAACACAGGAAAAGGCGATATGCCTTTTGCGATCGGAGCTCATCCGGCATTTAACTGCGAGCTCAGCTCTGAAGGCACATTGAAAGGAAATTCAGTAGTATTAAAAACAGATAAGGATGTCCTCACTGTGAGAAAGTTCCATGATCCTCTCGCTGCAAACGAGACCTATGAACTTACTCTGAAGAGCGACAAATCCTTCGAAGTTGATGAGCACACCTTCGACGGCGGCGCAATCATTCTGGAAAATAGCCAGGTTAGCGGTGCCAGCATCAAAAATGCAGAAGGCGATGTTTTCGTTGAGATGGCCTTCGATGCTCCGCTTCTTGGAATCTGGTCTCCCGTCGGTAAAAATGCTCCGTTCATCTGCCTCGAGCCCTGGTATGGAAGAGCTGACGCAGAGGGATTTTCAGGTGAATTAAAAGACCGCGACTTTGAGCAGCTCCTTAATCCGGGCGACGCTTTTGACACAGAGTACCGCGTTTCTTTTAAATAATCGTTGTATCTGAGTTTTGAAGATAATTGTGATATCAGATTACGATATCTGACCTCCGGATATAATATCGTGATCCGCGAGCACGCGGCTCAAAGCTTCCTCATCCGCTACTATACTCACATTATTGTGAAGCTGTAAGATGGATGCGGGAACCGCCGGTGTTATCGGACCAAACAATGACTCATAAAGGGCATCCGCTTTTCTCTCTCCTGAGGCGATGAGCAGGATGCTTTTTGCTTGCATTATATTCTTTATTCCCATGGAATATGCATATCTGGGGACGTCTCTCTCCGATATAAAAAACCTGGCATTTGCCTTGATTGTATTCTCGGTAAGAGCCACGCAGTGAGTAGTTTTGTCAAATGAGATTCCGGGTTCGTTAAACCCAATATGGCCATTACTTCCTATTCCAAGTAGCTGTAAATCAATTCCACCGCATTCATTTATGACGTTGTCATATCGATTGCACTCTTTTTCGGAATCCTCTTCGCGGCCATTAGGAATATTGGTGTTTTCCTGTTTGATATTAATATGATCAAACAGATTGGTGTGCATAAAGTGATAATAACTCTGCTCATCCTCAGGGCTGAGTCCCTTGTATTCATCGAGGTTTATCGTCTTCACCTCCGAAAAATCAAGGTCACCCTTTTTATACCAATCGATGAGTTGTTTATAAGTCCCGATGGGAGATGAACCGGTTGCAAGGCCAAGAACCGCATCCGGCTTCATGATTACCTGCGCAGAGATAATATTCGCAGCTTTTCTACTCAGGTCATTATAATCTTTTGCTCTGTAGATTCTCATGCATAACCCCCTCATTATTTGGCATTAGCATTTTCATTTCTGCTTCCATTATAAATCTGTTTTCACGCATAAAAAAGCCGCAGATGCGTACCTTATGGTAAACATCTGCGGCCTATTATTTTTCCTAAATAATCACTTAGTAATTAAGCGAAAGGGTTCTCTGTAGGATAAGGAAGTGATGCAGGCTGGTTGTAGCCGATTACTTCTGCTCCAACATACTTGAATACCTCGAAGAGTGCCTTTCCGAAGTGACCGAATGCTACTGCACCGTGATGAGGGAAGTTGTGCTGGATAAGAATGTGTCTGTAGAATCTTCCCATCTCCGGAATAGCGAATACACCGATACCACCGAAGGATCTTGTAGGAACATTGAGAACCTCACCCTGTGCAACGTATGCCTTAAGGTGGTTATCAGATGTGCTCTGAAGTCTGTAGAATGTGATGTTGCCGGGAGCGATATCACCTTCAAGTGTTCCCTGTGTAACTTCCTCAGGAAGGTTTCTAGCCATGATTCTCTGGAACTTCATCTCGCAGCTAGCAAGCTTGCTTGTGCAAGTATTTCCACAGTGGAAGCCCATGAATGTATCTGTGTGCTTGTAGTCGAACTTGCCCTTGATGGACTCTTCGTACATATCAGCAGGTACAGAGTTGTTGATATCAAGAAGTGTTACAGCGTCATCAGAGATGCATGTTCCGATGAACTCTGAGATTGCACCGTAGATATCTACTTCGCAGGATACCGGAATTCCGCGGCCTGTAAGTCTTGAGTTTACATAGCAGGGAACGAATCCGAACTGAGTCTGGAATGCAGGCCAGCACTTACCGGCGATACATACAAACTTCTTGCCGCCTCTGTGCTCCTCGATCCAGTCAAGAAGTGTAAGCTCATACTGAGCAAGCTTAGCAAGGATTTCAGGCTTCTTGTTGCCTGCGCCAAGATCCTTCTCCATGTCTGCAACAACTTCAGGAATTCTCTTGTCATCAGCGTGCTTGTTGAAGCTCTCGAAAAGATCAAGCTCTGAGTTCTCTTCGATCTCTGCACCCATGTTGTAGATCTGCTGAATAGGTGCGTTACAAGCAAGGAAGTTCATCGGACGAGGACCAAAGCTGATAACCTTGAGCTCTGAAAGTCCGTAAAGTGCTCTTGCGATCGGAACGAACTCGTTGATCATCTTAGCGCACTCATCTGCTGTTCCAACAGGATATTCAGGAATATATGCCTTTACATTGCGAAGGTGAAGGTTGTAGCTTGCGTTAAGCATTCCGCAGTAAGCATCTCCTCTGCCGTCGATAAGGTCATTCTGTGACTCCTCTGCTGCTGCGCAGAACATTACAGGACCACCGAACTTCTCAGCAAGAAGTGTCTCGGAAATCTCGGGACCGAAATTACCAAGATATACGCAAAGTGCGTTACAGCCTGCCTTCTTAACATCCTCAAGAGCCTCAAGTGTCTGAGTCTCGCTCTCGATGATGCAAACAGGGCACTCATAAATGTCGTCTTTGTTGTAAAGCTTTGTGTAGCTCTCTACAAGAGCCTTTCTACGATTGATTGCAAGTGATGCCGGGAAACAGTCACGGCTTACTGCAACTATACCAATTTTAGCCTGGGGAATGTTATTCATCCTTAAATCCTCCTACCCTTAAAATAATTGTTTTTGTTAAAATGTGTGTACGTTCACACACTCCTAAATCATAAGTTTTGGTGCCTTTTTTGTCAACGGGGCATATTTCACAGAAATAAAGACAAAAATCTGTTAACTATTCCTCCTGCCTTCCCCCTCTGGGGGAAGGTGGCGCGTAGCGCCGGATGAGGGTCTACAAATTCTGTTCAATATGTATACTCAGCTCCGTATAATTCACCTTCTTAGGCACTGTGCCATACGCCAGATAATTAAACAGAATCTCCAGCGAGAGTTTACCCTGCTTCTCGGGCTCCTGACAGATCGTCGCGGTTATCATTCCCTTGTGGAACATCTCATACTGCACCGCTACAAGGTCATTCGTGATAATCCTTATTTTTCTCTGCGGATCCTCTGCTGCGATAAGCCTGCAGATATCGTAATCCCTCGGGTTGATGACATAAACCACGTTGGTCTCGGGATACTTAATAAGCATCTCTCTGACTGCCCGCTTGTTCTCCTCTCGGTCAAGGGATATGCTCCACTTTCCGAGAAGCTCCATATCGGGATAGCGCGAGTTCATCTCATTTGAGAAGCCTCTGATACGCTCAGTTGCACTCTCCTTGATGCTGTCGTACTCCGTAAAGAAGCATACCTTTGCATCCTCTCCTCCGGCCATTGCAGAAAGTCCTGCCGCAAGCCTTCCGGAAGCGATATAGTCACAGCCCACATAGGCCAGATGCTCTACGCCGTCAAGTCTGCTGTTGTAGAAAACCAGTGGTATGTCACGCTTTTTCTGTTCTTCAATTATCAGATCATTTACGGGAGAAGTGGTGCCTGTTATGCAAACACCATCATACTCTCCGATTGTTTTCTTAAGCGATTTTAACAGGCTCGCCTCTTCCTTCGCGCTGTCAGGATACTCGACTATATCCGTTGTTGCAGCATAGGCTTCCAGGGATTTTGCCTTTTTCTCGGCACTCTCCCTCACCGGAATAAAAAACGGGCTGTACTGTGTCTTGGGAATCATAAAAAGAAACTTTAGCTTCTTTTTCCTGACTGCAAGTCCCTGTGCCACACGGTTGGGTTCGTAGTGGAGTTCCTCGCACGCTTTCTCAACGCGTTCTCTGGTCTCCTGCTTGACGTAGCCTCTGTTGTGAAGCACGCGGTCGACAGTACCGATTGAGACACCGGCCTGCTTCGCTATTTCAGTTATCGTTGCCATTTTCCCCTCAGATGAGTCCTGCGATATCGATGTTCTCTCCTGTTATGCCTTCGTATGCACCGTCAGCGATCTCAGAAGCATCCTTGTGTGCAAGAAGCCACTTATTTGTAGCGAAAAGTGTTCTGTCATCAAGGTTCTTGCCTGCTGTTTCGGTAGTTCCTACGTTTGTTCCCTTTGGAAGTGCGATGAGAACCTTGAAGCCCTTGGAAGCATCTGCGTGGCAGGGTGCATAGTGAAGAGTTGAAGCATAAACCTCAACAAGCACACCCTTAGGGCACTTGAATGCTACAACCTTTGAAGAATCAAGCATGCCGTCCTCGATGTCACTGAGCTTAGCAAGAAGAAGGATGAAATCCTCTGTTCCAAGGTTGAACTCGCTGTCTCTGTGGTACTCCATGCAGTTCATCTTTGTGTTGTGTCCGTTGCAGTAACCAAACTGGAAGGGCATGCCGCCGAAAAGGCTTGTGCCAAGATCCTTGGTATCTGCTGTAGCCATGAGCTTAGGCTCCTCAGCCACATAAACAACACCCTCCGGACAAGGTGTGTCATTCTCAAGTGTCTTAAGAATTTCAGCTACGCTGTATCCCTCAACAACTCTGCCGTACTCTTTGAACTCTCTGTCTGTTACGTTTTTGATTACCATTTTTCTCCTACCTTTCTTTATTGTTATTGTGCTTTGTTTTTCTCATAACCAACTAACGAATTACGTTTTCCGTTAACGTACACACATTATAGGTGAAAAGATGGTGTTGTTCAATTATCAGATTTATACAAAAATTCATTGCTCTTTTTTCGCTATTTCCCTAGAAAAAAAGCAGGATGCGTTTTTGCACCCTGCTTAATAACCTTTATCCTTATGCCGGCAAATTTTTATTCAAGCCCCAACTCTTTCTGCAGATACTCTGCAGCTTCTTTTATAACATCCTCTGAAAATGCAGGTTTAAGATCAAGGGCGGATATAGCATCAAAGTAATCCATGCTCCCTCCGATCCGGCCAAGCTTCATAAATATATCCGTTCCTTTTCTCTTATCCTTCTCAAACTCATTGGCAATATAGATCGCAGATAAATCGCTTATGGAATATGAGATCAGGTATCTTGGAAGGCCTATAGCCTCTACATTTCTATAGAGTCCCGCTCCCTTATCAAGAAGCTTTGGATGCATTTGGACTACGCCGGGTCTATAGAGTCTTGTGAGCTCATTGAATTTATCTATGCGCTCCTGCACACTTGCTTCCGGACATCTATATAAAAATGTTTCAAATTCATGAAATAAACAATACCCTGCAATTTCATCAAGAACTGACGTCAGATGACCTTTTCTGTACTTATCAGCATCCTCACCGAAAAACTTCTCTGCGTAATAATGAGATATAAATTCCATGGACTTGGATGGTATCTCCACCAAATCCTGCACAGGATCCTGAAGCTCCTGGGGCTCCAGCGAATCCATTGACAGCATGGTCTGCATAGCATGACCGCTTTCATGTATCAGATCATTAACACTTTCGGCATCATCAAGAAAGTTTCCGTAAATAAAAGGAACTCTCATTTCGGGTATCCCTACAGTGAACGCCAGCCCTGTTATCCTGGTATCCGTCGACTTAATATCAACATAGCCGTTCTCATTCATTTTTCTGAAAGTATCGCCAAGTACAGAATCCATATCATCATACATTTCCTGTACCTTTTCTCTTATGAACTTCTCATCTCCAAGCGGTTTTGCATTTCCGTCAGCAAAGAATATGTCACTGTCATAGGACGTAAACTCTGAAAGTCCCAGCTCTTTTTGTAATTTCTTATTACTCTTTTCCAAAACAGGAAGTATATATTTCTTTACATTGTCGCAAAACTCTTGGAGCTCATCCTCTCCATAAGAAAATCTTCCTCGCGAAATATTCTCATAATCAAGATAATTCTTAAATCCATTAGCCTTTGCAAGCTTATCCCTTACTTCAACTAACTCTCCTATGAGCTCACCGAATCTCTCACCATTCTCAGCAAAAGCTTTTTCCACGGAATAGCGGGCATTATGTCTAACCTCTGTGTCGGGGGATTTTTTCTTGTATCCTATTTGAGATGCGGAAACCATCTCCCCGTTATATTCATACTTAAGTTCAGACAGACATTTGTGGAGCTCAGTCACAAGCTCGTTTTCTCTGATCAGGAATTCCTCGCCCGCTTCATACAACTTTTTTTCATTTAACTGTTTCTTTATCAGAAAGGCTCCGTATTTTTCTTCAAAGGCCTCGCGATATGCACTGTTTTCGACAACTTCGTAAATTCTCTGTTCACCTGCTACAGCCATTTTTCCGAAAACATATGCCTTCTCTGCATTATTCTCCTCATCAGTCCCGTCAAGATAACTTCTGATGTTAAGAATCAGAGCCATGGTGGCACTATGAGCAACTACCTTCTGATATTCTTTGTATACCTCGTCGAATTCTTCAAAGCTCTCCCCGTTTTTTGCTGCTGTGACTGCCTGACCGATTTTAGCCTCCAACAAATCAAAATCCGGTCTCTCATACTGAATCTCATCAAACCTTTTCATCCCCAAAATCTCCTTCGTTTTTGTCCCCTCTTTTATCAAAAATAAGCTTCTTATCAGTCAGCTTATTTGATTTCCCTCGTAATATTCTTAATCCATCCCTTGCTCATATAATGATGGATTGCAAACGGCATCTTGGCAAATTCATCCGTACACATAAGAATATAAACCGTAAGCGGCGGAAGCTTCAACACAAATGCGCTGATCAGTCCAAGCGGAACCGCAAACGCCCACATACAGGTGATGTCCAGTACCATTCCGTACTTGGAATCGCCGCCGCACCTGAAGAGCGACGCTATGAGCACGGTATTTATAATCTGTCCCATCTGATAGACCACGTTTATGTACAGCATTATTCTCAGATAATGCGCTGCGGTAGCGGATATCTTCACAAGTCCCGGCACAAATGGACTTATTGCAAAAAGCACGGCTCCCGAAACAATGCCCGATAATATGGTAACTCTCAAAATTGAAGAGGCATCTTTTTCCGCGTCCTTCAGACGATTTTCTCCAATCTCTTTTCCTAGCATAATTGATGCCGCACCGGATATTCCAAAGCCCACTACGGTAACCAGATCTCTAGCCACGGAGACCACGGAGTTTGCAGCCACGATGTCGGAACCGAGATGTCCCATGATGATGGAGTTCATGTTAAAAGCAAGTCCCCACATCGCATCATTTATAAATGCAGGAAGTGAATACTTTCCGAAATCCACGATAAGAGCCCTGGGTATTCTGAACATGTTAAACACATTCTTCGGAAGCTCTTTTTGCCTGAAGAAATCAATGATACAGACAGTCAGTCCGATTCCCCAGGATATCGAAGTTGCAAGCGCTGCTCCAGCTATGCCCATCTGCGGAAACGGTCCTATTCCGAAAATCAAAAGCGCATTAAGAATAACGTTTATAATCAGCGTCGATGCTGAGAGGATTGTGGAAAAAAGTACCCTCTCACAGCTTTTCAAAATAGTAAGAAACGGTTGGGCGATTCCGAGGAATATGTAGGAAGCCGCGGCATATCTAAGATAAATTGCTCCGGCATCAATCAGTTCAGGCACATTCGTCCACACCCTGATGACGTGATATGGGAAGAAAAATGCCAGAATAGCCACATTCACAGTCACGACAAGCGAGATAATAAGGCCTATTCCGAGTATCTTGGAGATGACCTTCATATCCCTTTTTCCCCAGTACTGGGCTGCCAAAATTGTCAGCGCAGAATTGAGTCCAAAAAACAGGACATTTAATAAGAACATCACCTGCCCCGCAAGGCTAGATGCCGATATAGAAGTCTGGTCAACTCTTCCAAGCATGACAACATCTGCCATACTCACCGCTGACGCTATTAAGTTTTGCATTACGATCGGGATTACAAGTCTGAAAAGTTCGCGATAGAATCCCTGTCTTGCTGAGATTATCTTTTTCATAGTAAAAAGTGTCTGTATTCCTGTTTATTTCAGTCGTCTTTCATAATTCTGTTATGCAATTTTAGTTGCACTTAATTTTATCGTATATAAAAACTCAAATCCATTATTTACATTTCTAAATTTATATGATATTGTATTGAACGTTTCAAGGATATTCATCCAAGTATTCCATTTTGGTTTTGATGATTTGTTTGAAAGATTTTGCTTATGAAGGGATCCATTTTTATACTTATTTGCTGTTGTTGTAGCATTTTCATATAAAAGCTTACGAGAATACTATCTACTTAGGTCTAAAGTGAAATTTTCTGCAGGGCAGCTAGTTTTACAGAAAGGATCACAATGACTGATTATTTTTATTTGAGAAAAGAGCAACTTGAAAAGCTGCTTAGTAAGTATGAATTAGAAGTAAATAAACTTCCCGACGGGACGCTTGCCATATACAACAATGGAACGCGATGCTATCACCACACTAAAACCGAGGAAGGAAAAAGCACACGTTCCTATATCCCAAAAGAAAACTATGATTTAGTTCGAAAACTTGCAAGAAAAACACTATTACTCGACAACATCCGCGATGCCAAAAACGAACTAGCTGCAATCAAAGCATATCTTAAGGTGCGTAAGAAATGCAGATATAACAATATTCTTTCTAAGGATTCACCATATTTACAATTTCTTTCACCTCAATTTGCCTGGCTGGATGATGATGGCTATGAATCAAATCCCAATCATCCCGAAGCACTTATTATAAAAGCCCCTAAGGGGCAATTTGTCCGCTCAAAGTCAGAAGCCATTATAGCTTATGCTTTATTTGAGAATCATCTTTCTTATCAATATGAGGCAAAGCAGATAATTGACAATATTATTGTATATCCTGACTTTTCTATCAGACATCCTGGTAATGGAAAGACTTATATATGGGAGCATTTTGGACTTGCAGATCAAACAACCTACCAGAATAGCATGACTTCTAAGATCAGGAATTACATAAACGCTGGATATGTGCCAGGTGATAATCTTATCTTAACCTTTGAAACCAAGGATTGCCCTCTTGATATAAGCTATGTTCACACACTGATCCAATATCACTTTGGGCCTTTTGAAAACAGAATTTAGAACGAGCTTTCTTTGTATGCTGGATGGATTTTATTTTCTGTATTTTAATTTCTGCATTTTGATTTTTGTATTTTTCTCTTTGGAACTGCCTATTTTCGCAATATGCTTGATTTATCAGTTTTGTTACCCTTTTTCGGTGTTTTTTGCCCTTTTTAGGCTTAAACTTTTCACAAATAAGTGTTTTTTGAGCATTTGTTACTCTTTATAGCCGCATATAAGAGTAACAAACTTATTGTAATTGTCGATTTGCGAATTTTCCCAGAGCAAAATCACGATTTCGCACCTAAAAAGAGTAACAAACCTATTTTTTCTTTGGATTTGCGAAGTCTCGAACAGGTGAAGGATCGATGAATCACCGGAAATATAACAACACAAAGCCCAAGCCCAGAAGCTTAGCATCTACATGTCCACAGAAAAAAGCGCCGCAGCAAGCCCCCTCGGCAAACCACAGCGCCTCTTATAATGTTTCTTATCTCTGCCGAATTATCTCCACATGAATAACCAGTTCTGTCATGAAATAGGAAACAATTCCACAAACAAATTACTGTGCGGAACCAATTCGCACGAGTGCACGGTAAAGCTTGGCTTCAGCGCGTACTCTTGCTTCCTTGGTGAGCTGCGCATCCTTCAGCGCCTCCTCTGCCCTGGCTTTAGCTGAACGCGCGCGTTCCACATCTATCTCGTCGCTCCACTCCCAGGTGGTTGGCAGCACACGAACTTCTCCATCCATAACGGAAAGCATTCCGCCGATGCAGGCTGCTCTGCGCTCCTGTCCATTACCAAGGGTTACGTGAGCTGTACCCATACCTATGCCTGTGCAGTAATTGGTGTGTCTTGCTAAAATCTCCACATCACCGTCTACCGTGCGTAGCATGATCTTCTCAACTTCGCCCTCATATTCCAATCCATCCAGGGATACGACCTGTAAATGATAAGTAGCCATAAATTAACCTCATCCGTTCTTCTTAGCTTTTTCGAACACTTCATCAATTGTTCCGACAAGCAGGAACGCTGACTCCGGAAGATCATCACACTCACCGTTAAGAATCATCTTAAATCCGCGGATGGTCTCCTTGAGCGGAACGTATTTGCCCGGAAGTCCTGTGAACTGCTCAGCAACTGAGAAGCTCTGTGACAGGAAGTTCTGAACCTTACGTGCTCTGAATACTGTCTGCTTATCCTCATCAGACAACTCATCCATACCCATGATTGCGATAATATCCTGAAGTTCGCGGTATCTCTGGAGAACCTGCTGAACACCCTTTGCTACCTCGTAGTGCTCTTTACCAACTACGTCGGGAGAAAGGATACGGCTTGTGGAATCCAGAGGATCTACTGCCGGATAAATACCCTTCGATGCAATATCACGGGACAATACGGTGGTAGCATCCAGGTGCGTGAATGTTGTTGCAGGTGCAGGGTCAGTCAAGTCATCGGCAGGCACGTATACGGCCTGAACTGATGTGATTGAACCCTTCTTTGTGGAAGTGATTCGCTCCTGCAAAGCACCCATTTCTGTTGCCAGTGTAGGCTGATAACCAACGGCTGAAGGCATACGACCAAGCAGCGCTGAAACCTCTGAACCGGCCTGCGTGAAACGGAAGATATTATCGATGAAAAGAAGCACGTCCTGATTCTTAACATCACGATAATACTCAGCCATTGTAAGTCCGGAAAGGGCAACTCTCATACGAGCTCCCGGAGGCTCATTCATCTGTCCGTAAACCAGTGCAGTCTTGTTAATAACTCCACTTTCCTTCATTTCTCCGTAAAGGTCGTTACCCTCACGGGTACGCTCGCCGACACCGGTAAATACTGAAATACCACCATGTGCCTTTGCTACGTTATTGATAAGCTCCATGATGAGGACAGTTTTACCAACTCCCGCACCACCGAACAAACCGATCTTACCACCCTTAGCATAAGGGCAGATAAGGTCAACGACTTTAATACCTGTCTCAAAAATCTCAGTTGCAGGAACCTGATCTTCGAACGACGGAGCAGGCCTGTGAATAGGCCATCTCTCCTGCGTTGTGGGAGCAGGCTGATTATCAACCGGCTCACCGAGAAGATTGAAAATTCGTCCGAGGCACTCGTCACCTACCGGAACTGAGATGGGAGCAGCTGTATCAACCGCATCGATTCCACGAACAAGTCCATCCGTGGAACTCATGGCAATACAACGAACTACATCATCACCAATCTGCTGTGCAACCTCTGCAACAAGAGTTGCATCACCATTCTGAATCTCAATGGCACTATGCAGATCCGGCAGCTCACCCTCGCCAAAACGAATGTCAAGGACAGGTCCTGTTACCTGTATAACCTTTCCAACATGTTTTTCACTCATTGTGAGTTTTCTCCTTTATGGTTCTTCTGCACCGGCAACAATCTCAGTAATTTCCTGAGTGATGCTTGCCTGTCGTGCTCTGTTATAGTACAAACTCAGTGTTTCTATCATTTCTTCTGCGTTGTCGGTAGCTGCTTCCATCGCAGTTCTTCTCGCTGCAAGCTCACTCGCAACGGAGATGTTGATACTCGAATAAAGCACTCCCGCCAAATACTCCGGAACAACTGTATTGAATACAGTCTCACTGTCCGGCTCGTACAGAATCAGCGATTTCGACTTTTTGGCTTTTCCCTCTTCCGCCTTCAAATCAGACAGCGGCAGGATGGGGCTTGCCTTGGGAACCTGTGACATCATTGATATAAAATCGGTGTAGCACAGGAAAATATGTCCGAATTTTCCTTCTTTATAGGCCTCACAAAGGATCTTCGCTAAAGAGAAACACTCTGAAATGGTTACCTTGGCAACCTCCGCAAATTCCTCGGTGAAAATCGGAACATTTCTGTGTTTGAAGTACTCAACTGATTTCTTACCTATCGGGAGCACTTCAATGTCACGTCCCTTTGTCTCGCTCTCCATGAACTTAAACAGGTTGGAGTTGTATCCTCCCGCAAGTCCTCTGTCACCGGCGATTACAACGTATAGCCACTTATCACTCGTTCCCACCTTGGTGTAGGGAGATTGAAAATCGTGGTTTCCGTTTGCGATGTCCTGAAGTGTTGCAAGCAGTGTCCCCAAATAGGGTTTGGAGTTATCTGCTTTCTCCTTCGCTTTTCGCAGCTTACTTGCCGCAACCAGCTGCATCGCTTTTGTAATCTGCATGGTGCTCTGTACGCTTTTTATCCGGAGTTTCACAGCTTTCATATTAGCAGCCATGTATATTTCCTCCAAAAAGTGTTATCAATGGACAACTTCAGCTATCTCAGCCTTTCTTACTTAAGAAGCTCTCTGTATAAGCCTTGAGCACGTTCTTCATCTTCTCTTCGGTCTCAGCCTCGAGTTTTCCTGTCTCGCGGATAGTCTTCATGACTTCGCTTCCGTCAGGATTACTGTCGAGGTAATCGAAAAGTCCTGCCTCGTACTCGGCAATATCAGTAACAGCAACCTCTGTAAGCACGTTATTGATAACCGCATACAGAATGGCAACCTGCTTTTCAACGGCTACAGGTGAGCTCTTGTCCTGTTTAAGAACTTCCACGATTCTTTCACCCTGTGCAAGACGTGACTTGGTATCTTCGTCAAGGTCAGAACCGAACTGAGCAAAGCTCTGCAGCTCTCTGTACTGTGAATAGATCAGCTTCAGGGTACCGGCAACCTTCTTCATAGCCTTGATCTGAGCATTACCACCTACTCGGGATACGGAGATACCGGGGTTAACCGCAGGCATGATACCTGAGTGGAAAAGCTCGGTCTCCAGGAATATCTGACCATCTGTGATGGAGATAACGTTTGTAGGAATGTATGCCGATACGTCACCGGCCTGGGTCTCGATGATAGGAAGTGCGGTAAGTGAACCGCCGCCGTTTTCATCGGAAAGTTTAGCTGCTCTCTCAAGAAGTCTTGAATGCAGATAGAATACGTCACCAGGATATGCCTCACGTCCCGGAGGTCTTCTGATCAAAAGTGAAAGAGCACGATAAGCAACCGCATGCTTTGAAAGGTCATCATAGATAACCAGCACGTGCTTACCCTTGTTCATAAAGTACTCACCCATTGTGCAGCCTGTGTAAGGTGCGATGTACTGCAGAGGGCTGGGCTCTGAAGCCGTAGCTGCAACGACGATGGAATACTCCATAGCGCCTGCATTCTGCAATTCAGCAACAAGTGAAGTAACTGTTGATCTCTTCTGACCGATTGCAACATAGATACAGATAACATCTTTACCCTTCTGGTTGATGATTGTATCGATCGCAATTGTGGTCTTACCTGTCTGACGGTCACCGATAATAAGCTCACGCTGTCCGCGTCCGATCGGGATCATGGAGTCGATAGCCTTGATGCCGGTCTGCAAAGGCTCTTTAACGGGCTGTCTCTCGATGATGCCCGGTGCCTTGATCTCAACAGGTCTGTAATCATTTGATTCGATAGGGCCTGCGCCGTCAATCGGCTGACCGATCGCGTTAACAACACGGCCTATCATTGCATCGCCTACCGGAACGGAAACAACGCGTCCAGTACGCTTAACGGTCTGTCCTTCGCTGATACCAACATCTTCTCCGAACAGAACCGCGGATACTACTGTCTCTTCGAGGTTCTGAGCCATTCCGAATGTGCCGTTCTCAAATTCGAGAAGTTCTCCCGACATACAGTTCAAAAGTCCTGAAACTCTTGAAATACCGTCGCCGACGGTAAGAACTGTTCCGGTCTCATTCTGAATGATCGCATTTTGATAGTTCTTGATCTGGCTTCGAATCACCTCGGATATTTTTTCTGGTTTTAATTCCATTCTAAAAGCCTCCGTGGGTTTTATTCCTTACATGACTGTCTCGTCAACCTTTTTGCGGAGTTCATCAAGTCTGCCCTGTACTGTTCCGTCATAGAGCTTGCCTTCAATCTCCACCCGGATTCCTCCGAGAACAGCTTCATCGGTTTTTTCAGTTAGCAGAATCTTCTTTCCGCTGACAGATTCAAGCTTTGATTTAAGTGCACTAAGCTGCGATTCGTTAAGCTTAATCGCACTGGTCACGGTTGCCTCCGCAATGCCGTGATCCTTGTTGTAGCTCTCTTTAAATCTTCTCGTACATGCTGAAAACTGTCTCAGTAATCCTCTTTCAATAAGGATCTTGATAAAGTTAAGCAGATACGGCTGGAGCTGTCCGTCAAATGCTTCATCTACCAGTTTCAGTCTCTCTTTTCTCGGAACCGATGGCTCTGATAAAAGAGTAATATAATCGGGATTCTCCTTGAAAATCTCTTTGACCGATTCCATCTGACTTAAGATATCATCCGTAAGGTTTTCCGAAAGCGCCAGATCATACAGACTCTGTCCGTATAAATCTCCAGCCTTGGTCATGACGCCTCCCCTACATTGTTAATGAATTCGTCAATAAGTTTCTTATGATCGTTCTCGTTGATTTCCTTCTCAACGACTTTTCCTGCAATATCCATTGCAAGTCCGCCGATGGTGTCCTTAGCCTCGTTAATGGCTTTCTTCTTTGACTGTTCGATATCAGCCTCTGCTCTCTCCATGAGACCCTTGGCCTGCTGCTCAGCTTCCTTAACGATGTTGTCAGCCTTGCCCTGTGCTTCCTTCTGCGCCTTTGCAACAATGTCTGCTGCCTCGGCCTGTGCGGAAGATAAGCTTGTCTCATATTCCTTCTTCATGGATTCAGCTTTTTCCTTGGCTTCACGAGCTCCCTTTATTTCGTTCTCGGTGAGCTGTCTTCTCTTTTCAATTACCTCTTTGATAGGCTTGAAAAGGAATTTCTTGATGAGCCACATCTGAATGAAGAGGTTGCAGATCTGAGCTATGAACGTCCACGGAACGAGTGTTACTAAGTCCTGTGTGCCCATTCGTTTACCTCCATAATTTCTACTGCGGGGCTTAAACTACTCTGAAATGATTAGTTCAGGTAGCCCATGAATGTGCCGGGTGCAACGAAGATAAGCAGTAGACCTGTAACGAAACCATAGATACCGGTTGTCTCTGCGATCGCACAACCAAGAAGCATGGTACTTGTTACGTCACCCTTACACTCGGGCTGGCGTCCGATTGCCTCAAGAGCCTTTGAAACGGCATTTCCTTCACCAATACCGGGTCCGATACCGGCGATCAGTGCACATCCTGCACCGATACCGCATCCTGCAAGTGCAATACCTTTTGCTAAAATCTGAAAATCACTCATGTTGAAATCCTCCTAAGATTTTTATTATGATTTTTCTTATTTAATTTTCCCCTCATCCGGCACTTCGTGCCACCTTCTCCCCCAGGAGAAGGCATATAGATGAATTAACCCTCTGCTGCGTTTGCGATATACATAATCGTCAGCATTGAGAAAATAAACGCCTGCATACATCCTGTAAACCAGTCAAAATATACGCCCAGGATTGCCGGGAGACCGACGCTCAGGATCGGAATTTGGGAAAGTACATCACCCACAGCGCCCGGTATGAGTCCGAATAATGCGGAAGACGCAATGGCAAGTGCTGCATAGATCAGTCCGTCAATAACAATACCGGAGAGTATGTTACCGAAGTGACGGCAAGCCATACTGACAGGTGTTGCCAACTCGGATAGAATATTGAACGGTGTCATAACAGCTATGGGAGTTGTAAATCCTTTCAGATACCCAAGGAAACCTCCTGCTTTAATCTTGCATGCAGTGATGATAACAAATACGACAATTGCCCATGCCGCTTCTGTCGAAAGATCGGCTGTCGGACTTCGAAGTCCCACAAGGCATATAAGGTTCGACACTATACTCGTGGCGAATATCGCGGATACCAGCGGAATCAGCCAGTCAAACTTCGTGCCACCGGTATTACTTCGAACCAGATTGTGTGCCGCTTCAACGATCATCTCTGCAACCGCCTGGCGCTTTGAAATATTCTCGACCTGAAGGTTTCTCGTCAGGAAGATACACAGCAGCGTTATGATTGCCATTACTATCCAGCTGACAACCAGAGTCTCGGTAATATTGAAATCGCCCAGAATCGGTATGCCGGTGTGGATGGAGTAATATATCTTACTGCCGGCTACTTCAAAGTTCATACTTTATTTTCACCTTCCTTTCCTCGCAGTTAGAATCCCGCGAATTTTTATTAAAATACTGGGAATAAAAAGAGGTATCACACCGGTCACAAGATTGATCGCCGGTACGAAGATAGACAGAATCACCCATAAGAGCTGCATCATCGTGCGATACCGAAGGCTCACTGCCATGGTGCTTCTGGCTCTGTCTGTCTCCTCCTCACTCATCCCCGTGATCTTCTGCACTGTGAGTCCCATCCAAAAGAAGTTACCCACTGCAACGATAGTTCCACCTATCGCACCTAAGAAGACCTTATAATCAAAAGGTACCGTATAGCCAAAAGGCGCATCACTTGGTACCACTTGATGCAAAATAAAAAACAATATTATAACGATAAGGCTGGCCACCGCTGTCCCCACAGCAATAAAAGTGGTCTCCTTTTTGACTGCGTCCTGAATTACCATAAAACTTTTCTCTCCAATCCCCTCATCCGTCAGCTTCGCTGACACCTTCCCCCTAGGGGAAGGCTGTTTAAATATGTTTGTTAAAACTCACTTCGTTGTCCGGGCGTTTTTTCTTTTCGTTCTTCTTATCGACTTCCAGATACACCTTGTAGGCTGTCATGGCTGATCCGCCAAGTCCGAAAAAGAAGCCGATAATATAGACCCAGCCGCCGACTCCGAGCTTCGTAGTCAGCAGATAGCACACAAAAATACAGATGAGGAGCGGTGTTACAAGTGATAACCCAAGCTGCCCCACCATTGCAAACTGCGTCATAAGTTTTGAAAAATCTGTCGTTTTCTTTATCATTTAAGCCTTTTTCCGAGAATTCGTGATAATTCTAAAAAAGTCCGAAATACCGCAACATATATTTCAATAATACAGTTATTTTTCAGAAAAAACAATTGTTAGTAATCGATTTTACAAACATTTTACAAAAAGCCAAGAATGCTTTTATAAGCAATTCCCGGCTTTTTAAGCTGATTATAAAATCAGTACAATATTTTTATTTCTTGGAAATCTTTTTTGCTGCTTTATGAACTATATCGTAGGCAGCATATCGCTCTACCATCTCATAAATTACAATATCCGGATCGTAGCATTCAACCCACGATTCAAACTTCTTTCCGACATCATTCCAGACCACAAGCGTCTCTCCGAAGCTCTCGGCAAAATCCTCTTTCAAATAATTAACAATAAAGCTGTTTCCGACTATCATCACCTTACAGTCATTACCCGCCTTATCATTTACAAAGTGATAGGTCTTAATGCCCTCAAACTCCGAATGCTCTTCGTCATAATTCTCATCCATTACAGCATTTGTGACCTTTCTTTCAAAGTTCTCGGAAACATTTTCCCTTCTGACTCCGCCGTAGAAGCTCATTCCCTGGTCGGTCATATTTATATCAAAATCCGACTCCGCAAGGACACTGAACTTATCCTCCCGGTTTTCGTTTAGCTTTTCCATGACCTTGGTATATCCGATAAAAGCTCCCCTCTGGGTCCAATGCACGGGATCTCCGTATTTGCTGTAAACCTCGTAGTTACTCTTCTCAGCAATAAAATCATCCTTAAGAGGAATCACCGGTACATCCGTCCTCGTCTCAAGGGTTTCAATAAACTGATCAGTCCTAGAATAATCTCCGTACTGATTAACACTTGTCGGGAAGTACTCAGGATAGATGGTCTGCTTATCCCAGCACTGCATATAATAAAACTCGCAGTCCCTGCCCTTAAGATAATCCGATATAGTCTGGAAATCGGAAGCGATTCTATCCTTTTCCTCGTCAGTGAACAGATTGAAATGCTGATAGGTTTCCACCATATCATTTTCAATTATGTTGAACTCCCCATCCGGGCCGAGTCTGTATCTCTTGCCATTTTCCATTCTCCCGAATACGTGGTACTGCATCAGCGCATTCATAGAGATTATCTGATCTCTGAAACCGAGCCTGTCGTTAAGGTAGTTCTCTATATCTGTGGGAAGCTCCTTATTAAAACTGCCATCTTTTCTAAGCTGCGGAAAACCTGCAAGCGTTCTGTTTTCCTGCTCAGAGATGGCATCCTCATCCCTGTTAATAAAAATCAGAGGAAGAAGGAGCATCACCGCAAATCCGATTATGTATATTTTCTCTAAAAGCTTACTTTTCATAATCACCCTTAATCAAAATTGGAAGTAGATGAACGGATTATAGGTTCCGGACATAACCCTCATAATTGCAAGAAGGAACATTCCGTATACCGCTACCAGCTTTATAACGCCGTACGCTGTGCCTGGCATCTTTGCATCGCAGAGCTGTTTCAGGCGTGTAAAACCTCCGATTATATCAAATACAGCAATGGCCATTACAACCAGAACCCAGTTATTTACATACCAGGAGATTTTAAATCCGGGGATTCCGGACAATCCGATTCCAAACATTGTGCCAATATACTTCATGGCCAGCGCAAAGTTATCCGCTCTAAAGAGCACCCATCCTGTGTTGATAACAAAAAGCGCATATATATGCCTCAAAATATTTTTTCCTGTCGCATTCTTTTCATCCGCAGAGGCACTCTTTCCGTGGCCTCTAAGGAGTCTCTCCACAACAATAAAGAACCCGTTCCAGGCGCCCCAGATTACAAAGTGCCAGGATGCACCATGCCAAAGACCTGTCAGCATGAATACGATGATGAGGTTCCTGTATAGGTGCTTCCTGTTTCCGCCAAGGGGAATATAAACGTAGTCCCTGAACCAGGAGGACAGCGATATATGCCATCTTCTCCAGAACTCGGTAATGTTCTTGGATATGTATGGTCTGTTGAAGTTCTCGCAAAAATGGAATCCGAGCATCCTTCCTATACCGATTGCCATGTCACTGTAGCCTGAGAAATCATAAAAAATCTGCAGCGAATACGCGATACTTCCAAGCCAGGCAATCGCCACTGTGTTATTGGATATTCCCGCATCCCATATGGTATCAACCACCTCAGCCATCGTATTTGCAATTATGGCTTTCTTAGAAAGGCCGATTACAAACCTCGTAATACCTGCAGAAAAGTCCGCCATTCCGGGATTCCTGTTATCAATCTCATTTTCTATATCGATGTATCTGACAATCGGTCCGGCAACAAGCTGCGGGAACAGAACAATATAAAGGGCAACCTTGAGCGGGTTCTTCTGAACCCTGACATCACCCTTGAAAACATCGATCACATAACTCATTCCCTGGAAGGTAAAGAAGGAAATACCGATAGGCAGAATGATTCCCCTAAGAGGAATTGATATCCCAAAGGCATCATTTAATGTCTGAATGGAAAAATCCAGATATTTGTAGTAAAAGAGAAGCAGCAAGTTGCAAACAACTGCCAAAAACAGAACCGCCTTCTTTTTATGTTCAAACAGACTCATAAAAAGAGCGGACAGATAATTGATTATGATACTTGCCACAATGATCCATAAATACTGAGGCTGCGACCACCCAAAGAACACCAGACTCATGATAAGGAGCCATGCATTCCTATAGGTCTGGCTTCTTATGATATAGCAGCCGATAAGCGTCAGCGGCAAAAAACAAAACAAAAAAACTGTAGAACTAAAGACCATAAAAGCTCCATCTCTTGAAAAGAGGTCCCGACAACGCGGAACCTCCTACATTTTTTATTCCTCTACAACCGTTTTGATGTGAAGCTCTTCGAGCTGCTTCTCGGTAACCTCTCCGGGAGCACCCATCATGATATCCTGGGCGTTCTTGTTCATCGGGAAAGGTATAACCTCTCTGATTGTAGGCTCACCTGAAAGGAGCATGATCATACGGTCTACACCGGGAGCAATTCCTGCATGCGGCGGTGCACCATAGCAGAATGCATTGTACATTGCAGGGAACTTAGCTTTAACATCCTCTTCGCCAAGGCGTACAAGCTCAAATGCCTTGATCATGATCTCGGGATCATGGTTACGAACAGCTCCTGATGAAAGCTCGATACCGTTACATACAAGGTCATACTGATCAGCCATAATATCAAGCGGATCCATCTCACCGCGCTCAGCCTTAAGAAGTGTCTCCATACCGCCTGTGGGCATTGAGAAAGGATTGTGGCAGAACTCAAGCTCGCCTGACTCCTCACCGATCTCATACATCGGGAAGTCAACAATCCAGCAGAAGGAATACTGCTCCTTATCCATATGTCCGGGAACAGCAGCGCCGAAGGTCTTAACAACCACACCTGCTGTCTTCTGTGCCTGAAGAAGTTTGCCTGAGCTGAGAACTACGAGGTCACCTGCCTTAAGACCAAGTGTTGAAATAACTGCATCCTTGTTCTCCTGAACGAACTTGGCGATACCGCCAACAACTTCGTTATTCTCATCTATTCTGAACCAGTAAGGCTTAACACCTGCCTGAACCTCAACGTCAGCGATGGTCTTATCGATGAACTTGCGGCTCTCCTTGAAATCAGAGATAACAACTGCCTTAATTCTTACATCCGTATCGCTTCCATCTTCAGCCTTGGTAGCAAAAGGACCAAATCCGCAATCCTTAAGAACCTCTGTAGCATCCTGAACAGTAAGATCGATACGAAGGTCGGGCTTATCTGAGCCATACTTCTCCATAGCTTCACGGTAAGGAATTCTTGCAAACGGAGCACCTGATGCTCTGTCATATGTGCCATATTTAGCAAAGATCGGAGGAAGAACATCCTCACAGATCTCAAATACATCTTCCTGAGATGCGAAAGCCATCTCCATATCAAGCTGATAGAACTCACCGGGACATCTGTCACCTCTTGCATCCTCATCACGGAAACAGGGTGCAATCTGGAAATAGCGATCGATTCCGGAGGTCATAAGAAGCTGCTTGAACTGCTGAGGAGCCTGGGGAAGCGCATAGAACTTTCCGGGATGCTTTCTCGCAGGAACAAGGTAATCTCTTGCACCTTCGGGAGATGACACTGTAAGAATAGGTGTTGTGATCTCCATGAAGTCATGCTCGATCATAGATGCTCTAAGAGCAGCTATAACATTACTTCTAAGGATAATATTCTTTTTAACCTCAGGATTTCTAAGATCAAGATAACGATATTTAAGACGAGTTGTCTCATCTGCCTCGCGGCTTCTGTTTATCTCAAAAGGAAGCTCGTTGTATCTGCAGCGTCCGAGAACCTCTATCTTCTCGGGAACGACCTCGATATCACCTGTCTCCTGCTTGGGGTTCTTGGAGCTTCTCTCCCTAACTGTACCCTCAACGGAAATAGTTGACTCCTTATTGATTGCCTTAACAACCTTCATCATGTCCTCGGTCTCAACGACAATCTGTGTTGTTCCATAAAAATCTCTCAATACCACAAAGCCAAGCTCAGCTCCGACTTCACGAAAATTCTCAAGCCAGCCTACAAGCTTAACTTTATTTCCCACGTTCTCGGCTCTAAGTTCGCCGCATGTATGTGTACGTGACTGCATTTCTAATACTCCTTAACTAAACTACGCATTTGGCGCGAAAATATACCAGAAACCATTTTAGCACAAATAGCTCACCTATGTTATTAATTTTTCAGCTCATCCCGTCTGTTTCATAGGCAAGCATATAGCCTTCATGGCCGCCTCTTGCATCCCACGCCGCATAGATTCTGTCTATAGGAGTATGACCGTTTTCTTCACTTATGTCAGTAAGTATCAATATTACCTGGTTTTTGCCGTTCGGCGCTATAACATCATTACTTCGGAGGTTATCGGTAAGTACGTCGATAAGGATCTGCATTACTTCCTCGGCGACTTCTCCGCCGTCCTCTCTTGTAACAATAAACTGCACGATCCAGACATTCACAATGGTTCTCTTCGCCATTCTGGAAAAGAGTCTGTAGACCATCTGCAATTTATCGAGATCTACAAGATATGCACCTTTCTGACTTCCGCGCTCCTCGAGAAGCATCTTTATTCCGGCAACGCCGTTCGCTTTGAGTTCGCTTTGATCGTTGCCATTCATGCCGCTGCTTCTGAACATATCATATCCGTGTTTTCCGTTTTGCTTTACATTATAAAGCGCTTTATCGGCTTTTCTGAAAAGCTCCGAATAATCCGTTCCCTCTTCAGGGGCACAGACAGCTCCGATGGAAACACCCAGCGGTATTCCCATCTCCTTACCCATGATATCTTCTCCGGATTTCAGTATCTGTTCGTTCAGATATTTTTCTTTCTCTGAAACCGCCAGCTCATCATTGGCTCCTTTTATAAAGGTCACAAATTCATCTCCGCCGATTCTGCCCACAAAATCATCATCACGAATGCAGGACCTGATTAGTTCCGCAAATTTAATCAGAACCTTATCACCTGTCTCATGTCCGAATACATCATTAACAAGCTTGAAATTATCAAGGTCAATTACCATCAGGATACCATCAGTATTCTTGCACATTTCTTCCAGTGCCAGCTGAGTATATCCCTTATTCCAGAAGCCTGTCATCGGGTCTATCTTCGCTTCCTTTTGCCATCTCTCGAGGCTGTTAATACCGAGGCCGATTCTTCCTATCATCCAACCGATGAAGATTACAAAGAGGGTGCATACCGTAAAGAGATATGCTTTGAAATAAGCCCTTTCAAAAATCTGGGATTCCTTCATAACATGGAAGCTTTCCTGTCGTATTACATTTTTTCCTGCAGAGTCATATACCTCCACATTTAATTTGTAATCTCCATAAGGAAGGTTCATGTAGCTAAGAGGACCTATCTCCCTTTGAGTGCATATTATGCCTTCGTCTCCGCTCCCCTCAAGTACTATGTGTACAATAGGATTGGATAGAGTAAAATTCAAAACGGCAACATCAAAGGTTACCCTGCCTGAGGTAGCGGGAATTAAATAATTTCCGTTTTCGTCAGGTTGAATTATTTCATTGTCCGCTGTAAGCTTTCCAACCTTTATAGCATAGTTCTTTTCCTCAAAAGTCTCACCGTTAATGCCTATTCTTCGTACACCGTCAGTACAGCATAGATACAAATTCCCATCGTAAACAGCGTTGTGGGAATTGGCCGTAAGAGTTGAATAAAGTCCCTTACTCTTATTAAAAAGCGTATAGCCCATGTCCTCGACATTATTTATCAGATCTTCTCTTTCCACTATATAGATTCCGGCACTGGAGGTTATCCACACCCTTCCGTCGTCGGTAAACTGTACATCATAATTGTTTTTGTACGGGAAATTCGTAAGTCTGGTTACCTTCTGATCCTTGTAATAATAGAGCGCATTACTGGTAACATAGATATATTCCCCATCTCCGCAGGGAACGATCTTCAAAATAACAAGGGATTCCATACCATCATCCTTGGCATAGCGATATATAATCTTTCCCTCGGAAATAATCATTATACCCCCGCCGTCTGTTCCGACAAGCAGATCTCCGTTTGCAATTTCAACCATAGTAAGAACCTGAGTTGTCAGCCCATCCTCTTCACCCATGGTTCTTTTTACAACACCTTTTCTTATAAAATTAAGTCCCGTACTGGTAGCTGCTACAATTGTGCCATCCTCAAGTTCCGTGACACATCTGAATTTACCGCCTAAGGTTCCCCTGTTTCTCTCATTATAGGTCTCTATTCCGCCGTCAGTTTTTAATTCTATAAGTCCGTGTTTCCCATAGGTGCATGCCCATATATTGCCCTGTGAATCCTCCATGAGGTCACGTATTCTTACATTCTTGAAGTAGTTTGGATGATCAATAGGAACTGCGTAATAAGTCTTTAAATCTATGGTAACAAGCCCGCTGTTGGTTCCCACATACAAAAGGCCGTCCTTCACAAGGACGCAGTTTACTACATCCTTATCAACGTTCGCCCTGGCAAAAATGTCCATGAAAGGATTCCAGGAATATCGAAGTATTCCCTGCTTATTGGATACAAACCACACGTTCCCCTGATAATCCACAGTTATATCCGTAATAGAGCTGGAAAAATCGGCAACGGACATACTCGTACTTATTCCCTCTTTGGTCATAAAACCGTTGCCCTTCTCGCAGCAGTAAAAGTACCCATTATTTTCCTCGGAATAATATATCTTGTTAAAATATTCAGCGTCATCCACCGAATACCTTCTGCCCTCTATTACCTGCTTATTTACTACGGTAACACACACAACAAAATCAGAGGTTGTGCCTACAAGAAACTCATTATTGTCTCCGGTTCCTACTGCGGAAAAAGATGCCATATCTTCTTTCAGCTTCATCTTGCTTATGAGCTGATTCCCCTCTGTAAAGAAAAGCTCGCCGCCATTTGTAACACCTCCCACTATGCCATGATCGTTACATACCATAGAGCGCACACCGTTTATCTCCTCATCCGGATATTCCTTGATCCTTCCGTCTGCCCCCACTATACAGAGTCTTGTTGCTGTTGCAACAAACATATTTCCGTAAGGATCCTCACAGAAATGCCTTATGGAATTTGAAGACAGTCCCTCAAAAACCGTATAGAAAAGGATCTCCCCATTATTGGGGTTATACTTTGCCATTCCGCTGTCATTGGTACCGATCCAGAGACATCCCTTTGTATCCACGTACAAAGTCATGACGTTACTAATTCTCTCATCAAGTATAACTTCCTCGAATTTATTTCCGTCACATCTGAACAGCCCGGCATAGGTTCCCGCCCAGACATACCCATCTGGTGTCTGTGCTATCGCATTTATCTCCATCGTAGCCAGTCCGTCATCGGTATCATAGATAACAGCTGCATATTCTGACTTTATGTCAAAAGCTTTTACCTGTATGGAAAACACAAGAGAAGCAAGCGGTATCAGGGCCAAAAGAAGCATACTTCCGGAAACAGTCTTTTTCCTTCTGTCCGTAATACTCATATGAATGCGCACAAACAGTGTTGCGATAAGAACACTTAATACCTTATCAGGAACATTTACAAATGCATCTCCAAGAAATGACCATACTACCGGAACATTTACGTCCCTGGATATCATGTCTATCAGTCCGTCGCCCCAGATATTTCCCGTCCTTCCCTCATAAAAATGAAGACTTAGGGGCGTCGAAATACACACCGACAAAAGTCCGCAGAACATGGCTGTTGCCAGCACTCTGAATAAGGAATAGTTTCTTGATTTTGAAAAGATGATACCTGCTGCTATTCCTATAGCAATAGATACCAAAGCATACGCAAGATTTATCGGATTTTCAAATGCGGTAATAATATTCAGACTTGCACCACAAATAGCTCCGCCTACAGGACCGAGCTCAATCGCCGCAATAATAGTTCCGATAGCATCCAGCCAGAAGGGCAGCTGAAGTGCGGAAGCAAATTCTCTTCCTATTAAGTTGATGAGAATGCAGACAAGCATAAGCACATAAGTCTGCCATCTCTTTAGCTTTTCCATTATGTCCCCTTCACAAGCCTTTTTGTGCAAGTATACTGGTCGCAATTTTACAAATTAATTCTATCACTGAGCCTTATTTGCACTCAATTAAGCATATGAAAAGAGACAATTAAGAAATTATAAAATATCCTTCTTCTTGGTGCCAACGCTCTCAACAACGGAATCCCCGATGAAAATTTTATAGGTCTTCCCTAAACTTTTCCCATGCATCCTCATGAGTTACAAAGTATCTGGGACACTCCTTACCGGTAACATCGTAATGTCTGATAACATGATTTTTCTTTAGTCCGAATTCCTTCATGAGCCATCTAGTAAGCTTTAAAAGTGATTCATAGGAAGCGTCCGTGAACTTTCCGGTATCGTCGGGATGACTCACCTCAATGGAGATGGTATCATGGTTTCTGTCGTTACTTGCTGCAGATCTCTCATTCAAGGGAAGACACATAATGATCTCACCTTCCATTCCCACAACAAAATGAGAGCAGACATCGGAATCCTCGTGATTGAAAAAATCCCTGTTCTGCTGCGCTGTTGTTCCCGGATTACCAACATAGTGGATTACAATATCATTTATTCCATCCAGTAAAAGACCGTTTCTCGAGGGATTACCCTCATCTATCAGCTGAACATCAATCCATTCCGGAATCTCTACCATTTCCGCATACTTCACATAATCAATCGGTTTGAAAGTTTTGTATACTATGAAACCGAGTATTACTACTACGATTAATTCGATCAGCAAAATAACTGTACGCGCTTTTTGCTTTTTTCTTCCGGGCCTTCTTCTTTTGCTCATCTTTTAATACTCCCCTTTTTTCATACCTTACCGCTACATGAGATTATACTACAATCCCTGCAGTACTTTAATTAATTGCGAAAAAAGGGCCTGACGCTCAAGTCGTCAGACCCTTTATAAGGACTAGCTATGATTGATTATTCTTCAAGTGCTTCTATTGAATCAGCTGCTGCGGATAATGTCTTTCCGTTTTCATCAATAGTAAGCTTATAGTACTTACCTGATCCTACATATCCTGAAGGTGCAGCACTCTCATACAGATAGTAGTATCCGTATGGCAGATCGGAAATGTTCAGACCTCCTGCTGCGCCTGATGACAGGTTCTTTCTGTAATAAGATCTGTCAGGTCTGATGATATCAAAGGTTGCTCCCTCAAGAGGTGATCCATCGGTGGATTCCTTCTTAAGGATTATTCTCTCGTGCTTCTTTGATATATTCATGATGCCATACTCCTTAACATCAAGAGTATCGTCCACGTGGGTAGCATCCTTCATTCTTTGGATCCTGAACTCTTCATCAACCGCCAATGTTATACCAGCATCAGTAGCTGCTTCACTTCCTACCACAATCCTGTAAATGCACGGCTTTGCATCGTCGTCTCCTGCTGCCGGCCCATCTCCGAGATCCACGTACTTAGTGCAGTCAAATGTGTAATTATCAGGAGCCTTGACTTCCTTCATATAGTAGGTGCCTGCAGGAATTTCGAATTTTACCTCACCCTCATCATCCTGAGTAGCGTATGCCTTCTGCTCCTTCACCTCATTTGATCCGGTTCCGGTAGTGATTGTTACCTTCTCAATCTTATCATCATCCTCATCAAAGGTTGTTCCTTCATCGGCATCTGTCACCACTGCATTAAGTGCATCATCATATGTCTTATAGAGTGCAAACCTTGCTTCGGAAGAATCCCCTTCGTTCTTCAGTGCCTTTCCGTAACCATCAATCTTCTTGAAGGTTACTTCTGCGCCATTTGAGTTGATGATATAAATACTGAACTCCTTGACACCGTTTACAACTTCCTCTTCGATCTTTACATTTGCAGTATTATTGGATGTAATTGTTCCGTCGTCTTTTCCGGATATGGTGATAATAATATCATCCTCCAGCAGCATGAATCCTGGCTCTACCCATGTCTCCGTAAGTGTATATTCTCCAACATACATCTCGGGATTCACTGCATTCGGACGCGGATAGAATACACCTGTGGTCTGATCAGGATAAAGCAGCGTTCCCAGAGTACTGGTATCCTTCGCCAGTGTGAAGAAGGCCTCAACACCGGGATCCTTATTGCCATCCACCTTGTAGAATGTCACCACAAACGACTTAAGAGTATTGGTGAACGTAACTGTAGTGTCATCCTGCTTCGTAACGTCAAAAGTGAACGAATTCTCTACCTCGTCGAAAGTTCCAACAAGAGCAGCTGTAGATGAAGATATTTCTACCTCCGTCTCATAATCATCCAGCTTCGTCTCTGTTATTACAAGTTTTGAACCTACAGGAACTTTTCTTATGTATGAATAGGATCCACTTGTAACACTGAAATCATCCAGTCTGTAATCGTCATCGTTAAGTGTGTAATATGCTGTGAAGTTGAAATTCGTTACAGGAGGATTAGCGCTGTCGGTTATCAGCTCTTTCTCAACCTTGACATCGATAGTCTGCCTCTCGTTGGTATAGATTACAGTACCACCGGCATCGGAGTCATGCCATTCTATCATTCTGTCTGTAGGTATGATAGAGCCTTGTGTAAGTTCTGCTGCAACCTCAGCTGTTGTGTCATAGTAATCGCCTGTGTAATCAGTCTCAACAACTTCAAAATTAAGCTCTCCGTCGTTATAGTTTACTTCGACATTACCATTATATTCCCATTCAAGAGTTTGTGCTGATCCAACCTGTAAACCGGCAGAATTATACTTTGTTATTGTGGATTTCACATATGGATGTGTTCCAAATACTACCCAGCTAGTACTACCAATATACTTCTCTGAAAAGATCTTTATATACTCTCCGTGCTTCAGCGAAACAGTTGTATATTGTTCCGGAATATTAATCGTCCCGCCTCCGATATTGGTTCGTCTGCAGCTTCCGTCAAATGATACCCTGAATATAAAGCTCTTATTCTGATCTCCCGGACTTGGTACATTTTTGTATACATATACTGTCTGTGCTTCGGCACGTGCTTCCCATACGGCATACAGTTCCTTGATTATCTCGGTTTCAAAGAAGGCATTCAGATCAGTGATCTCATAATCATTTGCAGCTGTGAACTCTGCTGTTTGCGCATCAGGTGTGCGCGCCCAACCCATAAACTGATATCCAAGTCTGGTATTAGTGGTCGGGAGTATCGTACTCACATCGGTTAATGAGAGATATACTTCATGTGTGTCATCATCACCGTAATTGTCATGAAGAACTATGGTCCTGTCATGCTGCTTGGATGTAAAGGTTACTGTTATTCCGGTAGGATCCACTATAGGAGTCTCCGTAAATGAGAAGTCCTCACCGTTTTCAACAAATCCCATAGACGGATTAACAGCTGCATCGCTTTCCCACAGCAGCATTGTTCCATAACCGAGTTCATCCGTTCCGGTTATGTTAATATTCTTTCCTGCACCGTAAGGTATCGCAAGTTTTAGAGTTTCGCCCTCTCTTACCGTGATATGATTGATATCCGTAATCGGAGTACGATCATATATTCCATTCTTGACATTTATAACCTGAAGCGCTGAAATGTCAGGCGAACTAAGACCAAATGTCACATCCCCAACATTTGTATCATTTACAAAGTTAAGGTAAACCAATGGCTCCCAAACCGCATATATGGTTTTTGCATCCGTTCTCTGAACTGCAATCACAGCATCAGCAGGATAGCTTGCTATAAAGTCACCTTCATCGCTGCTATCGTCGAATCCCAGCAGGAAATATCCGTTTTCATGCGCGAAGTAATTTTTAGAATCTGTCAGAGCATTACCTGCAGCATCCTCCTGAAGATCAGTCGCATACTTATGAAGGTCTATCTCCGCGCTTGACTGAATATTGCCAAATTCTACAAGCTCAGTGTCACCGGTAGGAGTGGTTACTGTAGCAGAAACCGTTCCTATTCCGTTCCATGTACTTGTAAGATCTGTATTGGTATCAAGCTCTGTAGTACCACCATCTAGAGTTATGAATCCGGTATTAGCATCAAGGGTAAGATTTGCTACATTAGGCCTTCTATAAGAAGCGTCTCTCTCCTCGTAATAAGCCTGCATATAGATTTTTCCGGCACTATCTGCATAATCAGCCCTGATTGTAAACTTGTCACCGGGATCATAGAAAACATTACTCTCAATCGGTGTATATTCAATGGCACCACCCGGACCTACCGTTTTATTGACCAGTCTCCAGCCTCTAAAAATATACTCGTCAGTCTGACTTCCATTGGCAGTAATTCCCGTAGGTTGCTGAAGAATTTCTGTTTCGGCACCATCCGCATAGTTTGAATCCGTTATTTCCGGATCTCTCCACAGAACAAGATTACCATTGATAATCACACTGGATCCGCCACTCTGAATTGTAAATTGTGGATCATACTCTACAGTATATCCACCATCAAGTCTCCAGGCTGCAACTAATTTATAAGGTCCACTTACAGGCTTCGAGAAATCATTGGGCATGCTTTCGCCCTCTTTATACCATCCAAGGAATTTATAATTTTCTCCCGGATACTTTTCCCTATATTTCTGAGTAGAAACATATAAGTTTTCCCATGCATCCCTTCCTAAAACATTTACATCTGGTGTATAGCCGGCATCTCTATTTGCCACAGTCCATTCATCATAGAACTGATAGTACGAATCTATTTCTGCTTCCGTAACATATATCGCATTTCTCAAGTCACTGGGAAGTCCGCTACCATCATTACCATTATATTGAGTGTTGATATAACGATATATCGTACCCGTGTAAGTTGCAGCTGCTGCATCACTTATAGGAACATAATTTCGTTCAACAGTATATTCGCTGATCAGTGTCCCATAAGTCGCATTTATATAGGTTGCCTGACTTCTATTGTATCCTGAATTATCAGCTCTGAACGGATGAATATTCGCATAGCCCTGATACCAACCATTGTATACACCGTGATCAATATGGTCAATCTCTCCGCCATTTGGATCAACCATTATCCTATACTTCAAGGGCGACCACTTAGCATATATTATCTTATTAGCTGCCGGCATAGTCTGTGTAAAGTCAAACGGTGTTGTCCCTGTTTTATCCTCATACCAGCCATCAAACTTATAGTTATTCGGTACATTCGGCGCAAAGTAATCACTTCCGGTACTGGAAAATCTACTAAACGACTCTTCATAAAGAACAGAATAATACTTGTTTGTACTTGGTGCGGTAGGGAATGAAAGACCTACATCGTTCGGATAGTTTACATCCATCGTAAGTGTGTATGAATTTCTGGTATGGTAAACATAGAACGGTAACGTTAAATTATTTACCCTTTGCTCAGGTGTAACAGTGTGTGTACCTCCTCCTGATACAAACCCCTCACCATTTGTTGAGTATGCTGTAACCGTAAATCCATCAAACTTATTATTAAAGTTAAAATTGGTTGGTGACTGTGTACTGTGTGCAATTACAACATCGGTCTGGCTATAAGTTTTATCCAGCTGTTGTCGGTAATGACGGATTTCATTTGATCCTGAACTGCCATTAAGGTAAAGATTATACGGATTAGCCGTCTGGGTGAAAGCATTCAGCATAGTCTGAGTAGTTCCACCACCACCACTTTGCTCATTCCAAGAATATGCAGCTACATCATCCCAGCTATATCCGTTTTGAGCAAACGTCTGCCCATACAATCCTGTCCACTGCAAACTCGAAGTAGAAGATCTTGTATAACGCTTACCTTCATAATTATGTGTGCCCTGACCATCGGTATATGTCCAGTTGTAATACGTAGTACTTGTACTTGCTAATTCTGCATATCCGCCATTCTGGTCAAGACCGTACTGAGTTCCCGTAGTCGCCGTAGTGGGTGTATATCTATAATTTGCATAGTTGCCTCCGCGTCTGGTATATCGGGTTCCGTCATACGGATTATTGGCAGGGCTACCATCACTTCTATTGTATCTCTGATAATTATTACCCACAGTATTAAGAGTAACATATGTTTCGGTCGGTGTGTAAAGTCTATATCCCCCCGAATTGGAAGCAGTGTAAACATACATGAAATACCATTGTGTCTCTGTATAACTACTGCCTCTGGTTAATTGATAATAATTCCCATCTACATATCCATAGAGTTCACCTGTAGTATTATTAGTCTCTGTATAACTGTAATTTGTTGTTTCGCTTGGATGATTTACAAAGTTAATAACCATCAGGTCACGGTCATAATAGACATTGATAACCGTAGTTCCATCACTGGCAAGCTTGTCCGTACTCATAGCACATCTTGCATAATGGAATCCTGTGTAGCTGCCACCGCTGTATGCCTTATATGCTGCCAGATCCAGCTGATCCAGTGTACTTGATGATATACCGGCAACATTGGTAAAGGAGTCGCCGTAATCGTATGTCTTTTGGGCTGCTGTCGCAGTTTTACTGTCAGTTATTTTCTGCTTCCATATAATAACTGTATATGTGGTATCCGGGTATTCCTGCCACCGAGCATACAAAGTAAGAGCGTCAAGCTCCTTGTACAGGTAGAGCTTTCCTCCCTCAATTTTATAAATTACGGTTGTTCCATCCGCAGCATATCCTGTCTGATCAATGAGCGATCCGTCAGGATTAGATATTTGTATCGCACCACTGCCAATATTTGTGATATCACCATTAGCGTCAAGCGTGGCATTTGCATACCAGCCCATGAAATTATAACCACTTCTTACTGCTTCGGTACTATCCGGTAAAGAAGAAATATAATAGCTGTTTTCCGAATCGGTGGTAAGGATATACTGTGAAGGTATGTATTTTGCATTATTACTGCTTTTACCGGTATTAAAATTAATCCATCTTGCTTCAGCAAAGACAGGATACAGATCCAAACTCTTATTTGTAAAATCGGTTTTATTAAAAGTCACATAATATCCGGAGGTACTTCCGGGGCTGTCAATTTCCTCTCCGGTAGTAGCATCAACCGAATAGTAGCAAGTCTTAGTTGTATAACCCGGATTAATAGTCTCCCATCCGGCGAAAACCTTTCTGGTCGGATCAGTACTTGTAGCCTGTACATCACCGATACGAATGGTTACACTTTCATCACTACCAAGAACAACAAACCTGCGGACAAGCAGGCTGTCTCTAAGAGTTGTATCTTCCTTTGCACCTATATGGAAGTTTACAAAATAGTAATCCTCATAAATTGGCACAAGATATACATGGCAGCATCCATCATCTTCGAGGATTCCGGTACCTGACACCCCATTTATGGTCCATGTTACATTATCTCCAACAAGGCCGTTTGTAGGAGGTGTGATTGTAATTGGCTTTTCAAATACTACCTGATCCGGATCATCACTCCAGGAATATGTAATCTGTCCTGCATTCTCGGAATCAAAGTTAACAATGTACCAACCGAAGAAATACTTCTCCTCTACAACTGTTCCGGAACCATCAACAATCTGCTTATTCGGAGGATTCTTAATGGGTTCAAGTGTTTCTCCGTTCTTTATTATCTCTGTTGTCTGGTTGGTTCCAACTTTATTCTCAAATACATAAGGAGCAGCAGAGAACAGCCCACTTCCGAGATCGGTATTATCCTGATCTATAAAGTGGAACTCAACTCTGGGTGTCTTAACTTCATCTTCACCGGTATGTCCGATTACCACGTATACAGAAAAGCTTCCTGAATTGAATGTCAAGGTCTCTTCATGGACTTCACAGTCTACAACTTCCGTCTCATCTCCGAAATGAACAACAGACATCTCTCTGTCTTCATTCACGTCATCCTGCATAAGCTGTACAGACACCGAAACATCCTTAGAGGGCTGGTAGTGCTCTTCAGTCTCAGGATCAAGGAAATAGATATCAAAAGCATGTGCAAACCAGATATCCTCGTCAGAGGAATCGAGTTCACCTACACACTCTTCCATATAGTTCTGATACTCCTCGGAGCCTTCAGCTATCTCTTCTACAACAAGCTCTGCACCTGCAGGAATTCCGGAAGCATTATCATAGTCAACTGTTATTTCATATACATTTCCATCTGATGCCTTAACCTGCTTCTGTAAAAGCGGCTGAACCAGTATATAAACCGAGAATCCTTCTGTCTCAAAACCTACTGTGTCAGCAGCTTCATTCGTGGCAGGATTTTCCTCTGTCTGCTCTTCCTCTAAAGTTTCGTTAGTTACGGAGGCCTCAATTACCTGAGGCTCATCCTCATCCATGTGAACCGCGGATATCACATCATCAACAAACAGCTCATTATTGGGATAAAGCTTTTCTGCCTTAATCTCGACATATACGGGTGCCTGGGGCTGAATCTCCTTGCCATCCTTCATTATGCTGATGTCGATAGCCTTAAAGCTTGCAACCTCTTCGGGCGACAATTCCACGGCCTCTGCTGCATCAGAAGTAAGCTGATCATAGTCATAGTCTTCGCTATCCTGAACTATATCAACAATCTGAACCTCTGCTCCCTTTGGAATTTTAGCATCGGCGCCAAAATGAATGGTTATGCCGTGCTCTTCATCTTCAAGTGAATATTCTCCGTAAGTCTCTTCCTCTTCTTCCTCTTCTTTCTCCTTTTCTTCTTTTTCCTCTTCTTCCTCAGTCTCTTTTGTATCCTCTACAGGTTCTTCCGTAACTCCCTCAGTATTTTCCGTATTTTCTGTATTTTCAATATTTTCAGTGTTTTCTGTGTTTTCTGTCTCTTCAGTATTCTCAGCCGGGACTTCTTCTGCCGGAGCCTGCTCCTCTTCAGGTGCAACATTTTCACTGCTTTCTGCACCTTCATTTTGCTCAGGAGCCTGTTCTTCTTCATAGACCGGCTCTTCTGAAGGTTGTTCTTCTGCCTCTGAGTAACTGCTTTCCTCCGCTTCCGGATAGGATTCCTGCTCTGCTGCATTCTCCTCAGGCTGTTCCTCAGCAGCAGGTTCTTCCTGATACTCTTCCTGAGCCGGTTCCTCGTAATATTCAGGCTCTTCGGGTTCCTGAACGGGTTCTTCGACATATTCAGGCTCATTAGCAGCCTCAGGTTCAATATACGGAACGTCCTCAGGGCTTCCCAGTACCTCTTCCGAAACTCCCATTATGGGTTCATCTATGATAGATTCATCTGCTATCGGCTCTGTTATTACTGCTTCTGCCAATGTTCTGACATACCAGGGACTATTCAGATCACTTGCTCTTGCAGTGATTGCATCATAAGGAGACGGTATCTCACCGCCATTATTTGTCTTATTAAATGCTCCCAGGTTATTACTTACACTATTTTGGATATTGGTCTCAGGTCTTGGCCAGTCACCGTGATGTTCGTATACAAAGAACAGCGGATCACCTGTATCATCATACGCAGCATCCCCGTTTGCCAGTTCATAAACAAATTTCATGGCAAAATCACTCGGAAGACCATCATCATATTTCTGAGTATGCTCTTTTCTTGCAGCATACTGAGTCTGTGAAACCATCACACTATTATTGTAGGTATAAGCTGATGTGTCAGGAATATCATCTGCTTCCTTTACACTATCAAGTGCCTTGATTCCATCAGGATTTTCATCAGTTCCGCCTATTCCCAGAACGTATTCATCATCAACCCTGTTGATGATCTCGAAGTAGTAATCTCCGGAGGAAGTAATCGAGCCGCTTCCGATAAATCCGCCTGCAGCAACGCCCGCAGAATCTCCTTCAAATACTACCATTCCGGTTGCATAGCAATTAGTGGCACTTCCACCTGAAGAATTGCCAATAAAGCCACCTCTTGTCGATCCCTTTGCAGAGCAGGTCGAATAGCTGTTAGTTATGGTGTCACCGCCTGATAATCCGATAAAGCCGCCTGCGTCACCGCTTGCAAGCACATTTATTCTTCCGGGAGTTGCATGATCCTCCGCATTGCCGTACTTACCGCCATCTGAAGTATGTCCTCCTGCGTAGCAGCAGTCTATGGTAGTTCCGCTCGAATTACCGATAAATCCTCCGGCTGACGTACCACCCTCAACATACATCGCAGTACCGCATCCGGTTACGCTTCCGCCTTCGGTTTTGCCTATAAAACCGCCGGCGTTTCCGGTGCCGTTTATAATAATGTTGTTGTCATATGCCGCTTCGTTATATACGAGCACGTTTCGAACTTCGCTACCATTCATTGCTCCTGCGAATCCGCCCGCATCTGCGGTTGAGCTCACTTCAATATTTTTGACAACGCATGCATCAACAAGGCCGCCTTCAAGGGATCCTATCAGTCCGCCTGTGCTTCCTGCACCTGTAAGAATTCTGGTATCAGCTCCAGGCTCTGCGCCTTCTACAGTTCTGTTATATGCAAATACATTTTTGACAGTTGCTCCTGTAAGCTTTCCTGCAAGCATGCCTGTTGCACTGTCTGCAGCAGTATTTGTGATTGCAAAATCCCTTATAACCAGATTTGCAATAACAGCATTTGATTGGTCGCCAAAAAGGCCTGCATTTTTATCTGTACCGACTATTGGATACGTTGTGTCAGCTGTATCTACATGTAAGCCTTCTATTACGTGATATTTATTGTCTGTGGGAGTATCTTTACCATTATCGGTTTCGACTGCCCTGTCCGGATCAACGCTGTCAGCTGAAGTAATAATTAAAGCCTGGAGCTCTGTGTCTGTAGGCAGCGATGTCCCCGTAAATCTCTCACCTGTAAATGAAATAAGTTCGTCATTGGAAATCGGGGTGAAGTTTCTGACCGCTCCATTAAACAGATTCGCGGTCTCATCCCAGTCAATATCTTCCTCCAAAACAGCAGCAATACCTGAGTTACCGCCGGATGCACCGTCAGCAGCCGCAGCTGTAACTTCTGAATATTCATAATCAAGATTCTGGAGATGCCTGGGATAAATAATCTCTGCGGCGCTGCAGGAACCTATCTCATCAAAATCAGCAAACAGACTGTTCTCAATATTGGAAACAGCACTTGCACTTCTTGTCTGCTCTGATATGCCCTCAGCTGAATCAGAATCCCATACCTTGAAAGACAGGCTTATATCATTTCCGGGACTGATTGTACCAACAGAATTACTTGTGGCAGTTGCTGATGCAAGCAGATCTTTAAAATGATAATCCTTATCAAGTGAATCTAATTTTATATATCCGATGAGACCATAGGTCTCGTTTGATGCTGTGACATCCCCAAACCACGCTGAATCAAGTTCTCCGCTATGGGTGGTATAACGCTGTCCGGCGCCTACTGCACTGCCTGTCATATCAAGGTAGTTATTGTCCGGTCCGCCCTGATAATTCTGCCAGACTATATCCTGTGCAGAAAGATCGAGCTCCGCATACTGCCCGGAGGACTCCGGTCCTCTTACAGTGAGCTTAAAGGAAAGATTTGTCAGTTTGTCTTTCGTTTCTTTGTCGACTGTAATCTTTACTATACCAAGGAGATCTCGTCCGTTGACAATCCATGCGCCTGCCTGAAGACCGCCATCTACTTTTGCGCCCAGGACATTTGCATTTCCCTCGGCATAATAACCAACATAACCCTTGTAGTCCCTGATTCTGTCCTGCGCGGATCCGCGAACGGATGCTCCCTCACCCTGAGCTGTGAGTCCTGCCAGAGAAGTTCCGGCCTTCCCAAAATTGTCACATATTATGACAGAATATACGTCAAGACTAAGGGGATCATACTCAATGATTAAACCGCTGCCGCCAAGCATTGTCGAAAGACTTTTGTCCTCAAACACTATATTGCCAGCATCATCTGAAGTAACATAGGCAAGGTCTTTACCGCCATACGAAAATGTATTACCGTTGTAAAGCTCATCTACAACCGATACGGTTACAGTTTTGCCGTTTTGCTGGATTTCTGCCTCGGTTTTTTCCGAAGTTACAAAGAGCTCCATCATTCTGCTTTGCGCAGCATAATAGACAGCCTGCGCCCTTTTATCACTGTGAGACTGTCTAACATTCAATATTATTGTTCTGCCCGCAATAACTCCTACTGCCAATAAAATCAGCAGTATACCGACAGCTATTAATAATTCTGCGATACTGAACCCCGATGTGGCTCTGTTTCTGCCTTTTTTGGTACTATTCATAATATTTACTTTTTTCACCCCTCTGAAAATCTATTTATTGCTAAAGAAAAGCCGTAAGTCTAGTTATCTTTTACCTCTCCGGGTACTTCGATATCATAATTACCTTTAGCCAATTCTTTACCTTTTTTATCGGCTATTTTAATGCTTAAGTTAAATCTCCAATATGGATCCGTATCCGTTGGCCCCGTTCCTTCCTTTTGAAATGTTATATCTAACTTAAGCTCCTCTGCATAATCATGCGGACCCGAACCTTCCATACCCACTATCGGATAATACTTTCTGTCAGGTTCCTTTATGCTTTGCAGATACAGCGTATCCCCATCCACAATCTTGCATCGCCCGCCAATAAGGCCGCTTCCGTCCAAAAATGTAATTCCGTTTGTATCATCTATTTCACTTGCTGTCGTGATCTCAGATCTGACAAAATCCGTAAGCGTGGACATTATCATCTGTGCATGAGCGATATTGGTATAACTTTTATAGTGTGCCGATGCAAGTCTCATCGACTCTGCAATCAGCTGCGACGCAAGGAGCAGTATCAAAACCGCAAACAGCATCTCCGCCAGCGAAAAACCTTTGCTGCCGCTTTTCTTTACCTTTTTATGAATTTGTCCGATCAGTCCTTTTATAGCTCTCATCCTGCAAACTACTAACTAATTTATTGTGAAACTGTCAACACTAACTCCGTTGTCATATCCCGTACTTGAACCGGAATCTTCGTAATACACAGATTCTTCCCTGGCGGCCAGATCTGCGCGTGTTGCTGCTGCTATCGCACCGGGCAGCATCATCAGTGCCAAAGCCGCAATTAAGAGTGCCACCAGTGTCTCCGCCAGTGATTCTCCTTTATTATTCAGCTTTTTTCTGATAGTACCCTGCATGTGATCTTTACCTTTATGAATCCAGTTTCTTTCCGGTTACGTACATTCCGGTCTTGGACCAGGAGATATACTTCACATCTTTTGTTGTATAGCTTCCCGTATCGGTTTTTGTACCATATACATCTTCCTTCACAAGTTCCGATGATCCGGGAATCGTAAGTGTCAGGGGATAATCCACATCTCCGCCATCTATCCAGACATCCACGCTAATCGTATAGCTCGGATACATGGTTATTCTTCCCTTGAGCGTTCCATGCAATTTATCATTAACTCCGTCACTTACAAAGGTTATATCCTTGCTTGTCTTAGCGCCGCTACCCGCTACCGATTCTGCCATAGTTTTTACAGTCTCTCCGAGCTCATCCTTGAATCCCTTTATTATTGGTTCGCCCGTTGCCGGCGTAAGCGAAGCACTAACTCCCTCTTCATATCTGTAAGTGGCATCACTCTCTATGCACTCGCGAATCAGATCCATAGCCTTGGTTGTTGCCGCATACGCGATCTCTTCTTTCTTCTCCTCAACAGTCCTTCTCGCATTTAAAAATGCTGAATTTACGATTGCGAGCGAAATAAAAGAACAGATTATGAATACAACGAGTGCCACCACAATGGAAGCTCCTCGGTCATTATTCTTTTTTCTAAGTAATTCCAATAATTTCATTCTTTAAGCGAATCCTCAGGAAGCTCCTTGTCGGGAGTTCCGTCATGCATGGTTTCATAAAATGTTCCGGTAAGCCTTACTGTCACTTCATCGTCATTTAAATTTGTTCCAAGCTGCCTTGGTGTTACCACCATGTCATTTATTAGGCATCTGTTTTCAGATCCCTCAAGCTTCTCTATTATTTTCTCTGCAGCAGCAAAGCTGTTTACAGTAAAACTCATCTCCCACTCTCTTCTTATCAGGTCACCTTCTCTCGTAAGATTTGTAAATCTCACTGTATAATCCTGTGTCCTGTCAAGAGTGTCATGGAGGAAATCAAGTTCCTGCTTTCCTGCGTTGTAACTTGGCAGATAGCTCAGCTTAGAATTCTTATTTGCCTCGATATCCTCTGTCATGGCCTGCATACTGTCAATCTTGTTCTTTGTTGCAGCAAGCTCCGTAGTAAGTGCGTTTTGTTCCTGCTTGGAAGAAGTAATCGCATTCTCAATCGGAGTCAGGACAAACAGATAATAAGATGCTGCAATAATCACAAGAAACAACAATACCAGAAGTATCTTTTCAGTTTTCGTAAAAGCTCTATTCAGTATATTCACTTTTTTATTCCTCTTCAGAAGACTCTGTTACCAAATGCACTTTTATTTCAGCATCTACCCCTGACTCAATTTCTTCCGTCCTATCATCATCTTCGATGGTTTGGGCAGATACAACCGAACAGCTTTCAACTATTTCCTGATCATTGATCTCCATCGTCAGCTTGCTGACAGCCTCCAGGCTCTTTGCTTTTAAGTTAATTGTCATTACACCCTTCACAAGATCCATATAGGTGACCTTCATATTCTGGTGTCCTATAAGATCGACAAGCTGTGCCGCATCAACTCTGCTTATTCTGCTTCGCTCTTCAGCGTTCATCGTATCCCAGGTGTAATGGTAATACTCATTTTGCAGATCTCCCGCACCATCAATAAGGGAACTTATACCGGATACCTGCTCCTGCAAGGCAGCTGCCCTGCTCCTTTCTATCAGAAGAAGGTTTATCTTATCCAGCAATGTAAACTTAAAGACTACCGCCAGAACAAGTATTGCCGCTGCTATTACTCCAAGTATTGCCCAAATGTTTTTCTTTTTCTTTGTACCCGCAGCCGCCAAGTTGCTATTGGTCTCTACTCCCAAAGCATCGCTTAAAAGTATTCCGACCGAGCTGTAGGTTACATTTATTGTTTTATCCTTGCTGTACTTAGGATACAGCTCATCCATAGTCTGAACGTTTTTATCGATACGCTTTTTGAGCATCTCTACCAGCGGCTCCGTCAGAGCACCGGTACCACATATAACCGCCTCGCCAAGCCTCGATGTCATATCCGACATTTCATAGAAATTCAGTCCCTTCATGATCTCTATGGAAATATCTTTATATGCATTTACTGCGGCATCCATCTGGTTACAATCGTTATAATTCTGCCTAAGATAAGTAAGAGCCAGGTGGGAATCGACATTCATATCATCAGCAAGTGCCTGAATTATTGCATTCTCCCCGATGTCAATCGTATGGGAGAGCTTAAATTCGCCGTTTTTAAATATCATCATTCTTATGACGCGGCGTCCAATATCCAAAAAGCACCTTTCCTTTGTGACCTCTTCCTCGTCACCCAGGGCACCCAGCATTGCTTCATATACCGAGGTCTCGGGAAGCGCCTTTACAAGCCTGAGTCCCGCCATTTTAAGTGTTTCTCTAAGGCTATTAAGAAGCTCTAAAGGAACTGCATATGCAAGAAGATCCACTTTCAGATTATCTTCATTATCCGGATTTTTTCTTTTTACATAATCGAATACGTACTGGTTCAGCTCTCCCTTGATAAAGTCCTTAAACTCATAGGGAATGTTATAGCGCAGCTGTTCATCATCGATGCTTGGCATGGAAATCTTACGAACAAAAATATCGTTGTCCGCAATTACATACGCAGCATTTTTGCACTTAATTCCTTTATCCTTCATCTGCTCCTTAAGGAATTCGGCAAAAAGGTTCTGTGAAAGGATTTTATTATCCTCAACAATATTTGAGGGTATCTCTTCCCAGAAAGATTTGCGTATTATATCGCCTTTCATCAAGGTCATTGCCAGTATTCCATGTGAAACACTTATTCCTAATATGCCCTGATTGTTTGCCATCAGTTCTCCCCTCTCATAACAGCTTAAAGTACCAGGATGTTATGGTATCTCCAATGATTAGTACTATATATGCCGCCATTGCTATCGAAGGTCCAAAGGGAAACTCCTTTGATGCCTCCGGAACAATTGCTTTTCTTAAAAATGCAAATATAAGTCCCAAAATGCAGGACAAAATTATTAGTTCATAGGAGCCTGCAAGGCCAAGATATAATCCAAGTAGCGCAAAGAGCTTAATATCTCCGCCTCCAAGACTGTCCTTTTTAAGGATCCTGTCCATCACAAGGCTTATGATCAGTGTCGATGCCCCTAAGATGAAACCTGCAAGAAGCCTGAACACAATGTACTTAATACTGCATATGCCAAGTATAAGCTCAAGTATTGAAAAGCCTATCCAGCTAATAAGTGCCGTCACAATAAGCATATCCGGAATCTCGAATGACTCCAGATCCACCATGGCGATTGAAAACAGACAACCGACAAGGATCCATTCTTTGCAAAATAAAATCCAATCTGGACCTGTGTGCAAAAACAGTATTGCGGACAAGATCATAAACGTAAGCTCCGTAAGCGGATACCTTATCGATATCTTCTTTCCGCAATATCTGCATTTTCCTCCGCTTATTACAAAGCTAAGAACCGGTATCAGATCAAGTGCGTAAAGCTCATGCCCGCAATTCATGCAGTGGCTTCTTCCTTTTACAAAATCCTCTTTTCTTACAATTCTCATGGACATGCAATTCAAAAAGGATCCAAAAAACAATCCAAATACAGATATGCATACCAAGTAATATATATGCTCTGCCAAATCACATCCCCTGATACATCGTAAACATTGCCATATAAATTGCTATTACTATAAATCCGGCTACAACAGCTATGAAGATAAGCAGCGCAGGTTCAAGCATCGCTATTGCTTTTGCAACTGCCTGTTCCAGTTCGCTGTCATAGTATTTTGCAACTACGTCCATGGTGTGTTTCATCTCACCGGTCTCTTCTCCGACACCCACCATGTCTGTTAGGATATCCGGCATAACTCCGCTATCACGCATGGAATCAACTACCGTCCGTCCTTCCTCTATTTTTCCTACCATGTTGGCTATCTCTTGCTTGTATACTTCATTGGTCATAACTCTTGAAGTAATACTTACGGACTTGGTTACAGGAAGACCTGAGCCTATCATTGTAGCCATTGTATTTGCAAAAAGACTTGCCGCATTAAGCTCTGCTATATTCCCAAGAACAGGAAGTTTTAGCTGTATCTCCGACATCTTCCTTGCACCGGAGGGAGTCCTTTTAAATAACAAAACGCCAATTATTATCACGGCAATAACTATTACTATCACCAAAATATACTTGCTGAAAAAGTTGGATATTCCGATAAGTGCCCTTGTTATCAACGGAAGCTCAGTATCAAGTTCCTCAAATATCGCAGTAAATGTCGGCACTACTTTTACCATAAGAATCATTACAACCACTACAGCTACGCAAAGCACAAATAAGGGATATGCCATAGCACTTCTGACCTTTGCTCCCATCTTCGTCTGCTTGTCGAAGTGTTTGTATATAGAGTCAAAGGATCCGGCAAGGTCACCTGCCTCTTCACCGGCCCTGAGTGTTTCACAAAAGGTAGCCGGAAGCATATCTCCACCATGCTCATTAAAGGCTGCAGACAGCGCTCTTCCTGCTTCAACGTCTTCAAAGACTTTAGTAAGCATGTTTTTAAGAGACTTATTTGTAGTTTTATCCCTTATGAGCTTTACAGTCCTCGATATCGGTATTCCTGCCGAAAGAATGGTTGCAAACTGGCTGCACATCATAGTAAAGGCTTTGGGATCCAGCTTCTTTCCGCCGATATCAGCTCCCAGAAATTCCGGCAGTTCGATACTTTTATCATGTATCTCTTTTATGGAGACTATGACATCGTACTGCTGCCTAATCTTTGCCGTAGCTTCAAGCTGATCAATTGCTTCAAGCATCCCATCAATTTTCTCACCTGAGGACGTAAGCGCCGTGTATTTATAGCTGTTCATGTTTCCCCTCTAACACTAATTCATGTTTCTGGTAACAAAATCTTTGTTTACAGCATAATGCAATGCATTTTCCCTTGTTATAAGCCCTTTTCTTACGAGCATTATGATTGACTGATCCATGGTCTGACCTCCAAGCTCGGCGCTCGTAGCAACCGCATTTGCTATCTGAGGAGTATTGCCTGTTCTTATAAGATTTCTGATGGCATCGGTTACTATCATGTACTCGGAAGCAAGGGCTCTTCCACCGCCCTTTTTCTGAATAAGCTGCTGCGTAAGAACAGCCTGCAGTACCATTGACAGCTGAAGCCTTATCTGCTGCTGCGCAGCCTCCGGGAATACCTGCACCATACGGTCTATGGAATCGGCAGCACTTCCTGTATGAAGCGTTCCGAACACAAGATGGCCTGTCTCTGCAGCTGTTATAGCTGTTTCTATCGTATCCCTGTCACGCATCTCACCTATGAGGATTACGTTGGGATCCTCTCGAAGGGATGCTCTAAGGCCCATTGCAAAACTCTGTGTATCTTTACCGACTTCTCTTTGATTTATCGCACACAGATCGGGCTTATACATGTACTCCACCGGGTCTTCCAGCGTGACAATATGTCTTCTGTAATGATGGTTGATATTATCCAGTATTGCAGCAAGTGTCGTTGACTTACCGGAACCTGTTTCACCGGTTACAAGTACTATTCCCTTATGGAGCTTGGGAAGATCCAGAACTGCCAGTGGAAGTCCCAGCGTTGAAAGCTCAGGAATATGTTCCGAAAGGATTCTGAGTGCAAGAGAAGGTACTCCCTGCTGCTTAAAAAGATGTATTCTGCATCTGTTATCTGCGAAGGTATCAGCAGCATCAAGCTCACCTGTTGTCATCAGTTCCTCGAAGGCTTCTTCCGATCCTGCAAGCCTTTTTGCCAGACTCAGACATTCTTCCTTAGTGACCGGCATATCTGCCATATTTTCGAGGTCTCCGCCTACTCTGTATTTCGGAGGAAGGCCGCAAATAACATGTATATCGGATGCTCCGTCAGCTTTTGCCTTTGTTACCAGTTCTTCAATCGTCATCATAGGCATGTACCTCAATCATTTTCATTAACTACACGCATTACTTCGTAGGTGGTTGTCACTCCGTCAATAACCAGTCTGGCTCCGGCTTCCCTCAGAGATACGAAACCTGTACCCTCCTTTTTTAGCGCCTTTTCAATCTCGCCTCTTCCGGCTTTTGAATAGATGAGTTCTCTTACTTCCGGAGTTATCATCATGATCTCGAAAACGCCGATTCGTCCTGAGTAACCTGTATTGAAGCAGTGCTGGCAACCCCTTCCGAATTTAAACTTGGTGCCGGGCTCGATTTTCACGCCAAGCTTCTCTATCTCTTCCTGTTGAGGGTCGTATTCCTCTGCACAATACGGACAAACACGCCTTACCAGTCTCTGCGAAATAACGCCTCTTAAGGTTGCTGAGATCAGATAGGGCTCTATGCCGATATCCTCAAGTCTGTCAATTGCGCCAATCGCATCATTGGTATGAATTGTACTCATAACGAAACGTCCGGTGAGCGCTGCCCTCAAGGCTATCTCCGCTGTCTCTCCGTCACGTATCTCACCTACGGATACTATATCCGGATCCTGACGAAGGATTGCTCTAAGACCGTTTGCAAAGCTCATATTTGTCTTCGCATTAACCTGTACCTGGTTTAATCCTTCAAGGTTATACTCGATAGGATCCTCCAGTGTTACCAGATTGACATCTCTGGTATTCAGCTCGTTTAACATCGCGTACATGGTCGTAGTTTTACCTGATCCTGTAGGTCCTACGAGAAGTAATACACCATTTCTGTAATGGATGAGCTTTTCGTATTTTTCCGTATCTTCCGGGCTCAGTCCCAGCATTTCTCTATCAATTTCAGTGTTGGATTTATCAAGAAGACGGCAAACTATCTTTTCACCCCACGCAATCGGAAGCGTGGATACACGCATATCAATGCTTTTGCCAAGAACGCTGACTGCGAATCTGCCATCCTGAGGAATTCTTTTTTCTGCGACGTCCATTCCGGACATGGTTTTAATACGGGCGATAACCGATACGGTTACGTCCTTCGGCACTTTGAGAATATCCCTTAGTATGCCATCAATACGCATACGGACATCCATATGTTGTTCTCTGGGTTCTAAGTGAATATCTGACGCGCGCTCAGCTACAGCACGCTCAATGATCGAATTGACCAGACGGATGACAGGCGCACCTTCCCCATCACCACTGATTGCATTAGATGTTATTACGAAATCAAAATTGGAGAGTGATGTTTCTGTCTCCTTATCCTGGATTCCAAGCTCTTTCTTATAATCGGCAATCGCCTGCTTGGCGTTCTCATTGCCGTACAGGGTATTGATCGCTCTCTCAACCGCTTCATTGGTCGCAATAAGCGGCACAATCTTAAGATTGGTTGCTTTTCGCACGTCATCAAGAGCATAGTAATTCAAGGGGTCATCCATTGCTACAAAGAGTGTGTCCCCCTGTCTTTGGACCGGAACAAGGTGGTTCTGCTTAGCTGTGTTTCTAAGCACAAGCTTCGCCATCTCCTGCGGAATGTTTACTGTTCCCAGGTCTATATAGTCTACTTCGAGCTGAACCGCAAGTGTCTTTGCGATATTGTCCGGAGTAACTATTTTGTTGTTCATTAATACTTCACCGAGCTTCTCGTGTGTCTGCTTCTGGATATCCAAAGCATACTGAAGCTCTTTTTCAGTAATCAGACCTCGCTCAATAAGCAGGTCACCTATTCTCTTCTTTGGCATATCCCCCTCCTGGTATAACCAAATCAAAAAGTGTTAAGGCGCAACCCATTTAGAAGAGATACTATGATCTTTTCCAAATTTTATTTGAAGATATTTCCCCAGGTTTTCTTTAGAATTACCATAGGGTTCAATCGTCAGCTTAGCTTGTGCAGGTTCTATGAACTTTTTCGTATCAATATCAAATATCGCCACAGTGTCCGTAAGAGAATCATCCTGAAGATAATTGATCAGCGCTTCTCTCTCCGCAGAGACAACTATTGTATCATCCATATTCCTCTTGGTTTCTTCAGCCTTAATGCGAACGATCCTAATAGCAATTATCGTGATAAGCACCAGTGCAATAAGTGCAAAAAGTGCTACTGTACGCGCTATTCCTTTGCTATCTTTGATCCTATTCATAAGCATCGTCCTGTGTATGATACAAAGCGACAAATTGAATATATTCCGTATATATTATATCACTTTTTCATTAACTATAAAAATATATCTTGTATAAAGCAAATCTTTATTATTTATGATTTATTTCAAACCAGGCAGGCTCAATCTTATCAAACATATTTGCATACTGAATATGCTGATATTTCTTAATAAGCGGGTTATCCATAACCTCCGCAACACCTCCCGAGTTCAGAAGTTGAATAGATTATAAATCATCCGCAAGCCCTTGTGGCATGCGGTATTTTTTTGTCAATATTTTGTATTTTATGTATAGTGTAATCTAATGGAATATGCTATAATATGTTAAGAAAGGCGGTTTTTATGAACATTCTTTTATTTGGCATATCAAATATAGGCAAAAGCTCTACTGGCAAAGTGCTTGCCAACAACCTTGGATTTGATTTCTATGATCTTGATGACGAAGTAAAAAAAGCATTTGGAATTACTCTTGAGGAATTTGTCAACACAGGCATACTTAAAGAGCGCGACTATAAAAGAAGC